>JAAFIG010000011.1 GCA_013298595.1 Deinococcales bacterium | reverse complement strand
GTGTTAAATCTTTAGCCAGAATTGCCGCTTGGATCGAAAAAAGCTGATAATTATAATCCACACCACCCAAACCAAAAAACTGGCAACGCTCTATACCTTCAGAGAAACTATGCAACGCCGCCATAAAATCACCAAGTCTCAATTGCATTATGCCTTGGGTGCCAAGCAATAATGCCAACCAAAAACTTTGACTTGCTCGAGCTAAAGGAATTCCTTTCTGAACCAAATTGAGTGCTTCTGTGACACGTCCCCAATCCGATAAATAATTAGCAAAATTATTGTAACTTACCAATGCCTTGGCTGTTAAATCCAATTTTTCGCATATATCCAAAGCTCGTCGAAACATACGTTCGCAATCTGTACGCCGCCCAGCCGACCCATACGAAGCCGCTAAAACAGAAACTGTAGCCGCAATAAGCATTTGGTCACCACTTAACTCTGCACAATGAACCGCTTCTTCGGCAGCAGCCACATCTTTTTCAACCCGTCCAAGTTCGGCAAAACCAGCCGCCAAAGACATCAAGAGTTTTGCCTGCATACGAACATCTGAATCCAAAGCTAAACCCTGCTGAACAAACTCAATCTGACGTTCATAATGACCTTGGTTATACTCGCCAATTGCCAATAAACCAAACAACAAAGCATCTTGTACACCGGAATTCTGAACTTGCTGCAAAACCTCGTTGGCACGAACAACATCACCAGTTTGCCGCCACGCCTGCGCTAACCTCAATTGTAAACGCACAGATAACTCGGCAGGTAAAAAAGATTCTAACAACTGTTTAACCCAATAAAATTCTTCACGATTAACCGCAGGTACAATAATAGCCTCTGCTATCCGATGAACCTCGAGCAACGCACCAGCAACACGAAAATGCCGTAAAGCCTCGAGTAACAACCCTGAACGCTCCGCGAACACAGCCGCATTGCAATGTAACTCGGCATGACGTTCAGGAACACGCCTTAACCATACCTCGAGTGCTGCCAATAAAATCGAATGGGGTAAATATTGTCGTGTGCCCAAAGGCTGCAAAGGCAAACCCGCATTGACAACAGCTTGCAACCAACCTTGTGGTAAAACACAACCCAACTGCACAGCACTTTGCTCATCCCAAACCTCGAGCACGGCTGCTTCGGCAATTTGATTACGTAACGGCAACGGTAAACGCTGCAAAACCTCAAAAATAAGTTGGTCAGCTCGAGAGGCTAAACCCGAACCCGAAGCTAATAATGCCAAACCCACAGCCCAACCCTCGAGTGCCTGAGCTGCTTGAGCTGCATCGCCAATAAAACCACGGCGTTGCAAATACACCTGTGCTTCTTTTTGTGTAAACGCTAAATCTGAAGTTCCAAGTACGATGGCGCGATCATCGGCAACAAACCGAGTAACTGGAAAAAATGAACCTTCATACCCAGCAAGTACAACCTGATGCCGCACTTCTAAAATCTCGAACAAACCCTCGAGCCATTTAGAGGATTCAACACTCAATCGCTCGAGCCGATCCAATACCATTACTGCATTGCGTTGCAACTGATTAACATCCTCGGCAAGTGCCGCTGCCAAGCCATGTGGCAAAGCACCAAGTGCCAATGCTGCTTTCCAAGAAGCAAATTTAGCACGAGGAAACGCCACCATCAAAGCTGCCGCTAATGCGCCCGCTAAAGCTGCTGCATCCGCTGAGGAATCATCCAGAGTCAGCCACGCTACAGGACGTTTAGATAAAGCTGCGAACTGCGTTAAAAGCGTGGTTTTGCCATACCCTGCTGGTGCAATGACTGCAATCACCTGAGCTTCTGAAGCCTCGAGCCGACGCAACAAACGCGGACGATCCAACACATGCACAGGCAAACGACGACGCGAAATAGGCATACACACAGTTTAGCAAGAAGAAAGCAAACTCGAGACACAAAAGTACAAAATGAGCTTAAATTACCTGCTTAGACCCAGCAAAAAACTTATACAAATTTAACGCTTAGTAAAAACAAAGCTGTCAAATACAAGGTTTACCTTTTTGATTCCCCAACATTCCCCAGTGGTATTGCACAATGTTGCAGTCATGTCGGGAGGTATGACACAACCACTCGAGACACCAAACCTCGAGATTCCTGAGGAGGGAATACATCATGAAACAGTACTTCAGAAATATAAGCCATAGCACCCAGCGATACATCGCAGCTTTTAGTTTACTCTTCCTATTCGCCGCTTGTAACCAAACACCAACACCAAACAACCCAGACCCAAACAACATAACTGGAATGCAAGTCGAAAACGAAGATGGCACACTCAGTTTAGCCGCAGCCACAACCCAAGGTTTAACAGGTGATTATTTTGATAACATGGATTTCACTGGAACCAAAAAAACACAAATAGATGCCACCATCAACAAAACATGGAACAACAACAGCCCAGTAACAGGCATCGCCAAAACCACGTATAGCGTCAGATGGACAGGTCAAATCCAACCTCAATACACTCAAAAGTACACGTTTTACGTAACCTCGAGTGACGGAGCTAGATTAATGGTGAATGGTCAAGCTTTGGTCAATGATTGGAAAGATGGAGTGAACCGAGTTCGTAGTGGAACAGTGGATTTAATAGCCAATACCAAGTACGACATTCGACTCGAGTATTACCGTAATGCAACCAATGCAGGAGCAGTGAAACTCGAGTGGCAAAGTACGAGCCGAACGAGACAAGTTGTGCCACAAGCAAAATTATACCCAACAGGCAGTGATGTTTTAACAGCTATTCAAATTCTTAATGCACTTCCAAGTCTACAAAGTAAGAATTTGCGTTTCGATTTCTTAACGACAAGTGTCATTAGAACACCCGACCGCTTCAAAATTTCCGCCACTGACGTAGATGGAAATGATTTCCTTGTATCGGAGATTAAAGATCAAAAAGTGAGTTTTATTCTCCAGTATGCACAATCAAACGCAACTGGGAAAATCTCTGAACTTATTTCTGGATTATCCGCAGACCTTGGAGACATGACTACTTTTATCAACGGCACCGCCACTAATGCGGATTCTTTTAGCTTAATGAAAAAAATTGCCAATTTTAATGCTAATTTTGGCGGTTCAACTATCAGTGTTAGCAGTTCAACAAATACAGTTCGTCCACAATACTTAGTCGATTTTTTCGGGTGTGATTGGTTACCGCCACCACCACCATGTGCTGGCAATTGCGATGCAAAAGCAAACGATTTTAGAGATTTAACCTGTCAATTAAGTGCAGCAGTTACTGAGTGGATTTTAGCGCTTGCACCAATCCCTGCTGGTAAAATTCAGAAATTTTTTGACGGTTCAAGAATCGCATTCACTTGGGTTTTCGGTGGAGCCGCACCATTCGATGTTGCAGTCTTATGGAATAAACGAATCCAAGCATGGCAAGATTACTTGCAGTGTCTTAAAGATAATGCTGATAAAGGTTGTCAACCTGATTTAATTGTAACACCTCAAAGTATTTCTCTGCGAAAGAAATTAAATAGTAGCGGAGTCATCGACCCAAGAGTGGTTTTTGAAAATTCTAGTTCTTCTAAAGGTACACTTTCACTTCAATGGACATCGTTTGGAGATGATCGCATTTCTGGAATCTCTAACGGTAACTCTAATCTTGCTCCAGGTCAAACCATTCCTTTTATACTTTTCTGGTCATGTCCTTCTATACCTGCTATATTGCATAAGACTATTACTTTAACTCACAATGCAAGAAATTTGGCAAGTCCCTTCGAGATACTAATACGAATTGAATGCGCTGATGAAGCAAAAATAGCGGCTACTACCACTCCAATGACTGCTCCAATCACTAAATCTACCTCAGGATCAATAACGGTTACTAATCCTGACGGAACGATTGATTTGCTCATCTCGAGCATTGGTAGTTTTGTGCCAGACCCAGCATTTAATTTGTCAGGTGCTTCAGTTACAGTAGACAATAGAATTCCTGCTGCTATTGCACCTAACTCGAGTGGTTATAACATTCCAATTACAGGTAATTGTGGTAGTACAGTTGGAATTCTGAAGGGTACTATTACTATCTCGAGTAATGCAACTAATGCTCCCACTTTAAGCGTAGGCGTAACGCTCCAGTGTGTTGGTGGTAACGTATTAACAATTCCAGTTGCCGTGTGGGTTGGCAGTGTTAAATGTAATTTTGTAGATAATACGCGCACAAAAGGGCATATATTCACGGGTAATAGTATTCTTGGATTTACAGATAGACTTGAAGGACTTGCAGAGCCTGTCTCCTCGGCAAATTGGGAGTATATTGAGAATGTTACTGAAGATATTTATGAGGATATTTATCCAGACGGTTGCATTTGGGATCGTAACCCTTTGAATCTTGTCAACCGAGGCAATTGGTTGGCTGCTAAAATTTCCAAAGTGCTTAAACTTTGGAATGATAGAAACATAAGCTCTGGTTATATGTTGGTCAATGGTCGTATCGACCCATTTCCGACCTATATTATTGCGGATAGAATCCCTAGAATCTAGGAAAACACTTAATTGTTGAGGATGGGCAAATGCCCATCCTTTTCTTTATCTCGAGATTCCCAAGTAAACTTTCTAAGTAATGGCTCTTTTTCACAATCAAATACGGCATAATACACAGCATGAAAGTGATTACTTTAAACGTCAACGGTATTCGTAGTGCCACTCAAAAAGGTCTGCTCGAGTGGTTAGCTACAGAAAACGCCGACCTGATTTTATTACAAGAAGTTCGGGCACTCGAGCATCAATTACCTGCTCTGACTTTGTTGCCCGATTACAAAGCGCATTGGTTTGCTGCCAGTAAACCTGGGTATAGCGGTGTGGGTATTCTTTCTAAGCTCGAGCCTAAGGCTATTCATATGGGTTTTGGTTCCGAAGAATTTGATGCCGAAGGGCGAGTGTTGCGGATCGAATTTGATACGTGGTCTGCAATTAGTGCGTACTTTCCCAGTGGCTCGAGTAGCTTAGAGCGCCAAGAGGCAAAGTACCGTTTTTTGAATGTGTTCACACCGTGGTTGCACAATTTAGCTGCAAGCACAGATGTTTTATTGGCTGGTGATTTAAATATTGCTCATCAGAAAATTGATTTAAAAAACTGGCGTAGCAACCTCGAGAGTAGTGGTTTTTTACCCGAGGAACGCGCTTGGATGACAACGTTACTCGAGCAGGGTTTTCATGATGTTTTTCGTCAATTGGTGGGCGAAACCGAGCATTTCTCGTGGTGGTCTAATCGTGGTCGTGCCAGAGAGAACAATGTTGGTTGGCGTATCGATTATCAGTTGTGCACGAAGAATTTAGCAGCTCGAGCTAAAAGTGCGCGGATTTATCGTGAAAAATTCTTTAGCGACCATGCCCCTGTGATTCTCGAGTTTGAAGCTTAGAAAATAAGGTCAAAGTACAGATGGGACACTTTGACCTTATTTTTTATAATTTAAAAGTGCTTTCAAATTCATCAAGTTGCCCTGCATAGGTTTTAATCCATTCAACAAAACCTTCTAGGGTTGCGCCACTTGTGAAATCGAAATCTGATTCGAGGTACGGATCGTTTTCTTCGTCTATGCTGGCTCGAGCAAAACGTTGATCGAAATTAAAGGCAAGTAATTTTTTGTTATCCAGTGGCTTATTGATGTCCCAACCTGCTGAAATAGCTAAGTTTGTGCAGAGTGGGGTTTTTTTACAATCATAAAAGAAAATGGCAACGCTTTTACCTTGAATTTTAAATTCTACTTTTGGGTCACCGTCGGAATCCTTACCAAGTACTGGTTTGTAACCTTCTTTGGTAATTAAATCAAAAATTTCTTTGCCACTGACTTTTTCACGAACATTGTAAGTGCCTTGTTGTTGCTTACTGGTTTGTGCCCATGCCATAGCTGCACTGATGCTTAGTGCAACTCCCAATAAAATAACTCGAGAAGTCATACGATATGGTAGCACAAGCGCTTATTTTGGGCTTACATTTTAGAATTTCTTTTTGGAACGCAAATACGTTTGCATACAAACAGCAACTGTTTTATTGGGCAGTATTTTCAGACCAACAGCATAACGTCTCGAGCCATCTAGGTTAGCAAACCAACGCAATTGCCATTGATTATCGGCTCCCCACATTGGTGTGTTCCAATAACGTCCAAATTGGGTTAATGCTTGCTCGAGAATGGCTTTCCAAGCATTAAGGTTTTGCTTTTTGCTGTTAGTAAAAGCAAAATTTTTCTCGAGTTTATATTGATAAGAGACACCATCACCAATGTATATATCTAATCGACTAAAATCCTCGCGTTTCTGTATCAATAAGTCGTTACAAATCTTTGTTGCTTGGGGTTTCAAAGCAGCGTATTGGGCTATAGTTTTCACTGTTTCTGCGGCTGTAATCGTTTTGCTTGCTCCTCGAGAATTGGGTCGTGGAGGTTGTAATGGTAATGTCATCCAACTTTGTTCGTATACATTTTGCATAGTTGTGTATGCTTTTTCGGCTACTGCATTGTAAGGGGCAATTTTTTGAATCTCGGCAAAGGTACGTAATGCAAATTGCATTTCAGGATTTGATTCACTTACACCATCACGGGAAATTTGCTCTTGGGCTTTTTCAATACAGAACAAACGAATATTCATATCCGTAGGAAATTCCTTAAATACCTTCAGGCAAGCTTGCTCGAGACGAATATCATGATAGCCTTCAATTTGTGAAATAGAGTAACCCCAGTAATTCATTTGTAAGATCAATTGGATTAACGTTCGATGTGCTTGTATATTTTTTGGCTTCTGTCTAACTTCTGCTTGGGCAGTTAAATACGAGTTCCATAACCAAATAGGTACAGTTTGAAATTCGAGGTAACTATTCTCGAGTGGTTCGATATTCTGCCAATTCCAAATGGCTTGATTACCAAGGTATGTTGGTTTGTTCTTTTGTCCAAATAGGTCTTCTGCCCACGTATTTTCTCGAGAAATTTTGTACGGCATTTGTAAGACCAGTTCGATGTTTTCAATTTTGCCATACCAAGGTGCTCCTGTGGCAAAGGTGTAACCAAAACTATTGAGAAATTGTGCATCGTTATAGGTATTTAATCCGAGTGAGTACGTATCGTATTGCACTCGAATAAACACTTCACGCTCGAGTGGAAAACTTGCGTTAAAAGCTTTCCATGTATATTCGGCATTGGTATCTCGTTTTTTCAAAACAGTTGTTGGTGTTTCTGTGCCGTCAATCCAAACTTTTAAATTTTTTCCCGTATAAAACCGATCAAAACTATCGCTGGCAATTGGAAATAACACCTGCATTTGTTCAGCAACAGTTCCTCGATTACGAAAATAAAAATCGGCAGTCACTCGAGCCACATCTGGGGATTTGGGTTTGGTAGTGGCTGGTTGAATTTCAAAAAGCACACGTTCTCGTACCATTTGCACTTTGGTTGCACCTTCTGGAGCAAGCACACTCCCTGCTGGGTTGGGGTCTGGACGTGCATCCGAAAAAGCTTGTATAGAAACCGCAAAAAGCAGCAGTAACATCCATCTCAAAGTGTTCATGGCAACATTGTACTGCTGAAAATAAGAATTTCTCGAGTGACTTGTTTTATTTTCAAAAAAGCTAGAATAGACCCAAATGCGGCAATTACCTCAATTATTTCTCGAGCAAATGCAGGCTTTACTGGGTGCAGAGTTTGCTGCTTTTAAAGTTGCTCTCGAGACTGGTGAACGCGAGTATGCAATTCGGGCTAATGGTCTAAAAGTTTCTGCTCCAGATTTACAAAAGCTTTTGCAACCCACGCATCTCGAGGCTGTGCCGTGGTCTGAACTGGGTTTGTATGCCCCTCGAGGTGCACGATTGGGTGCCAATGCTTTGCATCATGCAGGTGCGTTTTATGTGCAAGAAGCCAGTGCTCAGGCAGTGGCTTTAGCACTCGAGGTTAAACCTAATTTGCGGGTGCTGGATTTATGTGCTGCTCCAGGTGGTAAAAGTACGCATTTGGCTGCACTGATGCAAAATACTGGGGTGTTGGTTTGCAATGAAATCAGTGCGACTCGAGCTAAGGCTTTAGCCGAAAACCTCGAGCGTTTAGGGTGTATTGGGGTTGTAACGAACGAAGAACCTGCAAAATTGGCACAAAAATGGGGGGCGAGTTTTGATCGGGTTTTAGTGGATGCACCTTGCAGCGGTGAAGGAATGTTTCGGAAGCACGAAGCAGCAATTCAAAGTTGGTCTGAAGCTCATGTGCAAACTTGTGCTGTGCGGCAACTGGCAATTCTCGAGCATGCAGCCGCATTACTCGCCGAAAATGGGGTATTGGTTTATAGCACCTGTACTTTTTCGATTGCCGAAAACGAAGCTGTGATCAATCAGTTTCTGAAGGTGCACCCAGAATTTTCGCTCGAGGAAATACCCGGTTTTCGAGCTGGCATTGGTGGTATTGGCTCGAGATTGTTTCCACATGAAATTCGTGGTGAAGGGCATTTTCTGGCTCGGTTACGCAAAAACACTGGCGATCCTGTGCATGCAGTCACCGAGTTACGCGCTGTGAGTAGCAAAATCTGGCGTGAATTCCTAGACGAATTTGTTGTTCCTGCTGGTGTGCCGCTCGAGTGGCGTGGTGAAATCCATATGGCGCATCCTGAAATGCCTGATTTAAATGGTATTCGGGCATTGCGTGCAGGTATTCCTGTGGCACATCTCGAGAAAAATAGGCTTGAACCTCATCATGGGCTTTCTCGAGTTCAGCAAAAAGCAGTACTCGAAATCGAAGCTGATGAAATCGCTGCTTTTTTACGCGGTGAAACAATCACTCGAGTGGGGAGTACTGGTTGGCTGGTTTTGCAGACCCAAGGTTTTGCGCTTGGTTGGGGTAAACACGTCGGTAGCACGATTAAAAATCATTACCCTAAGCATTTGCGTGGCAAAATTTTCCAGCTCGAGACAGATGAAGATTAATCTTCGATGGTGATTCGCATAGCACGGTCAAGTAATTCAAGTTGAGCGTTTTTCCATTCTAATTTAAATTTTTCGTGTTGAACCCGTAACACCTGACCACGATTGACACTGGGCGGATTGGGTAATTTGACAAAAATTTGGGTGATGTGCATTGGATTTTCTGTACCGATGGTTAAACTGGGAGCACTTAACACCTCGAGCGAGCCATTGGCATCGGCTAAACGCACATATCGGCTATGAATCATTTCGTTGTTCTCGAGGATTTGCATGTTCATTGGGTCAAAACCTTGGGCTTGTAATGGGATGCGGCTGTTAATCTCGAGCAAAAAATCAAAACCATCAAAAAATTCAGCTCGGTTCGCCGCTTGTTGGGCTTGTAAAGCCGCAATATCTTGTGCAGCCCGTTCGCGTTCGTACTCGAGAATGGCAAAAGTTAATGGGCGTTCTGGAGCACTTTTGGCGACGGGTCTGAGCAACACATCGGCATATTCTTTGTTTAAGTCGCGTAGCGATTGCGGAGCAAACCGTGTTAAAAGTTCAATCCAAGCTCTGCCAGAAGCATAGGTTCGAGCACGTATTTGCGAAGCTGGGAAATCTTCTTCGGCAATGGTTGTGGCTTCGCCTCTGGCTCGTCCTTCGACAAAATACGCACTGCCTTCGAGTCGTTCGAGTTCTCGTTCGTAAATACGGTGTTTTTCGGCAAGTTTGGCATATCTCGAAGCTCGAGCTTTTAAAGCAGCTCTGACCCAACCAAGGTCTTGGAGGGCAAGGGCTTTTGATAAGGCACGGCTTTCAATGCGGCGCAATGCCAACACATCTATGTCAAATAGTGGGTAGGTCAGTGCGTCCAGTTCATTGGTTGTCCATAAGGGGTACTGCATTCCTTGAAAAACATGAAATGCTTCATGAATCGCAATGGCTGCGGCATCTGCGGTCTCGAGGTTAGCTGCCATGACTGTGGCAACAGGTAAAAACTCGAGGGTGCCGCTGCTGTTGCCAATGATTGTTTCGGCTCGTCCTTCCATCACGTACCAATCCCATTCGGCTTCAAAAGGAGGTGGTGGGTTTGGATGATTAAAAGCATAGGTGCGGTTACCATCCCAAATCAGCAGTGGAATCTCGAGTGGTGCAAATCCTGCCCAGAGTGGCTTGCGGGTTAGTTCAAGGAAGGTGCTTTGGAAAGTTTCTGGATCGAACACTTGATTAGTTTACCCTGAGAAAGCAAAAAAACCACCTGTCAAAGAGGCTAGTATTCTGTTTTGAATTTTTTAGAACCCAAACAGATAAAGGATTGGTAAATTCTAATTAGAAAATGAAACTTGACAAATTGTAATATTTATTTTACATTATTTTTACAAGGGTTCCAAAACCCAAAAGGAGAAACAATGGATCCGTTCCGCCAACGCATCGAAAATCTTCTACGACAAGGCAAAATCAGCCCAGAAGAAGCTAACAAACTCATCCGTGCCCTCGAGCCAGCCGGCGAGACCACCTCAGAAGCCCTCACAGGAAGCGCCCCTGTACCACCGCCACCACCAAAAGCCCAACCTGCCCCACCGCCACCGCCACCTGTTGTTGTCACACCTGTTACTCCCGTCACGCCGCCAACACCACCAACTCCACCAACTCCAAAAGTGCCAAAAATTGAAGTGGATATCAGCACCCACACAAAAACCGATGCCAATACCACCAGCATCAACCTCGAGAACATCAACCATTTAGAAATCAATGCCAACAGCGGCGATATTCACATCACAGGCGTACCCGGTTTAAACCGCATCGAAGCCACTGTTAAAAATGGCAGACTCGAATTAGACACACGCGGTAACAGCAACAGCGCTCGTCTTGTCGCTCATGGCAACATAGACGACCCCACCGAAATTGGTTGGCTGAACACTGTCATTAAAACCATCGGCAGAGCCTTACCCGTGCAACTCGAGGTACGCGTACCAGAACACCTTGCTAACCTTGAAGTCAAAGCTGTTGCCGGCGATATAGACATTATTAATGTCCAAGGTGCTGTCCAACTTGACATCAGTGCCGGCGATGTCACCATTGAAGGAGCCACGAGTTTTATGGTCAATGCCAAAGCAGGTGATATTAAAATTAAAACCAAACTCGAGAACGGCGCTTCACACGTTCATGCCTTAGCTGGCGATGTCAATGTTGAACTCCTACCAGGTTCAAGTGTTGCCCTAAAAGCCAGTACCACCGCAGGTGATGTCAGTGCCAAAGGCTTTATTTTAACGCAAACCGAAAAACGCATGGTTGGAGGCAACCTCGAAGGCAGACTTGGAGCAGCCAGAGCCACCCTTGAATGTCGTTTAACTGCAGGCGACCTCGACATTATTGCTATTGGTGGAACAAGTCAGTAAGCAAGGAAAATACAGCAAAACAACAATTGTTGTTTACCCACACAGAGCTAGGCACTAACACCTAGCAGTTAGGAGCTATTTTATGAGCGAAATTGAACGTGTATTACAACTTGCCAAAGATGGCAAAATCTCTCGAGAAGATGCTGTCAAATTATTACAAGCCTTATCGAGCAACCTAAAAAAACTCCCTGAAAACACATGGGAACGCTTATTCGCCATGATGGACGAAGGTATGAGTGCCGATGCTCTTGCACAAGTGCTCGAGGCAGGCGAAGAAGAAGAAGAACCTAAGCGTGGATCGTTCCGCACAGGGGTTAAAATTAATGGCAAAGATGTGGGTCGAATCGTCGAAGAAGCCTTATCCAGAGCTGGTGTCACAGGTTCAAAAGCCAGCAAATGGGGAGCTTGGTCAGGTGGCGATTGGAGTACCCGCGACACCCCTAAAGCCACACCACGTCTGATTAAAATCGAAATTTCCTCGGGTGATGGCGATAATATTCGCGTTAATATCCCTATTGGATTAGCCAATTTTGCAATGAAACTGATCCCCAAAGATGCACAACGTACTATGGGTGAACAAGGCTTAGATATGGAAACCCTAACCGAAATGCTAAAAGGCGACCTACCAGAAGGCAATTTAGTAGATATTTCGACTGGCGATGGTGACACAATCCGTATCAGCGTGCAATAACTTTCAATCTTGCATTTTTTGTGTAGCTCGAGTTGGCAAGTCTTAACTCGAGCTACACATAGTGAACTATTGTTAGCATCCTTTATTTTTGAGGTCAGAGATGGAAATCACACGCATTAAATTAGCTACTTTATGGACAATGGTCATGCTGAATATCCTCATTGCTGACATCATTGGTTTTATTCACCCTGGCACCTTACAAAATATTATGAATGGCAACTTTGGCGTTCCAGTCACCTCAGAAATCTTGCTGCTTTTTTCGGTCTTCACTGAAATACCAATCATCATGATTTTCCTCAATCTTATTTTGCCTGTTCAGACCAGCCGTTGGTTCAACACAGTCGCGGTCATACTCACCACACTCTTTGTGATTGGTGGCGGCAGTGCAACTCTCTCGTATTACTTTTTTGCCACAATGGAAATAGCAAGCATGGGAGCAATCCTGTGGTACGTCTGGAAAGAACTGGGCAAATCAAGCAGTCAGACTGGTTCAGAAATACACCAAAACTCGAGCCGCAAAGATAGGCTGCAAAACCTATGACCCAAATTATGATTCTAGGTTGTTACCACATGGCAAACCCTGGTTTGGACGTGGTTAATCTCGAGGTTGCTGATGTTTGCACACCTGAAAAACAAGCCGAACTTGCTGAAGTGAATCGTTTACTCGCAGCGTTCCAACCCAACAAAATTGCTCTCGAGATTGTTGCAGATCGCCCTAACTTTATCACCAGTATTTACCAAAATTTCAGTCCAGAAAAACTACTAACCGAAGCCAATGAACGCGAACAAATTGGGCTACGTTTAGCTCATCATCTCGAGCATAGCGAAGTATACGGCATTGACGAACAAAGCGAGACCATTGATTACTTCCCATTTGAAACCGTGCAAAACTTTGCTGCAAACAACAACCAGCAACACATCCTTGAAAAAAGTTTTGCATACCTCGAGAACCTGAAAACCATCACCGAGCAACAACAAAAAACTGCGACCATCCGCGAATTACTGATTGCCGAAAACACCCTCGAGTATGGTGTTGAGCAAATGCAGAACTTGTACATACCACTGCTTGAAATTGGTAACGAAAACACACATCCTGGAGCAGAATTAAACACCATGTGGTACAGCCGTAACGCCAAAATATTTGCAAAATTAAAACAACTTGCAAAACCAAATGATAAAATTCTGGTGTTATTTGGCTCAGGTCACAATTACTGGTTGCGACATTTCGTGCAACTTACCCCAGCGTTTGAATTAATCGAAGCCAACACATACCTCACTCGAGCCTAAAAACTTCTCGAGAGCAACAAAACTCGATAAAATCTGCTCAGCACCCACTCGCAATTCTGACAGCCAGCGGGTATAAAGGACAATCATGATTCTTGACTTACCCACTCAATTTCCAGGCTCAAGCGAAACACCCCTTGTTACTAAACTAGTTTTCCCAGAAACAGGGGTACAAATCGAAGGCACATTCCGACTGAACGAATTTGCAGTTCTCGCACCAGAACAGCTCGAGTTTCTGCGCTTATACATTAAAGTACGCGGCAACCTCAAAGAAGTTGAACGGATTCTTGGACTGAGTTACCCAACCATTCGCGCTCGATTCGATGGACTTCTTCGTGCTCTTGGTTACGAACCTGAACTCGAGGAAAACGATGCTCGAGAAAGTATTTTACGCGCTTTAGAACGTGGTGAACTCGAGCCTGCTGAAGCGGCTGAGAAACTTAAAAAGCTTGGCTAAGCGTTTCGATGTTGAAAACGTCTCCGCAACGGAGACGTTTTTTTGATAGGTTTTTCCACCAGCCCAACTCTCGGAACAACATAAGGCATGTCAAATATTTATGACAAGAAATTAATTCAAAGCCCACTTTTCGCCAGCATTGGCTGTTTTCCTTATATAGGTCAGGAGAAACAACTAATTCGCATTCCAACTCGAGACCCTAAGAAGCTCGAGTTGAATCCAGCACGAAATAAACCCATACTAGGTTGCTCAATCTCAGAATCTTCAACAAGGAGAAACGCAATCAAGAAGGTTAAATAGTGAGCAAGTTTTTATTGGTTCAAGTGGCAATAAAAAATGCGCCACTTTTGGGCGCTGATAGATTCAATATAACCCAGTATGCGGTATGCGTCAAGTCTATGCACTCGAGTTCGTGTTTGACGATCTATTTCTTGCTCGAGTAGATATTTGTACCAATCAAAACGCCACTCGGATTGACTCGAGTGGCGTTTTATTTTTTTAGAATTTAACTGGCTTTCCACATTGGGTTTTCGACAAAGTGGGTTGGGTCTAATTCGGACATGCCATACTTGTCTTCAAAGCCTTGTACTTTGGCGTATAAGCGTTTGACATCTTCAACAATGCCATCTGGATCAAAGGTTTCCCAGATTGCACTACCTCGCATTTGTCCTTCTTCATCGGGGATTAAACGGGTTTTTAGAATACCCGCCTCGAGAGCTTTACGGCTTTCGATACCAAATTGTTTAAAACCAACCGAAACAACATCTCGGGCGTATTCACGTGGTCCGTAAACTCCTGCTTTATAAGCTGCTTCAAAAAACTCTTTCCAATCGGGCATCAGTTGTTGGGCGGGCATGGCAAAGTGCTCCACCACATCGCGGATAGCTTCAAGGGTCTCGAGAGGGTAGTAGTACATATGTAAACGCGCTGCCTCGAGGAAGAAATTGTAATGAGCAGCTTCATCGGTAGCGATGGTCAGGGCAACTTTAGCCAGAACATCGCATTTATCGGATTCAAACCCTGCTTTTTGTCCTGTGGCGATTTTACCGATATTGATGTAATTAAGTTGTGTGGCTCTTTCTTGAAAAACGGTGTACAGCAACAAATGCAACGGGTCTTCCCACGGTAGTTCCCATTCTTTTTTACGGAGCTGGAATTTGTATTCCTCGAGTTGGGCTGGCGTTTGGCTGCGGCTAAAAAGCACAGCGTTTTCCCAAGTATCGGCGTGTTTTTCTTCTTCGCTACCCCAACGGATTTGGAAATGGCTGCGTCCGTGGCTACGGCGTACCAAATCTAAGGCTTTTGAAACATAATCTGGTACGTATTGTTCGACAGCAAAAAAGCCTTTGAGGACTTGTTGGGTGGTTGGTGAAAAATTTTGATTCATGTTGCGCCAATCAAAACCAAAATCCACATTCCAATTGCGGGTTTCTTGGCTTCGGCTGGTATACCAACGGTACAAGGCAAGCATACCGCGTTCAATTAAACGATCTCGGTACGATTTAGAAAGCAGACTAGCAGGACGTGGTGGGCGTTCAGTTTCAATAATTTCTCGAGGTGGATAAATCAGGGTTTGCATACATAACGACCTTTCAAAGATTGCGAGGGAATAACCACAGATTAACGCATTCCCATTCAATTCCGAAAGCAGCACCACAACACTCGAGCGTGTTGCCCAAGTAATGCCAAATTACCAACAGGAGCAACTCGAGTGAAAAATTTTGTACTTTGTTCTCGAGGTTCGCTGGCAAGGCTGGCATGTTGTGTGGCTGGCGTTTCAAACCATTCCTCGAGCAGTAATACCAGTGTGAGCAGCACATTTTTAAGCCAGCGACGACCTAACACGTTTTTACTAGCTACATGCGCTTCGACCAGTTCAGCCAGCGCTGTGAGTTTTGGTAACTCGAGTTTAGGCAGTTGTGCCCGAATGCCAAATTCTCGCAACCGACCACTTAGTTTTTCGCGCATAGCGAATAACTCGAGGTGTGCCAAGGTTGGAATGGCAGTCATGTTGGTCAGCGTAGCACTTTTCAGGGGGGCTAAATGACGCGCAGCATCTTAACGTAGGTGGGGTTGAACGCGGTACAATACTGGAATCGTGAAAACGCATTCTGTTGAAATTGGCGCTCTGAAACGTGAACTCCCTGTGATTACTGTTGCTCCTGGCGTAGCAGTGGCATTACTGAACCTTCTTGGTGACACTGAATTAACCGAAGAAGCTGCTCAGGTACTGGCTGCAAAAATGCCAAAAGGCATTGAGGTGCTGGTGACTCCTGAAGTCAAAGCAGTCACTTTGGCACATGTGATCTCGAGAATTCTGGGGATTCCATATATTGTGGCACGTAAAACTGTTAAACCCTATATGCACCAACCAGTCACTCGAGAAGTGCTGAGCATCACCACAGGTAAACCACAATTATTGGTGATTGATGGTTTTGATATTCCAAAGATTAAGGATAAAAAAGTGGCTGTGATAGATGATGTTGTCTCCACTGGTGGCACATTGCGGAGTTTATCGAGTTTAATCACCGATATTGGTGGTCATGTGACTGCTACCCTTGCGGTTTTTACTGAAGGCGACCCTCGAGAAGATGTGATTGCACTGGGTCATTTACCGTTGTACCTCGAGTAATACCATTTTTCACTTTGCCTTTTGGAGGTATTTTATGACAACCGAAACCTATACTTTAACTGTTGGTAAACTCACTCGAGAATTACCTTTGGTTCGTCCAACACCGACAACGCGGTTGCCATTGGTTGAATTTCTGGGTGATACACAACTGGCGCAAGCCGCTGCTAAGGAAATCCAAGGGCTGATACCTGCTGGCACAGATATGCTTTTTACGTGCGAAACCTCGAGTATTCCATTAGTGCATTCACTGGCAGAAATCATGAATTTACCCTATGAAGTGGCTCGTAAACGCCGCCGCCCATATATGCAAGACCCAATTATTCAAGATGTACAAAGTATGACCCTTGGTGTTGGCGAAACGCTTTGGCTCGATAAACGTCACGGCGAGAATCTGCGCGGCAAAAACGTCACCATTGTGCTTGATGTGGTTGCCAGTGGTGGCACAGTGTTATCACTCGAGAAAATCGTTGTTCGCGCAGGTGGTAAACCCTTTGGTCGCGTGGCAGCTTTTAGTCCAGGTAAGCCCAAACTCGAGATTAAAGTGATGCAGGAATTACCTGTGTTTGATGCAAAATCAAAAGGCTAAAAAGTTTGGTTCAACGTTTAGCTAAGTTCAAAACCAATTGCTCGAGGCTGCGAAGTCCTATCTCGAGGCTGCTTGGTTCGACCCATTCGTCTAAACGATGAGCATTACCGCCCACATAAACACCAAACCCAATGGCTGGTACGTTATGCGGTACAGCAGCGTTGGCATCGGTGCTGCTGGCAACCGCTCGGGCTTGTAATCCAACAGACTCGAGGGCATGAGTGGCTGCTTGCATAAGGGTGGCATTGCGGGTAATACCAGCGGGGCGGTCTCCGACCAATTCAAGTTGATGTTCAACTTTGGCTCTTTTGGCACCGCGTTGCACGGCGGCTCGAGCTTCTTTGTCGAGTTGCTCGAGGCTGCGTGTGTCTAAGCTGCGTAAATCGAGTAAGCATTCGGCACTGGCTGCGATACTGTTGATACTGACACCACCATTAACTGTTCCAACACTCAGGGTGGTGCGTGGCTCGAGTGGAACAACAATTTTATAAAGTTCATGAATGGCTTCGGCAAGCCCATGAATACTGCTGGGGTTACCTGCATTGCCCCATGAATGTCCACCTTCGCTCGAGAAACTGACTTTGTATCGGCGTACACCTACAGCTTGGTTGACCAATAAACCCAAGTAGCCGTCTACGGCAATAAAGGCATCGATATTGTTGTGATGTTGTGCTAGAAAATGTTTTGCACCACGTAAATCACCCAGACCTTCTTCGCCTGTGCTGGCAAGCAGCCAGATTTCGCAAGGCGCACCTTGTTGTGCCAATTGTTCAGCATAAGCGGTGAGAACCGTTAAGCTTGCAGCATTATCACCAATACCAGCGCCAACAATGCGTTTACCTTCACGGTGCGCGGCAAGGTTGGTATTGGCATCAAAAACCGTATCCAAATGCGCTGCCAATGCCACTCGGTAACCACCTTTGCCAACCACTGCAATCACATTACCCGCTGCGTCTATGTGCGGCTCGAGACCAAAACTTGCCCAGCGCGAAGCAATCAAACTGGCACGTTGTCCTTCGGCAAAAGTTGGAGCGGGTGTTTGAGCAATCTCGAGCAGCAATTCGGTCAGTGCAACAGTCATAACAAGCAGTCTACCTTGTGCTTAGGGTTCAAACGCACTGGCAAAGGCACCGCCGTTACCACGCACCCAGTATCTCGAGAAGCCCAGAATGCCATCTGGTAAGTAACTGGTTCGGGTCATCAAGAAACACGCCGAGCCATTTGGCACCTCGAGTAAACGCGCTCTGGCAGCATCTAAACTAACAGCTTCAAGGTTTTGCTCGACCCGTGCAACTGTAATACCAAGCCCGACCAGTAGCGCATGAATACTTTCTTGGTGCAACGGTAAACGCAGTAAACGCTCGGTATTTTCGATACGAAAATGACGCTCCTCGAGTAACAAAGGCGCATCTTCGATGCCACGTAAACGCTGCACTTCGAGCACCGCCGAGCCCGCAGGTAAACCAAGCGCAGCACCAACTTCGCTGCTTGCCACACCAATTTGGGCTTTGAGAACCCGTGTAAAAGGAGCTTGATGCACTGCCATAGCCATTTCCTCGAGACTACGAACGCGGAAAACACCTTGGCGAAAACGCTTACCTGTTGGGAAACTTCCTGCGCCTTGAACTCGGAAAATATACCCTTCACGCTCGAGTTCATCCACAGCTCGGCGAGCCGTCATTCTCGAGACACCATAATGTTTTGCAAGGGTTACTTCGCTGGGTAAGGCTTCGCCTTCGCGGTAACCACCTGCTAACAACTTAGCTTTTAATTCGGATTTAATAATGGGGTACTTCGACATACAAACAGTCTACGCGCTTTCAAGCACAGGTGCGAAGATGGTTGTCTAACCCCTAAAACAAAAGCATTTTGTACTCAGTCCAGAAATTGTGCATCCAATACCAGCATCAAAACCCAGAAACCGAGTAGAATCTCGAGCATTCTCAAAGTATCGCACACCCCACTGCGATACCGTATGCCTACAGGAGGGCTTATGGATCCTAAAGACCTGAAACGAATTTTAGATGCACTAAAAGACGCAGATGTGAACGAATTCAACCTCGAGACCGCTGATTACAAAGTCAACATCAAACGCGGCGCAGAAATTGTGCATATGGCAGCTCCAGCACCCATTGTCATGACTGCCCCAACACCTATGGCAACGGTGCACAACCCGCCTACACCCCCCATAGCAACCCCAACTGCCGAAACCACACCTGCGCCAACCGAAAAACCAGTAGCCGCAGGTAAACAAGTCAAAGCCCCGATTGTTGGTACTTTCTACCGCTCCTCGAGTCCCGAAGCGGCTGCTTTTGTACAAGTTGGCGATAAAGTCGAATCTGGACAAGTGTTGTGCATTATTGAAGCCATGAAATTAATGAACGAAATCGAATCCGACACCGCAGGTATTGTCCGCGAAATTCTGGTACAAAACGCCCAACCAGTCGAATACGGACAAGCATTATTTGTCATTGAATAGCAAAA
The DNA here is from genome assembly GCA_013298595.1 of Deinococcales bacterium. GTDB lineage: Bacteria > Deinococcota > Deinococci > Deinococcales > JAAFIG01 > JAAFIG01. The sequence goes on along the minus strand of JAAFIG010000011.1, from coordinate 105,669 downwards.
AGCCACTAGCTCGAGTTCACAAGTTAAAAGCTAGAAGCTAGGAGCTTCCTATGTTTAAAAAAATTTTAATTGCCAATCGAGGCGAAATTGCACTACGCGTCATCCGAACAGCCAAAGAGATGGGTATCAAAACCGTGCTGGTCTACTCCGAAGCAGATATTAACAGCTTGCCAGTGCTGCTTGCCGACGAAACCGTTTGTGTTGGACCACCCGCCTCGAGCAGTTCGTACTTAAATATTCCTAATGTTTTATCAGCAGCTGTCATGACAGGTGCTGAAGCTATCCATCCAGGGTACGGCTTTTTATCCGAAAACCCAGATTTTGCTGAAAAATGCCGCGATCATGGGATTGTGTTTATTGGACCAACCCCAGAATCCATGCACGCTCTTGGTAGCAAAGCAGGTGGGCGCGAAATAGCCAGACTCAGCAATGTACCCACCGTGCCAGGTACTGGGGTACTCGAGTCCACCGAAGATGCCATTGCCCAAGCAGAAAAGATTGGGTACCCTGTGCTGTTAAAAGCCAGTGCTGGCGGCGGTGGGCGCGGACAAAAACAAGTACGCTCGAGCGAAGAAATGCAAGTGGCTTTTAATCAAGCTGCCCAAGAAGCGCAAAGTTATTTTAGCGACCCTGCGTTGATTATGGAAAAATTTGTCACCGAATTCAGACACGTCGAAGTACAAGTCATAGGTGATGGTAACGGACACGTTATTCACATTGGCGAACGCGATTGCAGTATTCAACGACGCAACCAAAAATTGATCGAAGAAGCCCCGAGCACCTTGCCACACGATCTGCGTGACGAAATCCTGGCTGCTGGAGTCCGTCTTGCCAAACATGTCAATTACGCAGGAGCAGGGACGCTTGAGTTTATTGTAGACCCCGATAATAATTTTTACTTCATGGAAATGAACACCCGTATTCAAGTGGAGCACTGTGTTTCCGAAGCCATCTCGAGACTCGATTTTGTGCGTTTACAATTGCAAATCGCAGCCGGCGAAGGTTTGCATTTGCAACAATCAGATATTCGCCTTGAAGGTCATGCTATCGAATGCCGTATCAATGCCGAAGACCCCGACAAGGATTTTCGTCCAGCCGCAGGTAAACTCGAGAGTGTGCAATTTGCAGGTGGTTGTGGGGTACGGGTGGATAGCCACGCATACAGTGGGTACAGCATCCCACCACATTATGATAGCCTGATTGGCAAATTGATTTGTTGGGCACCAACTCGAGACGAAGCCATTGCCCGCACTAAACGCGCTTTGGATGAAACCGTGATACAAGGTGTTAAAACCACCATTCCGTTGTATATCAAAATCATGCAAAACGCGTTTTATCAACGTGGTGTAGTGCTAACCAACTTCCTGAAAACCCGTATGGAAATGTGAACGATTCAATGGCAACTCGAGAAATTCGGTTTGTAAAAACTGGCACACCTCGAGAAAAACCGCATCGTGTTCGGGATTTGTCCACGCTGGCGATTGCACCAACAAAATAGCTGTAACCTCTGTCAACTCGAGTTGCGCTAAAGGCGTTCGCTCGAGTTGCACGTTTTTAGCTGCAAACCGACCCCCAAGTTCAGACCAAGTTCGCTCGAGATCAAAACCCTCGGCGACCATCACATGCTCGTGCCAACTTGGGTACACACAGCAGTACGAATCTATTAAACCACGCTCAAGTGCCAACCCAGCCCAATTGCCCGGACGCACCCGAGCAGTATCGCCGCTACTACTAAACAAATCATGATGCGAATCGAGATTGACCACACTCGAGCAACCAATACGCTCGAGTAAACCAAACGCGTCCGCATGGCTGAGCGTGGCATAAGCAGGCACACCCTGCCACTGCCAAAGCCACCGCCAATTCTCGAGCAACGGAAAATCGGCACCAAGCACACCACCGCGCTTATCTGCTCGTACCTGCCATGCCTCGAGCCGATCAAATGGTGTATCTCGAGAACCCCAAATTGGCGCATCGAAAATATGTTCAACACACCCTGAGAAGAAATCCCAATCCACAGAAAGCAGCACAATTTAGTTTAACGCCCTGCTGCAAAAACAACCAAAACGCATGGCTCGAGTCATCTACCTCAAAAGTTGCTGCAAAAACACCTCGAGAAGTCATCAGGTAGTCATCGGTGTTTTTATACAGTGCGTTCAAATCTGCCAACGCCAAGGCGTTCAATGATTAAACGCACAATCAGTATTGAGGAGTCGGAATTATGAAAAAAAATTTGTTACCAATTGGTTTATTACTTGCCACCGCTTTGGTTGCTTGTCCTTCCACACCAGTTAACTCAAGCACCAAAGACGATCTGGTGATACCACCATCTGGAACCACAGCCAGCGAAGCCCAATTAAACACTGCTATCGAACAAGTGCAACGCAATGCCAATGCCGCTTTCGAGGCGGTACGCGCCAGCAGCAACGCAGCCATCAATGAGTTCAAAATACCATCTGTACCCAAAGACCCGCTCAGTCCACAACCACCAATGGTAAGAACAGGCAGCAGTATCGAATTCTTACAAGCGTTGGGTTTCTTTATGCCAAAAACGGTTACCTTGCAAGCCTCTACGGAGTCGTTTACCTTGTTACCAACTGGTATTTTAGATTGCACAGTCTCACCGTGTACCAACGCAGCTTCAGACGATGTGATTTATCGCTGGAAAGATGGAACAAAACTTGGCGAAGCCATCATAGATTGGAATGGCAACACGGATGGTGTGGCATCCGACCCGATCAAAGCTTTTACAGGAGAGTACAGCAACTCGCAAGGCACACTGCAACGCTTTTTTACTCAATTACCAACCAAAGCTCGAGCCAAAGTCACCTTTGATAACAAAGTTGTGGTTGAAGCGAAAATAGATATTACCTATGCAGCGAAGACTGGCGAAGCAGGTATTTTTATTGCCAATCCAATTTGTTCCATGGGTTATTGCTCGATTTTCCCATTACCACTGTTTTCTGAAACTGCGAAAGTGGCAGTAACTGTGAAAAAAGCCGATGGCACAGCTTTTGCAACCTTAAACTTAGACGAAAATGTCAATGCTGTTGGTGGTCCGAGCCTCAAAATGGATGCCGTCTTAAACAACGATGTGGTTCGTAAAATTGGCTTCAATGCGAAATTTGGCGGTACGATCAGCAAAGATACCGCTGGTTACTGGAAAGATTTTGTGTTCAATGGCGATACAAGTGTCAATGCTAGTGTTCTTGATGGCACAAAACTCACAGCTGTATCCGGCAAAATCAATACCGTTATCCGCAATGTCAGCGGTGGACTCGAGAGCGTAATGATCGCGCCAAGTTCTATCAGTCATGACGGCAAATTGGTTACATTCGCAGGTAAACTTGATGATGCAAACAAGAATTGTGTCGCGGGTGAAGGTGTAACCATCAACTTTGCTGACAGCCAAAAAACCCTCGAGCAATACTCGATTTCAAAAGGTACACCGACTTGCAAATAACCTAAAATCCTCGAGGGTTGTTAGCTGCTATGCCTACTTTCTCGATAACAGGGTGATGTGTTTCATTGCCCTGTTTTTAAGATTGCAACAAAAGAATGGTCGCGCCAAGTCTGACTAATGAATGATTTAGTTTTTGTTTAGATTGCAAGTGGCAGTGATGTAATTCCTGTATATTTTCATTGTGACTGAAATACACACAGCAACTTTTTCCTCAGCGTGGTTGCTCGAAAAAACCACCCAGCGTTTAGCTGGTTTAGCGGCGCGGCGTTCGGGGTTTGTACTGGGCTTACAAGGCGTAGCGGGGATCGGTAAAAGTTATACCGCACAGCGTTTACTGCAAAACTTACCTTGTCGTTTTGGTATCACACAAGCCGCAACTTCGATCAAACAATTGTTCTTGGCGTTGCGAGGCTCAAGAAAACTGATTGGAGTCATCGAACGCAATTTGCAACGGGTTTTGCTCGGCGAGCAAGTCGAATTCGCCACACAATTGGATGTTTTTGTGGCAATACTGGTTAGTCAAGCACCGTTTGTACTTTTGGTCGAGGACATGCACGAAGCCAGTCCTGAACAACTCGAGTTTTGGCAGGGTTTAACCAAAGTATTACCGCAACTTTCGGGAGTGGCAATGTTGCAAACCAGCCGAGTTGCTTTTAACAGCACAATAGAAAGTCTTGCGCTCGAAGCATTAACACCATTGCAATCTGAGCAACTACTCGAGCAGCATCTGCAAGCCAAGTTACCCACCGAGGCTTTGACATGGATTTACTCGAAATGCCAAGGTAATCCGCTTTTTAGCCTCGAGTTTGCCGATTTTTTAATCCGACACAATGCGCTTTGGAGTGATGGTAAAACTTGGAAATGGCGCGAACCAAAAGATAAGACATTGCCGAATACGGTCGAAGCAGTGATTGAGCAGTGGTTAACCGATTTGGCTTTCAGCCCAGAAACTCGTGTGGTTCTGGAAAGCAAAGCGTACTTTGAAACTCGAGTTCAGGGACAAAATTTAGAACCTCAAACTTGGGCAAGTATTTGTCAATTATCACTCGAAGATTGGCAAGCTGCTATGCAGCAACTCGAATTGCACAAGGTTGTTGAACATGGTGTGTTTGCCCATCCGTTATACCGTGAAGTCACCGCGCAGAATATGGATACGACATTGCGGCAACGTCTTGCTTGGCAAGCAGTGCAGGTTTTCACAGCACATGATCCACGATTGATTCTTGTGTTTTTAGAGGATGCATGCCTTGGATCAGATGCTGCTTTACAATTACTCGAGAAACAAGCAGTCGCTGCACAAAGCAGACAACAGACATCCACAGCAGGTTTGTTCTTTGCAAAAGCTGTGGGGTTCGCTCAAGGGCAGCAAAAAGGTCATTTGGCTTTTGCTGCAGCTAAAGCTTTGCAATGGTCTAATTCAACCAAAGCTCTTGAGCTAGCCGAATTAGCTGTGCAGGTCTTGCAAAACAATGGTGAAGCATTGGTATTAGTGGTTGAGCTAATGTTTAATCAAGGGCGTGGTACCGACTTACTACCTGTGTTGCAACGTCTACCTGAAGCTACGAAACGAACCAGTGGTTGGGTAGAAAGTTTAGTATCTTTTGCTCGCACTGGTGACAGAACTAACTTAACAACTTTTATAAGTGCGTTACCAGAACTCGAGCAAACTGAGAATATCAGTTTATTATCTATGCTCATCCGAGTGATGTTATCTATTAAAAATAGTGATTGGGCGGTGCGTTTAGCCTATCGAGCTGAGGTACTAGCAACACAACTATTAACGCCACTCGAGCAAATTAAAGTATTAGATGTGCAAAGTTGGATTTGTGATCTACAAACGAACTACACAAAAAAAGAAGCTTTGCAATCTCAGGTAATTGAAATTGCCCATGAGCAGCATTTTTGGCTCATTGAATGCCAAGCGCTTTATCACCGTGCTAATGCACGTATGGAATTAAGTCAAGAAAAAGCTGCGCTAGCAGATTACCAGCAATCGGTTAAAATTGCCGAGGAAATAGGGCATCTCAGTGCGTTTTACACCAGTCAATTAGAACTCGCTCGTTTAAAAATTTTAATGGCAGATACTGACAAAGTCGAAACCATTTTGTTTGCAGCTAAGGCTTATTTTGACAATGTAAGACCAGCGAATAATATGTTTACCTGTCAGGGTTTCGTTGAGTTATATATGTTTTCTAACCGTGAGCATCGCAAAAAACTGATTCAGTCTTACAGTAAAAAAGCAATTGAATACTGGGAAATCTCGAAATTACCAATTCACGAAATACAAGTGCAACAAGTACAAGCCAATCTCGCTTTAGAACTCAGTGACCCGCAAAGTGCTTTGGATATCGCGGAAAACCTGATTCAAATAGCACAACTTGCACGAGGATACACCATAAAAGGTTTGGCTTTGGCAGCTTTACAACGTCCAAGTGAAGCAATTAAAGCTTTAGAAATAGCATTACAAAATACTTCACAACAACGCCAGATGCAGCTGATTACCCTCGAGTTAGCCAATCTAACCCGAGATGTTAAACGGGCAGCTCAGTGTTTAGCGTGGTTTACTAATCATGGTTTACAAGCCTATGTGCAATTAACGCAGCGTTACTTCCCAACGTTATTTGAATCTGTGCCTGAAAAAATTATTTTTGCCCCAAAACTCGAGGTGTTAGGCAGCATGCGTGTCTGTGTGGCAGATAAAGCCGAAATTGTGCGTGGACAAAAACGCCAAAAGTTACTGGCTTTATTGTTGCAATCTCGAATACAAGGCGAAACCGAAGTGCTACTCGAGGATTTACGCTTAGCGCTTTACCCAGATCAAGCCTTAGCAGATGCCTTTAGTGCCTTACGCCAAACCATTTCTAAAACCCGTGCGAGTTACGGTAAACAAGTGATTATCACCACGGCTCGAGGGTACTCGCTTGGGAATTTACAAACCGATGCCGAGTTGTTTTTAAGTAATGGTGACACACAATTATGGCGTGGTGCTTATCTGGAAAGTGTGCAATTAGATGGTTTTGACAGTGTGCAAGAAAATCTGCATTTTGCGTTGCAAACTCGAGCCTCAGAAATACTCAGTACCAACCCTAAAGAAGCTGCTCGGGTACTAAGTATTTTACGCGAAAGCAACCCTTATAATCTCGAGGCATTGCGCTTATTGTGCACGGCTTTACGTGCCACCAGAAATCATGCGACCCTCAATCGGACGTACCAAAAAGCCATAGATACTTTTGCCGAAATTGGTGAGCGTTTACCACAAACGTGGATGGCGTTCCTCGAGACGACTCAGGCTAGTTCAAGTCCAGCATAAATTTGATCCAAAGTAAGCGTTGTTTCTAAGCATGGAATATCTATTTCACCTTGCTCGAGTAACACTTCAAACGACCATGTTTTGGCATTGCGTTTGTAAACCACAACTTGTCGAGTTTTTTGGGAAATAATAGCGTAACGTTGCAGACTAGGAATTTTGGTGTATTCCTCGAGTTTGCTGCCGTTATCTGTTTCGGCTGTACTATCTGATTGCACTTCAGCAATAAAACATGGTGATTCAATGAAGTATTCGTCTGAACTAATTTCGCAACTGACAACCACATCTGGATAACGATACCGTCCAATTTTGGTTTGCACTTTGAGCGATTCTGTAGCAATTTGACAATTTTTTTGTTTCACTGCTTTTGTCAAGGCACTACGAATCTGAAAAATGATTTCGTTATGGTTTAAGCTACTTCCTGCCATAGCTAAAATTGCGTTTTCCACAAATTCATGGCGTTTCTCGGCGTTTTTTTCAAACTCGAGGTATTGTTCTATGGTCATGGTTTGTTCGGCAATTGCGTTCATTGCTGCATTGTACTGAAAAAATTTGGATTTGGAATGCTTTAAGGTTGAAAAGGACGGGTTTGAACCCGTCCTTTGACATGTTGTGCTTCTTTATGCCCAACGCAGCAAACCAACCTCGAGTGGGTTGCTGAGGTCTTCTCGGTATGGCACGGCTCGCACGCCGAGTTGCCATTCGCCTGCTTCTGGTATGGCGATGCTGCCTGTGTATTCAAGCCAACCGTCTTCGTGGGTTTTCTCGAGTCTGAGGGCGGCGCGGTTGAAAATTCCGTTTTTAGAAACCACTGCTTGAATTTGAATGTCCTGGCTGGCTAGTTTACCTAACCAAACTCGAGCGCGGATCTGGTTGTTGGTTTCGAGTGTGGCACTTAAACGTACTTCGCTCCAACCTGCGCGTTGTGTGGTCTTCCAACTGGCAATGTCTTTGGCTTGGGCTTCTGTCAGGCTTGTGGCTCGAGTAGCGGCTGGTGTGTAGAGATCTTGGACGTAATCTATGACTTGGCGTTGCATTGAAAATTTTGGTGCAATGGTGCGGATACAATTACGCACCCGCTCGAGCCAATCGTGGCGATTACCATAGTAGAGTGTAGCAATTTCGTACTCGAGAATGTCGTACAAGCTTTGGCAGTCGCGGTCGTCTTGGATGCGTAAGCTTTCGTCATCAGAGGCAAATTCGCGTTCATCTCCGATAGCCCAACCGTTGGTGCCATCGTAAGCTTCGCGCCACCAACCATCGAGAATACTAAAGTTCAAGCAACCGTTTAAGCTGGCTTTTTCACCACTGGTACCCGATGCCTCGAGTGGACGGCGTGGGTTGTTAAGCCAAATATCCGAGCCTTGCACAAGATGACGTGCCACGTTCATATCGTAATCTTCGAGGAAAACAATTTTTCCTTTGAGGTCTGGGTCTTGGGAGTATTGCCAGAGTTGTTGAATAAATTCTTTACCTGGGTTATCGGCGGGGTGGGCTTTACCTGCAAAAATAAATTGTACTGGACGTTCTGGATTATTAACAATGCGTTTTAAGCGGTTGATGTCGCGGAAAAGCAAGGTGGCGCGTTTATAGGTAGCAAATCGGCGGGCAAAACCAATGGTTAAAGCGGTTTCGGATAAAACGTGGGTGCTGCTGGCAGTGTTATTGCGCTCGTTCTGGCGACGTAAACGGCTGCGAGTAAATTCGACCAGTTTTTTCTTTAAGCTGAGGCGTGCATCCCAGAGTTTAGTATCTTCGATTTTCTCGAGTTGCCAGACTTTTGGATTCTCGAGCTGACTATCCCAGTATTTTGGAAAAGCTGCGTCGTAGAGTTCAGCTAATTCTGGGGCTAAAAATGTTCGGGTATGAATACCGTTGGTGACATGCTTAATTGGTACTTCTGGAGCATCTGCACCATCCCATAAGAAACTCCACATACCTCTCGAGACTTGTCCGTGCAGTTCGGATACACCATTGGCGTAACGGCTTAAACGCAATGCTAGTACAGTCATTGAAAAAGTGGGACCCCAAGCTTGCTGTTGGGTAGCAAGGCTATACAATTCTTCTTTCGAGACATTTAATGCTTTTGTCCAGTAGGCAAGTTTTTTATCAATTAAAGGCAAACTAAACGAGTCATTACCTGCAGGTACAGGGGTATGTGTGGTAAAAATCCCACCAGCTGCCACCAATTCAATCGCGGCATTCCACTCGAGACCAGCATCGCGGTATTCGCGTAAACGCTCGAGTCCAAGGAAAGCAGCGTGACCTTCGTTCATATGATAAACCGTAATTGGTAATTTTAAGGCACGCAATAAGCGTAAACCACCAACCCCGAGTACCAATTCTTGGGCAACGCGGAGTTCTTCGCCTTTGCCATATAAGCGTTTGGTAATGGCTTTATCGGCATCCGAGTTTTCTGGCACATCGGTGTCGAGTAAGTACAAACTAATCCGACCAATCTCTAAACGCCACGCTTGCACTGTAACCATTCGGCTCGAGATTTCGATTTTAAGTTTAATAATTTCGCCAGCTTCATCTCGAGCCAGGGTTAATGGCTGTTTGGTTGGGTTGATAATTTCGTAACGTTCGCCTTGCCAGCCAGTGGCATCAAGTTGTTGATGAAAGTAGCCATCGCGGAAAAGTAAGCCAACAGCCACAAATGGCACACCTAAGTCCGAGGCGCTTTTACAATGATCGCCTGCCAGTACACCTAAGCCACCACTGTAAATTTGTAAGGATTCATGTAAACCATATTCCATACAGAAATACCCAACCATGCCCGTAAAATCTGGGTTATGTTGTTTAAACCAAGTGCTATCTAAGGTTAGGTACCGCTGAAAACGCTGATGAGTACGCTCGAGATCGGCAACAAAGGTATCGTCTTTTGCCACTCGGTCAAGGTCTGATTGGGTGGCTTCTTGTAAAACCCGCACAGCATTATGATTGGTGGTTTCCCAAACAGTTGGGTTAATTTGCTCGAATAACGCCTGAGCTTCAGGGTTCCAAGTCCACCATAAATTATTGGCGATACTCTCGAGCGCTTTGAGGTTATTTGGAACAATTGGGTCGATACGAATAGTAGCAATGGATTGCATAAGTTTTCTCCAAGATTCAGCCAAAAACGGGGCGTTGTATTGCTCTCTCAATGATTTTTGCTGATGGAAAACACTACCATGCAAAAAGCGCTTTCAGCACGTTTTAGACGCTATAAAGTCTGATGCCTTTGTGCTACCTCGAGCAAGCGTAGAACTCTGGGCAGTAAATTGGAGAAAAGTGTTTAAAAAAATTATTTTGCTTTATAAAAAAACTCGAGTAAGAAAACACAAATAAAGCTTGTGGAAAATTATACAAATGACTAAGAAAAAATTCAACAATTGTCGAGCCATGCACAAAACACAGCGTCAATATGTTTTAGATACCCAGCACAACTTTGGCAATATTAAAATAAATCAATAAGCCTGTAGCATCCATAACTGTTGCTAAGAACGGACTCGAGGTTAAAGCAGGGTCTATTTTTAATTTATAAAAACCAATTGGTAAAAGTGCCCCAACAATATTAGAAACCAAAACAATGGCAAAAACTGATAAGGCAATGGCAAGGGCAACGCTTGGACCTGCTTTTTGATTAATCAATAAAACGCGTACAAAAGCAAAAACTGCTAAGGTCACACCAAGCAATAAGCCAGTGCTGAATTCTTTAGCAAAAACCTTTAAAGCATCTCGTCCGCGAATTTGTCCTTGCGAAATGGCACGCACAATCAGCACCGCACTTTGCGAACCCGTATTACCACCAGTACCAATCAATGCAGCGATATAACTTTGCAAAATAATTTGGGTTTTCAGTAAATCCTCGTAATTAGAATTGACAGCAACCGTCAATAGTTCCGACACAGACAATGCCGCTAGCCACAACACGCGTTTACGCCACAATTCAAATGGGCTGGTACGCAGATAATCAATCTCCGAGCCTTCCATTGCAGCGCCTTTATAGATATCTTCGGTGGCTTCTTCTTCGATCACATCTAAAACATCGTCAATGGTAATAATACCTTTAAGCACACTGTTTTCGTCTATGACTGGCATAATATTTAAATCGTAATCACGCATTAAACGGGCTACTTCTTCTTGATCTGTATCGGTACGCGCAAAAATTACTTCACGGCGTGCAATATCATCCACCTTCGCTCGAGGTGGCGCTGTCACCAAGGCTTGCAACGTAATCACGCCTGTTAATTGACCTTCTGCATTGACCAAATACAAATTTGCTACGGTTTCGGCATGGTCGGCGGCTAAACGCAAAAACTGCAAAGCATGTTGCACTGTCCAACCTTCTTTGACTGCCACAAATTCCGAGGTCATCATGCCACCAGCGTCGTCATCCTCGTATTGCAATAAAGACAACGCACTCGAGGTGAGCGTGGATGGCAAGGCATTGAGTAAATATGTTCGCGGTTCGCCCACCCCTAATTCTTGGAGTAAATCGGCAATTTCGTCTGGTCCGATAAACGCACCCATAATCCGTAAACGATCAGCCGAGATATCTGTCACATACTCAGCTTGTTCGGACAAGGATAAATCCGTAAATGTACTGGCGGCTCGTTCCACAGGCAATAAACGCAAAAACTCGAGGCGTTCAGCAAAATTGGCATCCTGAAATGCTGCATCTACCACTTGCTCGGATTGTGAACGCAACAATGCCTTAAACTCGAGACGTTCGCCTTCTCGTAACACTGCCAGTACCTCGGCAGGTGTAAAAACTTGTTCCAGCGTAGTATTCATGACTCACCTCCTCTTGACCACAGTGTGGTCAGGTAGGGGTTCAAGCCAAAAACGCAGCCCAGGCAAGAACCCCGCAACGACTTAACGGCTCTGGATCGGCTGTATTGCTGATTTCGGGTTTCATATCACCTGCTTTCTGATACTCGAGCAAAAACACTCGAAAAATCTGAATGCAGTTTAAGGTGCTTTTCACAGCGCTGTCAATCGCTGTGTCAAACCCTATACAAGACCGATTTAGGCTGTGCAAAGCCTCATTGATTTTATGGCGGAACAGGTATCTCTCAATCAGTGAAGCAATCTATACTCGAGAAAATTTTGTACATGTACTATCCGAACTGTTTTGAGCATACACAACAAGGCTGATATTTATTTTGCTTTTGCAGCGATTACAACCATGTCAATCGCTTCCGCAGCAATTTTGCATATTGCCTCGAGAGTGGCACTCGGCTGGTGTCATCTTTTAAGAGCAAACGATAGCTTCCCGAAAAATACGGTTCGATGTGGCGCACATAATCTAAATTAACCAAGAAGCTCTTGTGGACTCGAGCAAATGGACCTTGTGGGAATCGGGTTTCAAGGTCTTGCAGACTGGTGCGAAGCGGTAACACTTCGCGTTGTGTGGTATGGGCTGTAATGGTATCGCCGTTGGCTTGGCAATAGAGTATTTCGCTTGGGTCAAGTAATGTACCCACTTCGCCTCGAGTTGCCCAAATTTTCTCGAGCATCATTGCTGGGGTGGTGCTTGTTTCGGCTACGTATTTGCGAATGCGTTCCAAGGTTTGCATCAACCGAGCCGTGCGATATGGTTTCAGTACATAATCCACACCATCCAAATCAAAAGCATTAATGGCATATTGTGGGTTAGCCGTAGCAAAAACAATCCGTGGCGGTTTGTTTAGTCTGGCAATTCGGGCAGCAAGCTCGAGTCCGTTCATGGCAGGCATTTGGATGTCCAAAAAAACCACGTCAAATGGTGTATTGCTATCGGCTTGCTCGAGGTATTCCCAAGCTTTTAAAGCTTGTTCAGCACTTTGGATTTGTGCATTTGGCTCGAGTTGCCTTAGTAAGTACTCGAGTTCATCGCGGCTGTGTTGTTCATCTTCGACAATCAGTATTTTCATAGTTACCTATGGGTGTTTAGAATTAATGTGCGGGTGTCGTGTTTGCCTTGGTATGGTGGTAAACGCACTGTAACGGTTGTGCCTTGCTCGAGTTTTGATTGGATTTGTAATCCGTATTGTTTGCCATATATCAGCTGTAATCGTTGGGCAATGTTCATCAGGGCAATATGATTATGATTATCTGTGCTGTTTACTTTTGTCACGGGCAGTTGCTTTGCTTCAAAACCCACGCCGTTATCAATCACTTGAATGGTTAATCCTTCGCTGGTTTCTTGAATCAAAACCCGTACCGTACCACCTTCAGCTCGAGGGGCGATACCATGTTGGACAGCATTTTCTACCAGTGGCTGCAAAGTTAATGTCGGCACTGCGCGATGCAAATTGGTATGAATCGAAACATCCCATTCAACTTCTAATCTGTTTGTATACCGAGCTTGCTCGAGGGCTAAGTAAGCTTTGGTTTGTTCAATTTCTTGCTCGAGCGTAACAAAATTTCCTGCTCTTAACGTGTGTTGCAGTACATCCGACAAATCAAGTAATAAAGCTCGAGCACGTTCGGGGTCGGAGCGTACCAGATGATGAATCACACTGAGCGAATTGATCAGAAAATGTGGGTTCATCTGAGCGCGTAAGGCACGTAATTCGGCTTGCACTAAAGTCAGTTCGGATTGGGTTAATTGCAAAGCTTGGGGGTCGTTATTGGCTTGGCGTTGCAACCACCAACCAAGTAATGCCAGCAGTGGTCCTGTGGCAAGCAAATTATGGGTAAACCGATCAAAGTGATATGGCGCAGACCATGTTGTCACCAATGTTGTTGTGGTTGCAGTTATTTCAAAAAGCGTACCTAATAACAGTAATACCCAAGGTTTAAACTCGAGTTTTGTTATTTCACGCCAGTACCCGCAACCAATACCAACGACCACACCTGTGACTGCCCAGAGTTGCATGAGGATTGTGGTTATCAGCGGTTCGCCATTTGCTGCAAAAAACACTGAATGACCAATCCCACTAAGCACAACCATATTGAGTATTCCGATTGCTAATCCTATACGCCACCCACCCAGTAAACCTGCCAAAGCAACAAATAACAAACCATAATTACTGCGCTCGGAACTTAATACTTTGGCTTGTGTTTCGAGAAACCAAGCGGACTCGAGTTGGTATTGATCCCAAGCAAATAATGCGTACATGGCAACTAAAAACACCATTAGCCAGATTTGATTTGATTGTGTTATGGGGTTTTTTGGACGTAACACATTACGACATATTGGTGTAAACGAGAATACAATGATGCCAACAATAATCACAATGTGTTCTCGCCAAGCATGAATGGCTTGCTCGAGTTGGTACTTAAAATTCAGTGGTGGTACCCAAACACCTACTCGGAACACTGCCCAGTTATGCGAACCGTATTGAAAAACAGCGATTGTCCAAAGGACAAGCACTGCAAATAATGCAGCCAAAAACCAGAGTGGTCGCAATGGTTTTTTACTGTTGGCTTGTAGCATATGGAATCTTTTTAGCACAATTAAATGAGGTATGACATCAGGAGAAGTTCGTTGGCTGTTTTATTGTTGTTAAACATTTTGGGTTACTCTCGAGTAGTAGCTAAATGATCTTTTCATCACAACCTCCAATACTGCTTAGTAAAACCTAATCTCAATAATTACGCTTCTTAGTTTCGCTAAGTGGTTTGCTGTGTCGCTAAGTGGTGTTCAAAACAGGTTCACTGACATTATTCCGTGTGGCTTTCAAGTACACTGCCTGCATGACACTTGAAGGAACAGGTTCGGAAGTTGTTGTTTTACTGCATGGCACACTAAACACAGCCAGCACTTGGGATGCAACCGTAGCTGCTTTTGGCTCGAGATTCAAAATTTTGCGTTACACCCGAACTGCTTTGGCTTCACTCGAGGAACAGCAAACAGAATTATTGGCTTTGCTCGAGCAGGCTGGTATTAAACAATTTCATTTGCTTGGTCATAGTGGTGGGGGGGTGCTGGCGTTCACATTTGCTGGTTTGCACCCTGAGCGTATTTTGTCCTTAACATTGGTGGATAGTTTAGCTCGAGTGGACGCAGCTTTCACCACAAAAATTAACAGTGTTTTAGCAGCTTTAGCGGCTGGTCACTCGAGTTTAGCCTATACCGTAGCAGTGCCGTGGTTATTTGGTGCCGATTTTCTTGGTCAGCAAGCAGAACGTTTAACTGCTATGCACGCCAAAGCTGCTTTACAACCCGCCGAAGATTTACGCGGGCAACTCGAGTATGTTCTGGCATTTGGCGATCAGCGCAAATTTTTACGCGCCCTCGAATCACCTGTGCTGGTGGTGGTGGGTTCGGATGATGTGCTTACGCCGATGCGTTACAGCCACGAAATTGTCGAATGGGTCAAGCCTGGTTTAGGGGTTCTGGTCACTATCACGGGGGCGGGGCACAATGCACCACTCGAGAAACCAGCCGAATTCAACCGTATTGTTATGGGTTTTCTTGAACGAGCTAAGGATTTTACCAAACCACTCTGGGATGATCTCGAGGAAGAAGATGAAACTGCTGGCGATTACCATAATTACGATGAGTTATTGGATGGTCATGGTGTGTAGTACATCATCACACCCATAAGTGATGACAAAAACTTGCCTAGCACTTGATTTGCAACCAATATAACAACTTTTAACAACTAAACCCTCACCTCAAAGACTCGGATTTTCAATAATTGCCCTAGAAACTACTGTATACTCTCATACTTACAGTAGGGAGCTTAGTCATGCGTTACTTATTACTTGCCGATATTCACAGCAATTCCGATGCACTCGAAGCTGTTCTCGAGGATGCTAACAAACGTGGTTTTGAACAAACAATTTTTCTTGGTGATGCCGTTGGGTACGGCGCAGATGCTGGTAAAGTCCTGACCATGTTAGCCGAATTACAACCGCGTTGTGTGATTGGTAATCACGATTCGATGTTGTTAGATGTGGCTAAAGGCAAATTACTCAAAGCCGATGGTCCTGTTGGTACAAGTTTACGATTTAACATGGTGCAAGTTTCGACTAGTCAGATTGAATGGATTAAAAGTTGGGCAAGTGAAGCCACACTGCGTTTAGATGCCGTGCCAACCACCATCGTTCATGGTTCGCCACGCAACAACACCGAATACGTGGATTCTGTGAATGTGGCACGCAGTGTTTTTAAGGGCTGGAATGGCAAACTGGCTTTGATTGGGCATACGCACTTAGCGGGTGTTTACGCTTGTCTCGAGCAAAACACCGATGTGACCATGTTTTCAGCATGTACCAATAACGAAAATCGTTTACCTTTACCGCCTCGAGGACGCTGGATTGCCAATCCTGGTAGTGTCGGGCAACCTCGGGATGGTATTCCTAAAGCCAGTTATGGCATTTTTGATTCTGGTACTAAATCACTCGAGGTGTACCGTGTCAATTACGATATTCCAGCGGCTCAGAAAAAAATTCGGGCTGCTGGTTTACCCGAAGCTTTAGCTTCGCGTTTGGATATTGGCAGATGAAACTGATTGGGCACGAGGCAGTCAAGCAGCAACTCGAGCAGCAACAGAGTCGCAGTATTATTCTTGAAGGCACAGCTCGCATTGGTCGGCGTGGCATTGCACAGTGGTACGCAATGCGTTTAAATTGTAAAGCCACTAGCTCACTCGAGCCATGTGGTACTTGCGCTTCGTGTCAAAATTTTTTAGCGGGCACTCACCCAGATTATCTCGAAATTTCACCTCGAGAAGAAACCAGTTCGGGTAAGCGTGCTCGGGTAAGTTTAATTCCCATTTCAGTGATTTCTGCTTCGCATGACACAAGCAAAGATTTTGAAACGCATGTACTGGATTTTATTGAACTTGCCCCAAATTACCGTCACAAAGTCGTGGTTTTTGATGGCGCACAATTTCTCAATGAATCAGCTGCTAATGCGCTTTTAAAAAGTGTTGAAGAACCACCACACAATGCTCGTTTTGTGTTTATCACCGAAGATGCCAGTGGCATGATTCCAACCATTGTTTCACGTAGTTTGCGTTTTCGAGTTGCCCCAGTTCCAGATGCTATTCTCGAGCAACACTTAACAGTTGTAGACCCTGAATTACTAGCTTTTGCAGCGGGTAGACCAGGTTTAATTCTTGAAGCCGAAAAAACCAAAACTATCCTAAGCACTGCCCAGCAATTTCTTGATGCAATTCAAAATAATTTACTCGATGCCTTCTCAGCCGCTGACACCCTCGAGAAAAGCTTTGATCGCACCCTCACCCCAGACGCGCTTCGTTTTGCCCTGCGAGCCTTACCTGCCCCTGCTCGAGTCAAAGCTGATGGCATTTTAACTGAAATCACCAATGCACTCGAACGCTATGCCACGCCAAGTACAGCTTTCTCGAGTTTAGCTTTGCAATGGCGTTACGCTTTGGGTGTCTCTGAGGATTGAATCAGTGAGACCTATGGTAAGTTGGAATCTCGTCTTGCCCAACCATTCCTTTCTCGTACTTCCCTCATCTGATTCAGTACAATCGGCATTCAATGACCCTGACATCTGAACCTTCGACACTTGCGACTTCGGAACGCGAGCCGTTGCCATCTGGCTGGCGGCGTTTGCGGTTGTTGCTCGAGTGGGATGGAACAAATTTTCATGGTTGGCAAGCTCAGGCAAAAGGTGAACGCACCGTGCAAGGCGTTTTAGAAGCAGCTTTAAAGCCACTAGGGGAGACGTTACGTCCGATGGCAGCAGGTCGGACGGATACAGGAGTACATGCGATTGCCATGCCTGTGCATGTGGATGTGGGGTTTTCTTTTGCACCTCTAGCTATTTTAAAAGCACTTAATGCTCGTTTACCACCAGATGTTCGCGTACTGTCTTGTGGCGAAGCCGATGAGGATTTTCATGCGCGTTTTTCGTGCAAATGGCGTTCGTATAGTTACCGAATTTTGAATAGACCCACCGATAGTGCCTTAGATCGGCATCGGGCATTATGGATTCCTTATCGGCTCGAGGTGGCACCAATGCGGCATGCTGCTGCTCATTTGGTTGGGCGTTTTGATTTTGCAGCTTTTGCTACCCAAGAAGAACGCAGCACTGTTCGTGAAATTTTATCGTGTGATGTCCGAGCCATGAGTGCGCCTTTCTCGAGAGCACAAGAGTTTATTGAAATTCGTATTACAGGCGAAAGTTTTTTAAGACACATGGTGCGTGGCATTGTTGGTACGTTAATCGAAGTGGGCGCTGGTAAAATGAGTTCATCCGATGTTTTACATGTGCTCGAGTCACGTGATCGAACTCAGGCTGGTAAAAATGTTGCACCACATGGTTTGTATTTTGTACAAGCTGGGTATTCGCCTTGGCAAGCTTAACGTGACTCGAGTTTGAATTGCCAGAATTGCGCGGTAAATCCTGCGCGTTTTGGTGAACATGCCATCACCCCGATTTGCACAGGAATATCGGCTGGAAAATAAGCTAAACGCAGCATTTGGTAATGCGTGCCATCCAATGCGTAATCTATGCGAATGGCATCCCCCGAACGCTCGAGCTTTAACCAGACTCGAGCAGGTTTTTCTGTTAAGGCAACGATGTTCCAATCGCTAAAAGTCCGTGTGACCACTGCCGACATGCAGTATTGGTTATTTTCGAGTTCGATACCTGTTTTAATCCAGTTTTGCTGATCTAATCGCAGCATTAAACCTGCTTGGTCGTAGCGTTCGCTGTAATCACCACTAAATTGCACAGTGGCAACGAAGTTCCCAGCTATGTTTTGTAAATACGCATGCCCAGTATCTGGGGTAAAACCATAATGTGTGACTTGCCAAAAATCGGTATTGGCATCGGTGATAATTTTTAATTCACTTGTCTCGAGGTCGGTGCCGTCTAATGTCCATTGGGCGGGTTCGTTTAACCAGTGCATGGGCTTAGCTTACTTTGAAAACGCAATACCACCATAGCCTGGTACGCTGGCAATTCCACTGAGTTGAACTTTGGGTTTTGTAGTGCTTGTTGCCGAGAAATTCAATTGCGAAGCCGCGTACATAAAAACACTGCCAAAAGCTGTAGCGGTACTGCCACAATCAGCATTAGCAGCACTTGCACCTTGAACGTTAACCCATAAATTCCCATCAGCATCTGTGGCTAAACCGCCTGGGCATTGTAAGTACGCATCGGTACCTGGGGTTTCATGCTCGAGACTCTGAAAAGCGATGGTTTGAGCGGAGCCTGGGTTACTACTGATTTTACTGTTGATATCGGATTCACGAAATCCCATGATATTAGCAGCGTTGTTATTACTCACCCAAATGCGCCCGTTGGTGTAAGCAATACCTTCTGGTAATGCAAAGGTGCTACTCGTGGGTGTGAATGTCAGTTTAAGCGTGGCTGTGGTGCGGTTTACATTTAAATCATAGACTTTAACATTTGCGCTTGCGTTATTAAAATTACTGTAATCCACAACATATAACCTATTTGCAATAGCTTTAATGCCAGAAACAGTGCCAGCAGCGGCTAAATTACCAATACTCATCGGGGTGTAACTTGTCCCACTGGCTTGTAAATAACCAACACCTGCATTGCTGCCATAAAAAATACTGCGCTGATCAATATCTAAAGCTAAACCAATCACTTCTGTTAAACCCGAAGCAATTGTGGTGCATTGGGCAGCGGTTAATTTTATTGTGCCGCCACTCGAGAAAATCCCTGCATTGATACGAATCACTTTGCCATTGGCACTATCCGTAAAAATGATGTTACCGCCACCATCTTGTAGTACATCGTTGGGTTTGGCATTACCACAAGCAGCCAAGTTAAGTGTGGTGGTGGCATTGGCACTGTTACCTGTTCCCCAAAGATTTTCGTTATAGGCACGAATCAAACTTTCACGCCAACTGGCATGCCAAACTTGTCGTGAAGCAGTGTTGTTATTGCATGCCATCAAAAGACCTGCCAGTGCGTAAACACCAAGAATTTGCAATTTTTTCATACAACCATTGTACTCAACTCGAGTGAATTTAATGAGGCAGCATCTCGTACCGAATTCGCGTATTCTGTTGGTATGGCATTACATCCTCTGGCTGGGCTTGTAGCTCCGTTTGACATTCTCGAGAATATTCCGCGTTTGGTGGCTGCGTATTATGCTGTGCAGCCCGATGTACATAATCCTACCCAAAGAGTTGCTTTTGGCACCTCTGGGCATCGTGGCTCGAGTGAACGTGGTTCATTTAACGATGCTCATATTGCAGCGATTGCTCAGGCAACTGCCGAGTATCGTGCTTCGGTTGGAATTACTGGAGCGCTGTATATTGGTTTTGATTCACATGCGCTTTCTGAACCTGCGTTTATCACAGCTCTCGAGGTTTTAGTTGCCAATGGTGTGCGGGTACGTTTTGATCAGAATCGTGGTTTAACACCTACGCCGTTGGTTTCACATGCCATTTTAGCTGCGAATAAAAACAGTGCAGTCCAGTCCGATGGCATTGTCATTACTCCATCGCATAATCCACCCGAAGATGGTGGTTTTAAGTACAACCCACCAACGGGTGGTCCTGCCGATACAGCAGTTACCAAATGGATTGAAGCTCGAGCCAATGTTTTACTCGAGGCGGGTTTGGTTGGTGTTCAACGCATGTCTTTTGTGGCTGCTTTAGCAAAAGCCGAAGCCTTTGATTTTATTTCACCTTATGTTGCCGATTTAGCCAATGTGGTTGATTTAGCAGCTATTAAAAAATCGGGTGTCAAAATTGGTGTAGACCCGCTTGGTGGCTCGAGTTTACCTGTTTGGCAAAAGATTCTTGAGGTGTATGGTCTGGATTTAACCATTGTTAATTCGCGTATAGACCCGACTTTTTCTTTTATGCGAGTGGATAAAGATGGCAAAATCCGTATGGATTGCAGCAGTCCAAGTGCAATGGCTGGTTTGATTGAATTAAAAGATCGTTTTGCTGTGGCAATTGGCAACGACCCCGATGCTGATAGGCACGGCATTGTCACCCCAAGTGGTCTGATGAATCCCAATCATTTCTTAGCTGTTTGTATCGAGTATTTATACACCCATCGCCCTGCTTGGAATGCCAATATGGGCGTTGGTAAAACCCTTGTCTCGAGCAGTTTAATTGATCGGGTGGTAGCACGGCTTGGGCGTAAACTCGAGGAAGTACCTGTTGGTTTTAAGTATTTTGTGGATGGTTTACTGAATGCCACCATTGGTTTTGGTGGTGAGGAATCAGCTGGTGCCAGTTTCCAGCGTTTTGATGGCACAGCTTGGAGTACCGATAAGGACGGAATTATTCTTGGGTTATTGGCAGCTGAAATTACAGCTGTGACAGGCTCAACGCCCGATGTACATTATGCACGGCTCGAGACTGAGTTTGGTAAAAGTTTTTATAAACGCATAGATGCTCCTGCCAGTAGCGCTCAGAAAAAAATTCTCTCGAGTCTAACGCCTGATATGGTTTCTGCTAGCACCTTAGCTGGTGAGGTTATCACAGCCAAACTCACTCGAGCACCCAGTAATAACGAAAGTATTGGTGGTTTAAAAGTTTGTACCGAGAATGCTTGGTTTACAGCTCGCCCCAGTGGTACTGAGGAGTTATACAAAATTTATGCCGAGAGTTTTATCTCGGATGCACACTGCGATGCAGTACTCAAGGAAGCCAAAGCGATGGTTTCAGTGGCATTTGCTGCGGCTGGTGCTTAGTTTTTTAATGTTTTGTTGTTGCTTTTGGGCAAACTTTTTTGGTTTGCCTTTTTTACTGGTTTTTGATTGCTAAAGTTATTTTTGTGGCTCGAGTGAACTTGGTGCAACTCGTGCAAATTCTTACAAAACTCTGACAAGCACATCTTGTATGTTGTTTTTAGACTGTTTTTAACGTAATGGGCGATATCGCGTATTATCTAGTTCAGTTTTTTATCTTCTGAGACGCATTTTTTGCCGAGCCACCCAATGACCTTAAACTGTAATTACTGTTTTTAGACTCGAGTTAAATATACCATATCTTGTTAGCTCAGATACCATATATGGTGTGTATTTTTCACACACCGCGACATTTTGTGCTATAATAATCTAGTCAACGGGGAAATGATTCTCCGAATTCTGCGGAATGCGAAACGAATCTTGACATTTCATTCTGCTTGAGGCAAAATATGTCTATGCTCATTACAGAACGCACCCCTATCACTCCGCGCAAAACCGCTCGAGTCCAATTTGTCGCTCCAACCCAACCACGTACTATCACCAAGGTTGATCGCCCTCGAGTCGAACGAGTTGTCGTTGCCCCTAGTGTTATAACGGCTAAACCGATTTCTGTTTTTGCTAAACTCGGTGACCGTCAAAGCTGGTTATTACTGACCCTAATGCTGATTCCTGTGGCTGGTATGATCTATAATTTTGCCACGTATGGCTTTAACCGCTAAACAATTCTAAAAACTTATAACCACGTTTTTGCAAAAACGTGGTTATTTTTATTGTTACAGCCACTAAAACTTTTGCAAAAACACTGCCATCACTCGCCAGAATCTCGAGGTGGCTTTGGTTTTTGTGTGCCGTTCAATCCACGCATTTGGCGCAGTCGCATCTGGGTGCTTCTCGAGGCGAGTAAAAACCGTTAAAGGGTCTCGTTGCACAACCTCGAGTCCATTGGCACTTTGGGGCAATACAAAGGCGCTGGGATGACGCAACAAGGTAATGTATTCCTGATGTGTCTCGAGTGGTGTTTTGAACGGCTGAGTCTCGAGAAGCGACTGTATTTGCTGTTGATCTCGAACAAATACACTGACATCTTTATAGTGCTTCTCGAGCAGTGTTGTTTCGAGTTGAATCGCAAACTCCTCGGCTGGTTTCGTGGTCTCGAGCATTATGTTGCCTGTTTGCAAATATGTTTCGATGTTGCAGCAACCCATTTCTGTTAACCAAGTTTTCAACTCGAGCATTAGCATTTTATTGTGCTTACCAAGGTTAATGGCACGCAGAAAAACAGCGTATCGCATGAGTTACTGCTGACCCATTTCATTATGGTGTGTGTCCGCATCTTGGTTTTTCCAACCACCAAGAATATGAACATGGGTATGAAAAACTATTTGTCCAGCACCAGCACCCACATTAATGGCTAAGCGGTAATCGGTTAAACGACAAGCTTCTCGAGCCACTCGGCTGGCTGTTTGAAATAATTGCCCAATCTCGAGGGCATCGGTTATTTCGTCTAACCGAGCCGAGACTTTTTTAGGAACACAAAGCACATGCACAGGAGCTTTTGGGTTGATATCTTTGAAAGCAATGTAATCACTGTTTTCAAAAACAATGGTACTAGGGATTTCTCGAGCGATAATTTTTTCAAAAATGGTCATGGGTTTAGCTTATACTAATGTAACCAGGGCTGCTCAAATTCAACTTTTGTTATTTAGTCATAAATTGTCACCATAAAAAAACTGTGAAACATGGTGCAGCGTTTCACAGTTTTTAACCGAATGTTATTGTTCGTAACCAAGAATCTCGAGGATTCGATTTAAATCTTCCAAATTGTGATAATACAATTCAAGTTTGCCTTTATCTTGTCCAACTATTTTGACTTTTGTACCAGCAATTCTCGAGAGTTCAAGTTCAAGTTGTCGGTGAACTCTGGGTTTCTCGAGCGCTGCTTGTTTAGCCACCGTTTCGGCTGGTGGTTCGCGTTTTAGTTGTTCTGCTTGGCGCACAGTTAAATCACGTACCACAATTTGCTCGAGTGCCCAATCGCGGTCTACAGCGGGTTGCCCAAGTATAGCGCGAGCGTGTCCTGATGTGATACTTCCATCTTCTAAAGCAAGCTGGGCATCCTTAGTTAGTTGCAATAAACGCAGACTATTTGTAACCGTACTACGGGCTTTACCTACAGCTTTTGCCACTTCATCTTGGGTTGTACCTAATTCGAGCAATTGGTTATAGGCTCGAGCTTCTTCGAGTGCGCCAAGGTCTTCGCGTTGCAAATTTTCGATTAAAGCAATCTCGAGGGTTTCACGATCTGTTAACTCACGAATCACCACAGGTACTTGCTCAAGACCTGCTCGTTGAGCTGCTCGCCAACGTCGTTCTCCAGCAACAATTTCGTAACGCTTACCTCGTGGGCGCACCAATAAAGGTTGAATCACACCTTTCTCGCGGATACTAGCAGTTAACTCCTCGAGAGCAGCTTCGTCAAAAATCCCACGAGGTTGCTTAGGGTTTGGCTCGAGTAGTTTAATAGCCAAATGGGTGGGTGCTTGGGTGCTGACAGGGTCTTCTTTGCCTTTGGGAATCAGAGCATCTAAGCCTCTGCCTAAACCACCTGTTTTAGAGCTTTTGGACACGTTGCATCACCTCCTGCGCTAAGCGCTTGTAAGCTCCTGCACCACTCGAGATCGGAGCATACTTATTAATGGTTTGCCCATAACTTGGGGCTTCGGATAATTTCACATTGCGTGGAATCACAGACCAAAAAACCAAATCGCCAAAGTGTTTACGCACATTTTGTTCGACTTGTTGAGCAAGATTGGTTCTGGTATCAAACATGGTGACAACAATGCCAAGAATATTCAATTTAGGGTTTAAACCTGCTTTAATTCTTTCAACAGTATCTAACATCCCTGCAATTCCCTCGAGTGCATAGTATTCGGCTTGTAATGGAATGATTAAACCATGTGAAGCAGTGAGTGCATTGATGGTTAATGCCCCCAATGATGGTGGCGCATCTATCAGCACAATATCAAAATTCTCGAGTTTTCCGAGTACAGTTTTGAGTTTGGTTGGATGGTCATTCATTTCAACAATTGCACCTGCTAAATCGGCAGTTGCTGGCAGCACAAAAAGTTTTTCTTGGTCTGTTGCTTGGATAGCTTCCTTGAGACTGCTATCACCCATCAGGACATCGTAGATACCAATTTCGGCATTTTGGATGCCCAACCCGCTGCTGGCATTGCCTTGTGGGTCTAAATCTATAAGCAATATTCTTTGCCCATGGCTGGCTAAATAGGCTGCCAAATTGACTGCCGTTGTGGTTTTGCCAACACCTCCTTTTTGATTAACAAAGCTGATGATCTTGGTTGCCATATTAATTTCCTCCGCGCAGAATCACTAGATTTGCGCCATCGTCTAAGAGCTGGATTGTGCCGTTGATATCTGGGTGCTTTTCCAAAAAAAGCTCGAGTTCAATACTGGCATCGTTGCCTTTACGTGTGATGATGCTCCAAGTTGGCGCGAGGCAATGCTTAGCTAATGTGTACAATTGTTCGAGATTACCAACCCAAAGAGCTGTGATGCAATCAAATGTTTGCTCGAGTTTTCGTACATCACCTTGGAAAACAGTGGCATGATTTAGTTTTAATTGACTGACACTGCGTTCAAGAAAAGCAGCTCGTTTCTGGCGAATTTCACAAAGGGTTATTTGAATATCTGGACGAAGAATGGCTATGGGAATTGCTGGTAGCCCAACTCCACTGCCAATATCTAGAACTCGAGCTTTTTCTGGAATAGCTGGTATAAATGTTTGGCTTCGTTCGATGCCAATTGTAAATTCTTGTAGCATTTTTGGTGAACTTAAATCGAGAACTTTAGAGTAATCTCGTACCAATTGGCTGTATATCTCGAGTTGTGGGTTGATTGTCATGGTTGTACCTCGAGTTGAAGTTCTGGCGGTAAGGGTGGCAGTTTATGGGCGTATTTTTGCCACCATTCAAGAAATTGTCTGCGTTTACGGCTATTAGGTAAGTGTTGGTAAAAAAGTTCTGTTGCTTTCCAAAGAGCTGCACCGCGCAACATCCAAACGTAGTATTTTCGTTCTGAGTGGTTATAAGGTCCATAAATACTACCACCTAATAAGCGGTTTAGTTTCTTGAGCGGTTCGGGGTCATCTTCTTTTAAGCGCAATTGTAAGGCTGGTTGTTCTTTATCACCCGTAAATGAACCTTCGCCTACCATCAGACCCATAATATACCCGAGATCGAACTCTGAAAGTGCCATGTCTATATATTTACCAGAAAAACAGTTTCATGTGAAACTCTTTAGCAATATTTCTCGGTTTCAATCTTATAATTGTTTCCCCGTGAAACAGTTTCATGTGAAACCCTTAGTTTTTCTCAGGTCATATGATACCCAAAACAGTTATCCACAGTTAAGGTTATTTTACTGCTCACCTTACCTAAGTTATCCACAAAAAAACTTAGTTATCCACACCCATGAGAATGTCTATACCCAGTCAAAGTATCATTTAGGACGTGGTGCTACGCAGTATAGTTAGCTTTTTAACACAATACTTTAATAAAATAACCGAACTCGAGTATAATCTCCAACTTATACTCAGAGGACTATCGCAACCTGTGGATAACTAGTACAATAGACGTTGTGAGTCAGCTCGACATCTGGGAACAAGTCAAGGATTACGTCAAACGCAACGTTACTGATGTGGAGTATCACACTTGGTTTACCCGAGTAAAACCACAAGGTCTCGAGAATGGCACTTATATTCTCGGCGTTCCAAATTCATTCGCTGCCGATTGGTTAAAGCAGCATTACCAAAATTTGCTCGAGGAAGCATTGCGTCATATTGGATCAGCTAATCCTAAAATTGGTTTTAAAGTGTTACCAAGCACTTCCGAAGCCATGCTCGAGCCTGAACCAAAAGCTAAAAGTAATGCCCAAACCTACGATGATGGTCGGCATAAACTCAATGTTAAATACACGTTTGAAAAATTTGTCATTGGACCAAATAACAATTTTGCCCATGCTGCTGCTTTAGCTGTGGCAGAGCAACCAGGTAAAGCGTACAATCCACTGTTTATTTATGGTGGAGTCGGACTTGGTAAAACGCACCTTATGCACGCTGTTGGGCATAGTGTTGCCGAAAGATTTCCTGATAAGCGCATCGAGTATATCAGTACTGAAACATTTACCAATGATTTAATTAATTCAATCCGTGAAGATAAAATGACCAATTTCAAAGACCGTTACCGCAGCGTAGATTTGTTACTGGTAGACGATATTCAATTTATTGCAGGTAAAGAACGCACCCAAGAAGAATTTTTTCATACTTTCAATGCTTTATACGAAGCTGGAAAACAAATTATCCTCTCTTCTGACCGACCACCCAAGAATATTTTAACCCTCGAGGCTCGGCTTCGCAGCCGTTTTGAATGGGGTTTAATTACCGATATTCAAAGCCCAGAATTTGAAACTCGAGTGGCTATTTTACGTATGAATAGTGAATACCGTCAGATGTTTATTCCCGATGAAGTTCTCGAGTTTATTGCTAAACAAGTGACCAGCAATATCCGCGAATTAGAAGGTGCACTAATGCGGGTGATTGCTTTTGCCAGCTTAAATGGGTTGGAAGGTAATCAGGTATCGAAGTCCATTGCCGCAAAAGCCCTCAGTAATGTCTTTACCGAAACTGAAGTCAGTCTCGAGATGCAGGATATTCTTGATACTGTAGCGTTGCATTATGGGATTGCCACCGAAGCTTTGAAATCAGCTGGTCGGGCTAAAGAAGTTGTACTGCCACGCCAAGTTGCGATGTTTGTCATTCGAGAACTGACTAATCATAGTTTGCCCGAGATAGGGGCTTTCTTTGCTCGAGATCACAGCACTATTTTGTATGCGATTCAAAAAGTGGCAGAACAATCCGAGCAAGACACGGATTTAATGGCAAATATCCGCGAGATCCGCGCCAAGTTAACCTAAATGCTTGTGGATAAGTCTGTTCATAACCCTGTGGATAAGTTGTGGACAACCTGTGGAAAAGCTGTTTATAACTCGAGACCCCAAACACCCTGTGCATAACTCCCGACTTATCCACAAGTTATCCACAGGACACCTAGAAGTTATGCACAGTTTTATCCACACCCAGAAATGCGTTTAGAACAGCCTTAAAGGTACTTATCCACACTATCCACAGCCCCTATTATTACTACTATTATTTCTATTAATTAATCTGTTAGTATTAAACCTATGTGGAAATTGTCTTGAGATTTGGTCAATACAAGACACCAAAAAAACAAAAAATAAACCGAAATATCTTCATTACCTCAAATTTAGAAAATTAGCAGACCAACCTAATCCAAGATCCATCACCTGAACCCCACAAGCCAGCAAGAACCAGCGGAGGAATCCATGCAAGTACAAATCCCCAAAAAGCAACTCAGCGAAGCCCTAGGTATGTTGGAACGCATTGTGCCAGCCCGTAGCAGCAACGCAGCACTGACTCAACTCAAAGTTGCCATGACCCCCAAAGGCTTAGCCCTTTCTGGCACAAACCTCGAGATTGATATCGAATATAACCTCGAAGCGCAAATTGTGGATGGCAAAGATTTTGTTGTACCAGCTCAATTATTTGCCCAAATCACCAAAGCTTTATCTGGCGAATTGGTCGAATTACACCTCAATGGTTCAGAACTGACCGTTGCTAGTGGTGGCAGCACTTTTAAATTACAAACAGGCGACCTGAGTGCTTACCCAGAATTACAATTTCCAAGCGAAACACATTTGACTTTAGATGCTCGAGAATTGAGCAAAAGCTTAACCAGTGTGCGTTATGCCGCAGCTGCCGAAGAATTCCGTGCCATTTTTCGAGGAGTACAACTCGAACTAACTCCAACTAGCTCGAGAGTGGTTGCTACTGATGGTTTCCGTTTAGCCTACCGAAATTTTGCTGCCTCGAGTACCGCTGAACCCCGTAAATTGGTGATACCAGCTCGTAATGCCGACGAACTGATTCGGGTGCTTAAAGATGGCGAAGTGCGCTTAACCATTTCGCAAGGCACGTTGTCGGTCGCTTCAGATCGAATCCGTATCAATGCTAAACTAATGGACGGCGAACTGCCAGATTATCAACGGGTCATACCAACCACCTCGAGTGTGACAGTGGCAGTTTCAGCAGGTGCATTGCGCGAAGCTGTGGCTCGAGTGGCTGTGGTTGCTGATAAAAGTACCAATAATAAAGTTGAATTTATTGTTGCAGGTGGAAAATTACAATTGGTTTCCGAAAGCGATTTTGGACGTGCTCAAGATGTACTCGAGGTGGTGCAAAACGGCTCTGAACCAGCTATCACTGTGGGTTTCCGTGCTAAGCAACTGACCGAAGCGCTCTCCCCTATTGAAGGTGAAGTTCACATTGGGCTTGGCATTAACGCCCCAGCCAAATTTACAGCTGAATCCGACCCTGGGTACTTAGCGATTGTCAATCCATTACGAGTCTAAAAGACAAAAGAAAAATTTAGATTGAGGAAAGCTAGAAAAGCTTTCCTCTTTTCATCTCGAGCTTCAATTTGAGTTCCAAGCGTATAGCACTAGTCAGTTATCTGCTGTAATGAGCTCGAAGAACGCCATCAAAAACGACCTGATTTCATACAGCAATGCTTAAAAACGCCTCGCAGAACCACACGGACAAGGGTCGTTGCGACCCAATTTCTCGAGTAGTTCCTTATTACCATGCACAATTCTTATCCCGCGTCTGACTTTGGTTTCTGATGGATAACCTTTGCGACGTTTGCTAAGAACCTCAAAAGCAGCTTTGTTCCTCGAGTTGTCTGATTTGTTTTGCCATAAAAACCTCTTTCGGCTCGAGTTGCCTCGAGTTAGAAAAGTGTATTCAAAGTCTATGATCCTTGGCATCCGTCAAATGATTTAGAGTGTATGTGGATTGTTCAAGAAAGCAAACGAGGAAACACGTAATTGCGTTTCCTTGAGTTCAAAAGCAGTAATTGATAATTATTTTAAAGGTTTGCCATTGGCTGTGATATTACCAGCTTCCACCTTAATTTCGGTACTCAGATCCGAATCTATGCGTTTGAGATAACCTGCTAAAATTTGTACCTGAAGTAGACCTTGGTTAACTCCCAAAGTGGTCGTTAAAAGTTTTTCTGAAGCTCGAACTGATAAATCTAATTTGAGTTTCTCGAGTAAACGATTTTGATCAGCAATTGCCATAAGGTTTAACGCGCCATCAAACTCGAGTTTACCTTTGGCACTGAGTTGACCATCAGGGGTTTTAAAACTGAGGTCTGATAAAGTCATTTTTGGTGGTTTTTGTAGTAATTCAGCCAGTTGTTGGATAACTTCGAGTGAATTACCAAGCGCCCCTGTTGGGTCTTGGCTACATAAACTACCTGTATTACTTTTTGTTGCAGCTAAGACTGTGTTTAAAGTATTGGCATCCAGATTTTCAATGGTATACGCCATTTTTGCATCAGAGATTTTTTGTTCAAAATCCAGCTTACCGATATTCCATGTTTGCTCGAGACTGATTTGATCGCCAACCAAAAATGATTTATTGGTATTTGACAATTGCTCGAGGGTAAAAGGTGTTTTACCAGTCATGGTTAAGGATTGCAATTTAAACTCGCTATTACCAAAAGTGAGTGAAGGAAAGGTTTTATTGGGTTGATTGACTGCTTGACCAGAAATACCTTTGAGCATAAACACATTGCCATCAGCTCGAATTTCGGCACTGGGTAAATCAAAAAAGATGGGTGCATTGAAATTAGTTGGTGTTAAACGCGTGTTGAGCTGCATTTCATTCCAACTGGTGTCGTCCATTTTGCCCGCAGGAATAATAAAACGGCTACTGAGTGAACCATCAAAACCAACGCTATTGATTAACTCGAGCGATTTACCCCCAGTGACTTTGGTTAATTCGGCTTGGGCTTCTTTTGGTAAAATAATTTCACTACGAACCCTTGCTAAACCAAGACTCGAGAAACCAGGCAGTGGTCCATGTTCGACATAATTATGTAATTTAATGTCCACAGTTTGCCCAGGGCAACCAACTTCAAGGATCAGTTCTTGATCGGCATTGGTAAACCCGCGCTGATACGAACTGTCTTTGAGACGAATCACTTCTGCAAACATTGGTTGATTTTTTAAGAGTTCAACAAGGCTGGTTTTAGCACTCTCGAGTGTGGTTTGCACACCTTGTCCGACCAATAATGGCGATGCAACAACGCTGCCAACAATAGCAATGCCAAGTACACTGGTCATAATTGCAATGGGTTTCATATAGCCCTCCTTGGTTGCTACAACTACCAGCAACGTTATCAGTGTAAGTGAAATTTAGGGAAAAACTTAAAAATGCTTAATAAATACGTCTGAGTAAGTAAAAACCTCGAGAAGGTAAGCCGAATCTCGAGAGTTATCCACAGGGTTGGGATAACTCTGTGGATAATGTGGATAACTATTTTTGCAGTGTGCTTGACGGATTGAATTATCCACATATCAACAAGTGCCTGTGGACAACTGCTGTTTATTGGCAGGTATTTGGATGACAGGATAACCAGTTGTTTTAAGCAGTATTCTCAAGGTTATTTGGGTGCAAAATGGTTTTTGTCATTGTTTCGCCATGACTCTAAGGCAAAAAATCGCTAACCTATAGCTATGTCCTTTGCAGCGCCGTGGTTTTTACTGGGTTTATTGTTGATACCTGTGGTAATTTGGCTGCATTTTATTCGCCAAGCTAAACGCCAACGTGTTGTTAGCGCTTTATGGTTGTGGTCTATTGATGATGCGCCTCAACGCAAAGCCAAATTTAATCCGAATATTTTATTGCTCTTACAAATCCTGACTGTTATCTTTGCTAGTTTAGGCGCAGCCGCTCCAAGTTTGCAAAATGATACTCGAGAAAGCATTGTCATTCTCGATGCTAGTGCGAGCATGTTAGCCAAGGATTTAGAGAACAACACACAAACTCGGCTTGAATTTGCCAAAACACAAATAGCTCCTTTGCTTCTGGCGCGTATAACCCTGATCCGAGCGGGTCTAAGTGCAACAGTGGTGTCTGGTAGCACATCAACACTTGAGACTCGGCAACAGGCATTACGTAGCTTTGCAGCTGGAGATGCCAGCAGCGATTTAGAAAATGCTTTGGCACTAGCGCGATCTATCGCCCCTCGAGCTAAAATAACGGTTTTCTCGAGTCAAGTGGCAAAAACAAATTTCCAAGGAATTTGGCATCAAATTCTTGGCAATGGCGAAAATATTGGCATTACTGCTTTTGCAATTCGTGGTTCACAAGTTTTTGCGGCTTTAGAATCCAACCAAGCTCGTCCGATAACAGCTAAAATCCGTTTAAGTAAAGACAACAAAACCATACTCGAGACAAGCCTAAAAATTCCTGCCAATGCCAGAGTAACTTGGACACCACGAATTCAACTGAGCACAGGCACATATCAACTCGAGTTACCCACCACCGATACTTTGGCATTGGATAACACAGCTTATGCCGTGGTGAATAGCAGCCGAGTACTGGTTTCACCACCCCAAGATGATGTCCTTAAAGCTGTGGTCAGTTTACCAGGGGTTCGCACAGCCGCTCGAGACACACCACCCAGTAATGCTCGGGGTTATGACACTGTGATTCTGGTTGGAGCAATACCCAAAGCCTTACCAGATGGCAATTACCTGATTTTTGCGCCATTACCTAAAGCCACTGTACCTGATAAAATCGAACGAATAACTCGCAGTGATAATACTCACCCTTTATTACGTTTTGCTAATCTCGAGGGATTACGCACAACAGTCTCAAGTCTTGTACCACCTGAGATTCCTAATGGAACTTGGACTCCACTGGTTTTTGCTGGTACAAAAGGTTTTATCTGGTACGGCAGCAACAGCACCGTTCGGGCTGTGTATATTGCAGCCCATCCATTAGCAGGTGAACTTCGTAAATTTCCTGCTTTTCCAGTGCTGATGTACAACATCCTCAGCGAATTTAACCAAGCAGTATCTGTGCCATTGGGTACACGACTTGGCACAGATGTCACCTTCCAAGGCAACATTGCCACAGGTTTCACTCGAGCTTTACTGCCAGGGGTTTACACCAGCGATGGTCAAAAACTGATTGCGAATCTTAGCTCGAGCCAAAGTACGCGTTTACCACTGGGTACAAGTCAGCGTTTAGAACTTGGTCAGCAATCTGAGAACAGCAATCAAAATCAAATAGGGTTGCAACCCGAAAGCGTATGGCGATTACCATTACTGCTACTGGCATTGCTGGCATTAAGCCTCGAAGCCATTATTCGAGGTGGCGGTATCAGCCGTGTTTTCTCGAGTGTGCGGAGTGCCACATGAATATTGCTTTTGTTTACCCAATCATTGCAATCATTGCAGTTCTGGCTTTATGTGCTGCCATTTGGATTTCAAAAACCAAAATTATGCGCCAAGCCATTGCTGCGCTACGCACCTTTGCACTTTTCTTTTTTGCCATTGCCATCGCCAATCCGCAACTCGAGCGCAACCAAGCAGGTTTAGTCATACTCGAGGATGTTTCTGACAGTACAACTCAACAAACTAACATCAGCCAAATTAAAGGCAAAAAAAGCTTGCAATTCGCTGGACAAACAGGCACTGCCAGCCGTGAAGCCCTTGAGCCAAACCAAACCGATATTGCTACAGCTTTACAAACCGCAGCGGCATACCAACCAACCAGAGTGCTTCTGATCTCCGATGGTAATCAAACCAGAGGCAATGCTTTAGAGAGTTTGCCAAATGTACCAGTGGATGTTTTACACATAACCAGCCGAGATAATTTTCGCATTGCCGATATTCTTACACCAAGTAACTTAATTCCCAATGCTACTGTGCAAACCAATATTGTGCTCGAGAGTAGCCAAGCCAGTCAAAGCAGAATTGTGGCTCGGCTTAATGGGGTGCAAATCCTGACCAAAACCATAACTGTACCGCAAGGACGTACCAGCATCCCACTCGAGTTTCGAGTTCCTGATAAAGGTGGTATCAACCTTGAAGTCAGTGCTACCACCAACTTTGTACAACCAATCAGTGATGATAAAAAAACGGTGTCATTTAATGTCCAAGCCCCTAAAGAAGTCTTAGTCATTAATGATCCAGCCTTGGCACAGCTACTGACCAAACAAGGATTTCGCGTCAAACTAGGGGCAGTCAATTTGATCCGCGAACCACTCCCCTACAGTGCTATTTTTGTTCGGGCAGGTGCCGCTCAAACCGAACAAGTAGGCAATGCTTTAACCCGCTCGCAACAAGAATTATTGCGAAGATACGTCGAAGAAGGTGGCGGACTAATGTTCACAGGTGGCGACTCGAGCTTTGGTTTAGGTGGTTGGAATCGCAGCCCACTTGAAGCCAGTTCGCCCGTCTCGAGCGATTTACGCACCCGTGTTGATGTGCCACTGGTTTCCTTGGTGATGGTTGTGGATCGCAGCCTCAGTATGGTTGGTAGCGGAGGTGCCAGTAATTCACAAAAACTTGGTTTAGCCCTCGAAGGTGTAGCTAATGTCATTGAACTTGCTAACGAACGCGACCAACTTGGTTTAATTGTTTTTTCTGATACCGCCCAATGGATTTTTAAACCTACCCGAGCCAACGAGAATAATAAAATTCAAATGTTACGTGCCCTCGAGACCATTGAAGCCCTTGGTGGCACAATTGTTGCCCCAGCTTACAGCCAAGCCATTGCTACCCTCGAGCAATCCAAAGCAGCAGTGAAACATATTATTATTCTGACAGATGGACAATTCTCGGATGGTGAAGGTGGCAACCCACCCAATTTTCGTGCCATTGCCCAAGCTGCTCGAGCTAAAGGGATCACCACCTCGAGTATTGGTGTGGGTGGCGATGCCGACAGCAGCAACTTAAAAATCATTGCCGAAGCGGGCAAAGGACGTTTTTACCAAGCTTTAGACCCAGATACACTACCCAGAATTTTCACCACCGAAGCCCTGACTTCTAAACGTGCTTTAATTCGTAAAAATCAAGCTGTCACATTGCAACGACATCCACTCTCGAGCAGTGTCAGCAGCCAACCGCCTCGAGTTGGCACGTACATTGCCACCACCTTAAAATCCGAAGCTGAAGCTATTTTGGTGGGAGCAGACCGCGAACCAATTCTGGCAGTCAACCGCAAAGGCTTAGGACGCACAGCCGCTCTAACACTGGACTTAAACCGTCCAGACACCCTCAGTAGATGGCGCGACCTCAGTGGTTTACTCGGCACAGTTGCTCGTTGGCTCGAGACACCAGAAACACCGTACTCATTAGCCATCAGTCCAGATGGTACAAGCATCAGCGTAGATGCCATCGAAAAAAATCAGTACCGCAACAACTTACCACTTGAAATTCAAATTGGCACGCAACGAATTCAACTCGAGCAAACCGCCCCAGGTAAATACCAAAGCCAATTACCAAACAACGCCGAAGGCAACATTGCCTTACTTGCCAACGGAAAATTACTCGAACGACGCAGCTTAAACAGCAGCAACCGCGAACTTGAAAATCGCAATGGCGAAAATACGTTACGCGAAATTGCTCGAGCCAGCGGCGGAAGATACCTTGAAAATCTGAAAAACTATGTCCCAGCCACCCAAACCTCGAGCCAATCGCTGGCACCTTGGTTTGCTTTACTGGCGATGCTGCTGTTGATTGCAGAATTGGCAACACGACGATTTTGGCATCGCTGAAGAAAACTTTAAGCCTCTCCTCATCTCAAATTCGACTTCTGCCGTACACTAGAGTATATGCGCCCCTTTTTATTCTTTTTGCCCTTGGTACTTCTCGGGTGTGGACAAAACTTACCGCCATTACTCGAGGATTTTACAGCTTCTAGCAACAATGTGAATCCATGCCAAACGGTTAATTTAAGTGTCAAAGCCAGCGATCCAGAAAAAGCCCGCTTAAAATACACATTTGCCATGTCACCAAAAATTGGTGAACTTAGCTCGAGTGGTAATAGTGCCTCGTGGCTGTTATCACCAACAGTCACCAATAACAGCAGTGTGATATTTGTAGCCACCATTTCTGATGGTAACAATGTGATTCAAAGTAACCCAATTCGAGTGAATTTAGTTGCCGCTGCTACTGCAAAAAATTGTGCCAGCATTGCAGGTGTTGTCCGTCCAGCAGTACAATTCGCCACCACACTACCCGAATATGAACACGCCATCATGCGTCCAGGCGAAGCCATTGTGCAATTTCGCAATACCAGCACCCCAGCCCAAGTTACTGCCAGATTACAAAACACCCCAGACCTCCAGATTACTGATTGGATATCCAACAACACCGCAATTATTAAAAGTGTCCAAGCCCAAGCTCGAATCCAAGGTAGCGCAGTTGCTCGAGTACAAGGTATCGAAGCCGAAACCACCTTGCAATTTGTGCAACAACTCAGAACGCGAACCGATGTGATCTACGCTGAGCCAAACACCATCTTAAAATTACAAAATGTGCCAACGCCCAACGACCCACTGTACGCACAACAATGGCATTACACAGCCCTTGCTTTACCTGCTGCTTGGAATCAATTCTCGAGCGAAGCCGATGTTGGTGCGGGTGTTACCGTTGCTGTGTTGGACTCAGGCATTCTGTGGGATAGCACCGACCCAGCCAAACGTCACCCAGATTTTAATTGTGAAGTTGCACCAAATAAACCAAAAATTCTTCCTGGCTATGATTTCTTACAAGGTGATAACAACCCGTTTGATACTGATACCATTGTCGGTTTTCATGGCACACATGTTGCGGGAACGGTTGGTGCTTGCACCAACAATGCTGCAGGTGTTGCAGGTGTTGCTTGGAAAAGCCAAATTCTACCAATCCGCGCCTTGAGCAGTACCGAAGGCGACATTGGAAAAATTGCCAAAGCAATGTATTGGGCAGCTGGTATTAGCACATCACCATTAGGTGCAATCCCACCCAATCCAAACCCAGCCAATATTATCAATATGAGTCTGGGTGGCGAACAATCGCCCAGTCCAACCTTACAAGCAGCTGTTGATGCAGTGAACGCCCAAGGGGTTGTTGTTGTTGTCGCAGCAGGTAACAGCAACATAGATGCAGCTAAATTCACACCAGCCAATCTGCAAGGTGTGATTACTGTTGGGGCATTAGGACCAACTAAAGCTCGAGCCAGTTATTCAGATTATGGCTCGAGTGTGGCTATAGTAGCACCCGGTGGTGATTTTGCGATTCAACGAAAAATTGAAGATGGTGTACTCAGTACTTTAGGTTGTGGTACTGGCAATGTTGGACAGTTTAATAGTCCGCTTGGTGGAACCATACCCCCCTGTACTAGTTGGGGGTATGGTTCGTACCATGGCACTTCGATGGCATCGCCACATATTGCAGGTTTGGTCGCTTTGATGATGAGTCGAAATGCCGCATTGCGTGGCACAGACCCAAATAACTGGGTGCGAATTCGGTCTTATTTAATGGATAGCTCGAGCTTAACGGGTTTAGTCAATTGTGAACAAGGTTGCGGGGCTGGTTTAGTCAGTGCCGATACTGCTTTACAAAAAGCCACATCATTACCAAATATTGGCGCAGTGATTGTTCGTTCTGACCCAAGTGAAATAACATTAGGCACAAGCCAAACACAAAGCACATTTACCATTAAAAACATTGGCGATGCTGCTGCAAATATCAGTGTCACAGCAGCAGGTACGGGTTTAAGTGCCACCCCAAATACAATCAATCTGGCAGTTAACCAAACACAAGTGATTAGTGTCAGCTTAAACCGTAGCAATCTCAATGGTATTTTTGCAGGAAAAATCAGTTTGCAATATGGCACCCGCAACCTCGAGCAACGCGTTTACTACGAACAAGGCAATAATGTTCTGACTAATCCAGCAGGGTATTTTTTACGAATTTACAAAGTGGAAAATAGCAATAAACGCACGC
Source organism: Deinococcales bacterium (assembly GCA_013298595.1). GTDB lineage: Bacteria > Deinococcota > Deinococci > Deinococcales > JAAFIG01 > JAAFIG01. Next base: position 68,369 of record JAAFIG010000011.1, on the reverse strand, counting down.
GTTTAAATTATCCAGATACTCCAGTTCAAGCCAATGGTGCATTTGCCTTCGATGATTTAGCCACAGGAACATATGATATTACGGTGTACCGCGAAAAAACTGTTAATGCGGATGGCACAATTACAATTTCAGAAATTGGGCAAAGACTGGGCACATACGTTTATGATTCTGTGGTCAGCAGCGAAATTAATCTCGAGAATACCAGCCAAGTTATTTGTTCAAGAGAAGGTTCTGTCGCAGCGGGTCCAACAAAATGCCCAGGGTAAAGTGTTAGGCTATTTTTTGTGGAATTCGTAATTTTTGACCTTGAAACCACAGGGTTAAGTCCCGACCGAGATGCCATTCTCGAGATTGGTGCAATGGTGGTGCGTAATGACGAATTAACCACTGAAACTTTTGAAACTCTGGTACAACCAGGGCGCAACATTCCGTTTTATATTTCAAAAATCAATGGTATCACCGATAAAATGGTGCAACACGCACCACGCATCGAAGAAGCATTACCAAAATTTCTCGAGTTTGTGGCAGGCAGGCAATTGGTTGCTCACAATGCCAGTTTTGATATTGGTTTTGTGCGTAGCCATGCAGCCCGCTTAGGCATAGAAGCCCCCATTCGAGCCACTTGCACTGTGCAACTATCTAGACGGGCTTTCCCCAATGAATCCAGACATAACCTTGATGCTATTTGTACACGCCTTGGCTTAATTGCCACCAATCGCCATCGCGCCCTTGCCGATGTTGAAGTAACTGCTAAAGCCTTTCTCGAGTTTAGGCGCAGGCTTTTGGTTAAAGCAGTGTAAGGTAGGATGAAAAAATACCTAAAAGTCAATGGCTGCCTTTATCTCTGGTAACATCGCGGTGGCTCGAGCAAAACCCGCTTCAAATAAGGCTTGGCATTGACCATATTCAAAAGCACCCCCAGGTAAATCGCCAAGGGCTAAGCGTAAATCAGCGTTTTGCAAACTTTGTTTTCGTAAGGCATCTCGAGAAATGTGGGCGCTACGTAAAATTACATCCAAAGCTGTTTTAGGAACAAGCGCAGGGGTGTTTTCGTCACCAACATCCACAGCTAGAACAAGGGCATCAGGGGCGAGTTCTTTGGCAACACTGATCGGTACATTCTCGAGTACATGCCCATCCACCAATGAACGCCCATCTATTTGCACAGGCGGAAAAACACCAGGAATGGCACTTGAAGCCAAAGCAGCCTCGAGCATCGAACCATGACGTAAGACAACACGCTCGGTGGTTAATAAGTCTACAGCTAAAAAAGCAAGTGGAATTCTGGCATCTTCAAAACGTGCCCCACCAATTAAAGCAATTAAACTCGAGCGTAACGCATCTGCACTGACTAAACCAGCGCCAAATACACCACCACGAATTACTTTTTCCCACCCAGATAAGGTTTTTGCCAGAACATCAAACCCCTTAGTGGCAACTTTAGGTGGATGAAATAAGAACTCAAGTTCGGCATACCCTAAGCGCCCAATCTGCTCGAGTTTCTGATAAGTGATATTTCTGGATTCAGGTGCTTCACGCACAAAAAGCATAGCTGCAATTGCACCACTGGACGTACCAGCAATCCCAGCAATAGGGATATTTGCTTGTTCAAGTGCCCATAAAACCCCTAAGTGGGCACAACCACGAATACCGCCTCCGGACAAGGCAAGAGCCAGAGATTTCATGGTTTTTACACTAACATGCTTGCGAAGTGCCCTCGAGTGTGTAAAATACAAGATGTGAAGTGGATTACTGGTGTTCTCATATTGTTGGTGTGTTTCCTCAACACGGCGACAGCTCAACTTATCGACACTCAACGCACAGCGCAAAAGAACTTCGCGCAATGCCAACAGTTTTTCTTAAAACTTGGCGACCCAATCACTGCTGAAAGTCAGTGTAAAAACGCAGTGCAATACGCCCCAGAAATCGCAGCTTACCACCGCTTATACGCTCGAGTTTTACTTGAACTTGGTAAATACCCAGAAGCCCAAACCAGTTTAAACGAAGCCCGAACTCGAGGCATAGCTCCCGAAGATGATGCTATCGAAGCCGAACTAGCCTACCGTCAAAACGATTTTGAACGCACCATAGCTGCTGCCACCCGAGTTGTCAGCCCACAACCAGATATTAATTTACGAGCTTTACGAGTCAAAGGTTTAGCCCAAAAACGCTTATCACGTTTTGACGAAGCCCTCGAAACATTTAAACGAGCTGTACAAACAGTACCCACAGATGTTTCAGTCCGCCGAGAATTAGCAGCCCTTTACCAAAAAAGCGAACCGCGCAAAGCCTTAGCTGTGTTAACAGAATCTGCCCAACAACCACCTTTGTTACTTGCCGATTTAGGACGTTTACAATGGATTAACGGTGATTTAACCTCAGCGATTAACACCTTAGAAAAAGTGGCAGCCAGACCCAAAGATTTTTCTCGAGACCGCGATACCCAACAAAAAGCTTTGGGTGCACTGGCTTATTCTTATTTTGGACAAGGAAGATTTGCTGAAGGGCAAAAAGTGATGAGCCAAATGGATAGCAAAGACAGTTGGTTTGGTGTTTTTATCTCAAAGAGCTTGCCGTGGTTACTAGCACTGGTTTTGTTACTGGTATTACATCTGATAGGTGAAGCACGCATTGAACCATTATCTACTATTGAAATCCAAGATGGTCCTCGCCCGTGGACAGTTGGCACCATGTACGTTTGGTTGCTGGTCTCTTGCTTATCGGGAATGGTTGGGGCTTTATTTGTTGGCAACGTGTTATACGGAAATTTCCTAGCAATTTTTACACCATACCAGATGGGTGTTGCCCAAGATGTGTTCTTTATAGTCACCACACTGGTTTTACTATTACTGAGTTTACAAAGCGCTAAAACCAATGGTTGGAATGTGCCACAAATTCTGTTTGGAAAACCCAACGAAACCAGCATTGCCGAAGGTATTCTGGCAGGTTTGGTGTTAACAGCTTTAACGATTGGTTACCAGTACGGCACGCGCTTAATTGGTTGGACTTCCTTTTTTACAGATACCCTCAATTGGCGTGTCTCGATGATTCTACTGATTGCAATTGTGCCACTTGCCGAGGTTTTCTTTCGTGCCTTTGCTTTATACCCACTGAACAAACGTTATGGCACAATCATTGGCTCGAGTATCGCTGTCACCATTTTTGCACTAGCCTTTGGCGCACCTATTCCATTGTTACTGCTTCATGGTGCAGTACTGGTTTTTATTGCTAATCGTGCCCAAAGCACAGTGCCAAGTATGGCAGCCCAATTGATTTACTTGATTGCTTTATTTTCTGTTGTCATGTTTTTACCAATTGTGCGTAATTGGTTTTAAAAATCTTGTCCTGTCACGCTGATGTCATGATGATTTGGCATAGTATGGAGCTATGAAAAAACCATTTTTAATAGTGCTGGTTTGCTCGAGTGTGGCATTTGCACAAACCCTATCTACACAGTCTCGAACACTTAGTTCAACCGAGATTAAAGCTGTACTCTCGAGGGTCTGCGAAGCCCAAATCAATCTGAAAGCCGCAACGTGCTTTCCTAAAAAAGTGTTTTATACCCAAATCGAACGCAGCCCTAAAAGCCGTTTAAGTTTGAATCTTCAAGGCAGCATGGGTTCGTTTAGCAAAGCCAATAGCAAACAAATTATTGCCACAGGTGTATTTAATGATGCCGACGGTATTCCAGAGCGTTTTGTGGGCGGAATTTCGGTTCTACTCGAGCAGAATAAAGTGGTTAAAACCACTCAAGATGGCGGACGTAACTGCTCTGTTTTTGCGTTAGGCAATGGGCGAGATAGCCTCATTTGTACCAGTGAAGGCATAGGACAAGGTAATCTCGAGATGACTTTAGATTTTTACGATATCGGGTTGGGTGCAAAATCTTTGAATTTACTGTTTTTAGTCGATAATACTGCTGGTGGTTGTGGCGACCCTGCGAAAACTTTTACCTTGGGTAAACTCGAGCGTAAAGACTTAAACAACGATAAAAAAGCGGATTTACTGGTGAACTTCGAGTATAAGACTGCACCTAATCCAAATTGTGATGTGGATTGGAGCAAAATCAAAGGTACGAATTACAAGTTGGTGTTTTTATGGGATGGTAAAACCCTAAAAGCTGATACTACCACCACAAAAATTATCAAAGACAACGATTGGAAATTATAAAAAAATCAGGCTCGGTAGGCTCCTGCTTCGGGTTTAGTACCGACTGTACCCACCTGCTATCTCGAGTGAGGTTTTCGCTTGAGTTGTTGCGTTTTTGTTGCGCTATGTTTGTAAACTGCAACTCTCGAGAACTCGAGGCAAGGAGAATCATGAAAAAACCACTCATCGTTTTATCTGCGTTGCTTGTATTGTGCTTAATACCTGTTCGAGCCGAAGGCAACAGTTGTACCAGTTGGAGTGCTCGAGATGCTTTTCAGTACTCGAGTATTCTGGTAGCAAAAACATTTTTTTACCAAGATGATCGGCAAACAAAAAGTAAAGCCTTTCTCCTAAAAAATGATGTGGTTGCTATTCGTAATATCAAAACCGATTTTGCTTGCGCGGTCTATGTCAATCAAAAAGGAGTGGTTACCATTGGTTGGCTCGAGGTAAAATTCTTAAAGGACACAACGATTAAACAAAACATTGTTGGCAAATGGGAAACAGACAATGCCTCGCTGAATGTTGCAAAACAAAGCTCGAGTTATAGCATCAAAGGCATTGCTACTTTCAACACAGGTCAAACAGTCAACACTGGCGATGTGGACGGAAAACTCATCTCGAGTGGCAACCTTTGGACTTACCAAGCCAGCACTTGTGTACTAAGTTTTTTGTACCTGAACAATCTTTTACTTGTTCAAGATAACAATAATTGCGGTGGAGTCAACGTCAGTTTTACCGGTACATACCGTCGGAGTAAATAATATGAAACAAGTATTTATTGGACTGTTACTCACCTCGAGCCTCATCGCCCTTGCCCAAAGCGCACCCAAAGCTGTGCTCCTTCGTTTGGATTTAGACGAAACCGTCATTGTTGGCGCACTCGAGGGTAACAAATGGGTTGATGCTGAAGACCTCAGCACATCCAGCCAAGCAGCCATTGCTGGTGGCTTAAAGAGCGTTTTATTCAACAACACTGGTGTGATTGGAAAAGCCATGGCTGGTGGTAAAGTATCCATAGGCAGTACCTGCGATTGGGTACGAGTTACTGATATCAGCACCCCAGTTAAATTACCGTACTTACCAACCTATGCCATTGCTGCTGCTTGGAATCCTGTGCCTCGAGCAATCTCGAGTATTGCAAATACCAATGCCACGTATCAAAAAATTATTGCCGATGAATTACAGCAACGTAAAATTGCCAAGCCTGCCATGGTATCGCAAGTGCTCCAAGTGGATTTAGACAACGATAAAAGCAACGAAGTCTTAATCGTTGCTCAAAACCCGCGCCTGAGTTTTGATGCTCAGAATCGTTTAAATGGCACTTATGGCTCCGAAAAAGGCGAGTACTCGTTGGTGCTGGTACGCAAAGTGATAGCTGGTAAAGTCCAAACCTTTAGTCTTAGCGAACGCGTTATAGAAAAGCCTTTTGATGGTACATCCGGGCAACCACAAGTTTTAACACAATTTATTAGTGCCATAGCCGATATTGATGGCGATGGAAAAATGGAAATTTTTGTCGACGACCTAGTCCACGAAGGGTATGGCGTCAACATTTATAATTGGAATGGCAAAGGCTTTAGCAAAATACTCGAATGGGGATGTGGCGTATGAAAAAAATAATTCTAGGATTGGTTTTGATTGGTTTAAGCATCTCGAGTTTGGTTGCCGCTCAAAGCAAACGCAGTTTACTCGAGCATTGGAAAATGTTACCAAAAAGTATTTATGACACGTCAGGGCGCAAAATTATAACCCAAGATGTCAAAAACGATTACCTCGAGTTTAATGGTGGTAAAGATGGTTTCTGGGAGGGTAGAGGTGAATTTGCTGTTTGGCGTAAGAAAAACGGCACCGACCTGATTGGTATTACCGCCACGGGTTGCGGACCAGCGTGTATTACCACTGATCTGATTTTTGCAATTTGGAACGGCAAAACATACAGTAAACAAACTGTGGTTGTGGCTAAACCAAATACTAAACAACTCGAGGCAATGCTTGGTGTGTACAACCAAAAACGCAGTGAAGAAAAATGGAAGCAAGACGAACTCAGTTGGTACTTGAAGTTCCCTCAAAAAGGTACCACCATCGAAATGCTCGAGCCACTGGGCGAATTTGCGCTTGGCTACTATAAATTCAATGGCACTGTTTTTACTTTTGAAGTGGCAAAATAATTTTTTCTAAAATCTTTGCAGTTGTGGTTGGCACAAAAACTTCGCCGTGCCAACCACAGGCTATTGCAGCTTCAACGTTGGTGCTCGAGTCATCCCAGAAAAGAATGTCTTTTGGCTCGAGTTGCAAAGTTTTTTGCACATGCTGGTAAAAAACAGCATCTGGTTTACGCGCACCGATTTCACTCGAGATAAATAAACCATCAAACATGTTCTCGAGCTTCATTTGATTTTTAAGATATACCGCTCGGTTGCGCTCCTGATTTGTGGCAAGATAACACGGAATCCCAGAAGCTCGGACTTGCTGAATTTGCTCGAGTAACACCGTATCCAGATGATGTTCGTGTTCAACCCACGCCTGGACAAATTCTGCTGCGCTGATTTTTACACCCCACCGCTCGAGTAAAGGCGGTAAGATTTCTAATAGCTCGAGTTCACCTGTGGTGCAACGCTGAAAAGTGCCATAAATAAACTCGAGAAATAGTTGTTTTGGAATGCCGTAGACTTTTTCGGCTGGTACAAAAAACCATGTTTCGGGGCGAATAATCACTCCGTCGGCATCAAAGATCATGGCTTTCATGAGGTCAATGCTAACACGCTTATTCTTCGGGCGGCACAGCTGTAAACTGTACTCGAGCACGAATTCCAGACCAGTAGCCTAACTCGTTTGCATTGAATCGAGTGACAAAATACAGTGAAGTTTTCCAGTCTGTAAAAACACCAACAATTCGGCGGTGCATTTTTTCTAATTGGCTACGTCGGACTCGAGATTGGCTTTTGTAGAGTTTCTCGCTACGTGGCGGATGACAGTCTATCCATTCGTTTGCCTGCACAGCAAAGACCAATTCTGCCATGACCAGCGCTTCGTAAACACTCGAGAAATGATAATTATCAAGGGCTTGCCAGTTGTGATCGCAAAAACTGATACAGAAATCTTCTTTGAATTTCGCTCGGATATGATACGACAACACCAAACCAATGCCTGCTGTGGCAACCCGTGGCGATTGCACAAATGGTTTCTTGATGTATGCCAACCGATAAGCGCGTTGTGAAATTATGGCGGTTGGAATCTGCATACACTTAGATTAACCGATGTGCTGCTCGGCACGTGGCTCGGGTTAATAGTTAAATTATTTTATCTTTGGTTTTGTAATACTTTTGCTTGCATGACAAAACCAAGTTCAACCGCTTTTGCTATGGCTTCCTGACGAATTTGACCAGCCGCTGTTACTTGATTCTCGAGTGATAAAACCGCTGCTTTTGCCCTTGCATGCAGAATTTGTACTCGAGGATTATCGGGATGCAATGCCATAAATTTCTCGAGTTCGCGTTTGGCTAAGGCTTCTTGCCCGCCTTTCCACAAGGCAGCTATTTCGTATTCTCTTGGGGCAAGCAACAACCAACTGCTGGTATTTGGGGCGTTCTCTCGAGTTTGTACTGCCCGCAAAGCATTGTGCAGCGCATCTTCGTTTAGTTGAGTTTTTGCCGCGCAGCGCAGGCTATCCAGAAAACTCTGGGCGACATTGGCAATGTGTAATCCACTGATTTTTGCTAACACTTCTTCGGCTTGCTCGAGACAAACCAACGCTTCGCTTGGTCGGTTAGCAGCAATATGAATTCGGGCAACACAACTCAGTCCGCTGTAAATCGCAAAATCATTTTGAATTTGTTGGTTATGCCCAATACTCTCAAGGGCAGCTTCTAAGGCTTGACTTAGGTCGTCGCGCTCGAGTAAAACCAAGGCAAAAGTGCGCTTAGCAAAACCCAAGCCATTATGCCAATCGCTGTTCTCGAGTAAATCTAGTGCTAGTCGGATTTGTTGTTCGGCACTGGGTAAATTGCCAATTTGTAAAGCACAGAAAGCCGCCATCGTTAAGGCATACGGTCTGTGCATACGAAAATGATGATCGGTACTTAATGCCACTTCGGCAGCTTGAATGGCGTGTTGACCTGCTTCAAACCATAAACTCAGGTTTTGCTCGAACATATACATGGCTTCTAACGCCCGAAACTCGAGGTGCGAATCGGCTAATTCTTGTGCCAAAATCAGGGTTTGTTTGGCATTCTCGAGGGCAAGCAGGGTTTGGTTGGTACTATTTTCCGCCCAGGCTCGCAGTTCAAAAATTGTGGCTTGAGCGCGTTTATGATGCTTGGCGAGTTCTAAAGCACTATTAAACAGTGTGGTGGCTGCTACCAGCTGTTGATTTTTTGATAAGACATCGGCTTGATTAGCGAGTACCACAGCTTCCAAATGCCGTAAACCACGAACCCGAGAAATGCTGAGGAGTTGCTCGAGGCTGGGGTGCATACTTGAGGAAGTGTAAAAATTGGCTCGATAAATTGGCAGTAAATCAAAGTACAAAGACTCGAGTTGTTCGGCACTAAAAAGTAAGGACTGGGCTTCGAGTAAATGAATACAGCGTTCAAAATGCACAATGCCATTGCTGATAAATCCCATGCGGTACGTTTCGAGGGCAGCTTGCAAGCGATAATTGGCTTCGCGTTGCAAGTCGTTAGCGCGAAATGCCAAATCGGCTAGGATCGCCACAGGAACCAATTCTTGTCGGTGCAATCGTTGCTCGAGGGCTTCGAGTAAACCACTGGCTAAAGCAATTTGTATGGCACTTGGCGTTAATTGCAAGGCGGCATCGCGCAGTAAATCATGAGCGAATCTCGAGCCGCGCAGCACATCGGTTTGCTCGAGTCTTGCCCATGTTTGAGCAATTTGTAATTGATCGGTTTGTAATACTTGGGTTGCCAGTGCCAGCGTGGCTTGGCTGTTTGCCACAGCCACAAATTGGGTTAATTGCCACTCGAGTGGACTGAGGGCTTGTAAACGTTGTTGTAACAGCGGCATCAATCCTTGCTCGAGATTGCCACTGCTCAGGTATGCCAAAGCGGCTTCTTTAAAAAACAAGGCATTACCAGCGGTTAAGCCAAGAAATTCTTCGGCAAGATGCGGTGCGATTTGTAAACGCTGCAACCAAACAGCTAAATCGGTGGCACTGAGCGGCAGGATGCGTTGAGATTTAGCGCCTAAACGCTCGAGTTGCGTTAATGCCACTTGTGTGTCGTTGGTAATATCATTGGGACGATACGCCAAAACTGTTAAGGCACTGGCATCATCGAGGCGTTGCTGGGCAACTTGCCATAACCAAGCCGCACTCATTTCGTCCATAAAGTGCAGGTCGTCTACAATCAGCGCACTGCTGTTCGGAAAAATCAGACTGAGCGCCGCGTACAAACGCAAACGATCTAAACTCTCGGTGGGTTGGTGGTGATGCAATTCGGGTAAGAAACGTGCCAACTCGAGTCTAGCCCATTCGGGTAAACCCGCTGCCAATTCGGGTTGATCGCGTAATCTTTTGCGTAAACCACGCGACACACTCGAGAATGGTAAGGCAGCATCGTTGGGGCGGCATTCAATCCAGATGGCTTGTGTTAATACTGAACGCAACAAAGCGGTTTTACCAGCACCTGCTTCACCCAGTAACAAACCAAAGGCTTTTTGTGCTCGAATATCCTCGAGCCAAGCACGCTCTATCACTCTTCCAATAGGTGTTTCTTCGTTGGGTATTTGAATGACTGTTAAGGTTTCGTTTAGTACTCCCAGTGTTTTGGCACTCGGGGTAACCCCCAATTCGCGTTGCAAGGTGGTGCGACAGAGTAAAAGCGTTTCTCTGGCTTCGGCTTCGCGCCCAGCTAAGCGTTGCACCCGCATCAGTTGCTGATAGGCACTTTCGTTGAGTGCATCCAAACGCAAACGCTGTTGCGCTAACAGCAGCGCATCTGAAACTCGAGCCGATTGCACTGCGATTTCGATGGCATGCTCGAGTTGTTGTTGTAAAAGTCCAGTGTAAAACGCGCCTCGTTCGGTTGCCCATGAATCAAATTCAGGTGCTCCCTCGAGCATAAATCCTTCTAGCCAAGCTCCACGCATGGCGCGTAAAAGCGCTTCGGAGGGGTGTTGCTCGAGTTGCAGTGCATCTACCCACAATGTCGGCTCGTGCCAGCTTACGGTTTGTCGTGTCGCTGCCAGTGGCATCAGACCTGCGCTGCTTAAAACCTTGTTGACTTGGGCTAAGGCATTACGTAGCGCATCTCGAGGATTGGGCGAATCCAACCATAACCAATTTGCCAGTTTCTCACGGCTTTGTTCGCCCTCGAGAGCCAACAAAATTAACAAAGCCAAACCCTTACGGCTTGGAAAACGCAGCACCTGCCCAGCAAATGTCAAACTCGGCACTGCAAACACCCGTAACTCGAGTTGAACATTCGTACTCACAGGTAAAAGTATAAAACACGAAATTGTTTTTGATAGGTCAAACGCAACAGCTTTTTTTGCCACCGTGCTTGGTTTTGGCATCAAAACCAATTGCTTATCTCGAGCACAGTATATTTGCAATGTTGCGTTTTTGTTGCGCTCAACTGCGATACTCTATCGGTAAGCAATGGACTTAATAAACAAGTACAGCGGAGGTCAAAATTATGAAAAAAATTATGCTGGCTGGTATCTCGAGTTTTATGCTGGTTGCTTTAGCCTATGCACAAGGCTATGAAGAAATTGGTAATTTCAAAACCCCCAGCGGCAATATTCACTGTATGGCATGGCGCGATAGACTGACCAATAAAGCCAGTATGCAATGCGAAATGAGCGAAATTACGGCTAAAATTCCCGCAAAACCCAAGGATTGCCAATTGGATTACGGGTATCGTTTTGGCATTGGTGAACGTGGTAAACCCGAACGGGTTTGTCATGGCGACACCATCAAAAATCCCAATTACAAAACGCTAGCTTATGGCAAAACTTGGCAAGTGACGGGTTTTACCTGCGATGTGACCACAATACGCTTGCGCTGTATTAACCTCGAGAAACACGGTTTTGAACTGTCTAAAGCTGTACAAAAATTCTTTTAAGCCTCGAGGTATTTATGAAAAAACTTTTTTTGCTACTCGTCTCGAGTTACTTCTTTTTCTCGAGTGCCACTGCCCAAACACAATTTGCCTACCTGTCTGAACTCAACATAAAAGGCAGCAGTATCACACTCAAAGCCGATGCTACCGAACTGGTCAAACCCAGCGTGGCGGTGGCTCGAGGGCAGTTGCCAAAGGCGTGGGCAAGGCATTACAAAATGATTTTCTCCGATAGTGCCAAGGGTTTTGCGACATTGAATGTCAGCCCTAAAGCAAAAGTAACTTTACTAACATTTCCAAATTTAGCCCCTAAAATCACTTCGCTCGAGAATTTACGCCTGATGCTATCGGGCGATGAAGCTTTACCTAGCGAATTTGAACGAAGCTATATCTTTCAACTTATCCAAAGCAATAACATTGTCACCAGCATTTCCCAAGTTAATACTCGTGCAGTCACAGGTGTCTACGAACAAGCTGTACTGATAGCAAAGCAAAGCAAAATCAGTGCTGGAAAATTTGTGTTGGACTTTGTCAATATTTACACCACCGACCGTGAAATGCGCCGTGAAGGTCAAAGCATGAACGATAACCCAAGTGGTTTATACATCTCCAATACCAACCCGTTATTACGAACCTTGAACTTCTCGAGCAACGGACAAATCCAACTCTTAAAAAATGCCAGCGATTACAGCAACGTCAACCTCAAAGACCTCGAAGCAGGTTTAAACGGCAAAGAATTCGGTTGGACATTCTCGTGGGAAACATATTTTTACGCCACCATATCTGATGTCACAAACGAAATTCTCGAGTTACGCCAAGGATATACCCCTTGACCTGAAGCAAGGGGTGAGTGTACTTGATTAGATTTTGATTGCAACTTCGTCGTTTTGTTCGTTACCCGCCCAATCAGTCACACCAAACAACAATACGTAATCACCTTTTGGCGCGGGTACAAGCAGACTTTTTAAGGCTTTTAAACCAGCGCTTGGCACAATTACTTTGCCGCCCGTCGGCACAAAATCTGGGTCTTCATCATCAATATCTTCGTAACGTAAGTACTCAAACTCGAGGGTGGCTCCTGGTTTTGCGGTCATTTCTCGAGGACTCGAGCCTGAATCATCGAGCATGGCTGTGATTTTTAGGGTTTCCGCATTCATTAAAATAATGACTGGTGTGGTTTCTTGGTCTTTGGGTTCGCTGTACTGGGCTGTGGCGGCTAGTGTATTGTCGCCAACATCTTGAAAGAAGCCTGTAAACAAATCGCGGTTCTTACCATCGGATAAGTAAATAAGACTGCCATCCCATTCGGCTGTGAAATCGCCCTCTTCGGCTCGGTCAAAAAATAAATCACCATACAAATTAAAACTTGTCCCCACTTCGCGTCCGATACTGGCATAAACACCATCTAAATCTGTACCAGCAACCTTAAAATCCACTTGCGCGGTTTTCGTGGCACTCGGTGCGCTTAAATTTCGACTCTCGAGCAATTCAAGGGTTGGTGCTTGGCTATTACTTTCAACAGTCGAAAACCAAGCTGCTAAAAACGTATTCCAACCACTGCTGGCAACTTTGTTTAACTTTGCGTATGTCTCGAGTACACTATTTTCGGGTAAATTGGTGTTATCGGCAGGCATCCAGACACTTAGACCACTGGCAGATTGATTATTTTTACCAAGCGTCTTGGCAATCACCATGTTTTTAATCGCTGCTTGTAAATTTGCAGCAGCTGTTTTTAAGGCAGCATCGGCAGTGGTTTTACCAACCAAAGCAGCATAATGCCCTAAATCCACATAATTTTTTGGTGCTCGAGGTTCATCGGTGTCAATGTTGTACTCGAGCACCCGACTTCGTAGGGCAGCCAGTACTTCGGATTCGTTTTCCCAGACATTGGTCAGGGCTGTAGAAAAACCTTGACTGGCAGTTAAAAGTGCAGGTAATTTGCTCGAGTCGTAAGCACTATGAGCGCGGTACAGGATATCGGCTTCATCAAGATTATGATGCTTACCCCAGTACTCATTTTCTTTGCTGGCAAATAAGTTCATTGGTACACTGGGGTTGTTTTTTAAGTAGCCAAAGGTATTGCCATACTCCCAACCATCACCAAAATCGAGTTCGGGATTGGCGATATAAACACTGCTCAGGTCAGCAAAACCAGCCAATAACTCGAGACCGCCCATCAAGCAAGTATCAAAAGCAATAAATTCAAATTTCTTCAGTTGCGTCAATGCCATTGCAGCTTGCATAGAACGCCGCATATCCATAACACTGATACCACTACCTTTATTAGTTTCGTCGCCACCAAAACCACCATCCCATTGTCCACCATGATCCCACATGATTAAACCATAGCGTTGCGCTGGGTACTTTTGAATTCCCCAAGCCATAAAATCTGCCAGCACTTTAGGATCATCAGAATTTAACTCAGGTAATTTTTGCACCACATCGAACTTACCTAGCCGCACCACACCACGTTGCACCCCAGAAACCTCCGAGCGGTCCCACTGCACCACCACATTAAAAGTGTTACTCGAGCCAACTTTCTGCATCTCCAGCATGTCCACTACACTCGAGGAATCAAGGTTATGATCGGCATGTAAGTACACCAGCACTGTCCAAGAATTAGCAGGACTTTGCGCGGCTCGAGCCAAAGCAAGATCAGGCGCAGGCGGTAATAATTCAAACGCCACGGCTCGAGAAGCGAAGGCAAAAAATACCAACAGGTAAAGGATTTTTTTCATTTCCCCAACAGTATAATCCAAATTGCGTCGCACCAGCGTCGCATCCAAAAAACCTTATTGCGATTTTGTTGCGATTGATTCGTACACTTCGCCCATCCTCGAGCCATGCTCTCCCACATGGCTCGAGGATACAAAGAACACCAGTCTCGAGAGGGAGTCTCGAGTAAGGAGTATGAAGATGAAAAAACTAATCCCATTGTTCGTTCTGACTGCCGCAATTCTAACCGCTTGCCCACCACCGCCAGTACAACCTGTTCTGAAAAGCGTTTTGATTACCTGTACCTCGAGCAGCATTGCTGTGGGCGCAACAACAACCTGTACAGCGGTAGGCAAAGATGCGGCTGGCGTAGATTTAGTCCCTCAACCTACCCTGACAATGAACTCGAGCCAGCCGAGCAACGCCACCATCTCGAGTGCAGGTATGGTCACAGGAGTAACGGTTGGTAGTACCACCATTGGTCTTCTGAATGCACCAGTTGGAGTCGCTGTTACAGTTTTTTCGATAACGGTAACAGCACCCGTTGTTGCACCTGCCGATCCGACGAATCTGGCAGCTACCGTGGTATCGACTTCGGCAATCAACTTGTCTTGGACTGCTTCAAGTGGTGCAACAAGCTACCTGATAGACCGAAAAACAGGTTCGGCAGGCTTTGTAGGCATTGTCCAACTTGTCGGAGCAAATAGTTTTAATGATACAGGTTTAACGGCGAATACCATCTACACTTACCGCGTCAGAGCCAGTGGTTCAGGTGGCTTGAGCAGCGGAATAGAAGTCACTGCAACAACTCAAGCTGCTGTTGCTGCACCTGCCAATCCTACCAATTTAGCTGCGACAGTGATTTCGAGCAGTCGGATTGACTTGTCTTGGGTGGCTGCCAGCGGTGCGACGGGCTACACTGTCGAGCGCAAAACTGGCGCAGCAACCTACGCGAATGTAGCAACTGTCGGCTCTGGAACAAGTTTTTTTGATACGAGTCTGACCGCCAGCACGACCTATATGTACCGAGTCAAATCGGTCAATGGTGCTGGAGGCTCGAGCGGCGGTGTGGAAGTCACAGCGACCACACAAGCTTTAACACCTGTGGCTGTCAAGAAGACCATTGCTGGTGGTGTTGATTTCTCACTCGCCTTAAAAACCGATGGCACTGTGCTGTCTTGGGGTTCAGATACTTACGGTGCATTGGGTGACGACGTACCCATTGCCGCTAAAAACACACCTGTGGCGGTTGCTGGTTTAACCAATGTTGTGGCGATTGCCTCAGGTTCTGGACATTCGCTTGTCTTAAAACAAGATGGCACGGTCATGGCTTGGGGTAGAGATACCAATGGACAATTGGGAGATGATGCAGCTATTGCCAATAAGTCAACACCTGTTCCTGTGGCTGGTCTCACCAATATTGTTGCCATTGCGGCTGGTGGTTTTCACTCACTTGCCTTAAAACAAGATGGCACGGTCATGGCTTGGGGATATGACGGCGAAGGAGAATTGGGCAATGATGCTGCCACTGTCAATCAACCCACACCTGTGGCTGTGGCTGGTGTAAGCAATGTTGTTGCGATTGCGGCTGGTGCGTTTCACTCACTTGCCTTGAAGCAAGATGGCACGCTAGTGGCATGGGGATTTGATGGCAGTGGGCAAGTTGGTGATGGTGCTAACACTGACAATAAGACCACATTTGTGTCTGTTTTGAATGCAACCAATATAATTGCCATCGCGGGTGGTGAGCAGCACTCGCTTGCTTTGAGGTCTGATGGCACGATGCTGGCTTGGGGAGCAGATAACTTTGGGCAATTAGGCGATGATGCCTCGCAAGCCAATAAAGACAGTCCTGTTGTTGTTCCAAGTGCCACTGGGATTACCGCCATTGCCGCAGGGGATTATCATTCACTGGCGGTCAAAACCGATAAAACCGTGTTGGCTTGGGGAAATGATGATTACGGACAGTTAGGTGATGGTGCATCACTTGCATTCAAACCCCTCCCTGCACCTGTTTCGGGTGCAAGCAATGTTGTTTCAGTGATGGCTGGTGATTTTCACTCGCTTGCTTTGAAAGAAGATGGCACGATGCTGGCTTGGGGTAGGGATGCCACTGGGCAGCTTGGCGATGATGCCACAACTGCCGATAAACCCACAGCAGTATCTGTTCTGCTTGGCGCATTCACCATTCGTCTACCATAAACATTTTTCTCCTCGAGCTGCACATCTGGCGCGGCTCGAGGATTTATTACACATCAAGTCTCGAGCCAGTCTCGAGCAAAGGAGTTAATCATGAAAAAAACAATTGCTATTCTTGGAGTTTCGTTACTGACTGCCTTGGCTGTGGCACAAACCGCCGCCACTCCCAATCCACAATTCACAGCATTTAAGGTCGGGCAAACATGGAATTTAGGCATTGGCGAATTGCAAGCACTTGGTCAAATCACCCTGACCAAAGCCGTAACAGGCGCACCGTTTACGCATCCAGCGCGAATTTTCTCGAGCATTAAGACTTGGAATGCCATCGAAGGCGATATTCAAATCGGTTCAACCAAAGGGCTGGTGCGACTTGGTAATCCTGACAAAGGCATGACCGCTTTGTACGCTAGCGTGGCGGGACGACAATACCACTGTGTGTTTCTGATGCCAGCTCGAGGTGCAAGTGTGCGCGGTGGTGGTTTTGTCTACCAAGATGGTACAAACACACCCATTGCTGCCAAGGATCAATGCGCTTTAAGCATCGTCACTGACCCAACTCAAACGTCTCGAGCCACAACCAAACCTGAATTTGATAATCAGCATTGGTTCGCTAAGATCATGCCAGATACCAACAGTGTCTGGCGGCTCGAGGCGTTCAATTACCGTTTTGAATTGTGGTTCGATAAACTCCAACCCAATGGTTTTACTGGCGATGCCGACCTTGTTCGCAGCCCCGATGGTAACACCTTCAATGATTGGACTTTTAGGCTTTTTACCATTGGCAATATGGCTCGGCTCGAGATGCAGAATGCCAGCAATCAAATGCAGTGCGACCTGAGTTTAGGTGATTTCCGTAACAACACGATTTTTGCTCCGGGTTCGCTTGGCTTAAAAGGCAACCAAAGTAAAGATGGACCTTGCCGCATTTTAGTGACCCGTTCATAAAACTGTGTTGCGGTTTTGTTGCGATAGGTTCGTAAAGTCTATCCATACCTCGAGCAAACTCGAGTAAAGGAGAAACCCAATGAAAAAAGTATTGTTTGCCAGTTTGTTATTCGCCTCGAGTCTCGCGCTTGCCCAAGCGCCCAATAGCCTTGCTGAACTAATTAAAGTTGCATCTTCCGAAAACTTCTTATTCACTGGCATTGAACTTCCTGTGTTAAAACAAATCATGGGTGACACCAGCAAATCGGACACCAAAACCTATAACCTCAAAGATTCAGGTGGGTTTGAAATGAGTTACAAGGTCACCAAAACCCCGTTCTTTGTTCAGATTTTTGAAAGCAAAATGACCTACTGGGTCACTTTTAACACCTACGCAACTCGAGAAGACACCTACATTGGCATGGTCACCAGCGCCCAAAAAGGCAGTAACGGACGAGGTAATGACTTAGCGTTTTACAGTGTCAAAACAAAAAAACAAGTACCACCCACCGATACCAAAGTCTTTAATTACCCAGAAGTTGTGGCATTTGCCAATGGCAAATGCAAAGTTCCCTCGGAGAACATTCACTTTGAACTCAAAGGTGGCAGTGACACGATTAAAATCTCTGGGTTTGATATTAACTTAAGCGGCAAGAAATACACTTTAGCTGCCGAATTAAATTTTGATTTTAAGACAGGCAAATTTACTTTCAACAGTAAAACCGCCAAGTGCTAATCATGAAAAACCTTTTGCGATTCTCGAGCCTCCTGATGTTGTTGTTTGTCGCACATGGTTTTGGTCAAGCCAGCGATGGGAGTTTAGGCACAATCATCACGCCAACGGGCAACATTTACTGCGAAGTTTATCGGATCAACGGCAGCATCAACCCTGCTCTGAACGGCACGGATTTAATTTGCGAAGTGGCACAAAGCACCGCTCCGATTCCACCGAAGCCCAAAAATTGTGATTTCGATTGGGGTACTCGTTTTGGCATGGGCGAACGAGGCAAAGCCGAACGAGCTTGTTACTCGGATGTGCTATTTCGACCCAAAATGACTCGGCTCGAGTACGGACAAACTCGTAAAATTGCTGGTTTTACTTGCGACCTGACCAAGACTCGTTTGCGTTGTGTCAATCTGGACAAACGTGGGTTTGAGCTTTCCAAAGCTAAGCAAAAACTTTTTTAGGAGCGAATGATGAAAATTCTGTTTATCTTGTGTTTTTTACTGCTCTCTCAGGCTACCGCGCAACAAGTGGCGGAACTCTCGAATCTGGTAAAAGCAGTCGGTAATAACGATTACATCATAGATGCTGATTACGTTGATGTTTTAACTCCCAAGGATGCCGTGGCTAAAAAAATTATTCTAGCAGCGAATGCCAAACACTACAAAGCTGTGCTGAGCAATCAAAATCCTGTGAAACGCAGCCTGAAAATCACTGCAAAGACCAGTGTAGCCCTGCTGACTTTCCCGAATTTAACCCTGAAAACCACAACCCTCGAGAATCTGCGTTTAGCTCTCGAGTTTGACGAAACCCTACCAAGCGAATTTGAAATGTACAGCCCGAGTTACTTTTATTTAACGTTGTCTGGTACGACAATCACCAAAATAATCCAAGTCAATACCCGAGTCTTAACTGGTATTCATTACCAAACAGTGCTGATTTCTAAGCAAAGCCAAATTAAGACAGGTCAATTTGTGCTTGATTTTGTGAGTGTCTACACGACCAACCGCGAAATGCAGCGCCTTGGAAAAAGTATGGAAGAAGCTCCTGGTGGATTGTATATCTCGAACACCAACCCACAACTGCGTACTTTTAAGTTCGCCCAAACTGGTGTGGTTGAACTGTTCAAAGACGTACAACAGTATGTCAATGTCAGCTTAAAGCAACTCGAGGATGGCTTCAATGGTACTTGGAGCGGACTGGGTTTTAGCTGGGACTCGTACTTCAATGCCGTTATTTCTGATGTGACAGGCGAAATTCTCGAGCTAAGCCAAGGTTACATTCCTTAGATTTATGCTTGTTGCGTTTTTATTGCGCTAGGTCATTAAACTACCCGCATCTCGAGACTCGAGAATTTTTTAGGAGAAATATGAAAAAAGGTTTACTAGCGCTGTCTGTATTGGCGCTGACTGGTGTAGCATTGGCTCAACTGGCACAGAATCGAAATTTGCCAACCAAGTTTCCCATCGATTGCCGTGGGCTTGATCGCCGTCCAACTAACCCTGCCGAAGCTGTGCAGAACTGGAATTTTCGTTGTCAGCGCGTAGCCGATCAATGGGGCAAAGGTGCGCGTTTAGGTACAGGTATCGGACCCGCGCAACTGGCAACGGGTTTCCCAACCAAACCGGGTACAAGCCGTTACTGGGGCGGATTTTTAGATAACGAGAAACGCAAAATTTATATTGGTAGTACTTGGTCAGATAACCGTGATGTGGGCGGCAACCCCGAACTCAAAAATTTTGGTGTGATTTACGAAGTGGACATTGATTGGACTAAACCAGATTCTGTGGGTAACCGCAAAGTCATTTCGGGTAAGTACCTCAGTCGCTCAGGTGATGTGGATGTTGGCACAGGCGATACACTTCGTACAGTCAGAACCATTAAACGCGGCAAAGATGGCATGTTTTACGCCTTCACGATGGATCCCGGTAGCCCACCCACAATCATGAAAATAGATCCAAGCAATGGCAACCGCACAACCATCTGGAAAGAAAAACGCATTTTGTATTCGGATAAAAGCGAATTCCCTAAAGACCAATGCGAACAAGGCAGCGTGCCACAAGCCCAAGGGGTTACGGGAAGCGTTCCAGCCAGTTCGTTACGTTCCAAACAAGTCAGTATCAGTGGCAACCCATTTGAAATGAACCCAAACACAGGCGAGTTTTACTTGATTCCAATCAAAGGCACAGGTCCGCAAGGCATCATGAAAATCAGTGCTGATGGCAGCACCTGCTCTTGGATAACCCGCATGCGAGCCGAAGGTAACAACAAATACACCGATAACGCCACCAACAAAGCTGATCCAAGCTACGGGCAACCAAACGGCGCAGGTCCAAGGGGAACAGGTTTCACCAGCATGACCTTTGATGGTACAAACCCGTACTATCACGAAATCAAAGGCAAAGCTTGGTTGTACGTCTCGAGTGGCAATAGTTACTGGCGGGCTGATATCGAAACAGGCAACCGTGAACTGGTTGTACAACAAGAACCCGGCGATACTCACAGTGTCTGGGATCCAACTCGAGGTTTCCTCTGGACTTCGGGTACAGGTAACGGCAGCGGTATTGCCCCTGTAACAATTAACGATGAAGACAACCCTAAGTTACTTGGCAATATTTTTTGCTTAAACCCAACTGCCGCGTGGTTTCAGTGCATTCGTGGATCAGGCGAAGCAGGACCACTGTTGCGCGGCGGAATTTTCCTCGACCCAGCCGATGGTAATTTAATCATGGCTCACGATGCTGTTGGCTTGGTGCGAATTGAAGTAGCAACAGGTAATACATACACATTCTCGTTATAAATTTTTGCCTTCAACGCTATTCAAGACTTTTATAATTTTTTTTCGTGGGGTGAACCAAGTGTTTGCCCCAATTTTCCTTTTATTTCTGCTTGAGCTTGTAGCGCCTGAGTTCTCCTTAATATGTTGATCTTAGAGATTGTTTGAATTCGTGTAGGAAAGTATTTCTAGGTCAAATCTGCAAAAATCGTGTTCTGGTCGTTAGTTGATTTCTTCGCTACGATGCCCAATTTGCCCCTTCCGATTCTTGGCTGGACTCAACTCCCTGAGAAATTCCGATTTCCGCACGATGAGGCTATGATTTTTTGCGTCCAGGACTAATTCAAACAGCCTCTATCTATGCCCTAAATCATACCCATAGCCAGTCTCGAGCAATTGCTCTCCGCCGATTTCTAAAAACTGCTCGCGGATAAACACCCCGCCAGTGCGCTCATAAAAGGCTCTCGAGGGATTAGCTGAAAGCACCCAGACCAGCATTTTTTGAAAACCTCGAGAGCGCAGATTTGTTTTTACTGCCTCGAGTAGCAATCTGCCTATACCACGCTGTTGATGTTCTTGAAGAATATAAAATCCGTATAGTTCGCCATCGCAACCTGTGTCTTGTTCGCGCACTGCACCACAATCGGCGTACCCAATGATTTTTCCATCGTGTTCTGCAACAAAAAAATGCCGATTGGTGCCAATATTAGCGCTGTTTTTACGCCATGTCTCGAGCCGTGACTCGAAACTTAACGTATCAAGATATCTTTGCGGTACAAGTCCAACATAGGTTGTTAGCCACGTATGATGATGCACCATTGCAACTTGTGGTAAATCGGTTTCGAGTGTGCTTGGAGTCATTTCACGAATTTTGTACATGGTGCATTTTACTGCAAGATGCATTTTTAAACCCTGTTGCGGTTTTGTTGCGGTTATTTTCTACATTGCATACACATCCTTGAATCACTCACTCCCAGTGATCTCGAGGATGCCAAAAAAAACTATCTCGAGTAAATCTCGAGTGTCTAAGGAGTTGTATGAAAAAGTTTATTGGTATGTTTTCTTTTGTTGCAGTTTTAGCTGCTTGTGGCTCGAGTATCCCAGACCCTGATTTGTTTGGAGGTGCAACTGCTTTTCCGTTTGAATGCCGTTCGTTGAGCAAACGCTCAGGCGCTGAGTGGGATAAACATTGTAGTTACCTTGATGGTATTTCACAACAAAGTATCAATGATGCAGCTGCTCGAGGTGTACGTATTGGCACTGGCGCTAGTAGCTTCGCCGAACTGGCGTATGGCGTACCCACCACACCCGGAACAGTTCGCTTCTGGGGTGGAATGCTCGACAATACCGCACGAAAAATTTATGTGGGTGGTACATGGTCAGATAATCGCAATGCTGGTGGTGACCCTAACCTCAAAAACTTCGGGGTGCTGCTCGAGATAGACATCAATTTTTCGGGTAATGCTGTTGGTAATCGCCGAGTGATTAGTGGTAAGTACCTGACCAAACAAGGCGATGTAGACGTTGGTTCTGGTGATACATTGCATACAGTGCGAAGTGTTAAACGTTTTAACAATCAGTTTTATGTGTTCACAATGGATGCAGGCAACCCTGCCACCGTGGTTCGTATAGACCCTGCTACAGGAAACCGCAACACCATTTGGACAGAAAAAACCGTGCCATTTAATGCCGCTGGTGCTTTTCCAGCCGATCAATGTGAGAACGGACAAGTTCCTACCAGCCCTCAAAGTGCGGCGCGGCGCTCAATACAAATCAATGGTTTAGGTAGCCCATTTGAAATGAACCCTAACACAGGCGATTTTTATCTCAGCATCATTCAAGCCTCGAACCTTGGCAGCCCAGATGGCATTATCAAAATCAGTGCCGACGGTAGCACTTGCTCATGGGTGACACGCTTTAGCGCCACAGGTAACAACAAATATGCCGATAACACCACCACTCGAGCCGACCCAACTTATGGGCAACCCACAGGTGTGGGTTCAAGGGGCACAGGTTTTAGTAGCATGACCCTGAACAGCAACAATTTGTTTTACCGAGAATCGGGTGGTAAAAAATGGTTATACGCCGTTGCTGGTAGCAGTTACTGGCGTGTAGACACCGAGACAGGCAACCGCGAATTGGTAGTACAAGAAACCGTAGGCGACACCAACACTGTTTGGGACTCGAGCCGCAATGTCGCATGGTCTTCGGGTGTGGGCAACGGCACGTTACTCGGACCGATATTTGATTTTGATTCCGCAAATCCTCGAGTTGGAGAAAATGTGCGTTGCCTTGGCACAGCCAATAATGTGCCATGTCTCAAAGGTCCTGGGTATGTTGGTCCGATGAACCGAGGTGCTTTGATGTTTGATCCACTTGATGGCAACATCATTTTTGCTCATAACCAATTTGGCATTGTGCGTTACGAAGTGCAAACAGGTAACAGTTACATTATTTCGTTATAAATTTGTGGGTTTTTGCCACTCGAGTAACTCGAGTGGCGTTTTTTTACAGCATGTCTCGAGTCTGAAAATCTCTTGCTGCTAGCACAACCACCACCAGTGTCACAGCAAGAGATAATCCAATCGCTAAGGTGTTGTTTGGGTTTGCTAATCCAAATGCCCCAGCAGGGTACGCCCACGGCACAAACTTCCAATACGTTGCACTTTGTATGGCAATACCACCCAGAATCGCTCCAAATAATGCCACGCCAATGCTGACTCCGAATGCCTTGAACCGCGTTGCTAACCAAACTTGTATCGAGACAATTCCGAGGCTACCAAGAAAACTGAGTAGTGGGGCTTTGAAAATATCTAACCAAGGAATTTTTTGAAAACCTGTAACAATCCCACCTATCAGTAAACTGCTCAAAGCCAATGCAATCGCACCCAGAAAAATTAAACTGAGAACCGCTAACCATTTCGCTAAAAAAATAGGAACTCGAGCCACACCAAGGGTTAAGAGTTGTTTCCATTGGTTATCTTGATGCTCGAGTCCTAATGCCAGTGCTGCGAGGATTCCTAAGCCGATGGGTAAGAATAGTTGTAACCAACTGCTGTGTAAACCGCTCAGATAATTTGTCCATAATTGATCTGCGGGGCTTTCACGTAATTCTTTGCTTAGGGCAAAAACCAGTAAAAATAATAAGTTAATGGCAAATGGAATACCGATGGCTAAAAACAGTGCGCTGGTACGTTTGTATTTCAGTATTTCTGCGTAGTAGACCCATAGCATCTTATGCCCCCTTGGTCATCTCGAGAAATAAATCCTCGAGCGAAAAATTTTGTGTGTGTACTTGGTGAACATCCAGCCCTGCGTATATTAAAGCGCGGTTCGCCTGAGCCGCTGCACTGACCTCGAGCATTTCAATACCTGCTGGGTGGATGGTGGCTTTGATGTTGTTTTGCTCGAGAATACTAATGGCTTTTTCAGGGTTGTTTACACCTATAATCACACTCGGTTGATGCTGGTTTTGAAGTGCTTCGAGCGAACCTTCAAAACGCATTTTGCCTGCATGAATAATGCCGACATGGGTGGCGATTTGTTCGATTTCGGCAAGTAAATGACTGCTGACCAAAACCGTCATGCCTTGCGTCGGAAAGCTGCGAATCAGATCGCGGATTTCTCGGATACCTTGTGGGTCTAAGCCATTGGTTGGTTCGTCAAGCACCAGCAATTCTGGTTCGTGCAACAATGCAGCGGCTAAACTCAATCTGCCTTTCATACCAAGGCTGTAATTTCGTACCACTCGGTTAGCAGCATCAGCAAGCCCAACAATCTCGAGCACCGTTTGCACCCGATGTTTCGGGGTGTTACGTAATACCCGAGCCACCTCGAGATTTTCACGCCCTGTTAAATGCGCGTAAGCACTGGGTGTTTCGACCAGCGAACCAATGCGTTTCAGGGTTTGACTCGAGAGAGGTTCGTTAAACACCCGAATTGAACCGTGGCTTGGGTAAATTAAGCCCAGCATCATACGAATGGTGGTGGTTTTACCTGCACCATTCGGACCAAGGAAACCATAAACTTGTCCGCGTTGTACACTCAAGTTGATGTTTTTAACTGCTTTGACTTGACCAAAATTTTTCTCGAGTTGCTCGAGTTGAATAGCGTTTTCTGTGCCCTGCATTTGCAAACCTCCGTTAGGTTTACTTAGTTTTGCCTATTGGTGGCTAATGCACCACGTACCAAAGGATGAGGTAATGTCACGCTGCTGTGATGATTACTGTATAAAATACTGGTATGAAGAAATTTTACTGGTTGTTACTTGTCTCGAGCTTCGTATTTTTTTCGTCTGCATTGGCACAAAAAACGTCCTTTCCACCCAGAATTGGTGAGACTTGGCGGGTGGATATTGATGGGCTTGCAGCTGCGACTTTGCGCTTTACCGAGAATTCTAATGCTACGCCGAATGCGATTGCAGGTACTTCGGACATGGCTGGTTTTGTGGGTAAAGCCCTTGGAACAATCAATGGCAATCGGTATTTGCTAACGTGGCTTGGTAAAGAAGGGCAGTATTACTGTGTTTTTGAGAGTAACCCACCAATTCAGGGCAACACAGCCAAGGGTTTAGGCGCAGCGTTGCAAAAAAGTGCCAGTAGTCAACCCGAGGATTTAAACAAGGGTTGTAGTGCTACGCAAATTGTGGCTGGCTCGAGTTCAACAGTTACAGCGCCAACAACCGTGCAAACCGATACGCCAATACCTGTACCCGCTGCTCAAGCATTGCCACAAAAACTCGAGCTTGGGCAGATGTGGCGGGTAAGCATTAGCAATTCGGATATTTTTACATTTAAGATTCTCAAAGCTGCCTCGAGTGTGCCAAGTTCACTTGGCTCGAGTGCAGGTTGGTTTGAAGCCCGTGTCGATAAGGTGCAACGTGTTTCGGCGTTTGGTTTGTCGCCTGATGAAATTCAAGGTTTTATCAAACTCAATAATGGTGCTTTGCAAGTGTATGGATTGACTGGTAATCGTGGTTTTGCTTGTGAGTTTACAGCTGCAATGGCTCGAGGTAATCGTTTTGTGGGTGGGGTATATCAGCCCGCGAGTGGCACTTCGACTTGTGCTGCACAGTGGGCTGGAACGCTAACAGCCAGTGGTGTGACTTTACCAACTGATGCGACGGCGGTACTCGAGAATGCTAAGCGCAACAGTGGTACTGCCAACGCTTGGGCTGGTTTAAAAAACGTGGCGTATCGCAGCGAAAGTAACACAGGTGGCGTGGTGCGGCAAACCATTACTATTCTTGATTTTGCAGGAATGCGTTTATACCGCGAATTCTTGCAGGGCACAGGTGCTCAGCAAGTTATTATGGCTAAAGAATGGCAAATCCTGGCTGGGAATGGCAAAGCCAAAGGCACGTATCGTCTCGAGGCTGGTGGCAACGGTTTGCAATTTGTCTCTGTCGAAACCAAGGAGTTAGATGCTGCCTTGTACACCGATTTCTGGGCGCTACGTTTTGGTGGCTTAGGTTGGGAGAATGCCACACTCGAGAATATGGCTGATGGTTCGCAAATGCTGATTGTGGCTCGTCAAGGTTTGTATACGCGTTTTGTTATTCGTAATGGTAAGTACGCTGGGGTGGTGTTGCCATCACCATTATCGGCTGTGCAATTACTGACCATCATCCCCGAAAAACTCGCCGATGCTGGTGGGATTCTGGCACCATTGGGAGCTTGGAATGTTACGGCTTCGGTTGGGCAATTTGACTCGGGTTTAATAGAGAAATTATTAAAAGTGGTCATGAATTTCGAGATTCCTGCTGGTTTGTTTGACCTTAAATAGTATTGTAACGTAAAGCATGGAAGAATTAAGCATTCTCGAGGCGCAACAACAAATGCAAACAGGTTCGCTGTCTAGCGAAGTTTTAACAGGGTTTTATCTCAAGCGCATTAAGCGGTTTGATAGCGAATTGCACAGTGTGATCGAAGTAAACCCTGAGGCGTTAAACATAGCTAAGGCATTGGATCTCGAGCGGCAAGCAGGGCATGTCCGAGGTGCATTGCATGGCATTCCTGTATTGCTTAAAGATAATATCAGCACGGCACAAATGCAGACCACAGCGGGTTCTTTGGCACTCGAGGGACATGTTGCAACGGATGATGCCACATTGGTCAAGTTATTAAAACAAGCTGGTGCAGTGATTTTGGGTAAAACCAATATGACCGAATGGGCAAATTTTATGACCACGGGGATGACCAATGGATACTCGAGTCGTGGTGGGCAAACCATCAATCCATACGATGCGAACATCACTACGGGTGGTTCTTCAAGTGGTAGTGGCGTGGCAATTGCTGCTAATTTTGCAATGGTGGCTGTTGGCACGGAAACCAGTGGTTCAATTCTTAGCCCAAGTAATCAAAATAACTTGGTAGGAATTAAACCTACAGTGGGTTTAATCTCGAGGAATCGGATTGTGCCGATTAGCAGCACCCAAGATACGGCTGGTCCGATGGCAAGAACTGTCATGGATGCGGCGTTGCTACTCGAGGTTTTAGCTGGGCATGATAAATCGGATCCGATTACGTTAACTGCACCAAAAAAAGTGGCGTACAGTCAACTCGAGCGTTTAGATTTACAAGGGCTACGGCTTGGTATTCCCAAAGAAGTCTTCTGGGATTTCCCCAGTGCTGCCGAAAAACCTGTGCTAGAAGCGGCACTCGAGGTGCTTAAAAAATTGGGTGCAACACTTGTCGAAGCGAATTTACCCGAAGCCAAAACCATTGCCGATCAAGGGTATGCAGTGCTGGTGCAAGAATTTCGACGCGATTTAAATAAATTTTTACGCACCACTAAATTAAAAAACTTAAATACATTAATCAAAACCAACGATGCCAACCCAGAACAGTTATTAAAATTCGGACAAGTCTTATTAAATGCGGCAGCAGGAGCAGTTGGTACTAACGGACTCGAGTATGCAATGGCTCGAGCGGCAGATTTAAAATATGCTAAAGGTGGTTTAGATGCTGCTTTTGAACAACATAACGTAGACGCGCTGGTTTTTCCAATGTATTGGGGTGCTAAACCTGGAGCTAAAGCTGGGTATCCAACGGTTATTGTGCCAGCGGGATTTACCGAAGCTGGGCATCCTGTGGGTATTTCTTTTCTGGGTAAGGCGTTTTCTGAAAAAACTTTACTCGAGATTGCTTTTGCTTTTGAGCAAGCCACCAAGCATCGCAAAGCGCCTAGCCTCAAATAATTCAGTTATCGCGTAGAATACTTGGCATGGCATTACAATCAACCGCGAT
The DNA here is from genome assembly GCA_013298595.1 of Deinococcales bacterium. Taxonomy (GTDB): domain Bacteria; phylum Deinococcota; class Deinococci; order Deinococcales; family JAAFIG01; genus JAAFIG01. The sequence continues at coordinate 40,553 of JAAFIG010000011.1, read as the reverse complement.
GCTCGAGTCGTTACGAGCGATTCTAGCTATTCCTTCTCCGACTGGTTTGACCACCCAAGCTTTGCAATGGTGTGCAGATGAATTGCTGGCAATGGGTGTGAAAGCAGAATTCAGTGCTAAAGGCGCGTTGCGTTGGAGTGTTGGTGCTGGTAAGAAACCAGCTCGAGCCATTCTGGCGCATATTGATACCCTTGGTGCGATGGTCAAAGAAATTAAGTACAACGGGCGCTTAAAACTTTCTATGCTTGGTGGTTACGACTGGGGTACTGTCGAAGGTGAATACTGTTTGGTGCATACTCAATCGGGGCAATGTATTTCAGGAACAGTGGTCAATGTACGTCAATCCACTCATGTCTGGGGTGTGGCACTGAGCGAGAATAAACGCAGTGCCGAAACCCTCGAGATTCGGCTTGATGCAATGCACAACAATCGTGCGATTAACACCAGTTTAGAGGCTCGAGCTATTGGTGTTGGTGTGGGTGATTTTGTTTCTTGGCAACCACGCACCGAAGTTTTTGATAATGGGTATATCAAATCGCGTTTTTTAGATAACAAAGCAGGTGTGGTGATTTTACTGGCTGTGACCAAGGAATTATTGACGCAAGCTAAAAAATTGCCCACTCGAGTGGATTTTGTATTATCCAATTATGAAGAAGTTGGGCATGGCGCAGCGGGTATGGTGGCATCCGATGTTGCCGAAGTGGTGGCAGTGGATATGGCAGCGGTTGGTGAAGGGCAAACCAGTCTCGAAACGCATTGCACACTGTGTGTTAAAGACAGTGGTGGACCATACGATCATCAGTTAAGCCAAATGTTGCGCCAAGCAGCTATTCAGGCTGGTATTGATTTACGTATCGATATCTACCCATTTTACAGCTCAGATGCTACAGCCGCTTGGAATGCGGGTTTAGATGCGCGTTGTGCCCTGATTGGACCTGGGGTGGATGCCAGCCATTCCTATGAACGAACCCATGTCAGTGCGTTACTCGATACTGCCAAGTTGTTACTCGAGTACCTTAAAAACCAGTAAAGCACCTCCTGTATCAGCAGTAAAGCACCTGCTTTGTCCTTTGTGCTTGCCGTAACCTCTGCTATCCTGCACAACGATGTTAAACATTGTTCTTTACCAACCCGAAATTCCGCAGAACACTGGAGCCATTGCACGAACGTGTGCGATGCTCGAGGCTCGGTTGCATTTGGTGCGTCCGTTTGGTTTTCAATTACTAGATCGGCGCATGAAACGAGCCAGCATGGATTATCTCGAGGATGCCGTATTGGTTGAACACGCTTCTTGGGAAGCATTTGAAGAAAGTTTAGCCGCAGATGCTCGAGTTTTTGTCTTATCAGGTTGGGCTTCTGAGATTTATACGCAAATAACCTATCAGACAAACGATTACCTTGTTTTTGGCAGAGAATCAGATGGTGTACCACAAAGTATTCTCGAGAAGTACTCGTGTTTACGAATTCCCATGCCAGGAGCAGAGCATTCACCGCGCGAAGATCATCGTTTTCATAGTTTAAATTTATCGGTCAGTGTTGGTATCGCAGCTTTTGAAGCAATGCGACAAATTACAGGTAACTGGTCAAAACCGTAAGCGTTTGCAATCAATTTGCGTTAAGATACACACATGAAAGCAGTTATCGCTTCAAGTGATGTTCAACTGACCATCGCACTACAAAGTGTGTTGGCAGACTTTGACATCAGGCATATTGATACTGCCGATCAAGTTTTACTTGAAGCTCATTTATTTGAACCCACCATTGTGATTGTTCATGCCAATTTGCGTGGCAGTCTCGGTGCTGCCGAAGTTGCTGGTTTATTATCGCGCCGTGCCGATTTACGGCAAACATGGTTATTGGCAATTGCGCCACTCGAGATGCACACTGCGTTTTACGAAGCAGGTGTCAGCGAAATCGAAGCCGAACCTTTCAACCCAGAGCGTTTCAAATTACGTCTCGAGCTTGGTTTACGAGCCAAACAAACCCAGCAAGCTTTGTTGCAACGTATAGATATTGCCGAGCAAAAATACACACATTTACTCGAGGAAGAAAAATTGCGAGATCGTTTAACCCATATGCTGGTACATGATTTAAAAAATCCGATCACTGCTATTATGGGTGCAGTAGATTTTATTCGTCCCGATGCAGCGCGTTTAATGCCGCGCCAACAAAGCGATCTGATCGAAATGGCATTTGAAGAATCCCAGCGTTTATTACACCTTGCCAGCAATATTCTCGAGGTGCGAAAAATGCGAGATGGCAAACTCAAACTCGAGCCTCGAGCCATGAATGCTAAGGATTTGCAAAACATCATCGAAGGTGCAGTCATGGATGTTGGTTTTAGTACCCAAGATAGAAAATTGCGTGCTCGAGTCCCAGAAAGCTTGCCATTATTTTCTGCCGATGAAGACATTCTGCGCCGTGTTTTAACCAATTTGGTTTCTAATGCTACCAAGCACACACAAAGCCAAGGCAAAATTCAACTGACAGCTCGAGCTGTTGGTGAAATGATTGAAGTTGCCGTTCACGATGATGGTGAAGGTATTCCACAAGAAGATTTAGAACGTATCTTCCGAGATTTTGAAGGTTCGCGTTTAACCAATTCAACTCGTTATGACACAGGTATGGGTTTGGCTTTTTGCAAATTAGCAGTTGAACAGCACGGTGGTGCAATTTGGGTTAAAAGTAAACGTGGCGAAGGCAGCAGTTTCTTTTTTACCTTACCCCAAGAAGTTCCAGACTACATCGATGATGAAGTCGAACTGGTAGACGGTTAGTTCACCTGAGCAGTATGCTGCCAAACATGATTGAAACAGCAACGCTTGGCGGTGGATGCTTCTGGTGCTTAGAAGCAGTTTTTCTTGAGTTACGAGGCATTGAAAAAGTGGTCAGTGGCTATGCAGGCGGGCATACCAGCAACCCAACCTACCAAGCTGTGTGCAGCGAAACCACAGGTCATGCCGAAGTGGTGCAAATAGCATTTGATACCACACAAATCAGTTTTCGAGACATTCTCAATGTGTTTTTTACCATTCACGACCCAACCACCCTGAACCGCCAAGGCAACGACATTGGCGAGAGTTACCGCAGTATTGTGCTGTATCACACACCCGAACAACTCGAGACCACAAAAACAGTGATTACTGAATTCTCGAGTATTTACGACCAACCAATTGTCACCCAAGTAAAACCACTCGAGCAATTTTTTAGTGCCGAATCGTATCACCAAAATTACTATGCTCGAAATCCAAATCAGGGTTATTGCATTGGTGTGGTTGCTCCAAAAGTGGCTAAAGCCCGTAAGCACTTCACGCAGATGCTACGAAAATAGTTAAACTGCTGGTCATGATTGCAACCCTCGAGAATGAACATTGGCGTTTACAGCTCTTACCGCGTCTTGGTGCCAGTCCCATGGCTTTACAAGCTAAAATTGCTGGTGTTTGGCAAGACATTATGCGCCCAACACCTGAAGAGATTCTGGCTGGTGCTAGCAGTGCCAAATGCTCGAGTTACACCTTAGCCCCATGGAGCAACCGCATCCCAAATGGTGAATTCTGGTTTAACAACCAAATGTATACCCTAAGAATCAATATCCCCAAAGAACAAACAGCTCGTCATGGCGATGTTCAAGACCGTGAATGGCAAATCGAGCGCACCTCCTCGAGTTTAATCTGCATTTTTGATTCAGATTGGTACTCCGATATCAATTTCCCCTTTGCTTTCACCATGAAAGTCACACATACCCTCGAGCAACAAACGTACCGCACCACCCTCGAATTAACCAACATTAGCCATCAAGCCATGCCAGCAGGTTTTGGTATTCACCCGTATTTTTTGCGCCGAGGTACAACACCAACATTACGATTCAACGCCACGGGTGTTTACGTAACTGATGAAACAAATATCCCCAACAAAGCTGCTGAACCCATACCAACCCATTTACAATTCCAACAAGCCAAACAACTCGAGGATAAACAAATAGACCATGTTTTTAATGACTGGGACGGCAAGCTCGAAATGGCATGGCAAGACTGCACCATGCACATGACTGCCAGCCAAGTATTCTCGCACCTTGTGGTTTTTACAGGCGCACCCGACCAGAGCATCGCCCTCGAGCCAGTGACTCATGCCACCAATGCTTTTAACTTAGCCCATGCAGGCATCCCTAACATTGGACATCAAATCCTCGAGCCAAACCAAACCCTACGCGGCGAAATCAACATTTGGCTCGAGTCACAAGAACAACTTGTGTTACCATAAGGCATGGCATCTGTGAATGATTTCGCAATTTATGAACGTTGGCTCGAGTTAATGAGTTGGTTACAAGAGTACGCCAAAAGCCACAACTTGCGCTTTGATAAGGAATCCGATTTTACCCAATACATTTACCGCATGGAACGCGAATATACCTTACCAACCACTGTGCAAAGCGTTTCCTTAGGCTTAGAGAACGGCAAACCCATTTTTATCGCTAGTGTCTCACCACTGCACGAACCACTCAAACACATCAGTCTGCGTTTACTTGGTGGTGCCCGCCACTGGCATTTACACGAACATGACGGGCATTTACTCGAGGGCAAACGCGTTTTTGATCGGCTGAAATTAACAGGTTTACTCGAGCAAGTCTTTGCTGCTCAAGCTGCGTAAATCTTAATTGATTCACTAGACAAAACATGTCTTGGTTCGGTACAGTGCTAAGCATATGTTTTCGGTTTTACACCCGCGACCACCAAGACCCCAGCGCCTCATCTCGGCGGTGGGTGAGGGCGCGTAATACGAACTCGAGTTTCTCGAGACGAGCCGCGTGGCTCGTTTTTTTATGATTTTTTGTTGAGGTATTTGTATGAAACGTTCTGGTTTTTATGCGCCAATGCTGCGGGATATGCCCGCCGAAGCTGAAAATAAATCGCATCAATGGTTATTACGGGCTGGGTTTATTCGTCAACTCGCCAGTGGTGTTTATTCGATGTTGCCGCTTGGTTTACGGGTGAAACGCAAGGTCGAAAATATTATTCGTCAGGAGATGCAGGCTATTGGTGCGCTCGAGTTTGATTTGCCTTCGTTGCAACCCGCCGAGGTGTGGAAAGCGTCTGGGCGCTGGAATGCAATTGGTACGGAGATGTTGCGCCTGCGTGATCGGTCTGGGCGCGAATTGTGTTTAGGTATGACGCATGAAGAAATTTTTGCTTCGTTAGCCAAAGAATTGCGTTCGTATAAGGAATTACCCACGATTTGGTTTCAGATTGCCCGAAAATTTCGGGATGAACCACGCCCCAGAGGTGGCTTGATTCGTTTGCGCGAATTCACCATGAAAGATTCGTATAGTTTTGCGCTGGACGAAACCACGTTACAACAACAATTCTTGGCACATGAAGCGGCGTATAAACGAATTTTTCAACGTTGTGGCGTAGACTTTGTGGTCGCTAATGCCGACAACGGCAGCATGGGAGGTAATCGCTCGAGTGAATTTGTGGCGTTACTCGAGGCTGGCGAGGATTTTGTGGTGGTCTCTGAAAAAGGGTATGCGGCGAATCTTGAAGTAGCTGTCAGTATCCTCGAGCCTGTGGATGACAGCGAAGCTTTGCTTGACCCCACCCAGTTTCGTACACCAGATGTGCACACCATAGACGATTTGGTACGTTTTCAAAATGAGTTATTTCCCAGTGGTGTATCGGCTGTACGGCAAATGAAAACCTTGGTCATGGTTGCCCAAGGTGAAACCATTGTGGTGCTACTGCGTGGCGATCATCAATTGAATATCACCAAGCTCGGCAAGGTGCTCGGCACTGATGATATTCGTCCAGCAGGAGCTGAAGAAACCTTTGCGGCAATGAAAGCAAATTTTGGTAGTCTCGGACCAATTGGTATTGCGGTGCGAATTATTGCTGATACTGCGCTCGAGGGTCGGCAAGGCATGGTCAGTGGTGCCAATAAAGATGGTTTCCATATCGCAGGTATAACACCGAACCGAGATTTTACAGCCCGTTTTGCCGATGTGCGTATGGTCAATGATGGCGAGTTGGCGTTAGACGGCTCGAGATTAACGGTGCGGCGCGGTTTAGAACTTGGGCATATCTTCGAGCTTGGTACCCGTTATGCCACTGCGCTTGGCGCGATGGTACAAGATGCTAGTGGTCAGCGTATGCCACTGGTCATGGGTAGTTATGGCATTGGTGTGGACAGACTGGTGGCAGCCATTGCTGAAACCCATGCCGATGAGACAGGTTTGCGTTTCCCTAAAGCCGTTGCTCCATTTGATCTGGCTTTACTCGAGCTTGGCGATACGAGTGGTGCAGCCGAAAAACTCTACCAAGAGTTACTGGCTGCTGGTTTTGAAGTGCTTTTTGATGATCGCAGTGATGCTCGAGCGGGCGAGAAATTCACCGAATTTGAAATGATGGGAATTCCCAAAGCCATTGTGCTTGGTAAAAAATCGCTCGAGCGTGGTGTGGTCGAAATCCGAGATCGTTTAACAGCCGAGAAATACGAGGTGAATCTCGAGCAGGTTATTGAAAAATTGTAAATCAGGTATGCTTTAAAATATGTCTATGCCACCCCAAACAGAATCACCACTGCTTTGGGTGGCTCGTAAACTCAAAGGCTTACCCAGTAAACGCAGTCAAGTGTTGCTGCAAATTCATGGCGAAGCAGGTATTGGGAAAACTCGAGCTGTAACTGAATTACTGAAAAATTCGCCTTGTGCTGGGCTGACGCAACGGGCGATCACACCGCTGGGTCAGGTTATTGCTGCATTGCCACGCCCAAAACGGTTATCCGATTGGTTACAACGTAAACTCGAGCAGGCAGATAGCAGCGTGGAAACATTGCTGGCATTGCTCGAGAGTAACGCACCATTTGTGTTGCATATCGAGGATGTACACGAAGCCACCGAAGCCCAACAAACCTTATGGCAACAACTTGCCCAAACGGCTAGTCGAAGCAAAGGTATTGGACTTATTTTTACCAGCCGAGTACCACTCGAGATGCCCGTAGAAAGCCTGCGACTCGAGCCACTGAGTATCAGTGCCAGCACAGCTTTGCTCGAGGCTGAAGTGGGCGTTGCCTTGCCAGCCGAAGCCACCACTTGGATTTACAACCGAGCTGCTGGCAATCCGCTTTTTACGCTCGAATTTTTTAAGCATTTGGTACGCCAAGGTTTACTTTGGAACGATACAAAATACTGGCATTGGCGTGAACCACCAGCCGATATTATGCCAATCACAGTCGAGGCACTCATTGAACAATTGCATTTTACCAGTGCTGATACCGTTGAACATCAGATGATCATCAATGCTCGAGCCTTTCTTGAAACTCGAGTACCACAATTGCAAATCGAATTGGCACTTTGGGGAAATGTGGCTGGTGTAACACCAACTCAACTCGAGCAAAACAAATTGTCCTTACAAAGACGCGGAATTTTGCATAATGATAGCTTTGCTCATCCACTTTTTCGTGAAATAGCATTTAAGCAATTGGATGTTCCGCAACGCGAAGTCCTTGCCACTCGAGCCTTACAAGCCCTTGAACAACACCATCCCGAATTAGCAGCCGAATTTTTAACCGATGCGAATTTGGCAAACGAAGCAACATTTAATACACTGATGTCTTATGCCAATGCGCTAAAAGACCAACCAGCTCGAGCCGCACAACTTAAAACCCGAGCTGCACAATTATTAATAGGCGAGCCTCGAGCCAAACTTTTACTCGAGGCACTGAGTGTTTTTATGCACAGTGAACCTGGGCAAGCCTTGGTGTTGGCTAATTCGATTCTTGAAATTCCAGATTTACCAGATATCACCAAAGCCGAAGCGATTTATCATGCCACTTACAGTATTGTCACTACAACCCGTAACATTGCATCTGCCGAGGAATCGTTAGCGCGTTTACCAAAAACCATGATTGGTGATGCCAGATATGTGTCCTCGCTACTGGGTTACATGATGATGTGCGGACAAGCCCCTCGAGCACTTGCTCTGTGGGAAGCCCATCCCGAATTACAAGCAGTCGCTGATACAACGCTGCTGATTCATGTCTTATCAGCAATGGTACAAACGGCGCAGTTTGCTCGAGCCGAAACCCTTAGCATACAAACATTGCAATCAGCGACTTTACAAGACCGCGAAAAAATGAGTATCTACAACATCCGAGCCATTGCCTTAGCCCAACTAGGACAACTCGAAGCCGCCCAAGAAGCAAGTTTAAAAGCTTTAGAACTCGCCGAAAAACTCGAGCAACACAATGCCGTTGGCGCTATGCTATTTAACCGAGCCATCACTTTAGATCGCCAAGGGCAACGGCAAGCCATGCGTGCGAACGCAGAACGTGCCTTGGTTGCGCTCGAGAAAGCAGGTAATCATGGCTTAGCTTCCCAAGCCAGTTTAATCCTAGCCAACGATGACCTCGAGTCGGGTCGGTACAGCCAAGCCGAAACTTGTTTAAATACGATTTACGCCACCCTGAAACAAACTACCATCACACCATTTTTGGTTTCGATTGAACTGGCATTGGTGCGTTTTCATTTGCAACAACAAGTACAGTACAGCCACACACTTGCTCTTAAATATGCTCGAGATGCTTTGCGTCATGCTCAAAGTTTAGAACAAGCAAAACAAATTGCCAATGCTCAAACCCATCTCGCCTTGGTTCTACTCGAGATCGGGCAAACTGCCGAAGTCGCACCACTGATTGACAATGCTTTAGCTGTCTTAAAAGAAGCTCCTGATGCCAGTAGTTTTTATGGTTTAAGTGCCGAAGCAAAATGGCTTGAATCACAACAACAACCTGCACTTGAAGCGTGGCAAACTGTGGTAGCTCGAGCCGAAGCATTAGGTTTTACTTTTGATGCCAAGTGTTACCAACTTGAATTGGCTCGAGTTACAAATAATATCAGTCAAGCCGCTGAGTTGCGAACTTGGTTTCTGGCACAAGGTTTATTGCATGGTGCTTTTATTGCCGAGCGTTACTTCCCCGCCTTGACTGGCGAAAAAATCAGCCTAACAAGCCAATCATTACGACTCGAGGTACTAGGAACAATGCAAATCAGTACTGATGGTGTTTGTACCATTGTTAAAGGACAAAAACGCAAAGAATTACTTGCCTTTTTACTTGAGCAACGCATGATCGGACGTACCGAAGTAAAAACCCTAGACTTACTCGATAGCCTCTACCCAAATCATCACGAAGAAGAAGCTATGACTTCTTTAAAACAAAGTGTTTTCAAAACACGAGCTGCCCACGGGGCACAAATCATTAGCACAACAAGCAACGGTTATGCACTCGGACAAACCTCGAGCGATGCTGAAGAATTTTTGCAAACAGGTAACACCTTGTTATGGCGCGGTGTGTACTTAGAAGGTCTGAGTACTACAGAAGAAGTGCGTGACATTTTAACGCAAACAGCACACAATCAAACCCAAAAAATACTCGAGACAAACCCTAAAGAAGTGGCTCGAGTCATGCGATTGCTGCTCGAGTCTGACCCGTTCGATTTAACAACCCTGAAATTGGTTTGCCAAGCACTGCGTTTAGATAACAACCACCGCACTTTGCAACGGGTGTACCAAGAATCTCGAGCCAAGCTACTGGAAGTTGGTGAAGTACTACCAGAAACATGGCAGGATTTTTTGCAATAAGGTCGTTTTTTATACGTGACAGTGGCAAAACCTACCAACTGTTTGTCCAAGATGAAAATATGAAACCTATTGACAATAACAATGTAAGGTCTTGATTTATTTGTTCAGTAATACCAAATTGTGTTAATCAGTCGCGTATTTTGACTGATTAACCGACTAAGCGCGAACAGCCCGAAGGTGCTGTCTTGTGAGCAAGAAAAGGAGTAGCAACAAAACCAAATTAACGCTTGAACGACAGTTTGACCGTTTTTTGCGACCCAAGCCCGTTAGGTGCTGCTTTCAGGGTCAAGATGGTCAAACGAGAGTGATTAAGTTAATTTGGTATAAGAAATCTCATATCGGCAAAAACAGCTTTTAAACTAACCAACAGTAAACCAATGTTCAAGCAATCTAAGTTAAGACTCGAGACTCGAGGAACTTAGGAGGCTTTATGAAACACGTATTCAGGATTGCTGGTCTTTCATCGTTGTTGCTGATGGCATTGGTGGCTTGTCCAGAACCAACCAAACCGCCTGTGCAAACCGCGCCGCAAATAGTGTCATTTACTGCGTCTAACAGTAGTTTAACGGCGGCAGGCACTGTTAAACTTGAGTGGAGTGTGCAAAACGCCTCGAGCCTGAGCATTAGCCCTGGTGTTGGTGTGGTGACTGGCTCGAGTACAACCGTAAATGTGGCTGTCACAACAACGTTTGAATTAACCGCGCAGAACAGTGCTGGTTCAGATAAAAAAAGTGTGCTGGTGACTTTGCAAAGCCCATTATTTGATCCGAGTAACGCTTGGAAAGTGCCAGTTCCCATCAATGCAAAACAAATTACCCCTGAGGAATACCAACGAAGGGTCGAAGCGGGTGAATTACTACCTATCAATGACACAACTCGAGCCGCTCAAGAAAATGCTGTCGAACAACAATTCCAAACAGATTTAAGTGTGCTGCGGGGTGTGCAAAATCCGTCAGAGTCGGTACAAAAATTACTGGCAAGTTCAGTTCGCACTGATTCCGAAATATCACTTCCTAATGGTGAAAAGGTCGTCTTGCTTGGTGGGCGTAGCACCGCTCGAGCTTTAGCAAAAAGTGTTCAACAATCTCAAGATGTTGGTAATGCGTTACGTGTTTACTCGAGTTTATACGAGCCTTTACCAGATGCATTGAAATCCCAAGTTCCAGAACCTTCCAGCTTGCAGGGGCAGCCTTTGGATGTGGTTGAAACAGCGTTAACAAACTTGAATGATCTGTTAAGCCAAGAAGCTGTTTTAGATGGAACTGGACTTGAACCAATTGCACCGACCAACGGCGTAATTCGCCCTCAAACCATGATTGCAGGCAATGGCAGAGATAATGATTTAGGTACACCAAATTGCCGAACGCCAAGTGGTTTAGTGACACAGTATCGTTTTCCTTTGAAAAAATTTATTTCCCCAATCAAAGACCAAGCCACTCGTGGATTATGCTGGGCGTTTAGTGCCATTGGTGCGATAGAAAGCCGTGAACGGGTGCAGAATAACAATGTAGTGGATTTATCCGAACAATTCTTGGCGTACAAAGTCAAAGCTGAGTGGTCTCGAGACGATTTTGGCGATGGTTTTTCGGCTGAAACTGCCCTTGATATGGCGAGTGCTTTTCTGCAACCAATTCCAAATGAATCATACTGGACGTACAACCGTGCTGAAGGTAGGGTCATGGGAAATGATGCTTTTACCAATTATGCTAAATCATGCGATTGGATACCAGGTGGTACATACGAATACACTGGAACGTGCTCAGATAGCGCCCATCAAGCCAAAGGCGTTTGCACCCAAATAACTCTGCCAGGTGTTCCAGACCCACTTCCATATTGTGCCATTGAACTTGACCAAAGCCCAGTTACAGGTACGTTTGCCAGCTCGAGCAGTACAGCTTGGAGTTCAGGTCAAGTGTTTAATTTGGCTTCATACATTTGGTTAATGGCATCTGGACATACATTGATTGGGACATTTCCGATTTACAAAGGATTTGGTGCAATTGGTGCAGATGGTTACTTAACAGATAAGCGTCGTGTCATTGACGCACCAAATCCAATGAACCCAGCACAAACCATTGAAGTGAATGGCTCGAGGGGCGATCATGTGGTGCAAATCGTTGGATTTATTCCCAATGCAGCTTTTTACCCTGTGCGTGATATCCCTGGTGGTGGGTACTTTATTATTAAAAACTCTTGGGGTTGCGATTTTGGAGATGGTGGTTATGCTTACATGGATGCACAATACGTAGCGGATGTTTTTTATAACCTTTCTTACCTAAATTTTGATAATCGGCGCAGTGCTGCTTGGACAACAGAGCAAGCCGCAGTGCAAGCTCCGGCTCCAATTATTACCGCCAAAACTGCACCGAGACAAGTTGATGTGCGTGTACCAACAGATCTTGGTTCGTTATTTTCTTTATCACACGAAAACCCAGGGGTGAGTGCACTAAATGTAACCGTGCGTTTAGGTACTACGACCTTGTACAACGGATTAACTTCGATCAAATCACTTTTGCCACTCGAGTTACCATACACATTCTCGAGCGCAGGAAATCAAATCCTACAAGTTACTGCAAGGTACGGAACGCAAAGCACCACGCAAAACATTGATTTTACAGTAGTCAATACCGCTCCACAGGCAAAGTTTACTTTTCCCAGCCCGATCTACACCTATTCTTCCAGCCTGCCAACCCCAGAGTTCAGCCTTAGGATTGTGGATAAAAACGAAGCCAACCCACAAACGCTTTGCCCCAATATGCGCTGGGAAGTGGACTTACCCAATTTAATCGAGAGTAATACCATTGCTAACACCGTGACTGGTGGTTGCAGCCAAAAAATTCGTTTTGCTGGAACAGGCAACCATGAAGTGCGGGTATCCATCACCGACAGTGATGGTTTAAGTGGCTCGAGTTCGGTCAATGTCTTAGTACAAGACCCGCCCGTCAATCCTTACCCAGTCATTTTGGGTGGTGGTGTACAACGCTGGGATATACGGAACAATACCGGGTTTTGCATCAAGGATGCTGTCAATCGCACCACACTTGATTTACGCAGCATCGCGCCAAGTACCAACTGTGATGGACTACCAAACCCAACCACGTTTTTTGCTTATGTCAACGTGCAGAATCCCGACAATGATGCTTTGGAATACGCATGGCAATTGACCCTGATTACCCCATCAGGAGAATACACAGGTACCGCATTTTTAGGTATGACCAGCACCGAAGAAAAATTTGCGATTCCTCAAGTGAGCTACGGCGTAGGCGGCATGTACCCTTGCAATGTTAAAGTCCGTATACGTGCCTATTACGACCCTATCCGTGTACGTAACCAAACCATTTGGTCTGGTCAATGCCAAGTGGCAGCGGTTGTACCGCGCTAGATTATCGGCAAAACCCCCGTCTCGAGAAACCGAGAAGTAACTAACCCTCCTGCATAGTAAAAGCAGGAGGGTTTTATGGTCAAAGAATTGGTGGCGTACCGTATTTGTCCTAAGTGCGCCAGAGCTGTGCCACTCGAGAGTGAAGAAAAATTTTGCAGCAACGATGGTACGAAATTGCTCGAGGCTTGCGCCACTTGCCAAGCACCAATTACCAGCCCATATGCACGATTCTGTTCACATTGCGGCACGGAATTTAAGTTTAGTAAGGAGATGAAATGAAACAATTTTTGTTACTTGGTAGTTTGGCTTTGTTGTTGGCGTGTAGTAATCCGCCAACTCCGCCTGTGGAGAATAAAGCTCCAATCGCTGGTTTCACTTCGGCAACCACAGTGCAAGCGGGTACTGCCCTTGGGTTCTCGAGTACGTCTTCTGACCCAGATGGCGATGCTTTAACGCTCTCTTGGGATTTTGGCAATGGCGTGCGTGGTGGCGGCTCGAGTATTGCTCATATGTACACAAAAGCTGGTTCATTCACTGCCCGACTGACTGCTGCCGATGGCAAAGGTGGGGTCTCGAGTTTTGAGAAAACCATTACAGTCACTGCCAATAGTATTGTGGCTGGGGCAGCTTTAAGTGTGGTCGGGACAATTACCGATGCTTTGGGCGCACCATTGGCGGGTGTCAGTGTTGCACTGGACGGAACAAACCTAGGCTCGAGTGATGCCAGCGGCAAAGTCACGGTATCCGTATCAACAGGCATTCCAATCAATTTGGTGTTGAACAAAACAGGATACGCAGAAGGCTTCGCTGCTCTCGAGTTTCCAATTGGATCGAACGCCAGCAATGCTGATTTTAAGGCAACGCTGATGGCTCGCAGCGCAGCCCAGCCACTCAATGCCAGCACGGGTGGCACGATCACTGGCACGGACAATGCCCGACTCGAGTTAGCCGCCAATGCTTTGGTCAAACCCGATGGCACACCCGTAACGGGTTCGGTTAATGTCAGTTTATCACCCGTGGATATTAACGACCCGCTCGAGAAGAATGCCTTTCCGGGTAGCTTTGAAGGAATGCAAGCCAACGGCTCGAGTACAGGCATTGTTTCGCTTGGCACAACCGAATTTGCGCTCGAGCAAGGCGGGCAGCGTTTGAACTTAAAAGCTGGCTCGAGTGCCAAAGTGCGCTTGCCGATGTATGCCAACACCAATCTGGATGGCAGCCCGATTAATTTGGGCGATACAATTCCACTGTGGAGCTTAAACGAACAAACAGGCGATTGGGTGCAAGAAGGTTCGGGGATTGTTGTGGATGCTGGTGGCGGAACAAGGGCGCTTGAGGCAGTGGTGACGCATTTTAGCTGGTGGAATGTAGATAAGAATTTTATTCCCAGCCGCCCAAAACCCAAGTGTATCAACGATGTTCCGGGGCAGTATGACAGTATTTTTGAACAAGCCACATACTGCAAATTTCTTGCCGAAATTGACAAACCCATTCCCGCTCAAGGCTCAAGTCTGCGCCCACAAGCCGACCCACCGCAACTACCTGCCTATGCTGCAACCGCCGATGTGCCAATGACAGGTGGTCTCGAGTTACCCGTTCCTGCTGGTGTGAATATTCGTTATAGGGCTTGTATTGCAGGTGGTGCTTTTTGTGGCAGTGTGGTGAAGAACTTTGTGGCTGGCTCGAGCGAAGCTTTTGAAATTCGTTTGAAACGCACCGATACCGAAAACATCAATTTACCTTTTGATTCGGTTCGCAATATTAATTCGATCACACGTTTTGCTTTTGAAAGCAGCACCAGTCCAAATGGTGTGAGTATCACGCTTGAACGCAGTGCAGGCTCGAGTTTTACTGGCACGGCTGTTGTCATCAACCCACAAGGCAACGAAATCAGCACCGAAAGCATTGGCACAACCACCCTGATTCTTGAGCCACAATTGTTAGCCAGTGGTCAACACGTTCTCGAGATTCGACCCATTACTGGCTTTAGTGGAGCATTACGAATTCGCGTGGAAAGCAAGAAAGTTTTACCAACCGATAATGGCGTTTGGCAAACGTTAGATCAAGGATTTAATCGGTTTTCTTTTGGTGCAGATGGGCTTTCCGTACCAAATCAAAAACAGTTGAGAATGAACGCTCTTGGCAATGGTGGGTTGCTTTGGGTGAACGAAACTCAAAATGGTACTTTCATCAAAGCAAGTGCTTACAATGGCTCGAGCAACACTTGGGAAGTCAACAACACCCTAGAAACCCGATCAAGTCAAGGTGTAGCCTCCCAAACTGCACTAGAAATTGCACCAAACAATGATTTAATCGCGTTGTGGAGTCTCCCAGCCAGTCGTGAAATCCGTTGGAGTCGAAAAACCAGTGGTTCAAATGCTTGGAGTGCTGCTGCAACTTTAGATACAGGGACAACAAATCCGCTGACTGACCCACAAATTCGTATTGATGCAAACGGCAACGCTGTGGCAACTTGGCTCGAGGTGGTCAACATATTTAGTGACAAACGCATTCGTTTTGCTCAGTTTAAGGCATCCAATTCCACATGGACTGTCCAGACTTTTGCTGGAGCGCATAGAAACGGCTCCGCTCGCTTTGATCAAAATGGCAATATCCACCTCTTTTACGAAAACGCCAGTTCGACGGTATTGACAAGCCAGTACAATCCTACTAACGACGCTTGGAATCCTGCCACAACTCTTTTTAGTAACGCCGCTAGTGAGTTTGGAACATACGAATTTGGTAGTAATGGCAATGCGATGGCAGTCATCAACCAATCACCCAGCCCCACTTATGCAGGGCTAAGAATCCGAGCTTATGACGCAGCAACCAGCACTTGGCAACCTGAACAGGGGTTTGAAGGGCGAAACCATCAACTTGGTGTTGATGGAAACGGCAATGCAAATTTGGTGTATCAGAACTTAAACCCACTAATAGCTACACTTGCAAGGCGGTATAGTTTTGCCAGCAAAACTTGGAGCAATCCCGAAACACTCAGTCTCATTTCAGTATTCACTTTCGATGCAGCCTTCGCAGCCAATGGTGATGGTGTCAGTTCTTTCGCGGCTGTGCCAGCCAACGCTCCAAATGCAACTTCATTGTTTGCTTCTCGAGCCAGTGATGCCAACGCTTGGACAACCATCATTGCCAGTGCAGCATTAAATCAAGAAGAGCGGCGTATTGCTGTGGGTGGTACTGGTTACGCCATACTTGCCCGAACAGGATCTGATAATACAGGTCAGTATTCGGTGCAAGTCAAACGTATCAAATTCCGCTAAGTCACGGCTTGGTTTTCACCTAAGCCTTGGTAAATACGAAATTCAAGCCAAACGTATCAACATTCGTTAGTTAGGAGTTTTTATGAAACGACTATCCCCAATTATTCTGGCTGCTCTCCTCGTTGCTTGCCCTAACTCAAACCCAAGCCTAACGAACCGCGCCCCCATCGCTGCTTTTACAATCTCGAGCAACCCTGCCACAGTTGGTACCAGTCTGAACTTTAATGCCAGCACCTCGAGTGACCCAGACGGTGATGCCTTAACCTACACTTGGAACTTTGGTGATACCAGCACAGGCACAGGTGTTACAACCTCACATACTTTTGCCACCGCAGGAAGTTTCACGGTTGGTTTAACCGTTTCGGATGGGAAACTCAGCACCTCAACCACCAAAAACCTGACCATCAACCCTGACCCCTCGAGTTCAGGAAAAATCACGTACACGTACCAAAACAGTGTTTACCGCGTGAGCGCCCAAGCAGGAGTAACCCCAGAGAATGTATCGGCGCTCATCACCACTGGCGCACGCAAACCAGAGCGCCGCTTGAACATTTCACCCAATGGCGATTGGCTTGTCCTCGAGACCCAGAATCTTGACCCTGCTTGCGATGGAAGTTACTGCCTCGCTGTTGCACCCAGTGCTAATCCCTCGAGTGCCGCTTTGGTTCGCGCTCCAAACCCAATTCAGGATTCCCAAGGCTTCCCAGCCATCTCGAGTGACGGCAACACAATTATTTACACCGCCAATGGTGGCGCTCATAACTTTGATCTCTGGGCGATTCGCAAAACAGGCAGCACTTGGGCAGCGCCAGTACAAATTACGCAAATCAGTACCCAGAATTACAACGATCAACCCGCCATCTCGAGCGATGGAACTAAAGTATTGTTTGATTGTGGCGCTCAGGCTTTTGGCGAGGGAAACTCGAGCATCTGCGAAATCGGTACGAATGGTACAGGATTCAGGGTTGTGGTTTCACCCAGCAACGCCCCCTCGAGTATTACAACCAAAGGTCCAACGCACCATGCCGATTACTTATCTGATGGAAGTATTGCCTTTGATGCTGCTTGGAATGGCGATGGAGTCTGGAAAATACTTGGTAGCACCATTAGCAAAGTTTCGCAAGTCAATAACAATGTTGCCCCATGCGGTTTACAAAGCGGCAGAACCGCTTCGCTCTGGCTCGATCGCAACGGTAACACCAACGGCTACCACGAACTCATCACTACCGATAACAACGGCGCAAACCCCCAAAATATTGTCATCGGAATAGACATCGAAGACATCGGCATTGGCTGCGGAGGATAAAAAACCGTAGGGGCGAGGCACGCCTCGCCCTTGTGAGACTCAAGAAAGGAAATCCTATGAAAAATAAATTCCTAATTATTGCTGTTATTCTCGGCTCGAGTCTGGTTGCTTGGGCTGCCTCGGGTTCGCTTAAACTCAGCATTAACGGTAAGCCTTACGCTGCTGCGATTGTGCAAAATGGTAAAACGTACATTCCGCTCGAGGCACTGCAAAAAGCGGGCGTGAAAGCTGTGGTGTCTAAAACTGATGTCAAACTCGAGTTACCTGGTTTTGTCGGTGGGGCTAATCAACGTGCGTCACTCGAGGGTTGCCTTGGTGAGACTTTGTTTAATGGGGTTTGGCGGATTAAAGCCACTAAACTCGAGGCGATTAAGTCTGATAAATTGGGTTGGGGTTTGATGCTCGAGGTGAAGAATGGTTCGCCTGCTACGATCATGCCAGTGGATGCTGGTTTTGATGGGACTGGACAGGGGATTCAACTGGCTTTTAGTGACGCAAGCACCTTGAGTGTAGATGGTTTGGATGTGCAAAAAATAACTTTTGCCAGTTTACCACCTGGTGGTTCAGTAATACATCAAATCAAGTTTTATTACCCATTTGGTACGCTCGAGAATGCTGTCAAAACCCCAACCAAGTTCTTGCTCGAGTTAAGCAGAACAATAGGGGATAGCACCAGAGCTAAAGGCGTGAATTTTACTGTACCAAACCCTAGTTTGCGGGTGCGTTTAGATTGTCAAAAATAAAAAATGGTCAGTGTTTAATACACTGACCATAAAATACTCAAGATTTAAGTAACAGGTGTTAAAGCTTCATTGTCCGATTCGCCGGTGCGGATACGCACAACTCGCTCGAGGGCTTGTACAAAGATTTTGCCATCACCTACTGCGCCTGTTCGGGCACTGCGAACAATGGCTTGCACGGTGCGTTCCACGAATGGTTCAGAAACAGCGATCTCGAGACGAACTTTTTCGTGGAATTCAAAAACCAATGGACGACCTCGGTATGTCTCGAGGTGTTCTTTTTCGCCACCATGACCAGAAACTCGGGAAATGGTCAGTCCTGTGACTTCTTCTTTGAATAGCTCGGCTTTGACATCGTCGAGTTTTTCGGGGCGGATAATAGCGGTAATTAATTTCATGATTTCCTCCAATTTTCTTGTGTTTCACAGTTTACATGGTTTTGTGGTGTTTTGCATTTTGCAATGTGTACGTTTTTTTGTGAACACTTGACATAGTATATTGACACATAACTCCATGTTTTGCTCAACTATGTTAAATCGTCACTGTTTTTTGGTCGTTTTGTCAGGTTTGACTTGACATCATGCAATCTCATGTTTATACTCCCGCCATTCGATTGCGTTTTAGCGCATGAAGGGGGTTTCATGAAAAACTGGAAAATGGTTTTACCGCTGGTTTTGGCTTTCTCGGGTTTAGCTTTTGCACAGGATGCAAAATGGGCTGCTGATACAGGTGATACCGCTTGGTTATTGGTTTCGACAGCGCTGGTTATGTTAATGACACCTGCTCTTGGTTTTTTCTATGGTGGTTTGGTGCGTTCTAAGAATGCGTTGAATACCATGATGATGTCGTATATTGCCCTTGGTATCGTAACCATTCTCTGGATTACAGTTGGTTTTAGCTTGGCTTTTACCACTGATAAAGACCCCAATTGGATTTCTGGTGTGCTTGGTAGCCTCAAATACGCTTTCTTAAATGGCATTGATGGCACAGCACCGTATCCAACTGCGCCAACTATTCCAAATAGTTTATTTATGATTTTCCAAATGATGTTTGCCATTATTACCCCAGCCTTAATTAGTGGGGCGATTATTGAACGTATGAAATTCAAAACCTACATGGTGTTTATTGCTTTGTGGTTATTAGTTGTATATGTACCTGTCTGTCATGCAGTTTGGTCACCCGATGGTTTCCTCTTTAAGTGGGGTGCTTTGGACTTTGCTGGTGGTACTGTGGTGCATATCACTGCTGGTGTTTCGGCTTTGGTTGCAGCCATTATTCTTGGACCACGCCGTGGTTTTGGTCGTGTTGCAATGGCACCGCACAATGTGCCTTTTGTTTTGCTTGGTGCTGGTTTACTCTGGTTCGGTTGGTTTGGTTTTAACGGTGGTAGCGCTGTGGCTGCTGGTGGAAATCTTGCTACAAATGCGTTTATCACAACCCATGTCGCTGCTGCTGTTGCCATGTTTGCTTGGGTTTTGCTCGAGATGTTCAAAAACGGTCATGCAACTGCTGTGGGCGCGGCTACAGGTGCAGTGGTGGGTTTGGTTGCCATCACTCCAGCTGCAGGTTTTGTTAGCCCAATGGCTGCCATGGCAATTGGTGCAATTGCTGCTGGTGTTTCCTTCACTGCCATTCAAATCAAGAACCGCTTAAACTTAGATGATTCCCTCGATGTTTTTGCTTGCCACGGTGTTGGCGGTATTACAGGTGCGTTATTAACAGGTGTGTTTGCCCAAAAGAGTATCAACAGCCTTGGCAGTGGTTTAATCGAAGGTAATGGCGAACAAATGCTCAAACAATTGGGTGGTGTGTTATTTGCTGCTGCTTTAGCGGCGGTTGGCACAGCAGTTCTGATGTATACCCTCAAAGCTGTTATGGGCTTACGTCCTGATAGCCGCGATGAAGAACAAGGTCTTGACCTTGCCGACCACGGCGAATCTGGTTATCACGGCGGCGAGTACGGCGTAACACCAGGTGCAGGCTCAATTGGCTCGAGCGTAACACTAAGCGTGCCAGTCAATGCAAAAGCCGTTGCTGGTGATTAAATAAGCTTCATACTCCCTGAAGCATGGGCGCTCGGAAAAGAGCGCCCATTTGTTTTTGTATTGCAGTTTCTTAGTTTTAAACTTGGTAAATTAAACTATGGACTTACAACTGACAGGTAAAACGATTATCATTACGGGCGGCAGCGATGGACTTGGTGCAGCAACGGCTAAAACCCTTGCTGCCGAAGGTGCCAATGTTGTCATTGCCGCCCGAGGACTCGAGAAATTAACCAGTGTAGCTGCCAGTATTGGTGGGCAAGCGTTGGCGGTGCAAACCGATGTGACCAATCCTGTGCATTTGGAAAATTTAGTGACCCAAACCATGACCCGTTTTGGTCGCATAGATGCAATTGTTAATAATGCTGGTCGGGCAGCAGCTAAACCTTTTGAAAGCATCACCGATCTCGAGTGGCAAGAGGATTTAGATATGAAATTCTATGCTGCTATTCGACTTTCTAGGTTGGCTGTGCCACATATGCGGGCTGTTGGTGGTGGCAGTATTGTGCATATTCTGGCTACAGGTGGCAAAACTCCAGGGGCGAACAGCATGCCAAGCACTGTTTCCCGAGCCGCTGGTATGGCACTGATGAAAGCCATGTCCAAAGACCTTGGCAAGGATAATATCCGAGTCAACGGTGTGCTGATTGGACTGGTTGAATCTGACCAATGGGTGCGTCGGGCTGCCCAAAATAATCAAAGTTTGGAAAATTTATATGCTAAATTGCCACTCGAGAATAACATTCCGTTAGCTCGAGTGGGACAAGCTGCCGAATTTGCCGATTTTATTGCTTTTTTGGTCAGTACCAGAGCAGCTTATATTTCGGGTTGTGCGATTAACTTTGATGGTGGCATGAGCCCTGCTTTCTAAAATGTGCCGTAGTGGTGAGGCGTTCCTCACCCGAGCTGCTTTTTGATAGCTCATCAGTACTGCTTATACAATAACTGCATGGATTTGGTCGCCTTAAAAAAAGAAGCCAAAAGCAAAAAAACGTCTGTAACTCGATTGCGTGAATTAGCGGGTTTGCATCCCGATTTAGCTAAGGCTGTTGCAAAATCAGCGCATATCCCGCCTGTGCTGCTCGAGGAATTTGCGCGAAGTTCAGATGCCACATTGCAAAAATTGGTAGCTGCCAATAAGAAAATGCCTGTGGTTTTGCTCGAGTATTTGAGTGGGCATAAACGCGGGGATGTGGTGAAAGCTGTTGCAGCCAATCCAAGTACGCCTGTTCATATTCTCGAGCGGTTAGCACTCCATAAAAACGAGGCTGTGCGCCAAGCGGTGGCTTTGCAGAGCCTTTGTCCTGTTGCAGTACTCGAGCAACTGGCTATGGATGCTGCTAAAATTGTGCGTGTGGCTGTGGCAAATCAGCCTAGGACACCTGTGCATATTCTCGAGCAGTTATTAACCGATGCCGAACCTGAAGTGGTGACAACGGTTTTGCTCAAACACTTTTTTAGACTACCAAATACTATTCTCGAGGAGTTTGCTTTTTATCCGCACAGCGCCTTGGTACGCAATTGGATTTACGATACCAAACGTGTTCCTGAAAGCACTCGAGAACAAATGCTGCTTTCAGGTGCGGTCAGACCAGAATACAAAGAAATTTTGCAAGCCAGCCCAGAAGAATTATGGCAATGGGTAAAAAGTGCTAATGAGGAATTGAAATTATTTGTGATTCGTGCCCCATATACCACACCAGAAATTCTCGAGGTACTGGCAGTAGATGCTTCTTGGGATGTGCGCCGAGAAGTGGCATCTAATAAAAAAACCAGTGCTGCGGTACTACAAAAACTGGCTTTAGATGAATCTCGAGAAGTGAAAATTCGTTTAGCTATCAACAGCGCTGCACCACTCGAGGTACTTGAGATTTTAGCTAAGGATGCCGATGCCGAAGTGCGCTACTGGGTGACACAAAACCGCGTGGTCAGTCTCGAGATTCTACGATTATTAGCTACAGACCCAATCGAGAAAGTGCGTTTAGCTGCTTTGTAAGATATTGCTATCTAAAAACCGAATTTATTCAGTCAGGAATAGCTTTGACAGTAACTAAGGCAAAAAAGCTCGTCCAATCACCCTTGGAATCGTGAAAATAAATTCAGCAGCGTAGATCAATAAAACACTGGTGCAAACAGTCAGCAGAAATATAAATAACACACTATTACGCAACAAAATTCGTTCACTTGCAGGCTTGAGGCTTTGTGTCCAAATCATCCATCCAATAACCAATAGCATCAGAAAACCCCCTAAACCTCCAGTCAAAAAAATGATGATATTCGATACCAACTCGAGAAAAGGTGGCAAACGCGAACTGAATTGATTGAGAAGATTTGCTAAGTGCGGGATAAGTGTTTGAACCACAAAAACTAAAACGTGCCCAATAAGTCCACTACCTACAAGCAGCAGTAAATTGATAAGTGTGATTGTTTCCAAGCGTGATTTCATGGTTGGCTTTTAGATAACAACAATGGAAGCATAACGACCATATAAATGGCGAATTCGGTCAGAACCCATAAAAATATGCCACTTGAGACAAGACAAAGTATAATATTTTTGAGTAGTTCTTGGACTGGATTTGTTTTGTAAAGTTGTAAAAAAGCAATCCAACAAAGCAAACTAACAATTGGTAAGATTATTAAAAAACCATAAGGTGATTGTAGTACAGTAGCTAAGAAAAGGTTAATTGAGTATTGATTCAAAGAAAATGCTGAACGTGTCACATCATTTTGAATGAATTTAAGTAACCGTGTACCATAGGAAAATTCAAAGATAAATAATAACGTCAAGATGATACTTGATGTCACCCATAATGCCCAACTCACAGTGCGAACTGCCATAGCAAAAACTATAGACACGATACTTGAAAAACGCAAACTTCTTTGCAATACCAAACAAGCCTGCTTTGTAAATAGAATACCTCAAGCTTCACACAGATGGAGTATCAGTTTCTCAGGTAATGGTTTGTGGTCACCAAAACAATAGTTGTAACGCCTAAGAAAAACTCGAGTATTGACAATTATGAATATTACTGCATTAAAAAAAGAAGCAGAACATCTACAAACCTCGCTGGTACGTTTGCTCGAGTTAGCAAAAATCCCCGAAACCAAAGTGCCGTTAGCCGTGGCAAAAAATCCCAATGCACCTGTTATGGCTCTCGAGTATTTGTTGAAGCAAGGCAATATCAGTCATCTCAAAGCCATTGCAAAAAACCCAAGTACACCTGAACATATCCTCGAGCAATTAGCGCAACATCCTCGAGCTGAGGTTTGTGAAGCGGTAGCAAAAAATTTACAGATTTCTTTGGTTGTTGCTCAAATTTTATTGCAACATAAAAAAACGTCAGTGCGAGCATTTTTAACATTGAATCCAAATTTAACAACGCAAATGTATACAGTGTTGTGTCGGGATAAAGATGCGACTGTGCGAATTTGGATGGCAGGTCGAACGTATTGTCCTACTGCCGAATTAGTGCAAATGGCAGAGGATAAAGAAAGCGAAGTACGAGTCTGTGTCGCTTGGAATCCAAATACACCACTCGAGACATTGCGAAAACTCGCTACTGATAGCAACGAATTGGTACGCGCACACAGTGCCACAGGGCTTGGGCGTTACAAAGATTTTGCTAATCTTAAAACCTTGGCTCGAGATGAATACTGGCGAGTTCGGGCGGCTGTGGTTTCGGCTGTTGAATCATGGGAAGCCGATTGGCATGAACAATTTTTTTCAGACTCCAGCCATTTTGTTCGTCGAGTCTTAGCAAGCCGAGATAACTTGCCTAAAGACGTGTTCGAGTATCTACTTCAGGATTCTGATGCGGTTGTCAGGCAGTATTTAGTCGATAATAAAAGCCAATCAACCCCTGCTTTTGTGCTCGAGCAATTAGCCCTTGACCCTGATGAAATGGTGCGCTGGCGGGTAGCTTCTAATGTTAGCGTTAGCCTAATAGTACTCGAGCAATTAACCCATGACCCCAGCCCAAGAGTGCGTGAAGCTGCTTTAAAAAAGCAAAAGCTAACTCGAGTTTAACGGAGTAAAAATGGATATAGCCGCCCTGAAAAAAGAAGCTAAAAGCAAAAAAACTTTAGCTAGTCGCTTGCTCGAGTTAGCCAGAAATGCAGATGTCAGTGTCCAATACGCAGTTGCCAGTAATCCAAATGCGCCGCTGGCTGCCCTTGAGTATTTAAGCGGACATGGCAAATGGACGATTCTCAAAGCCGTAGCAACACATCCCAATGTCAGTCTTGCTATCCTCGAGCAATTAGCGATTCATAAACAAGCCTCGGTTTGTGTGGCTGTTATACAAAGCCAAGTGATTTCTGTTGCACTGCTCGAGCAATTAGCGCAACATCCGGATGCAACGGTTCGTCAGGCAGTGCCTCAAAGTCGTTATTGTACAGCTGCGATTTTTACGTTGCTCAGTCAAGACTCCGAAGCGGCTGTGCGTCACGCTGTGATTTTACCACTGGCTTGCCCTAAAATTATTCTTAAACAATTGGTCAACGACCCAGACGAAAGTGTTCGCTCTTTTGCAAGAAGTGTTATTGGTCAGAGATAAAAGTTTTTAACACGAAATTCACAACAAACATACGGCATAATCTAAAGTATGAATATCGCTGCGCTGAAAAAAGAAGCCAAAAGCAAAAAAACTGCGGCTAGTCGTTTGCTCGAGTTGGCTAGCAACGCTGACCCAACTGTGCAATATGCAGTGGCTGCAAATCCAAATACGCCACTAGCCGCTCTCGAGTATTTAAGTGGGCATCGTAAATGGACGATTGTGAAAGCAGTGGCACTGCACCCAAATATTAGTGTGGTTCTGCTCGAGCAATTAGCGAAGCATAAACAAATTTCGGTTTGTGTAGCAGTGGCTAGAAACCTTGTCACACCGAGTGCGTTACTCGAGCAATTAGCACGGCATTCTGATGCAGATGTTCGCCGTGCAGTTACGTACAATAAGCATTGTAATGATACAACGCTAACGATGCTTAGTACCGATACCGATGCCTTGGTACGTCATGGTGTGGCATTGTACAGCACTTGCTCGCTTGCCATTTTGGAAAAACTTGCAAATGATCCTGACGAATACGTTCGTACCACAGTTGCAGCCAAAAAGCGTCTGCCAACAGCTGTTTTGTCTAGGTTAGCGACTGACCCAGAAGCAGGTGTTCGGGCTGCCTGTATTGGCAATCTTTTTCAGCGTGATGAGCACAAAATATTACAAGTGCTGGCTCGAGATTCTGATGCCCAAGTGCGTTTCCAGATCACCGAACTCTATACTTGGCATGACCAATTGCATCTTCACTTAATTCAGGATGTTGAAGAAAAAATACGCGAAAATCTTGCGATTCATCACGAACTCCCCCAAGACTGCATGTTGATTCTTGCACAAGATCCAAGCGTGCAAATCCGCCAAAGTATTGCCCAACGAGAAGACCAAAACGATGGTATTTTTGAAGTGCTACTTCAAGATTTAAACCCAGAAGTACGTTGTGTTTTAGCCAATGAAAGATGGACTAGATTACCCAATTGGGTTCTCGAGCGATTAGCCACGGATGCTGAAACGCTGGTGCGAAAACAAGTCGCTAGTACTGGTGCGGTATCAGATGAAACCCTCGAAAAACTCCTGCAAGACCCAAGTTCAGAAGTTCGCCAAGCAGCCGAATCTACTTGTCAAAAAAGGATGATGTGGTCTTAGGCTTAACTGGGCTTTTACTCGGGTGAACTCGAGAATATGATGAAAAACAAGAGACACTTAAAATCAAGGAGTTCGTAATGGATATTGCAGCTATAAAAAAAGAAGCCAGAAGCAAAAAAACCACGGCAAAACGTTTGCTCGAGTTAGCCAGAAACACCGATGCCAGTGTGCAATTGGCAGTTGCTAAAAACACCAGTTCGCCTATCGCTGCTCTCGAGTATCTGAGTGGGCATGGCAAATGGACGATTCTTAAAGCAGTTGCACAAAACGAAAATACACCCATCGCTATTCTCGAGAAATTAGCGGTGCATAAACAAGCTTCGGTGTGTGCAGCCGTTGCCAGTAACGAAAAAACACCTGTGGCAATCCTCGAGCGTTTAGCGGCGCACCGCAGCGCCAGTGTCCGCGAGGCAGTAATCGGTAATCGTAGTACGACTGCAAAAATCTTTACGATACTATCTGCTGATTTGGACAGTAATATTCGTTTTTTGGTAGCTTATCGTGATGCTTGCCCTATAGCGGTACTAAAAAAACTGGCTGCTGACCCCGATACTCGAGTGCGCGGTGCAGTGGCATGGCACGATAAAACGCCACTTGAGGTTTTGCAAGTATTGGCTACCGATAGCAGTTCCAATGTTCGAGCTGAAACGGTATGTGGCTTGCAGCATTATAGTGAAAATAAACTCTTAAAAATCTTGGCTCGAGATAAAAGTGATGAAGTGCGGTTGGCTGTCGCTGAACTTGATGATTGGGATACTGGGCTGCACAAATCACTGGCGACTGATAAAAACCTTGAGATTCGTGCGGCAATTGCTTGGCACGAATCTTTACCCACCGATGTTTTGTTAATACTTGCCAAGGACACAAACGCTGATATTCGAGAAAGTATAGCCAATCGGGATATTTTGCCAAAAGCAGCTTATCAAATTTTACTAAGCGACCCTAAACCTGATGTCAGGCGAGCCTTGGCACATGCCAAAGTCGAAGGTGCTCCAGATTTTGTACTCGAGCAATTAGCTACCGATAGCAACGAACACGTGCGTTGGCAAGTGGCGTATAACAATGCTACACCTGATGCTATTTTAGAAAAACTAGCTAAGGACAGCAAAAAACGAGTCCGTGAAACGGCTGTGGAAACCTTAAATCGTTCGTGGCGCAAGAGGAAACTATGAGCCTAGCCGATTTGAAAAAAGAAGCTGTAAATAGCCAAACCAGTTCTAAGCGCTTACTCGAGTTAGCTCAAACTGCGCCAGCCGCTGTGCAATTATTGGTGGCGAATAATCCCAAAACCTCAGCCGCTGCCCTCGAGTATTTGAGTGGTGTGCCTCAAAAAAACACTGTGCTGGCAGTAGCGAAGCATAAGAATACACCCAAAAAAGTGCTCGAGAAACTGGCAACTTTGCCACATGCAATTGTGCGGCAAGCAGTTGCTAGAAAAATCCCGCTAACTACTGCATTGTTCAAACTTTTTGCCACGGATAAACGCGCCGAGGTGCGTGAAACTGTGATGGCTCGAGAAAAACTGAGTGCAGTAATTATTGCGGCAATGGCAAAGGATGCTGACCCCAATATCCGAGAAATGATTGCCCAACGCCCAAAACTCAGTCCAGTAATTCTACAAATTTTGGTCAATGATCCGAATTCAAATGTGCGAATTGCCTTAGCTTTTGCCTGTAAAAATAAAGTAACGCTCGAGACACTGGCAAAAGATTCCGATACCACTGTGCGCTACTGGGTTGCTTGTAACTATGCCTCGAGCGCTGCGGCACTGGCATTACTAAGCACAGACTCGAGTGCTAAGGTTCGTAAAGCCGCAATTGCAAATCAGAAGCGTGTCTAGTAGTATTGAAAACTCGTTTATCTAGTTGGGAACGAGCAATTCTAACAGATGCAGCCGAGCAATATAACAAAAAATACTTTGCTGGCAATGGCAGATTAAAACAACACATTGGTTTACCGCTCATTTTTGAGATAACTCAAACAACTTGATAGCTCCCATGTGTCGTTTGCTAAAACAAACATAGAAATATTTTTCCATGTTTGTTTCATTTTACTAGCCATCGCAGAATCGTTTGTATACGTTAGTTTAATTTTTGGCAAAATCAAACACTATACCATCAGTATTTGGTGTCGTGGGATAGCATTTGTATGGTTGATGATTGGGTTATGGGCAACGATTCGCTAGACAGCCATTTAGTCAATTGTTAAAAATTGGCATATTGACCTATTATTATTTGTTTCAAATCTGAGTTAAAGGAGTGGTTTGTTGTCTGTGATCTCCTTTATATAAGTCAATTTAGGTATTTGACTCGTCTGATTTCAATCCGCAGTAGTGATGAAAAAATCTTCGATAAACATTGCGGGTAGCAAGTATTTCATATCGTAATGCACGGTTGTATAACGCGCGAAATACAACCCAGTGAATGAAAGCAATCCCCACAGTACTCAAAGAAAACCAGCTTTGAACTATTCCAATACCCATACTAAAAAAAACAATTGTAACTAAACTTCTGTGCATATCAGCAATTGAATCAAATCGATCTCGTTGTTGCTGTTCAGTTTCTGATAAACTGCCGTAACAAATTGACCAATATTCATAATCCTTTAATTCGTCTGCTCCAAAACCATACATGCTCTGCACACGTTCTTTGATTTTGGTAAACTCGGCGGATTTTAGATAAGTTAGATTTCCAATGCGTATCTTTCGCCAATCTACATAAGACCAAAGGATGAATGTATACAATGGTTTCAGGATTACACGTAATCCCCACGGTGCTATGTACCAAGGGAGAGGTTTCTTTGATTTATAAAAGGTTTTACTTGGATTTTGCACCGTGGGGTCTTTTAGTCCACGATACCAAGGTTCAAAACGAAAGCGATACTGGTTTGCGACCTCACTCCAAAAACCTTTAAGTACATACCCCAGCACAAATGCCGACACAGCAAATAACCCCCATGATGGTATGCCAGCAACGACTGGTATTGAGGTCGTTGGAAAATATATATTAATCATCATCAAAAAGGCAGCACCAGGTAAGAGCAATGCGACTGACTCATAAAAACTCAATCTAAATGTTTCTATAAGCGTTTTTAAGTCATTCATAAACACACCTCGAGGTAGTTATCCATAGTTGAATCCGTTACAAAAAAACGTATTTCTTTTTCTCCAACTATGACCATTAAACTCGGTTCCCCATCTCTGTCTTTATCTTGTCGTATCCATTCAAGAACTTGTTTATCATCATTACTTGGAAGAGTTGTACAACCGTTCGGATGTGTGTGCCATTCACCCAAATATTCAAGCATTTCTAGGGTTTTAGTGGCAATATCTCGGTATTTTTCTACTAAGCCTTGCGAACCTCTAATAAAGTGCGTGGGATATTCAACGCTGTCATCTGGAGCTTTAAGAATTCCTGTTAAATAGATGTTCCTGTTGCATAAATCAAGCATACCAATAAGTGTCCCACCTGTTTCTTTTGGTAATTGGGCATTACGTAAGCGTCGCACTTCATCGAGAACACTTTCGCTAACATGTAGTTTCCAGGTATCAGCTTCTAGGACGTGCATTTTCTTAGGTTGTAGTTCAATACGTGAAACTTCGCCACTTGAATCATTAATGCGCCAAATTGAAATCTGAGCGGGTGTCTGATCAAAAATCTGTTTTACTGCGCGACTACCTATAGCAGCATGAAGAGCTACTAGGTCTTGAGGAATGATTGATGACACATCTCGGCAACTCGCTCCATAACGTATTCTGGAATTACTAACTGCTAAGTGCCCTTCCAGAGAAGACTCTTCAATCAAGGCTTCGTAATACTGAGCCTCGAGCTGATCAAGTTTAATTTGTCGTGCGGAATCTTCTGCAAGCAATACGAGGTCTTTACCGTTTGGTGACAGAAACAAAGAAACTCTTCGTACATTACTCTGTAATTTTGCTAAATATCGCGCCACAGGTACGGAAGCTGAACAGTCAAGGATCATATTTATGCCACTAAGTGTTGTCTTTAGTTCATCTTCGTTTAATTTAAATATGTCGTTAGGTATTGAAGTAACAGGATTATCTGATAGTGTCTTATTCAGTAGTAGCGCCATAGAATTGGCTTTATTTTGACCAATAAAGTGTTCCGAAAGTGCGTGACGCGCCAGATTGTGAGGCATCAATCTATCGTTATCGACCAGTGTGAGTTGTCCGAAGCCAGCTCTATATAAATTTGAGAAAACCTGTGATCCTAAAGCACCAACACCAATCTGGACTATTTTTTGAGTATTCGCAGACCCTAAGCCATTTAACAATGCCGCTTGATCTTGAGTAAGTGCATGAACAACATCCAGTAAATTTAAGTTGGTATCTTGACCATTACAAGACTCATCTATTGAAAGTAATAGACCTACCTCTCCATCAGTTTTTGCACAAACTCCAATTTGAACAGCAACTTCTTGAAGTTTCGGTAGAACAAATGCTCGCCACTCAATCCTTTCCACTGGACTACTTATAGATCTCACTTTAGGTAATGCAATAAACAAAATCACGTTGTTTTGCATATATTCAGAATGTGTTACTTGCTCACGAACAAGTTTACGTAACTCTGGCAACAGTTTATAGCCCACTGCACTAAGCAGTGTACTTAATTCATCCAATGTTTTAGGAATGCTACGAATAACTCCATGCAGAATAGCTTGCGTTACAACACCAATACATAGAATATTCGATGTATTGGTGGAATTTATGTCAGGTGAGATGCGAAAAATATAGCGACTTAAATGGTCTTGATCCTTAGTTATTCCAAATTGCAAAGCACTATTTCCTTTGAAGAAATCGTGAATGTTAGGTGGAACAATTATCAGATCTTGACTGTTCAGCATTATCGGTTCCAGTGGCTGATCGTCAGCATGTAATTCTCCTATTGCAGTTAATGCCAACCATTCGCGTATCCTTCTTATGAGTTTTGCTCCAGTCAGGTTCCGTAATTGCAATAACTCAAATGCCTCATCATAAAGACACAAACTGCGAGGAAATTCGCAACTTCTAAGATTGATGTGAGGGGTTAGCGGAAAGTCATCGCGCAGTGCCAATACCTCTGGTATTTCACCAGAGGTATGAAAACAGATAACTGCTATTCGTTCACAATGCCTAATTTCATGCACTACATCTCGAGGACGTTCTACGGAAAAATCAAGAACAATCACATCTGCATTATCTAAAGCTCTAACTTCTACTAGTTTAACAAATGGGAGTCTGCTTGCAACAACTAATTCCCTACCCAAGGCACTTTTTAGGGATTCTGGTGTCACAGAATTACCGGGAGCATCAAGAAAGCTCATGGTTAGCCTGCTCGAGGTGCAGGGCTGCTAACTGCGGCGAAGGAATCAATCTTTTTTACAACCCGTTGTCCACGACCTAAAATCTCAATCACTAGGGGTTCTGGATTAGCTGCTGTTGGGTGTTCCATCGTTATAAGAAAATCTCCAAGCTTTTTCTTTGCAATACGACGATAAAATGAAACTGCCTGCTTATGTGGTGGCTGATCATCGGTGTTGTCACTTGGTACGATTCGACTAGTGGACACCAAAACAGCACCAAATTCGGCATAGTCTTCACAGAGTTGCCGAACTTCTTCGTGGGGAACGGTTTCATCATTTCCTTTTTCGTCTGATAAAGATTTATAACTTGCGTGGTGGGCGATATTCATAACATCCCACTTGAGGCGATGTTCATTTTGATGATCTTTTGTGATTGTTACTATATTGGTAAGAACTTCATGCGACGCGTCTGCTGTAAAAAATACTCTTGTTTTTGTCCCTTGGACATCAAAAGTCACATGAAGAGTTAAACACTCATTATTGCGAACTACCTTACCAGTTTGGTTAATTGTAGATACAAATGGTGAATGGACAAAAAACTCTACACTATCATTTTCTAAAGTAAAGCCTGGAATAATTGTGCCAGCATCACTGATTAACTCGAGACGATCTTCCAACTCAATCCCTTTATCACTGAGCCATTGTTTCAGCTCATTTGGTTTTGAGAAAACACGAATGCCATAACCTTTTTCAAATCTGTATCGTGCTTCAGCTTGAATTATTCTTGCATCTTCACAAATATCGGTTCGACTTTCGATAATTGCAGCAGCCGGTACCCACAATGTTGTTATTGTGGCTCGATCACTGCTTTGATATTTTGCAGCATGATCAAGGTAGAAAAATGCAGGCGCTCCAGTGACATGATCTTTATCGAAATGTGTAAAAGCAACCACGTCAAAATCATTACGGCTGTCTGTATTAAGGTCTTTTCGTAGTTCTTCTGAAAGATTTATTCGTTTATCGGTAGCGTCGTTTTTGGAGTGCATATCTGCAAAATCGATAAGTATTTTCTTACCGTTCTCGATATCAATGAGTGCAGTATCAGCGTTTCCAGAAGGGAAAAATGTTAATTTGTGCATAGTAAAATAACCTCCAAGTGAGGGAATGAAATAATGCGGAACACCAAAAAAACAAAGTACGTTTTAGATACAATGGGTCATTTTTCACGTACTTATTTTTGCCGATGTGTTATTTTTGTCATTGATAGGGCATTAGAGGTTTCCTCCTAATTCTTTGTCGCACTAGATTTAAGATCGAAAGCGCTCGCCTAGGAAACTTACGCTTTTGGTCTTTACTCGTCTTAGCAGGTATTAAACTAAGATATTTGAGTCTAGCATACTCAAATAAAATTAGTCAAAGGATTTTGCATGTAGCATAATGCGATATCTATTTCTTGGGTTTCAACTTCTCTAAAAATCAAGAGTAATATTAGCGGTTCATTGAATACGCAACCCAACTTATTAAGAGAAAAGTCTAATAAATCACTCTATCAAAACTTCGACCGTTACCTCTATACTTAGATGGTTTCTATAAACTACTAGGCACTATTCCAGCCCAAATTACGTAGCCACCATGACCCGCTTTGATGCTACGCTTAATCTTTCTGCCATTTAGGTGCTTTTTTGTAGTTAAATTAGTCAGGGAGGGACTAAGCGATTATATTTGTGAGGTACATTTTATGGTCAAGAAGCCCCTCCTTAAAGTTAAAATCATGGTTTTGACTTTGCAAAGTGCGAGCGATCTAAGCCCGAAGGTACTACTTTTGTGTTCAAAAACCTTGTGGTCACGCTGCTTTTCTCCCGAACTAACGTTAAATATCAAATACGAAATTTTTTACAACTGTGTGGTTATTTTTACTTTAAGGTAAGACCATGATAAAATACACTTTTTGGCTTGGGATACTTCTTATTGCTGCTTGTACTCAAGCACCAAAACCAACAACACCCGTAGATTTATTAGGCACCATTGATTTGCGAATCTCGAGTGATGGCGTGGTCAGTAAAGCGCAACTTGTTGACGAATCCAAATTGGTGTTCACAGCAACAGCAGTCACAGTTGTGGATGCCAGTTCAATGCGGTTTATTAACGCAAGTTTTAATGTGCAAAATAAAACTGGGGCGAGCCTAAATAATCTCACCTTATACGCGTATTCTCAGGCTGCTAATAATGTGGCAGGTACAGCTTTAAAGAACCTCGAGAACTTTGCTGGAACAGCCCTGACCACGGGGGCAGATTCGGTGAAACCTACTCACGGCATGCAAAATGCCCAAAGTATTAATTCTAATCAGGCTGATTTACAGGTGTTTAACACTACCGAAGTCGGTACTTTACAACAAACAGCTTTGAATAGTGGTGTGATTACCAGTGCAGATCGTGTGCTCGAGTATGGTTTTGTGGCTCGTAATGGCAATACTCGTGCAATTGCTAATAATGCCACTGGTACGATCACCTTGGGTTTCCGTGTGCCTAAAAATAGTAATTCTAACCTCGAGCCGTACCGTTTTACTGCTACTTTTGTGGTGGCGAACATTGCGACCACTCGAGTTTCGCGTAGCCGTGAAGAAACAGCAGTGCAGACTTCAGACCGAGCAAATGCCATTACAGATCGTACCTCTCCTACCGAGGTTTACTTGGTTGGTAGTGATGCCCAGAGTATTTCCTGCACGAATTGTAGTGTGGTGCGTCAAACCAATGCAAAAATCTCGAGTAGTAAAAATTTATACGATGACCCGAGTACCTTAGCCCGCACTGTTGAAACGGTGGTTAGTGGTGTCAACACACCGTGGAGTATCAATTTTGCACCCGATGGTAGTTTGTATTTTACCAGCCGTGACTCGAGTGAAGTGACAGTCAATCGTTTGAACCTGGCGACAAAAGCCATCACTACTGCTACTGCCACAAGTGTTGTACGAGACGAAGGTGAAGGTGGGGTGTTGGGTATGGAATTAGCTCCTGATTTTGCGACAACTTCCAATATTTTTGTTTGTTATTCGTATTATGTTGGTGGTGCAGTTGCAGACCAAAATCGGCGTAACAGGCTCTCGAGGTTTACCGTAGCGGCTACGCAACTGACCAACGAAGTAATTTTATTTGACAATATGCTTGGCTGGTCAAATCATAATGGTTGCCGAGTTGCTAATGGGTCAGATGGAAAATTGTATTTTTCAATGGGAGATGCAGCCGACTACAATGCTGATGGCGATGGTGCAGCCGACCCAGCAGGTGATGGTACGGGCAGTGGTGCAAACAAAGCCCAAGTCAAAACCTCTTTATCAGGCAAGATTTTCCGCATCAATTACGATGGTTCGATTCCCACTGATAACCCGTTCTATTCGAGTCTAACTGGGCAATACCGAGCAATTTGGAGTTATGGGCATCGCAACCCACAAGGACTGGCTTTTGAACCGCAAACCAATGTGCTTTGGTCTACTGAACATGGTCCAAGTAACAACGATGAACTGAATGTTATTGAAGCCGGACGCAATTATGGCTGGGACACATGCACAGGCACAGTCGCAACCTGTGGTTCGTTAACTGATTACAAACCAGCCGTTGCCCAATACGAACCAAATGGCTCGACCACCATTGCTATTTCTGACATGGTCTTTTATAACGCTAATGCTTTCCCTGAATGGCGAGGAAATTTATTCTTTGTTAGTTTGAAAACAGGTCGTTTATACCGTTTAACTTTGAACGGACAAACTGTGCAAAGCCAGCAAATCCTGATTGACAACTTGTATGGGCGTATCCGTGATGTGACTGTAGGATCAGATGGATTTATTTACTTTTCGACTGACCAAAGTACGAACTCAACCATTTACCGCTTAAAACCACAATAAGGAGCACCATGAAAAAGGCATATCAAAAGCCAAAGCTCGAGGCACTGCCAAAGTTTGTGGTTATGGTTGGGTTGAGTTTACCTATTAGACCGACCTGATAATTTTTATTGAACACTAACGCATTAGACTTCTTGCACACGTCCGAATTATTCATTTTCAGAAAAGGCGAATATAGGGTTCGCCTCTGCAAAAATCAGGTTTTCGTAGGGGCGATGCTTGTCATCGCCTGTTGTTCTCGAGTGAATCAATAATACAAACTAAATTTTTACCAGATGTTCTCGAGTACTGTCATTTCGGTATCATGTCATCATGGATGTTGCTGTCTTAAAAAGAGAAGCAAAAAGTAAGAAAACCTCAGCAGCACGATTGCTCGAGTTAGCTAGGAATTCAGATACCAGTATTCAATTGGCAGTGGCAAATAATCCAAGTACACCTGTGGCTGCGCTCGAGTACCTAAGTGGTCATGGCAAATGGAATATCCTTAAAGCTGTTGCATCACATGTCAATGCCAGCCCTGCGATGCTCGAGTCATTAGCCATACATCCTCAAGTTTCGGTGTGTGTTCGTGTGGCAGTGCATCCCAAAACACCTCTAGCCACCCTCGAGTTTTTAGCCCGTCATGCCAATAGTGATGTGCGTGGCGCAGTGGCGATCAATGCTTTTGTTGCACCGCACGTGTATTTGTGGCTTGCCAAGGATGCTGATGAGATGGTGCGTTCGCGGCTGGCGTATCGAAAGTATTGCCCTGTGGTTGCACTCGAGCTACTAGCATTGGATCGTGTTGCTAAAGTTCGGGCTGGTGTGGCTGCAAATGCAAACACGCCACTCGAAATTCGGCGTGCTTTGGCAAGGGATGAGGATGCAACTGTTAGAATGCGAGCAGTGTTTCACTTGGGTTTGCAACAACAATGGGATGTTTTAGAAGTTTTAGCTCGAGACAACGTGGCACATGTCCGTGCCGAAGTTGCCAGAGTTGAACCGTGGAATCAGGTATTGCATTGGCATTTACTGACCGACACCATTTTTGAGGTACGCTCTAACATAGCAGCTCGAGCTGATTTGCCAACCTTGGCACTCGAAGTTTTGCTACAAGATTCCCATACGGATATTCGCCGAGCCTTGGTGTATAACAAAAAAATAAAAACACCACTTTTTGTGCTACAAGCACTTGCCACAGATGTTAACGAAATTATTCGTTGGCAAGTTGCTTATAACACCAGTGTCAACTGTGAAATTCTCGAGTTGTTAAGTGCAGACTCAAGTACTTTGGTGCGAGAAATGGTTTTGGAAACCCAGAAAAAACTTGGTTTTACTTAAAGCGCTTAAAAACTGCTACAGCGTTTTGCCCACCGAACGCATTGGAATTAGAAATGGCGTATTCGACTTGTTGTTCTCGAGGGGTGTTGGGGATGTAATCAAGGTCGCATTCTGGGTCGGCATCTATGTAATTAATCGTGGGTGGTAAAATTCCTGTGGCAAGCGCTTGGACGGTGGCAATGGCTTCGATAGCTCCAGCTGCGCCAAGTAAATGCCCTGTCATGGATTTGGTACTCGAGGTGGCAATTTTGGTGTCAGCACCAAAGACTGCTTTCATACCTTGGGTTTCGGCAAGGTCGTTCATTGGGGTGCTGGTGCCGTGTAAGTTGGCATAACCGACTTGGTCTGTGTTGACTTTAGAATTTTTTAGGGCGCGTTGAATGGCGGTGGTATATCCGCGACCTTCTGGGGCTGGGGCGGTGATGTGGTAGGCATCGGCAGCTAAGCCTGCGCCAAGCAGTTCGGCATAAATTCTGGCACCGCGTTTTTGGGCATGCTCGAGGGTTTCGAGGATTAAAATACCTGCGCCTTCACCCATGACAAACCCATCTCGAGATTTGGTGAATGGTCGGGAGGCTGTGGCGGGGTCGTCGTTGCGGCTACTTAGTGCGCCCATGTTGCCAAATGCGCCAATGGACAAGGGTGTCACACTGGCTTCTGCACCACCTGCAATCATGATTTGGCAGTCGCCTCGGTTAAGGAAATGGTAGGCATCGTGCAAGGCAACCGTGCTGGTGCTGCAAGCAGTAACAACACTACTCGAGACTCCTGTCGAGCCATACCGCATGGCAACATGTCCTGTTGCCATATTAGCAATCATCATCGGAATAAAAAATGGGCTGAGCCGATCTGCACCACGTTCAATCATCACCCGAGTTTGGTTTTCAAAGGTTTCCATGCCACCAATACCCGTACCAATTAACGTTCCTACTTCGGGACCTTGGAGTTGCTCGAGACTTAACCCAGAATCTAAGCGGGCAAGTTCGGCAGCCACTAACGTAATTTGCACGTACCGATCCATGCGTTTAAGTTCTCGAGCATCTAAGCCGTGTTGCGAGAAATCTATGTCTATTTCGGCGGCAAAATGACACCGTAGTTTGCTGGTGTCAAACTTTTTGATCAAACGCACACCGCTTTTACCAGCCAGTTGTGCTTGATGAAATTGCTCCGCGCCTATCCCTATTGGGGTGACGGGTCCGATTCCTGTAATAACGACACGATGCGACATCCCTAGGATTGTACCTGAACTCGGCTAAAAAACGTAGTCTGCTTTGTTGCCTTACTTTTTCAGGTATTGTCTTAGGCTCAATATCAGCATCACAAAGGCAAAGATCAGAACGCTCGAGGATGTGATGATCACACTTAAAATCACTTTGATGGTTTTGATCAACACAGCAGTTTCACCCCAATTTACTGAATTCCAAATGGTTAAGGAAAAAGCCATGTTTTCTAGCCAATCCATGATGGCAGCATTGAAAGGTATTAACACCAACCAGTTACCAGTAAAGGGTTGTTGCCGCAGGGCATAAAATGCAATCAGTGCTCGAGCTAGGATTAAACACAGGGTGACTGAAACAAAGAATGGAAAAGCTGTATCCCAGAGTAAAAACACAATGTATTGCTGTTTTGCTGTTTCGGTGTACGCAGGTAATTGGTTTTGCACATCTGCCAGTGCCAGAGGGGTTTGCAAATCAAAAGGTAAGTAACCAATGGTATTTTTCATGGTTTCGCCCACTATTTGAAATTGCCAGATAGTGATGGCTGTGCACAAGGCAAAAAATAGGATCAACCACCATTGTCGTGACCAATTGGTAAATAATTTTTCTAGCATGATGTTGTTGAGTATACGCAACTCGAGCCATTGTTTCGTCATGGGTTTTTTGTACAATACTTCCTCATGTGGCTTCGGACGGGTTTGCTTGTACTGGTAGTGTTGCTCTACGTTTTGTTTCGTCCGACGGTGTTACCTTGGCTTGTTTGGATTACAGTACTGGGCGGAGTGGTGTTCTGGGCGTATCGTGCCCCGCCAAAAGTGCAAGCAATACGGGTACTCGAGACAGCTCGGACGTTTACAGCAACTGGTTTAGCCATTCGGCTCGAGATTGTTGTGAGAAGCTGGTTGCCAACGTTATTAACCTTATCGGAGAATATCCCTTTAACACTTATTGCAGACCGGCGGGCTGGTTTGAGTGGGTTGTTTTGGGGGCAGAGTTCGCATACCCTCGAGTACCGTATTACGCCGAATACCCGTGGTGAATTTGTGTATGGTGCGATGGATTTAACTTGGAGCGATCCGTTAGGGTTGTTTCGTCGCAATAGTAAAGTGCTGGCAGATTCGATGCAATTACTGGTCTATCCGGGTTTGCATCAACTCGAGTTACCCGATTTGGTGCGTCCGTTGCTGGCAGATGGACCTCGAGCTAGGGTATTTGGTCTTGAAGATGCTTTATCGTTGCGAGGGGTGCGTGATTATGTACCAGGCGATGAGTTACGCCGAGTGCATTGGAAGCAAACCGCACGGTTTGGTAGCCATAATGGGCAGTATCAGCGCTTGGTGGTGCGTGAATACGAGCAGGTTGCTGCAACTGGGGTACATGTGCATTTGGATTTATCCAGTTCGGGGCGAATTGGCGAGATTTTTCTTGAAAGTGCGACGCGTTTAGCTGCTAGTTTATTACGGGTAGCCCATGAGCAAAGTTTACGGGTTAGTGTTTCCAGTGCGCTTGCCAGTACCGAAAGTGGCTCGAGTTTCCAAGCACTCGAACGGGTTTTGGCGTTGCTGGCAACACTGAAACTCGAGCCAAACGCGCCTTTGACTGTACCACTACCCGAGGCTGGGGCAAACCTGATTCTGATTACTGAACGTGCCCCTGCCGAATTGGTGACTGGGGCAATTCATGCCAGAGCCAGAGCCGCCCGAGTCACCATGATTGCTATGCCTGAAGGGTTTTACCTCGAGCCTGGCGAGTCAGGTAGACCTGTGCACCGCTCTCCACCTGATGAGGTACGCGAATTGCAACGGCGGGCTGGGATTCTCGAGGAAGCTGGGGTGCGTGTGGTGGTGTTACGTGGCGACGACAGTGTTTTAAGGCTGGGTTTTTAGGCACTCTCATACGGGCAAAGTTTTTTCGTGCAAAATAGGTGATGTGCGGATTTTAGTACTCGAGGACGAAACAGATATCCGAGAAAGCGTGGCTCGGTATTTAACAGCTTCGGGTTTTGCCGTAGATCAATGCACCAATAGCCGCCAAGTACTTGGTTTAATTGCCGAGTACACCTTCGATGCGTTTATTTTAGATGTGCGTTTACCCAGTAACCCCAATGCAGGTTTTGAATTACTCGAGCAAATTCGAGCTGTTGGAGTACAAACCCCTGCACTTTTTCTGACCGCTCGAGATACCCTCGCAGATCGGTTGAAAGGATTTACCATTGGTGGCGATGATTATTTGGTTAAACCATTTGCACTGGCAGAACTGATGGCTCGAGTACAGGCTTTATTGCGCCGCACTCGCAGCCAACCAGACCTTGTATTTGAACGCAATGGTCTACGGCTCGAGTGGTTATCGCGTCGGGTTTTTTACGAGGATACAGAAATCAAATTAACCGCCAAGGAATACGCGATTCTCGAGGTGCTCTGCCAGCATCCCGGGCGGGTGTATTCGCGTTCCGAAATTGCAGATCGGGTGTGGGGTGCAGAATTTAATGCCGAAAGTAATGTGGTAGATGTTTATATTCGTAATTTGCGACGCAAACTTGGTGAGTGGGTGATCGAAACGGCGCATGGCAGTGGTTATCGTTTTCCAGTATGAGTCTTGTTTGGCGTGCCAGTTTACTATCTTACGTCGGGTGCTAGTGGTTTATAGCCCCAACCAAATCCGCAGATTATGCCCTGCAATCTTGCGGCAAACACAAGCTCGTACCGACCAATACGAATTCAATTGAGGTAAGCAAAGATGTTGTCCT
>JAAFIG010000010.1 GCA_013298595.1 Deinococcales bacterium | reverse complement strand
AAAAAACCAATAAATGCTGTGGTAATAACCACAGGTCCAGGTGTAATCATGGCGACTGCCACAGCATCAACAAATTGTGCATCGGTCAGCCAAGCCATTTCTTTGACCACACCACTGTACAAAAAAGGCACAATTGCTAAACCACTACCAAACACAAAAGCGCCTGCTTGAAAGAAAAACCAGAAAATACTGGGTAACGTGGTCATTTGCATATTTGGTAATGCCCCAAGCAATACCAAACTGGTACTTGGCATAAAACGCCCCCAATGCTTAGGTGGTGCTTTCAGTAACCAAGTCAGTATTCCCGCTAGTAAAAACAAAATCACGGCTTCGGATTCGGTCAAAACTGTGTAAAGAGTGGCAGATGCTGCGATTCCCCAAAGCAACCAATCTCGAGCCAAGGTTTTACTGGATAATTTATACGCACTCCACGCAATGATTCCAATGACACTTGCGCCAACACCATAAAACACGGCTTTCATCCACGGTAAACCACCAAAGCTGGTGTATGCCCAACCAAGCAGCACCACAATGAAAAACGAAGGTAAGACAAAACAAATTCCTGTTAGAGTTGCCCCTAAAATCCCAAATTGTGAATACCCTAAGTAAATGGCTAATTGGGCTGCCAATGGACCTGGAGCAAGTTGCGAGAGTGCCAAACCAATTTTGTACTCTTCTTCACTGACCCAACCTCGAGTTTCTACCAAGTCTTGACGCATGGCAGCCACAAGTGCCACAGGACCACCAAAGCCAAGTGCGCCCAGACGCAAAAAATAAGCACTGAGTTGATACAAGGAAACTTGAGGGGACTCAGTCATGAACAAATTTATACTTCAAGTTGAACACCGATGATGTAACCACGGTTACATCTGCCTGAATCACCACTTTGCATTAAATGATCACAAAGAAAACACAGACTGATGTACAGGCTCTGAGTGGTTGGGTTGTAAGATACCAATATAAACAACACACCGAAATTCCACCTTCACTGATCGT
This sequence comes from Deinococcales bacterium, assembly GCA_013298595.1. GTDB lineage: Bacteria > Deinococcota > Deinococci > Deinococcales > JAAFIG01 > JAAFIG01. Next base: position 132,263 of record JAAFIG010000010.1, on the reverse strand, counting down.
CTCGAGATGATTCTTGCCCAAGGCTACACAGGCGTGCAAGGCAGTGACCCAAAACAAATTCGAGCAGCTGGATTAGGCTTCACCGATGGTAGCAGTGTGCGTCACACTAGTGATGTTGCTGTAGCTCGAGCCATGCAAGGATATTTCAGTATAGCCGCGCCCCATGAAGTGCTTTCGTTCCAGAATTTCTGCCCCAGCATCAATTATGCTCGAGTGTTTCCAGATGCAAATGGGGTGTACCTTGAAGAATCAGACCGATGGCTCAAGTCTTGGCAACTTGCCGAGCTTGGCAAGAAGTGCTTTGATAATCTGCACTGAAGATTTTCGCGTTACCCTAAACTTCAAGATTATTTTGTGATGCTTGGATTTCGAGATTTGATTTTTTCTCGAGCATTGCAATTTCTAATTGATCCAAACAATCTTTTTCAAAAATAGCGATGCCAGGATGTTGTGATTTAGCGATGTTTGCTCGAGCTGTTTGAATTGCTACTTTTGCTTGATCTAATTTGTTTTCCACAAAATAAAGAGCTGCAAGAACACGATGAAAACTTGTTGTATCTATTCGGTATCCAGATTCGTGTTGCAAGATTTTTCGTGCGGCTTGTGCATCTTCGGCATACCAAGCTGTGTAAAAGACTTGCTCGAGAAGCAAAGCTCGATTAAAGGGAAACGGTAAAAAATGAGCAGCCGCACTAGCTCGTTCTAGGTACTCTCGAGCTTGGTTAATTTGATTATGGTCTAGTGCTGCAAAATAAGCACAGATAAGCATGTGCACATCTCGAGGACAGATTGGGTCACCTTGGGTTACGGATTTTAACCAATCTTCTGACCAGTCTCGAGGGCGAATACCGTTGGTAGCAGCACCAATAATGGCAACTCGAGCTGCTTCACGTTCAGTTTCTTTTCCGTTTTTGTACATCAACGCTAAGCGCCAAGCTCCGTCAAAAACGTTTAATCTCAGAAAAGAAAACAGCCATCCAAACGCAATAAGCAAAAAACCGTAAGGAATGAGTGGTATCAATAGTGTCGTAATCCCCCATATTTGTAGCAATGTGCGACCCTCCACGCCCCAGATTTGTAAGATCTGCATAGCAACTTTTTGATCCCAGAAATTACGTTCAGCGAACTCGTTAAGTGCTAGTCCAATTGTACCTAGGACTACCAAAATACCCCAGCCACCCCAAAGGGTTTTTTGCAACTGACGCTTGATACTTTGATTAGTATTTGGCGCAAGTAAACCTGTTTCCCCTAGTAAAGCAGAAATGGCTGATGTGGCAAATTTAAGTTTTTTGTTGTGCCGTACAATTCTCGAGAAACCACTGATATGAAATGTGCCAAATCGAAGCCTTGCCGATATACCAGCTATAAGATAACCGACTCGAGTGATTATGCTTGCAAAAGGCAACGCAAGTACAAGAGCAATCAGACTGCCAAATGGAATACCTGCAACTTTTAGAGCACGTCTAAGTCCCATGTCAGTAGGAATTGCGGTTTTAGGTTTTAAAAATGCAATAGTTTCACTCATTTGAAATAGCAAAAACAAAGCTAAAACAATCCAAATGGCTCCCATATAAGTAAAGATTTTACGTTCTAATTTTTCTATTGGTTGATACGGCTCGAGTGGCATTTGTGCGGCGTGCTCAACCTCTAAAGTCATGAGCTTGAACAAGTCGCGCTCGAAACGCACCAAGCCTTGGTCAATTCGTTCCTCCATCAAAGCAAGAGCTTCTTGAGCAGTTGCATAAGCTTGAGCTGGACGATTTTCAATGATGTGCAATGCAGTTTCAGCACGCAAACGGGTGTTATCTGCTAAACGCAGTGTTAGTTCGCCTTGTTCAAACCATGTTCGTGCAGTAATTGCATTTTTTTCGTATCGCGCAGCAAAAAAAGCTGCTTCATAACGAAACTCACTCTGGGTGAATTCAGATGTGAGGTGGATATTTTCAAGTACACGCTCAAGCAGAATCTTTGCTTTGGGAATGTCATTGTTATCTAAAGCTGATTGATAAGAACAATAAAGCCCAGAAACATCTATAAAACTTGAGATTGTTTCAGAAGTAATTTTTTGAACTAAAGCATTTGACCATTCTCGAGGGCGTTGTTCTTGATAGATTAAACCTTCAATTTGAATTAACCCTAATTCTGACTCAATTTCTTTGTTCTGCAATAATCTTTGAGCACGTTTGCCATCGCTCATAAGACCTTTAAAACCACGGGATTGATATGTCCGTGGGATTAACGCACCAATGCCAATCCAAATCGAAATCAGCCCAAAGATTGCAAAGTAAAAAGCAGGATGCCCAAAACTTGAAGGTTTCCCCTGAAAACCTGATGCGAATACAGCACCTAAGTAAAGCGATAAAAGTCCGCTTAGGATATTGGTTAACCCCGCGCCTATAGTAAACCAGAACAAACGTTCACGTAATCTGGTAAATCCAACTGGGTACATCATTGCCATACCACCACCAAATGGGGCATTTGGAATTTGGTGATACATCCAACCTTTTTTCCCACGAAGCCATGCAAATGGAAAAAGAATTAAACCGCTTGGTTTAAAACCACTGAACCACCCAAATGCCAGATGTCCAAATTCATGAATAATAATGGCGAGGTGTTGCATTGGGAAGATTAGGAAAAGAGTAAAAACGGAGATTTGAGGTGAAAGTTTCCATGCACCACCAGTAATGATGGCTAAAAAATCTTGTACTGGCTTTAACGGCAAAACAAAACCAATGACAAGGCAAATGACAAAAAATGAAATAGAGGATTTTTGAGTTTGTACTTTTGGCAATTCTTTTTGTGGTTGATTTATCTCAGGGTCAGTCAAAACTGTTTGGTTATTAAATTGTTCCATATTTCTCCCGATTTCAAAACATCGCAAGTCTAACCTCGAATTTATACTCGAGCAACTAGATTTTATGGACTTTGTGTTCTACAATTTATACTTAGTACAAAAATCCGCACTTTACCTTCCAAGGAGTTAATCATGAAGATTCGTAAAGCCGCTGTTGTCGGCTCTGGTACAATGGGCGCTGCTGTCGCCGCTCACCTCGCAAATGCAGGAATTCCAGTGTTGCTGCTCGATATTGCTGGAACTGGCGCAGATAAAAACGAAATTGTCAAAAAAGGTCTCGAGCGGGCATTGAAAGCTAAACCCGCTGCCTTTATGCACCCCAAAGCTGCACAACTGATTCAAATTGGGAATCTCGAGGATGATATTGGCAAACTAACAGGTGTGGACTGGATTTTTGAAGCGATTCTTGAGCGCTTAGATGTCAAACAAGATTTCTGGGGCAAAGTCGAAGCGACGGGTACTAAAGCGATTGTCAGTAGTAACTCGAGCGGCATCCCCATGCACTTACAAATCCAAGACCGCAGTGCTGAATTCAAAGCGCGTTTTGTCGGCACGCACTTTTTTAATCCGCCACGGTACCTTAAACTGCTCGAGGTAATTCCAACTGCCGATACTCGCCCAGATGTGATTGCAGCGGTTTCTGAATTTGGCGATAAAGTGCTAGGCAAAGGCGTGGTTGTGGCTAAGGATGTGGCTGGGTTTATTGCTAACCGCATTGGTGTTTGGGGCATGGTGCATACCGTGCGCGACGCTGTCGAACTTGGATTGCGTCCAGACGAAGTCGATGCCATTCTTGGACCTTTGGTCGGACGAGCCTCGAGTGCCAGTTTTCGTACCAACGATTTATCGGGTTTAGATATTGGTTTAGCCGTCGCAAAGAATCTTGGCTCGAGTACGGGTTTTGATTATGCACCACCTGCGATTTGGGAAAAACTGGTCGAAGCTGGGCGTTTAGGCGAAAAAACAGGTGAGGGATTCTTTAAGCGAGTTAAAGGTAAAGATGGTAAAAGCCTTATTTTAACGCTTGATTACGAAACCCTCGAGTACAAAGACAATGGTAAAGTCCGAGTTCCAGATGATATTCGAGCCTTACCAACAGCTGTTGCGCGTATCAAAGCACTACTCAAACTCGAGAACAATATTGGCGAATTGGTGCGTCGCAATGTTTACGGTTTAATTTGGTTTGCTGCAAAAAATATTCCTGCCTGTGCCGACACGGTACTCGAGGTGGACAACGCTCTCAAATGGGGTTTTAACTGGGAAATCGGAGCCTTTGATCTTGCCGATGCACTTGGTCACGACACCGTCATAGCAGGCGTAAAAGCCCTCGGTTTGGATGTACCAGCATTACTCGAGCAAGGCAAACCTTTTTACAACGATGCCACAGGTCAAAAGAACGGTTTGATTGTGCTGCGCGACCTTAAACGCGACTCGAGCAAAACCATCAAAGCATGGCAAGGCGCAAGCCTCGTGGATATTGGCGATGGTGTGGCACTGCTCGAGTTTCATAGCAAAGCCAATGCCCTTGGCGAAGACATGATTCGTGCCATGCAGCACGCCCAAAAAGTGGTAGCAGAATCCTTTGCGGGTTTAGTGGTCGGTAATCAAGGTGATAATTTTAGTGCAGGAGCCAACCTTGCAGTGCTGTTATTACAAGCCCAAGAAGGCGATTTTGACGAAATAGACCTGAGTATCCGTCAATTTCAAAAATTTGTTTTATCCATGCGGTACAGCCCATTCCCAACCGTATCTGCACCCTTTGGATTAGCCCTTGGTGGTGGTTGCGAAATTTCATTATACGCCGACCACGTGCAAGCCCATGCCGAATTGTATATGGGCTTAGTCGAAGCTGGCGTTGGTTTAATTCCAGGCGGTGGCGGTACAACCGAAATGCTGGCACGCTTCACCGAACAACTACTCCCCAACGAAGACTCATTTAGTGCAGTTCGCAAAGCCTTTGAACAAATCGCCCTCGCAAAAACCAGTACATCAGCACTCGAGGCACGCGAACTTGGGTACTTAAAAGCCTCCGACGGCATCACCATGAACCGCGATAGACTCCTGTCCGACGCAAAAACCAAGGTGCTCGAGCTAGCCAAAGACTATGTGCAACCCCAACCTCGAGCCGAGATTATCGCCATGGGCGAAAGTGCCATTGCCAACTTAAAAGTGGCAGTTCATGGATTGCAACTCAGCCGCCAAGCCAGCGAACACGACGGAATTATTGCCATGCAACTTGCGAAAATCCTCGCAGGCGGAAATATGAACCGCCAAACAAAACAACCCGAGCAACACTTCTTAGACCTCGAGCGCGAAGCCTTCTTGTACTTATGCGGCACACGCAAAACCCAAGAACGCATTGCCCACACCCTAAAAACAGGCAAACCACTGCGTAACTAAACCCAAACTGTAGGGCGAGGCATGCCTCGCCCCACCCGAGGCAATATGAAACCACCAATTATTTTCATTCACGGAATGTGGAGCACAGGCGCAACCCTCGAGCCTATTCAAAAAGTGCTCGAGATGGCAGGGTATACCTGTTATGCTCCAACCCTGCCATTTCATGAAAATGGTGGTCATGCCCAAGCAGTAGCCAGACAATCACATCACGATTACGTGACATTTATAATTCAATATATTCAAAACCTAAAGCTCGAGACTGCACCCGTCCTGATCGGGCATTCAATGGGTGGATTACTGGCGCAATTGGTCGCCGTGAAAATCCAACCTCGAGCGGTGGTTTTATTCGCCCCAGCCGCTGCTGCGGGCATCAACGGGTTTGCTATCAGTTCGGTACGTTCACTCAGCCATGCGTTATTCAGTTGGAAATTCTGGGAAAAATCTCAGATACACCCAAGCCTCGAGCGTGCCCAGTACGCCTTATTTAACAATTTACCTTTGAATCGGCAAAAAGAATTATTTGCATTACTCGTACCAGAATCAGGCAAAGTTGTATTTGAAGCAGGCTTTGGCGCAACAGGCAAAGGCAAACCAACATGGGTAGATTTTGCAAAAATCACCGCACCAATACTGGTTTTGCACGGCACAGACGACCGAATTGTGATTGTACAAGGCTCGAGACAACTGGTTAAAAAATACTCGAGCATAGAATTAAAAGAATACATAGGTTCAGGGCATTGGTTATTTGAAGAAAAAATACCTGTGCTGGAGGACATGAAAAACTGGCTCGAGGAACACCTATGACACCACATCTCATCCAACGCAAACCGATGCGCCTCGAAACCTACGATTACTTGAGTGCAGGGGCGTATTTCGTGACGATTTGCAGCCAATTACGCAACTCTGAATGGTTTGGACAGGTCACGCCAACAGGGGTGCAACTGAATATTGCAGGTCAAATGATTCTCGAGACATGGCAGAAATTAACCGATCAATTTGATATCACCTTAGACGCATTTATTATTATGCCAGACCATGTTCACGGCATTATCGTATTGAATGGAAATAATGAAAATGTGGTTGGCGTTAATAACAAATCAATTGTCCATAACCCCGTAGGGGCGGGTCTTGTACCCGCCCGCGTGACTAATAACGATTCGATTATCAGCGTGCCTGTATTCAATGACGTGAAAAACAATATTGATGCAACTGTTTTGAACGATTTCGTGTCGCACAGGGCGACCACAAGGGTCGCCCCTACACATAATATGGCAATGAATCCTGTGTTGGGTAATGTGATTAGTGCATTCAAATCCATCACCACCAATCAATACATTCGTGGGGTGCGTGAACACAATTGGATGCCATTTGAAAAACGTTTTTGGCAACGCGGGTTTTATGATCGTATTGTTCGTAATAATGCTGAACTCGAGCGATGCCGTGATTATATTGAAGGTAATCCTGCGCGGTGGCTCGAGAAGGAAAAAGGAGTTTGAATAGATTAGAAAGTAGGTAGGCTTTACCCACATATCGTACATAAAACCGTAGGCAAAGCCTACCCATCACTAAAGGCAAAAATGCAATGGCTAGAAGCGATTAGAAAACTTACATACAGGGGCTTTGATATTCGTCCTTCTGCAAAAAATACTGAAATTTCTCAATTAGAGAACGAACTTGGTTTTGTGTTGCCCGAAGATTTAAGAGATTTTTATACGTTTGCTAATGGCATTTATGGTGATAATAACGGATGGAGTTATCAAATTATCGCTTCGACCCAAGATGTTGTATTAAATCTAAAAGCAATTAAAATGGGCTACAAGGAAATAGTAATAGATACAGATTATATTTTCCGTATAAAATATCCAAAGGTGTTAAAAAATTTTAAGATAATTCCAATAGATGATGCTAATGATGGTGCATCGGGACTTGGCTCATTTTATTATTTTGATTCTAATTCGGACAATTCTATGATCGCCCAACAAGGTTTTTATCAGTTTTATGCTGAAATAGTAAAAGAAAATACCGATCCTCAAATTACTTTTCAAGCTGCGAACCTAGATACATATATGGAAAATTATTTCAAGCTAACCCTCGAAGGAGCAACCCCATGAATGAAGCTGTTATCGTATCCGCCGTCCGTACTGCCGTTGGTCGTGGCTTAAAAGGCACATTGTCAAATACTCGAGCTGATGATCTCGCGGCTGTTGTGTTAAAAGAATCTGTCTCGAGGGCGGGTGTTGACCCAAATCTTGTCGAGGATGTTTTTCTTGGTTGTGCCATGCCTGAGGGTTCGCAGGGACTAAATTTTGCACGTCTCTCGAGTTTGCGAGCTGGTTTGCCTGATTCCGTGGCTGGTGTGACAATCAATCGTTTTTGTGCTTCTGGTTTGCAAACTATTGCGATGGCAGCTCAGGCGATTCGTTCTGGCTCGAATGATTGTATTATCGCTGGTGGTGCGGAAAGCATGAGCCTTGTGCCAATGTCTGGTTTTGCTTTTTCTGCTAATAATGCCTTGGTGCACTCGAGACCGGGTGCGTATATTGGTATGGGTCATACTGCCGAGAATGTTGCTGAAAAATATGGTGTTAATCGGGCGGATATGGATGCGTTTGCGCTCGAGTCTCATATGCGGGCAGCGGCGGCTCAGGATGCTGGTAAGTTCAAGGATGAAATTGTTTCTGTGCCTGTGCGTGTGGATAAGCTCAAAGGTACGAAAACCGTCTCGAGTGAATTGATGTTTGATACGGATGAACTTTTGCGTCGGGATACCACGCTCGAGGGGTTGGGTAAGTTGCGTGGTGCTTTCAAAGAGGGTGGTGGTGTAACAGCGGGTAATTCGAGTCCTTTTTCCGATGGTGCGGCTGCTGCCGTGCTGATGAGTGCTTCTCGAGCAAAAGAACTGGGTTTGAAACCACTTGCGCGTTTTGTGAGTTTTGCCAGTGTTGGGGTTGAACCTGAAATCATGGGAATTGGTCCTGTTGCAGCTGTGCCTAAGGCATTAAAACTGGCGGGTCTCGAGTTGAAAGATATTGATTTGTTTGAATTGAACGAAGCTTTTGCCGCGCAAGCTTTGGCTGTGGTGCGCGAACTGGGGATTGATCCGAATAAGCTTAATGTCAATGGTGGTGCTATTGCGCTTGGGCATCCGTTGGGTTGTACGGGTGCGAAATTAACGGCGACTTTGCTGAGTGAACTTCGTCGTCGTGGTGGGCGTTACGGCATGGTGACGATGTGCGTTGGTGGTGGGCAAGGTGCGGCTGGTATTTTTGAATTACTGAACTGATTAAAATAACGTCAGTTCGGGATAAGGGCAGGGCGACCACAAGGGTTCTTGACCCTTACAACAGCACCTTCGGGCTTGGGTCGCTCGCACACTACAAAGTCAAAACCATGATTTTCATGTAGGGGAGGGTCTTGTACCCTCCCTGTTTCAATACTAAATTTTGCGTTCGGTTTCGGACATAACTTTAACCCGAACTCACATTAAAATAGACTCGAGCCGCCCATATTTATGGGCGGCTCGAGTTTGATGTTTTATTGTACGTTTAAGGTAACTGTTGAAACAATATCGGTGCCGCCAATTTCGCGGACTTCGTATTTGATTTGTCCTTTGGTTGGTTTGCTCAAGTAACCCCAGTTGCAACTGGCATCGTTTGGTAAATCTTTGGTGCCAATTTTGCGTCCATCGGCTTGGTAGACAGTGATGTTGTAGCCTTTGCCTTTGCCTGTTCCACCAAATTGGAATGGTTCAGTAACAGTTGCACCATCGGTCACGCCTAGCGAGTAGGTTTTGTCGCACATGACTGCTGTGCTCGAGGTGTTGGTGGTGTCTGTTGACATAGTGCTATCTGTGCTTGTGGTACCAGGTGTTGTGACGGTACTCGAGTTATTAGGGCGTAAAAATATCCAGCCGAGTGCACCAATAGCTGCGGCTCCTAAAATGGGTAACCAGATTGGCATTCCTGCTTTTTGTGGGGCATTAGCGGCAGCTGCACCTGCTGCGGCAACACTACCAACTGCACCAAGTGCTCCTGCGGCGGCTCCGCCAACTTGTCCAGCGGCTCCACCAACCATCCCGCTTAGTCCTTGCATCATGCCACCAAGGTTAGGAATCGCGCCAAGCACACCTGCTGCCGAACCAAGATTGAGTGCGCTCGAGAGACCTGCGGGTAGCATACCGCCCACTGCGCCTTGTAAACCACCGAGTAAGCCGCCTAAACCTGCGGCATTCATCCCTGTGGCTTTTGCATGGCTGCCTAGTTGCCCAAGCACCAATGGTCCAGCCAGACTCATCAGGCTACCGAGCGCGCCTTGGTTCAAGCCTGTGTGTGAAGCAAGTCCAGATAGTACCCCTGGTAATTTATTACCAAATAAGGCAGGTAATACGCTTTCACCAATTTTGAGTAAGCTGCCTGCGCCACCAACGCCACCGAGTAAGCTGGCGAAGTTGCCTAGATTGCCAAAGTTACCGAGTAAACCCAGTATGCCTTGTGCGCCTTGTGGTGTAGCTGCGTGTTGTGCTAGTACATTGACTTGTGCTGGTACAATGACGCTCATGGCTTTGTTGACATCATCTGGTGCAAGCCCTACCGCTTTGCCCAGTTGACCAACAACAGCCTCGCTGAGTTGTCCTTTGATCATTCCCATCAGATCCATAATTTTGCTCCCTTCGACTTTATGATAAGTCGGCTTTAGCGTAGCAGAAGTGAGCGCACAAAAGAGATACATGCTTTTGATCTTGAGGTATGGTGATTTGGGTATTTGAATAGCTCGAGTTTAGAAAACTAAACTGACTATATTTCTGATAAGTTAAGATTGTTTGAGTATCGTGTTAGGGACGTGTTTTATGGTTTTTCTTGGGTTTAAATTGAACAGAATCTAAGGGCGTTTTCTTTTATCTGACTCGGGTATACTGTTTTATGCACCTTTTGGGAGTCAGGTCGTGAATTCACAAATATTGTTGCGGCAGAAATTAATGCCGTGGTTTTGGTTGTTGGTTGTACTCACGCTGAGCAGTATTGTTTGGGCATTTATCACACTTGATAATCTGGTGCAAAACCAGTGGATTGAAGCTTTCGAGTATGTCGTCCCTCGAGCTTTAGGAGCACTGATTTGTTTTTTGGTGGCTCGAGTTCATACAGGTCGGGCACGTTTGGGTTGGTTATGGGTGGCTGCTGCAATGGGTTGTTATTCGTTGGCTTCACTAACCTATCAAGTCTTGTTGATTGCTGGTTTAACCCCTTTTCCTTCAGTGGCAGATATTGCTTTTTCATTGAATCCATTATTTTTGATTATTGGCTTCTTTTTGTTTGTTGAAGGGCGTTTTCATCCACGTGAACGTTTGCGTCTCACTTTGGATGCCTTAATTATTGCGATGGTCGTTTCGGTTTTTATTTGGTATGCCTTGTTGGCACCTGCTTTAGCAGCGCATTTGGCGCGTGGTACTTTGGGTTTGCCGATTGTACTAGCCACTTTGTATTTGACACTGGACTTGGTGGTTTTAGGTGTTTTGTTGGTTTGTATGGGACGTTGGACACGGGAAAATTTTCAACGTGTCGGCTGGTGGTTTTTGATTGGCATTGTTGTTTTCAGTGTTGCTGATGGGTATTTTTTAGCGCGTTGCTTTTTGAATGGTTTACCCACCAGTCATCCATTGGAAACAGGTTGGAATTTGTGGGCATTGTGTTTTTCAATGGCGGGGTTGCAAAGCTTACGAGTTACGCATGAGTCCACACCCGTTTCCTCGCAAAAAACCAATGTTCGTTTACGGCAATTTGGTGTTTATGGCGCATTACTGGTTGTGTTGCCATTGGTTATTATTGTGCCGCAAAACACCACCGATTTTCAGCGAGTTGGTGTGCAAGTCGGTATTGGTATTTTGGTTATTTTAGTGATTGCACGGCAATTGGTGTTTTCTTTGCATCTCGAGCAAGCCAATAAGGAATTACAAGAATTATCGGTGTCACTCGAGGAGCGTGTGCAGCAACGTACAGCCGCGTTATCATTTCGGGCTTCACATGATTTATTAACGGGTTTAGCCAATCGTGATGTGTTCGAGCAGGCTTTATCTTCAGCGATTTCAGACTTTACTCGAGTAACGGCTGTGCTTTTTATGGATTTGGATCGGTTTAAGCAAATTAATGATTCACTTGGTCACGCACTTGGCGATCAGGCGTTGCGTGAAGTTGCTTGGCGTATGCAGCAAGTTTTACCCGAAAATGCAATGCTGGCTCGGCATGGTGGTGATGAATTTATGTTGTTGTTACCACGGCTTGAAACTGTTTCGGCTCGAGCAACAACGCTTGATATTGTTGAGCAATTACTAGCAACATTACAAAACCCGATTTGTATTGAAAGTGCCGAATTGTATCTGGATATGAGTATTGGTATCAGTTTTGCACCACTTAATGGCAGTACGGTCAGTGTGCTCGAGCAACAAGCCGATACCGCAATGTATTTTGCGAAACGTAATAGTTCGCGGTATGCAGAGTTCTCTGCAGAAATGCGGAGCGAAACCGTGGAGCGTTTAGAAATAGAGGGGCGTTTACGGCGTGATCTCGAGCAACCAGAAACAGCTTTTTGGATGATGTACCAACCAATTGTTGAGTTATCATCACAAAAAATTATTGCAGTTGAAGCGCTGTTGCGGCATCGTACCTATGCGACTGGGCAGATTATTCCACTTGCCGAGGAAAGCGGGATCATTGTGCGTTTAGGTACTTGGTCGCTCGAGCAAGCCTGTACCGATGCAGCCCGTTGGGATGCGCTGGGTTTTGCAGTGCCTGTCAGTGTTAATGTGTCTACAGTGCAATTTGAACGCCCCGATTTTGTTGAAGTGATTACAGAGGTGTTGCAACGCACCAAATTACGTCCAGAATTGCTTGAACTCGAGTTATTAGAACGGGTTTTAGTGACACGTTTTGATGATATTGCTGAGAAAATGATGCGTCTAAGACAACTGGGTGTGCATTTTGCTTTGGATGATTTTGGTACAGGGTACTCGAGCTTAGCTTATTTGCATCGTTTGCCTTTTGATACTATTAAAATTGATCGTTCTTTTGTACAAGCCTTAAATACCGAAACTCGAGATAGCCGCCCGTTAATAGATGCGGTTTATTCAATTGCTCGAGCTTTTGGTTTTCATACAGTAGTCGAAGGTGTCGAAACGGCCGCCGAGATTGCTGTGCTAACAGGTATGGGTGCTAATCTGATTCAAGGGTATTATTTTGCTAAACCCTTAAAAACTGCTGATCTCGAACCTTTACTCAAAATCGGTGTGATTGCACCAGTTGTGTAAACTAAAGCCATGAATCTGAACTCGGGTTTGGTGGCTGTGATTACGGGCGCTGGTAGTGGCATTGGTCGAGCATTAGCGCAAGCTTTAGCAGTGCGTGGTGCGGCTTTGGCATTAGCTGATATCAACACAGTGGCACTCGAGGAAACCGCTAAGAGTTGTTATGGTGCTTCTCGAGTTTCGACCCATCTTGTGGATGTCAGTGTGGCACTGCAGGTTAACGATTTTGCGGCTGCGGTACTCGAGGCGCATGGTGTGGTTAATCTGGTTTTTAATAATGCTGGTGTGGCATTGTTTGGTTCGTTTGAACAAACCAGTGCCGCTGATTTTGATTGGTTATTTGCGATTAACTTTGGTGGTGTGGTCAATGGCTCGAGAGCATTTTTGCCGCATCTGAAAAAAGTGCAATCTGCGGCACTGGTGAATATCTCGAGTGTTTTTGGTTTGATTGCTCCGACTGGGCAAAGTGCGTACAGCGCTGCGAAATTTGCAGTGCGTGGTTTTACCGAAGTGCTGCGCCACGAACTCGAGGGATCGGGTGTTTTGGTGGCGTGTGTGCATCCCGGTGGGATTAAAACACGCATTACTCAAAATGCTCGAGTGCCTAGTTCTTTGGGTATTTCCGCAGCCGAACATGCCAAAGGTTTAGCCGATATGGAACGCTTATTTGTGACCAGCCCCGAAGTAGCAGCTGCCACGATTTTACGTGGGTTGGAGCGTAATCAAAAACGAATTTTGATTGGACAAGATGCCATATTTTTAGATTGGATTTCGCGGCTGATGCCGATTAGTTATTGGAAAATTTTGCAGCGACTTGTTCGTTAGGGTTACACTCGAGCCATGAAAGCAAATACTTTAGCGGCTCGAGCAGGACTTGAACTCGAGCTTGGACTTGGCACACCTATCAACCCAGCGATTCATCAGAGTACGGTCTATGCGTTCCCAAGTTTAGAGGATTTAGAACGGGTTTTTCAGGGTGAAGCAGGGTATTTTTATTATCGCAATGGACACCCCAATGCCACAGCTCTCGAAACGCTTTTGCAGCAACTCGAGCATGGTGAAGCAGCAGCAGTTGCCAGCAGCGGTATGGCAGCTATTTCAGCTGTGCTGCTCGGCAATTTACGCAGCGGCGATCATATTATTGCCGATCAAAATGCGTATGGTGGAACCTTTGCACTTTTAACAGCAGATTTACCACGTTTTGGTTTAGAAGTTTCTTTTGTTGATGTACAAGACATTCACGCTGTAGAAGCGGCATTCCAAGCCAATACCAAATGGTTGCATCTCGAGAGTATGTCTAACCCAACCATTCGCATTGCTGATATAACGCAATTATCGGCATTAGCCAAAACTCGAGGTGTCACAGTTTGTGTGGACAATACTTTTGCCAGTCCAGCGTTACTCAATCCACTCGAGTTAGGCGCGGACGTGGTGGTGCATAGCCTTGCTAAGTACATCGGAGGGCATGGTGCAGTCATGGGTGGCGCTGTGATTGGGCGCAGTGGCATTGTGCAAGCGGCTCGAGCTGCACTGCTGCGCTTTGGTGGCACTATGGCAGCCTTTGATTCATGGTTGGCATTGCTCGGCGCAAAAACACTGAGTTTACGCATGAGACAACACAGCCAAAACGGATTCGCCATCGCCCAATTTCTCGAAGCCCACCCCAAAATCACTCGAGTGGACTACCCAGGATTGGCTTCGCACGCGCAACACGATTTAGCCCAAGCCATTCTGAAAAACGGTTTCGGTGCCATGATGTCCTTTGAAGTTCAAGGTGGATTACCCGCAGCCTCGAACTTTGTTAAAACCATCAACCACGCCATTCCACTGGCACCCAGTCTGGCGGATGTCTCGAGTACCTTATCGTACCCTGCAGGCACCAGTCACCGAGCCTTAACCCCCGAAGCTCGAGCCAAAATTGGTGTCACCGATGGTTTACTGCGTTTATCGGTGGGAATAGAAGATAGTGCCGATTTACTCGAGGAATTAGCAGTAGCACTTAATGCCATTTGAAAATCAGGAAATGTCAATAGCCTTGGTGTGTACCACAATTAGTGTAGTTAATATCCAAATACTTGAGTGCCAATGATTATTGTTCAATTGTTATTTCTTCCCAGAGCATTGCCTTAGCAAATCTTGAGATATGCTGCACATTTGTTGTTGCAATAATTGCTTGTGGGCTGTTCAAACTCTGCCACTGACCAACAAGTATCATGTCACCATCTAAAGAAGCATCGGTAGCAGTTGGTTGCCCGAGTCGCCTTGCTTCTGCCCAGTTTGCTGCAGCATTTCGCATGGCTAAAGTATCAATTGGCAAATACTCAAAACTCGAGATTAACTGCTCGAGGCGTTCTAAACCCTTAATTTTATCAGCCCGTAATAGTTCGCGCCGCAATTCGTAATCGGCAATTTCTGGAATAATAATTCGCTTTTTAGCTCGAGCTTGGGTTAACAACCATGTGGTACAAGCTAAATTTTTGGCAGTAGAATTGGGGTTAGTCACCATTCCTAATGGTCCAGTGTCGAGCAAAATGACGTGGTTCATTTACTAAAGAGTTTACGTGCTGAATGGACTCTGTTTTGATCAAGGTTTTTTTGCAGTTCTTGAAATGTTTGGGTTTGTTCCGTAATACTTTCTGGGTTTTTATCACTTAACCACTGCTCGAGTAATTCAACACCTGTTGTGTTCTGTAAACTTTTCTCCAGCAAATACGTGGCGTACTCAGCAAGCTCCATGCCATTTTGCTGAGCATTTCTGGTCAGGATTTGTTCAGCGGTTTTTGTTAGCTCGAGTTGCAGCGTCATGACATCACCTCTGGTCGTAGTGTAGCGGATTTTAATTGGGTTTGCCAAAGTATTCTGGTAACTGATCGGACGTAATCAGCACTTCTCGAGATTTGCTGCCTTTGTACCCACCAACAATACCCATGGATTCGAGAGCATCTATGAGTTTGCCACCGCGTGCATGTCCGACGCTTAATCGGCGTTGTAATCTCGAGACGGCTGCGTAGCCTTCTTCGACCACAACTTCGGCAGCTTTTTTAATTAAGGGGTCGCCAAAGTCAATCATGCTGGCATCTACTTTGCCGCTGCTGGCGGTTTCGACTATGCCGTCAAAGTCCGAGCCGTAGGTTTCGCCGAAATCGTCTTCGTAATGTTGTTTACGTAGAAATTCGGTGATACGGGCAAGTTCGGCTTCGGAGATATACGGACCTTGGAGACGTGTGGCTTTGCTCAGTCCGGGGCGGTAGAAAAGCATGTCGCCGTTGCCGGTTAAACGTTCGGCTCCGGTGCTATCAAGAATAGTGCGGCTGTCGATACCGCTCGAGACAGCAAAGGCAATTCGGGCTGGAACGTTGACTTTAATTAAACCTGTCAGCACGTCGGCGCTGGGGCGTTGCGTTGCTAGTACCAAGTGCATACCTGTGGCTCGAGCCATTTGGGCGAGTCGCATGATGCTGCTTTCGACTTCTTTGGGGCTGGTTATCATCAGGTCGGCTAACTCGTCGATGATAATCACTAAAAATGGTAATTCTGGGTCGCCTGTGGCTCGAGCTTTTTCGTTGTATTGTTCTAAATTCTTGGCTTGTACTTCGGACATCATTTTGTAACGCCGTTCCATGTGGGCTACGCAACCTAGCAACACACCAGCGGCATCGTTGGGGTTGGTGACAACAGGGCGGACAAGGTGTGGGATGCCATCGTAGGGGGTTAGCTCGACCATTTTTGGGTCGATCATCACAAAGCGCATTTGGGTTGGTAAGTAGCGAAATAACAAGCTCATGATTAGGGTATTCACGCAAACCGATTTACCTGAACCTGTGCTGCCTGCAATCAGCAGGTGGGGCATGCGGACAAGATCGTCTATGACCATTTCGCCATCGATGCTTTTGCCAAGCATCAGTGGTAATTTTTGTTTACCGCTCTGAAAACTTTTACTCTCGATACCTTGCCTAAAGGTAATTGGTTCGCGGTCAATGTTTGGTACTTCGATACCAACCACGCTTTTACCCGGCACAGGGGCTTCGATGCGGATTCCTCCAACCGCTAAGACTCGAGCGATGTCGTTTTGTAGGCTGGCAATACGGGCGATTTTTTCGCCTGGGGCGGGTTCGACTTCAAAACGGGTGACGGTTGGACCTCTGGCAAAGGTGAGGACTTTGGCATTGACACCAAAATTTTTGAAGGTCTCGTCTAAAATTGCGCCGCGTTCTCTGGCTGCGCGATCAAAAGCGACCATATCAATGCCTGAAACTTGCATGGGGTCAAGAAAACCCGTGCTTGGCACTTGAATTGGAATCGCCCCAACGGCTTTACTTGGGTCAAACCGCAAGCGTTCGCCAACACCGCTGTCGGCAATACCGGGTGCGATACCTTGGTTGTCTTGGAAGTGACGCTCGGTGTTTTGTTCTAAATTGGCGGCTCGTTGCAGGCGAGCACGCTCGGCAGCATCCACTTTTTGAGCAGCACGTTCGGCTGGCGAAACCCACGGAGCATCCTCCTCGAGTCCGATGTCCACGGTTTCTAAACCACCAGACATCAGGCGTTGGGCATCTTCGCCACTAACATGGTTGCCGTTGGGAAACTCGAGGTCGAAGGTGGCATTGTAAACCGTTGGTTGTTGCCACGGGGCAACAACAGGGGTTTCTTTTTCCAAAGCAGCTTCTTGGCGAGTCAGTAAGGTGCGTTCTAAACTGTCAAGATCGCTGGTCCAATGGGGTAACTCGGGGAGAACATCAGCGCTACCATTTTTTAAGGAAGACTCGAGGTTGTCTATAAATGCCACTACATCGGTTTCGGAGCGATTTTCGAGTCGAGCAATAAATTCGTGCCAACCAGTTAACGGAGCCACTCGAGTTAACAAGTGCTCGGCTTTGACCCGTAATTGCTTACCACGTTCAAGGCGTTCTTGATGACGTTCTGTCTCGAGGCGTAAATCGGCGGGGCGCAAACTGGCAGCCACATTGCGGCTGGCGGTGTCGCGTTCACGCAGAATTTTACGTTCGATATCCTCTAAACTTTTGGTCTCGAGTTGCAAGCCGCGCCGCACTTGGTCTAAAGCTTTGGCTGCTGTGTTTTGCGCTAGAACAGGATTGAGTAATTGCTTACGGGCTTCCTCGAGTAACGCTGCGATGCCAGCATCTTCTAAGGCAAAGGCTTCGGCTAAATCCTTACCTCGAGCTTGGGTAAAAGCAGCCACTCGAGAGCGGTACTCGCTGGATTCGTCACGTAACAAAGCAAGTTTGCTTTCTTCAGCGTCGTTAATCTGATCCGAGCTTCGTTCGATTTCGCGTTGCCAAGTGGTTAAGTCGCTCGAGCCAGCGTGCAAATCGAGCAATTCGGCAATGTCGCGGTTGGCGCTGTCAAAACCACGACGAGCTGCCAGTTGTAATGTCAGCCGATTGGTGGCATCTTTGGCGCGTTTGGCAGCGGCTCCTGTGGCACTGGCAGCACTGAGCATACCCAAACTGGTGACTCGAGCCGCGGCTCTGGCAATGCGGGTGCGTCGCCAACCAAGCGAAAATTCCAAACCAAGACTGCCTAAAAATGCAATCAGAATCAGCGCTAATGGCGTGACCACTTTCATTGGTACAACCACACTGGTGGCTAAACTACCTGCGGCTTTGGCATCAAATAAAGCTGTGCCAAGTAACCCTGCCACGGTCATAATCAGAATGCCTAGCAAAATACGCGCAGCGATGCCCACTTTTTGTTTTAAGAGTAGTAATCCACCAAAGACCAAAAATGGCAAAGGCACATAATACATACCCCAACCCAAAGCGCCACGTAAAGCCTTTTGCCAATTGGCAAAGGCTGCAAAACTAGGTGGTGATAACACAGTGAACAACGCAACAACTGCTGCGCCAAAAAGAATCAAACCAATTGCTTCAACATCGGCGGCTCGAGAAACCGTTGGGGTCACTGCCGCTTTTTTGCGTTTACGCACCGATTTGGCTCGAGGTGCAGGAGGTGGTGAGACTTGGGGACTTGCCATTGTATTAGTCTAGCATACTGCTGCTCGAGGTCAGCGTTTTTGTAAACGCTAGATGTAGTAGGTCAATGCGAAAAAAGACACAATTTTTGCTCGTATTTGACCATAACAAGGTCAGCATTACAAACACAACTAAGGTATCGCAAGGCTACCCTTCTTAAAATAGCTTTTGGGCTTTCAGGGACAACTTATTTTAGCCATACAGTACATGTAAACTTTGGCAAAATAGGTTTTTCGGTAACTCGAAGTACATTTGAATATACACGCATACATAAAAGAAATGGTATCCGCTTGAACTGTGCTTAGGCAATCTCGAGGAATAGTATTTTATTAGTCATAAAGGCATTGCTTTAGAAAAACCTAGCTTGGGGTTAGGTTTACCTGCCTTTTTGACCCGAGATGTATATGGAGGAGAAAATATGAAAAAATCGGTCTTAGGAGTTACAGTTGCAGCCTTACTGAGCAGTTCAGCACTGGCTGCTCCACTCGAGCTTAGCGCAGGTCAATTTGGTTTGGTTTACCAATTGCTGTCAATTGCTATTGCCTGTATGGGAGCAGCTTTTATTTTCTTTGTGCTGGGCAAACAAAATCTCAGTGCAAAGTACCAACCCGCCATGCTTGTTTCGGCGTTGGTGGTGGCAGTCGCTTGTTATCATTACGTGCGAATTTTTGAATCTTGGAAAGAATCCTATGCTTTTGTGGATGGTGTTTACAAAGCCACAGGCATTCCATTCAACGATGCTTACCGTTATGCCGATTGGGTGCTGACCGTGCCATTGTTGTTGGTCGAAGCAGTTGCGGTATTGGCGCTTGCCAGCAACATCGCTTCAGGCATGATTGGACGTTTGGTTGTGGCAGCTTTAGCAATGATCGTTCTGGGTTATCCAGGCGAAGTTTCAACCGATACTGGCACCCGTTTACTCTGGGGTACGCTCAGCACCATCCCATTCTTGTACATCATCTACACCTTGTTTGTTGAACTTGGTAAATCCTTACAAAGCCAACCGCCTCGAGTTCAATTGCTGATGGGCAACTTGCGTTTATTATTGTTTGGATCATGGGGTTTCTACCCAATCGCTTACCTGCTACCTTTGGTTTTTGGTGCTTTATCCGCCACTGGCATTGTTGCTTTACAAGTTGGGTATAGCCTTGCCGATATTATTGCCAAAGCTGGTTTCGGTACGCTGATTTACTTTATTGCTCTCGAGAAAACCCGTGTTGATAACGAAAATAAAGTAGGCGCAAGCAAGTTAGTAGTGGCAGGTGATTGAACATGACCCAAGTTTTGGTACGTCAATTTGTGGTTCAGAATCAAAATGCGATTGGTTTTGCTTTAGGCGCTTTGGTGTTGCTAACACTGGCTTTTGATTACTTTATTGGTTTTGGTGGCGAAAATCTGATTGGCTTGCGCTTGGTCTATTTTGGGCTGATGGCGCTGTTGGTTGGGTACATATACACGCTGAGTACAAATACCAAGTAAACACAAAAAACAATGCCGCCATCCGATTGATGGCGGCATTGTTTTCTCGAGGTAACCCCATTCATGTCAAGCCATTGAATAACTCGAACGCAATGGAGCAAATACGACTTGATGCCCAACTTGACGATATTCAAAATACTTTGTATATTTTAGTAATTCTACAAATATTTTTGAATCATCAATTTTCTGGGCAAATCAACCCTCGAGGTTTCATCATGAGTCTTTTTACAGTGTTACAACAACCTATTGAAAATCTTTCAAAAGCCGAACAAACTTTTCTGGATTTTCTGGCAAGAAATTTTCAAGAAATCCCATTTCTTAGTGCGACCGATATCGCTTCGCAACTGCAACTGAATTCCTCGGGTTTAACCCGTTTTGCCCAGCGGCTTGGCTACGAAGGCTACCCAGCTTTGCAACGCCAAGCTCGCCAAGAAATGAAACACCAACTCGCCCTCAATGTACCAATCGAAAAAAATGGATTACAAGGCTACTGGAAACATGAAATCCGTAACCTCGAGGAATTAGCCCAACAAGCCACTGCATTGCCAGAAGCCACTCAAATGCTGGTCGAAGCTCAACGTGTTTGGATTACAGGCGCGCAAGTTTCAATGTCTTTTGCTTATAGTGTGGCACATTTTCTGGGTGGTTTACGCAGTGATGTGCATTTGCTGACACCAGAAATTACGCATCGCCCTGATATCCTGCTTGATGCAAAACAAGGTGATGTTGTACTGGCATTTACAGTGCGGCGTTATGCCACAGCAACTCGGCAAATTGTCGAACAATTGCTTGAGCGTGGCGCAGTACTTTTACTGATTACCGATATGGGTATGTCGCCACTGGTACGACATGCCAAACTGACCATTCGTGTGCCAACCAAAGGAGTTGTACCGTTTGATTCAATTTCCCCTGTGCTCAGTTTAGCCCATGCCTTAGTGATTAGTTGCGCTCAGGCTATCGGAACGCAAAGACTCGAGCAATCCGAGCAATTATGGCAAGAATTTGCAACTTTTGAGTTGTGAAAAAGGAAAATCATGAAAATAGAACGTTTTGAATTACGTGTTGTTCGTTTACCGCTACGTTTTGCTTTTGAAACATCGTTTGGCGTGCAATCTGAACGGGTTTTCCCGCTTTTAACTTTAACTGCCGATGGTATTACTGGTTTATCCGAAGGAGTCATGGATGACCAATTTCCTTTGTACCGCGAAGAAACTGTCCAAGGTGCAATGGCGCTTTTAACCGAGTGGCTCCCCATGTTGATTGGTAAAGATTTTGCGAATCCCGAAGCCTTAGCAGCTTTCCTCGAGCCTTTCCGAGGCAATTACATGGCAAAAGCCACCATCGAAATGGCTTTCTGGGATGCGTGGGCACATTCTCTCGAGTTGCCATTATGGAAATTACTGGGTGGTACAAGGCAACAGATTCCTGTTGGGGTTAGCCTTGGAATTCAAAAAACCCCTGAAGCCACTGTGGATTTGGTGGCATCGCATCTCGAGCAAGGCTATAAACGCATTAAACTCAAAATCAAACCAAGTTGGGATGTTGTGCCAGTCGCAGCGGTGCGCCAAGCTTTTCCAAACATTGCGTTGACCGTAGATGCCAACAGTGCTTACACCCTAGCTGATACTCGAGTTTTTACGGCTTTAGACGAATACAACTTAGATTATATCGAGCAACCACTGGCTTGGAATGATTTGCACGACCATGCCGAACTGCAACGCCGTATTCGTACGCCACTGTGCTTAGACGAAAGTATCGGCAGTGTAATAGACACCCGCAAAGCCCTCGAGATCAAAGCCTGCCGAGTGGTGAATATCAAAGTTGGCAGAGTTGGCGGGCATCTCGAGGCGAGACGAATTCATGATTTAGCCCAAGCTTTTGCTGTACCTGTTTGGTGCGGTGGGATGCTTGAGGCTGGTGTTGGACGTGCCCATAATATTCACCTCAGTAGCTTGCCCAATTTTAGTAAACCGGGTGATACCAGTTCCTCGAGTCGGTACTGGGTTGAAGATATTATCCTCGAGCCATTAGAAGTCACCAATGGTTTAATGCCTGTGCCAACTGGTCATGGTATTGGAGTCAGCCTCAATTACCCAGTGCTCGAGAAAGTGACCTTATCGAAAGTCGAATTTAAGCAATGAATTACGAGTTACGCGAATTTCAAGGCATCCACGAACTGGCATTACTCCCCGATCTCGAGCGGCAAATTTGGGGAGCCGATGGTTTGGTCATGCCACCAGAATTGCTGCGAGCTATTCAAGATGAAGGCGGTTTGATCGCAGGGGCATTTACCCCCGACCAGCACTTGGTGGCATTTGTTTTTGGTTTACCAACCAAGTACGCTAATGTGCAACACTCACATGCCCTTGGTGTACTCGAGGCGCACCGCAGCGCAGGTTTAGGGGCGCAACTCAAATGGTGGCAACGCAACTGGTGTCTCGAGCGAGGTATTGAAAAAGTGCGGTGGACATTTGATCCGTTACGCCTTGCCAATGCCAAACTGAATATCCTGAAACTTGGAGCGACCAGCCATTTGTATTTTGAAAATTACTACGGCGATATGACCGGCATCAACGCGGGTACACCCAGTGACCGTATCATGGCAGAGTGGGATTTACTCGCACCCAATGTGCTTTTAAGACTCGAGGAGAAAACAATAGTCATTCCTCCAGAGGCAAAAAAAATTCCTATCCCCCATAACTTCACGCAATTACCACAATCCGAAGCCTTGCAATGGCGCATGGAAATTCGCGGTGCGTTACAAGCCCACTTTGCCAGTGGGTATCAAATCACAAATTTTATCCTCGAGCCAGAACCCGCTTATCTCCTCGAGAAAATTATGGATTGAACAGCCCCTGGCGTTTAGCGGCTGCCAGTAAACGCCCAATTCTCGAGTAATCCCCAATGCCCGCTTTGACCCCTTGGCTTTGCAAGTAATTGCCGTACAACAGCTGCGATAGTTCTCCAATCAGCGGTAAGGAATAGGTTGCATTGGCTTTTCGTAACGCAGCAAAATCCTCGAAGGCTTGTTTAGGTAATTGTTGAATAAGTTTTTCTTGTTGTTGGCGTGGAATATCACCAATGGTTTTAGCAAAATACAACAATGCCACAGCGTACTTAGCATAGGCATTATCAGCTTGTAAACCTGCCAGCACAGCCACAAAATCGGTATCAGCTTCGCCAGCAAAACCAGTGGTATGCACCAATTCGTGTGCGGCAACAGCCAGCCTTATTGCCTCGGGTAAAGCAGCATCCACATGTGCCTCGAGGGTCCACGGGGCAACTACACCAACGGTTTTAAGGATAAGTAATAGCCCAGCGGGTGTGCTTTTAACTCGAGTTGGTAGCGTAGGTGTACTGCCCGTTATTTTGGTCACTTCGCTCGAGATTGCCTGACGAATCGCTGCGAGGGCTTGGGCTGCCTCTCGAGGAGCATCCGCATTTGTTTGCAAAACCAAAAGTAAATCTGTTACCACTGCCTCGAGATTGCTTGCTTGCACTTTTTGTGTTTCTAAACCATACAATTTTTCGATTGATAAACGCCGATAATTGGCTCCCCAACAGAGTACAAACACACCATACAAAGCCAGCAAAACCAGTGGAACTCGCCACCAAATTTGCCAACTCGAGAAACGAATTTTCTTGCGCCTTCGCCAAAAAAAAATGATCAATGCAATTGGAGTAAACGCCAGCATCAACCCTGCCGACGAAATCGGTAACCAGTCGCTGAGCGGTATCAGCACCGTTGCCACAAATCGAAAAAGCCCTCTCGAGTACACAGACTCAATCAGGGTATTGGGAATTGGCATGAGCCACCATAAGACCGCTAACAGTGCAAAGAAAAATAAAAAAGCGTCTGAAAAACGCAATACTTTCATTTAATTCGCCGCGATAGTTTGTAAATTCCCAACACACATTTCATCTTGCGTACTTTCACCCCAAACAATATAACGCGGTTTTTGTTGCACCCCATTTTGCCACGGTTGCATCTCAGCAGAATTATCAAAAACACACGTCATCCGTACCACATCACCTTTCTCGAGCCGCAATGGTTTGGCAAAAAAGTAACTGCTCTGCCAATGAAAATCGTAACGCGGAATATCCAACGCCACTTTGCGCTGCACCGAATCAGGATTGACCTCGATTTTTAAACTCACCCCTCGAGTGTGCATATGCCCTTGCGTACCCAAAGCCAAAAGCGTTTTCGACACAGGGAAATCGCAAGTTGTTTGCACTTTGCCACTCGAGCCACGGGTTGGCAAACTTTGCTTACAATACGTTTGTAATAAACCACCTTTGAATAAACCTGTCAGCCACGGTTCCTGATACGCTTCGACAGCTTTGTAAGCTGCTTCTCGGTGACACGGGTCGGTTGGATCGGTTGGGTAGGCACCAGCGCAAGGAATTTCGACAGGCGAGGCTAAGCCAAGCAACCCCAGTGGTTTAAGTTGCGTGTTTTTGTCAGCAAATTGAAAAGCAAATGCTGTGCGATCTTTGCCATTGCCAGCCAGTAAATTGTAATGCACTTGCACCACCAATTTTGCACCGGGTCGCAGCAGCACACCCGTACCTTCGGGAAAACGCACCCCAGAAACGCCGGGTACCCACGAGCCAACATAGCCCAGCAAGCCATTTGGCACTTCGATATTGCCACCTGAGGTTGCCGTCGAACTTTCCCCAGATAACGCAGCTCGGTACGCTACATCACGCAAAGCATCGGTGCCAATATTTGGACCACCAAAACATGTCCAACCACCACGACCATCTTGCTTTGCCTCGAGTTGCTTGGCTTCTTCAACAAAACGCCCAGTGACCTGATAGGCAATGACATGATGCACAATTTGCCGATTGCCGGGCAGCACATCGTAGCCTTTAATCCAACGCGGTTCGGTCAGTTGTGGATCAATTAAAAAACAACGATACTCGTCCGAATAATCCGACTGTGGCTGAAAATCCCTGCCAATATCGACAGTTAAATCAAATTTTGGCGCAGGTGCTCGAGCCAGTACAGGCGCAGCATTCTCGAGTTTACCCAGCGGCGCTCCAGCCCAAGACCAATTGGCAATAATCGCTATTTCGTTTTCAGAAAGCCTTGCATCATCCCGAAAAGCTGGGGATTCACCCCCCGGCAAAAACGGTGGCATGCGTTTGGCTTGTACCTCGAGTTGAGCAGCTCGAGCGTACTTGACTGCCATTTCGGGCGAATTTAAGACCATTGGTGCAATCCCATTTTGCGTATGACAACCCACACATTTTTGCTCGAGAATTGGTCGGACATGCGAATAATAATTGGGGATATATGGCAGCAAAGGTGGCAACTTACTCAGCACCTCTCGCGGATTTGCCATACCATGTTTGACATGAGCTAGTTGCTGTACAGGACGGGTTTGACCAACCCCGAAAAAACGCACCCCAGCTACAGCTGAACCAAGCAAAACCAAAGAGGCTGCCGTTAGACCCAAAACCGCTCGAGTATTCATTGTAAAAGTATAGGACGTTTGATGAAAAATAACTCTGCACTAACCAACAATTTTAATTTTAATCATTCTGGTAATTCAGCTCGAGGGTAAGAGCCA
The DNA here is from genome assembly GCA_013298595.1 of Deinococcales bacterium. Taxonomy (GTDB): domain Bacteria; phylum Deinococcota; class Deinococci; order Deinococcales; family JAAFIG01; genus JAAFIG01. Next base: position 106,667 of record JAAFIG010000010.1, on the reverse strand, counting down.
ATTACCTTGGCAAAACTGGCTGTTGCAATCACAGCTTGCACAGCACTGGCGATGTGTGGTTCGTGCATACCACCTTCAAAATCTAAGTAAATTAAATAAGAAAATGCTCGGTCGCGGCGAGGTCGGGATTCAATACGGGTTAAGTTAATACCTTTGAGTAAATTCAGCGTCTCGAGCAGAAAACCTGGTGTGTGACGCACAGCAAAAACCAAACTGGTTTTATAAGGCGAATTTTGCATTGCTATTGGCAATCTCGAGAACATTAAAAACCGAGTGAAATTAAAAGTTTCATCTTCGATACCTGCTGCTAGAATATCTAAATCGTATAACTCAGCTGCTCTTTGACTAGCAATGACAGCTTCATCTCGGGCACCTCGAGCACGAAGTTCGGCAGCTGCCCCTGCCGTATCAAAAGCATTGACTGGTACAAGATGGTGTTTAGCTAAAAACCCATCACATTGAGCTAAGGCTTGCGGATGCGAATACACACGGCGGATATCCTCGAGTTTCACTCCAGGTAATGCCAGTAATTGATGATTAACCCGAACGATACGCTCACCAATAATTTGCAAATCGGTATCGGGGAGTAAATCCACGGCTTGTAAAACCGAACCCGCTAAACTATTTTCCACAGGAATCACACCAAAATCAGCAGCTTCGGTCGCAACCGCCTCTAAAACCTCATGGAAGGTTGGAAAACCAATTGGTTCGGCATTGTCGTGGGCGGCTCGAGCAGCAATTTCGCCATACGCGCCAGGAACTCCTTGAAAAGCAATACGTGACATGAGAGCAGCAGTCTACTGTCTGGTAGCAGCTCATCGCAAATGAGTGGCATTTTTACGAGACTCTTGCTATACTCTTAGTATGACCTTTTAAGGGTTACGCGACTTCACATATCACCCCCCGCGCAAATATGCGCGAGGGGCTTTTTCTTAAAAAGTGTGAAACGCGAGGGGGATAACCATGAGACGAGAAAGCCTCATAGACCTTCAAGAACTCCTGTGGCACGGACGCTATTCCGTGAAAAGCCACGCGGCTCGGCATGCCAGAGCTGAAGGCTTCACCGAAGCGGACATGGTACATGTACTCGAGAACGGACGCGAGTTAGCAGTGTACCCAGAAGATTGTCGGATGCTGGTACTTGGTTATATTTCGTTTAGTCCACAGTTACACATTCCATTGCATGTGGTTGTGGATTACTCGCCGTATCGCTGGTTAGATATTGTCACTGCTTATATCCCCGACCAGCCCTACAGAGTCATCTCGAGAGAACGGGTTGCCATTCTGGTTTCGGAACGCCGAGAACGTACGGTGCGTCCCCGAGAGCAACGCAGCCGCCCAAAAACTTGGCGTTTACAAAGAATATGAAAAATCTAAGCAAGCATTCAGTTATTGGCTGTAAAGTGAAAGGGTGAATCCATCAGAGCCGATGCAACAAATTCGTGCTTGGTTCAGTAAAAGCATTCCAAGTGCACAGCGTTACCTGACTCGAGCTTGGCAAGAAACCCAACGTTTTTTGCGTACAGTACCTTGGTCTCGAGTTCGACCTGGTTGGTATGTTTTACTTGGATTATTACTTTACTCGGTATTTGCAACCATTCAATGGCAAAGTGCTACTGCACAATTAACCCAAAGCCGAGCCAAACTTGCTGTTTTTGAAAAAGCCGCTGCTTTTGAAAATGCCAAGTTAATCTTCCCCATTCTTAGTGCAACCGTGCCACAAAATGTGGATAACCTACCCAATGCCCCCCGACCATACCGCCGAGGCGTATCGCAAGGTATGGTTTTTACGGGTGTAGACGCTGGTGTGCGTGTTACTTATGGGATGCCTGTACAAGCCGTAGCAGATGGCAAAATCAAATTACTGGTCAGCAACTTCAAAGAATTAACCACAGCCGAATTCCTCAAACTACTCGAGAAAGTCAAGGATGGCGCAAGTTTAGACGACCTGAACGTACTACGCGGCAGGCAAGTCCATTTACTCCACAGCAACGGTATGGTGACACGATACGGGCATCTCTCCAAAATTGCCGAGAACCTCACTTATGCCAGCATAGTCAAACGCGGCGACATCATCGGATACGTTGGCAACAGCGGCACACTTGATGGTACTCGAGGCAATCAGAACAACGCACGATTATTACTCGAGGTGTGGTTGGAAAATGAAAGCAAGTTTTTAGGAGCAGGTTTAACCCCTGTGGATGTGCGCCAAGCAATTAACAAAGTTTTTAAGGCGAGGTGAATCATAAAGTATCAAGATTTATTCCTCATCCATCTCTCGAGCACAAGTTTTCTAGGCACTTGGTTTGCTGCTTGGTTCGCTCAGCACTTCAAATGCCCACACTCGAGTTTTCACATTATCCAGTGTTAAATCTGCTTTGCGGACTGTCTCGAGTAAATTGCCTTTGCTGGCAACCTCAAGCAGTATGACGCGTTGGTCTTCGGTGTTGCGGAGTAAGCGTGTGCTGATAACACCTTCGACAGTATCAAAGATTCTTCCGAGGTGGCGTAATGCGTCCATAGCAGCGGGGTCTGCCACTCCTGGCAGGGTCACTTCTAAGTACAAGATATACATGGTTCACTCGTCAGCAGCGATGAATGCCTCGAGTTTCTCGGAATTCACAATGAATGGTGCTCGAGTGCGGGCAATTGCGCCTTCGCGTTTTAAGCGGTTTAAGCTGTGTGATACGGTTTCTCGAGTTGCACCAATCATACGTGATAAGTCTTCTTGGGTGAGTTTTAAGTGGATGCGTACTCCGTCTGTGCCTTGTTTTCCAAACTCGAGAGCAAAACGGTATAACAAACTGGCTAAGCGAGCTGGGGCGCTAAAAGCACTGACTTCGGCTTGCCAAGATTGGGTTTCAAAGAGGCGTTGTGCCATGAGTTGAATAAATTTCAAGGCGAGTGGTGGGCGTTCACGTAGTAAATTCTCGAGTTCTTCTCGAGGAAGCGTAATGAGTACAGTATCTTCGATGGCTTCGGCTTGGTGTGGGCGTTGCTCTTCGGGTGTTAGTAACAATTCGCCAAATGCGCCGTATTGTCCAACGACACCTAAAATGGCTTCTTTGCCATTTGGGAATAATTTAGAAACTTTGACTAAGCCATTACGCAGGAAATAGATAGCATCGGCTGGGTCGTCCATGTGGTAGATAATCTCACCCGCCGCAAACCGACGATATGGTGTGGTACGCGATAATTTTACTAAATCATCAAGCTCCCAATCCTCGAATAGACTGGTGCTTTTTAAGTGCCAAACAAGACTTGTGTACTCCACGAGGGTTAGTCTACATGAAAATGTGTGCATTGTATTTGGTGTGAACGCACAAAGATTAGGAAAACTCGGTTTTTGTAAATTCTGTTAGCGCTTGTTGTAAGGCTTTAATTACTTTTAAGCGTTTATTGTTCTGTTGTAAACGCATCGGTAAGCGTTCCCACCAACGTTGTACCACATATCCTTCGGCGCGAACCCAACGCAGTGTTTCGGCGCGTCTGCTGGCAGAGTAACGCTCGTTTTGTAAGGATTTGGGTTTAGCCCATCTCGAGCTGGGATGGGTTTTTTGTTGGTAAAACTCGAGGGTGGCTTGTACTTGTGCTAAATCCCAGAATTCAAAAGTAAAACTGCAGACCTGTACATGGTATTTCCAGCGTGGTCGGAGTTTGGTTTTTGGTAATTGTTCTTTCCAAATTCGCGCCATCTTAGGTTGATAATACATCTTGCTGACGCTGTTGGCTCGAGTACGGTAGAGTAATTTATGATTGTTGACTTACGAAGCGATACAGTGACAGTGCCCACTTTGCAAATGCGTCAGGTGATGCTTGAGGCAGCGGTTGGTGATGATGTCTACGGCGAAGACCCAACCGTCAATGCCTTGCAAGAACTTGTAGCAGATTTGCTGGGTTTTGAAGCTGCTTTGTTTACCACCAGCGGAGTGCAAGCCAATCAAATTGCCATTGCTGCTCATACACAACGTGGACAAGAAGTGATTTGTACCGAAGGAGCGCATATTTACGAGTACGAATTGGGTATGATGGCAGCTTTTGCGGGGGTAGTGCCGCGTTTTGTACCAGCCCCTAAGGGTGTGCCTGACCCACTCGAGGTGCGTAAAGCCATTCGGCGCAGTGTGCATCAAAGCCCCAGTGGGTTAATTGCCCTCGAGAATACGCATAATCGGGCTGGGGGTACGGTGGTGCCACTGGATGTAATTGCTGCAATTCGGGCTATTTCGCTTGAAGAAGGTATTCCGCTGCATTTAGATGGTGCTCGGGTGTGGAATGCTTTGACTGCTTTACATATTGAACCTCGAGTCATGATGCAGCATTTTGATAGTGCAGCGGTTTGCTTATCTAAGGGTTTGGGTGCGCCTGTTGGTAGTCTGATCGCAGGTTCCAAAGCCTTTATTAAAGAATGTCATCGTTACCGCAAAATGTTGGGTGGAGGTATGCGCCAAGCGGGTATGTTAGCAGCAGCTGGCATGTACGCTTTAACCAATCATCAAAGTTTACTCGAGAAAACCCATGCCCAAGCTAAGCACCTTGGGCACTACCTAGCCACTAAAGGATTTGAAATTGATCTCGAGCGAGTCCAAACCAATATGGTTTACATTCGTTTATCAGATGCACCAGCTCGTCTCGAGCAATGGGCAGCGCAAGGTGTGCGAGCAGGAATGATGACCGAGGATTTGGTGCGTTTAGTGACGCATTTTCAAATTACTGATGAAATGCTCGAGCATGCCATACAAGTCATAACGCAGTAGGACACAGTATTCCTTTTTCGACTCGAGCTTTGGGCTGAGTCTGGGTTTGTTATTGACAAATTGCGTATACTTGGCGTGGGTCACTGTTTCAAAGAATACAAATCTGATATATTTAACCTAGTTAAACAATTTTCCCACAAGGAGGGAATATGTACAAAGGTCGAGAAGGACAATGGGCATTTTTTCTGCATCGCTTATCTGGTGTCGCCATTTTGCTGTACCTGATTCTACACACTGTTTCAATAGGCTCAACTATGCTTGGTGAAGAAGTGTACGGAGCCGTTCATAAACTCTACGAACTAATGCCGTTTCGTTTAGGTTTAATTGGTGTAGCGGGAGCAGTTGCTTACCATGCGTTTAATGGTTTACGTATTGTGGCAATGGATTTTACAAGTTGGGGTGTCAAATACCAACGCCAACTTTGGTACGCAGCTTTGGTGATGGCAGCCTTATTTATGCTTTTAACGTTGTATGCTAATTTGCCGCGCTTATTTCCAGACATTTTTACCTATAAAACAATTTGGGGGCGATGAAAATGGCAATTAAAGCCCGTTCTTTCCGTGATGCCAAAGCCCAAGCTAAAAGCAACCCAGAACTTGTCTGGTGGGTTTTTATGCGCTTATCTGGTACAGCTTTGGTTTTACTAACACTCTTTCATTTATTTAAGAACCATATCGCAACTGATGAAGCAGGCTGGGATTACGAAGCTGTCGCCTCGAGTTATGCCGATTGGTGGAATAAACTGTACTTATTTGCCTTGCTTGGCTTAGGCATGATGCATGGTGGTAATGGTTTACGTTATGTGATAGACGACGCCACCGCTAAAAACCCTGTTGCCAGATTCTGGATGAAAAGTATTGCATATACCCTAATCGGGGCTGCTTTGGTTTTTGGATTACTCGCACTGATTGTCAAAATTCCCGTACCAGGTGTGGGATAAAGCAACTCGTATCAGCAACGAACAAGGAGATGTATGCAAGTTCATAAATACGATGTGATTGTGGTTGGCGCAGGTGGCAGCGGTTTAATGGCTGCTTTGTATGCTAAACAAAATGCCCAAGGTACAGTGGCAGTGATTTCTAAACTCTACCCGACCCGTTCGCACACAGGCGCAGCCCAAGGTGGTGTTGGAGCCGCCCTTGGTAATGTAGACGAAGATCATTGGGAATGGCATATGTTTGACACCATCAAAGGTGGTGATTACTTAACCGACCAAGATGCTGCCGAAATTTTTGCCAAAGACGTGATCGAAGCAGTGCTTGAACTCGAGCATATGGGTTTACCATTTAGTCGTTTGCCCAATGGTAAAATTGCTCAGCGCCGCTTTGGTGGGCATACCAGAGAATTTGGGAAAGCCCCTGTGCACAGAGCTTGTTATGCTGCCGACCGCACTGGGCATATGATTTTACAAACGCTGTACCAGCAAAGCATTAAGCATGGTGTCACGTTTTACAACGAATATGTGGTGCTGGATTTAATTCTCGATGACGATATAGATGGTAAAACCTGTAAGGGCGTGGTGGCTTACGAGCTTGCCACAGGCGAAATCCATACTTTCCATGCCAAAAGCGTGGTACTGGCATCAGGTGGCAACGGACGGATGTTCAAAGTAACCTCCAATGCCCATGCTTTAACGGGCGACCTAACCAGCATTGCGTATCGTCGAGGCATTCCACTCGAGGATATGGAGTTCTATCAGTTTCACCCCACGGGTTTGTACAAACTCGGTGTGCTGTTAACCGAAGGTGTCCGTGGTGAAGGTGGTATTTTACGCAATGCCAGCGGTGAACGTTTTATGGAACGCTACGCGCCAACTATCAAAGACCTTGCGCCACGCGATATTGTCTCGAGAAGCATGTACTTTGAAATCCGAGAAGGTCGGGGTTGCGGACCAAACAAAGATTACATTCATTTAGATGTGACGCATATAGACCCTAAAATCCTCGAGGAACGCTTGCCCGACATCATGGATTTTAGTCGCACGTATTTGCGGGTTGAACCAACCAAAGAACCTGTGCCAATTCAACCAACCGCTCATTACACCATGGGTGGTATCCCAACTACGCTCAATGGCGAAGTGATTTGGGGTACAACCAACGAGCAAAAAGTGCGTGGTTTATACGCCGCTGGCGAAGTTGCCTGTGTTTCCTTGCATGGTGCAAATCGACTTGGTACCAACAGCCTTGGCGACCTGATTGTCTTTGGGCGACGTGCAGGAGTAGCGGCTGCCAAATACGCTAATACGGCTACACTCGAGCCGATTGCCGAAAATACGGATGCTCGAGCCACCGATTTGGTTAGCCGAATTCGCAATGCCAGTGGTAAAGAAAGCGTGGCAAAAATTCGTTTGGAAATGCAGCAATCCATGCAGGACAACGCCAGTGTTTTCCGTACCGAAGAAACCCTGTCCACCCAAGTCGAAATTCTCCGAGGCTTAATTGCTCGTTACCAAAACATTGGAATTTCTGATCGCAGTGAAAAATTCAACACCGAATTACTCGAAGCGATTGAACTTGGCTTTTTACTCGACAATGCCGAAGCGCTTGTACACAGCGCTCTGAACCGCCGTGAATCCAGAGGTGCACACGCTCGAGAAGATTTCAACGAACGCAACGACACCGAATTCCTCAAACACACCATGTGCTACCAACTCGAGCCGGGTAAAACCGAAATCAAATGGAAAGACGTTGTGCTTGGCAAATACGAACCAAAACCAAGAACGTATTGAAAGCAGAGGAAAGCAGAAAGAGAAAAGATAAAATAGTTTAACTTTCCTCCTTTCGCTCTCCTCTTTCTGAAGGAGTTACTATGCAAGCTGTATTCAAAATTCACCGATTTAATCCTGAGAAGGATAAAAAACCGTACTGGGCGGAGTACACACTCGAGGTAGATGCCAAAGACCGAGTGCTGGATGTATTGCATAAAATCAAATGGGAAATAGATGGCAGTTTATCGTTTCGGCGTTCTTGTGCTCATGGTATTTGCGGTTCGGATGCGATGCTGATTAACGGGAAGAATCGGTTAGCTTGCAAAGTGCTGATGATGGATTTGGGCGGTAATACCGTGACGGTCGAACCAATCCGAGGTTTAAGTGTCGAAAAAGACTTAATTGTGGACATGACTCCGTTCTTTGAAAGTTACGAAGCCGTCATGCCATTTTTTATTAATGACGATGCCATGCCCGCCAGAGAGCACTTGCAAAGCCCCGAAGACCGCGAAATCTACGATGCCAGCACCAAGTGTATTCTTTGTGCTTGCTGCACAACATCTTGTCCAATTTTCTGGGTTAATGGCAGTTACCTCGGACCTGCCGCGATTGTGCAAGCCCACCGTTTTATTTTTGACTCTCGAGACAAAGGTGGCGCAGCTCGGCTTGCCATGCTCAACCAAAACACAGGCGTTTGGCGTTGCCGCACCGCCTATAACTGCACCGAAGCCTGCCCTCGAGATATTCCGATTACTGATGTGATTGGACAAGTCAAACGCGCTATTTTATACAGCAACACCTAAATTTTGCGTGTAACCCGAGCGCTTTGGCGCTCGGGTTTTTACTCGAGAAATGGCATGTTTATTATTTGGAGCGACACGTTTGAGTGTCGCACGTGGTGGTATCTAACTATCCAGCCGATGTCGTTGTAATTTGCCGATAGCATTTTTGGGCAATTCGAGCAATACAGATATACGTTTTGGGCGTGAAGCTCGAGGTAAAATGCGTTGTAAATCAGCTTCGAGTGCTTCGAGTGTGGCATTGTTTTTTAGTACGACAAATAAGTGAATAGCTTGTCCGTACTCGTCATCGGGTATGCCTTTGACCGCGCATTCTGCAATTTGCTCGAGTTGTAGAATTTTTTGCTCGAGTTGCTCTGGGTATATATTTTCGCCTCCACAAATAATCAGATCATCTTTTCTGCCAAGTAAAAATAAGCGGTGATGCTCGAGGTAACCAAGGTCGCCTGTGTTGATGATTGCATTGGCAAAGTCGCTGTGAATTTGGATTTCTTGATCCTCGAGGAGTTGTATTTTTGTATGAGGTAATGGTTTGCCAACGGTGCTCGGGTTTTGCGCTAAATCTGTGGGGGTGGCAACGGCAATAATACCTGCTTCACTCGAGCCATAAATGTTAAACAGCACATGACCAAATCGCTTGGTGGTGTGGACTACCAGTTCTGGACTGAGTGGTGCTGAACCACTGATAATCGTGGTGATACTTGTTGGTGTTAGGGTTTGCTCGAGGATACGATACAAAATTGTTGGTACTAATACCAGCACATTAATGTTGTACTTTTCGATGCGCTCGAGAAAGTTTTTTGTGTTGCCTTGGTTAAAAATATGCAAAGTCGAACCTGTGACTAAACTTAACAGCAGTGTTGCTAAGCCGTGACCATGAAACATTGGTAGTGTGAGTAAGATTTTTTGTTCGGATTGCAACGAAAATTGCTCGAGTAAAAATGTTAGCGTTTGCAGGACGGCTTTTGGTTTGGGTTTACGGCGAATTGCTTTAGCACGTCCTGTACTACCTGATGTGAGTATTGAAATGCTTCCTGCTTTGCGCTTTGATAATTTTTTTTGAGGGTTACCATCTCGAGTGTGGCTAAGTCGCAGAGGAATTTTTGTGTTCATTGGCAGTAAATGTTGTAATTCGGTATCGCAAATAATCAAATGAATTGCTTGATTTTGGAATACATCTTGTATTTCTGCACTCGAGAATTTTGTGTTCAGTAAAAGAATATTGGCACCAACTCGAGCACAGCCAAGAATATTTTCGATAAAATGCAAATTGTTTTGCATCAGTAATGCTACAGTTTGTTTTGGTTGCAAACCACTGGCATCTAACGATTTTGCCAGTTCTTCAGTCCTCAGTAATAATCTGGAAAAATTGATACTTTCTTTTTCGGTTTGCACAGCCGTGTTTGTTGGATAACGTTGAGCTGCCCATGCTAAAATTGTGTAAAGTGATACGCCATAAGCAATATAGCAACGCAGCAAACTAATCAGTTGTTGTAGTGGCGATGAACCAAGAACACCTGTGCGTTTTAATGCGCGGTAAGCAAATCGTAAATCGTTCAGTATCATGACAATTCGCCTTATGTATTTTTTTCTGCTCTCGAGACGCTATACCGAAATAACCAAGTTAATAAAAGTTGCACAGGGTACTCGAGAATCACAGCACCCAATTCTGCCCAGCGCAACCACCACGGTGCAACTCGAGGGACGCGTTTTACAATGGCATACGCTATGGTCTGTGCAGCTTCGAGTGGTGTTAAAGCAGGTGCATTAGCAAATTGATGAGCAGAACTCATACGGGTTCGGACCAAAGGCATATAAATACTCGAGACTAGAATTTTTTGTGGTCGTAATTCGTTAGCAACAGCACGAAGCCAAAGATCAAAACCTGTTTTGCTGCTTTGATAGGCTGCCCACATTGGCACACCGGGTAACTTTGCCGAAACAGTGGAAACATTAATAATTTGCCCACCGCCTTGCTCGAGCATTCGTGGCAATAAACACAGTAGCATTGAGCTTGGACTCGAGAAATTCAGTGCGATTAAACGCTCGAGGTCGTTACGAAGAAAAGAATCCGTGATTTTACGACGAGTAGATTTTCCAGCATTACAAATAACAATATCAATTTGTGGATGCTCGAGTTGAATTTGTGCCATGATGCTTTTAATATCCTCGAGTTTGCTTAAATCCACGGAGTAAGCAAAGGCTGTACCGCCGCTGCTACTAATGGTGTGCACAAGGCTCTCGAGTTTTTCTGTGGTGCGTGCCAGTAGTAAAACTGTTGCACCTGCACTGGCAAGTAATTGTGCTGTTGCCTCGCCAATACCAAAAGATGCACCTGTTATTAACACGGTTTTTTCACTCACCGCAGCTGTTAAACGCTCGAGATTTTCCTCGAGTGGTGGGGCAATCAAAAAACGCAGTAAAGGGTGCATCACTCATTGTAAGGGTAGAATGCTTTTATGACTTTGCGAATCAAAATTTGTGGTATCACACGGCTCGAGGATGCGCTGGTTGCCGAAAGCGCTGGGGCAGATGCGATTGGTTTAAATTTTGTACCAAATACTAAGCGTTTTATTTTGCCCGAAGAGGCAGCCAACATAACTAAGCATGTAGGTGCGTTGATCTCGAGAGTAGGCATTTTTCGAGATGCACCTCTCGAGGAAATTTTGCGTGTAGCACAAATTGTACAACTTAGTGCAGTGCAATTGCATGGGCATGAATCTGATGAATTTGCTGCACTGGTCGAAACGCATATTCCTGTGATTCGTGTGGTAGCTTTTAGCGCGGCTTTACCCGTAGCACAAACACTGTTGATAGATAGTCTCGAGGGTGGTTCAGGACAAACCTTTGATTGGTCTGTACTGGATACCTCGAGCTTGCAAGGGCGGCGCTGGTTACTGGCGGGTGGTTTAACCCCAGAGAATGTGGCTGCGGCGGTGCAAACCTTACAGCCTTGGGGAGTGGATGTTGCCAGTGGTGTTGAGAGTATTGTTCGTATTAAAGATGCAACAAAAATTCAAAATTTTATAACAGCAGCTCGAGCTGTTATAAATTAAAACCACCTGCGACCTCGAGAATCTGCCCAGTGGTGTAAGCCGCGTTGGGTTGCAAAAAGTACATCACGGCATCAGCTAATTCCTCGAATGAACCAAGCCGCCCAGCAGGAATCAACTCGAGTGGTTTAGAAACACTATTTTCGATCACTCCAGGACTAACCACGTTAGCAGTAATGCCATTAGCCGCTTCGGTTTTAGCAATACTTTTGGTCAGTAAAATCACCCCTGTTTTTGCAATGGTGTACGGCAAAATATGCGGACGAGCCTCGAGATTTTGAGCACCAGCAAATCCTAAATTGATAATCCTGCCATAGCGCTGATGGCGCATGATTGGCAGAGCAGCATGACACATATAAAAAGTGTTATTGAGATTGCTGTTCAGCATTTCGTGCCAATCTAAAACAGTTAAATCCATCAACGGTTTTTTGATGTAATTACCAACATTATTGACAAGCACCCCTAGCCCACCCAGTTCTCGAGCAGTGGTGAGTACCAGATTTTCAGCTTGACTCGAGTCGCGGATATCAGCTTGTAAAGCAATGGCTTGAACACCAAATGTCTCGAGTTCTTTGACCAATTTTTCAGCTTCGATTTGTGAAGTGTGATAATGCACTGCTACGCTATACCCATCTCGAGCCAGCCGCAAAGCAATAGCTTTACCAATCCCTTTGGCTGCGCCAGTCACTAAAGCCGTTTTCATACCAATACCGGAAAGTGATGTTCGATGCACCACTCGAGTAAGCGTTTCGTGTACACATTCACAGGATACTCGAAAGCTTGTTGCAGACTGACCCAAGCAAATTCGGCAATTTCTTCATTACACACAACTGCATCCGAATCTGAGTACGCAACAAACTCGAGACTGAGAAAATGTGCGGGTTTATAAAAATTTGCATCCTCGATAATATCGGAGTAAAACGCATAAACTGCATCTCGAATTTCCAACCCAACCTCTTCACGCATCTCTCGAGCCAGAGCAGTTAAAGTGTCTTCGCCATAATCTATTTTGCCACCAGGGACACCCCATAATCCATTCCATTTGTGGGTGCGAACAATTAACACTTTGCCTTGATGGGCAATTAAAGCAGCGACAGCGGGAAGAGGGTATTGCTTCATGATTGGCAGGTTACGTTTTGCAAGGCTAGAAAACAAGTGCAGTTACTACGATGTTTGCAAAAATGCCAATACTTAATTGGTTCGGGAGTATCAAAACGAAAGTACTCTGCCAGTTGTAAAGACTCGAGAATAGTGGAAGCTATGTCTGAAAGGCAATTTTTAAATATAGAGGTTCTATTTAGGCTTGAATCAGAATACGAATATCGTTCACATTTGTTCCTGTTGCACCTGTTATGACTAAATCGCCTAAATGCTCGAAAAATGTGTGTGCATCATTATTCTCGAGATACGCTTTGGCATCTAACCCCAGTGCCGCAGCTCGATTCAGGGTATCTGGGGTAATGATCGCGCCTGCAGCATTGCTCGAGCCATCTATACCGTCACTATCGGCAGCTAAGGCATAACAATTGGGTTGCTCGAGGGCAAGGGCTAGTATAAATTCTAAGTTGCGTCCGCCGCGCCCATGACCTTGGACAAGCACAGTGGTTTCACCTCCAGATAATAGGGCAGTATTTGGCTCGAGTTTTTCTAAGGCTTGTGCGTGGCTTTGGGCTGCGACTCGAGCATTACCTTCGATGCTATCAGAAAGAATTTGTGATTGGATACTGTGTTGAGTCAGCGTTTTTTCGATGGCTTGTAAGGCAATGCCATTGGTGACAATTAAATTGTTTGTCACTCGAGTAAAGGCTGCATGATTTGCTTTTGGCGTATCAGTACCGCTGTGCATTCGATGTTCGAGCAGGTATTGCACTTCGGGGATGTTGATGCTGTAACGTTGCAGTATCTCGAGGGCATCGGCGTAGGTGCTCGGGTCTGGTACGGTTGCGCCTGAAGCAATGCTGCTTAAATCATCACCAACCACATCCGAGACAATTAGGGTATGAACTCGAGCAGGTTGGCAAGCAACGGCTAAGCGCCCACCTTTGACTAAGGAAAGGTGTTTACGAATCACGTTCATTTCTTGGATGCTTGCACCCGAGGAAAGTAATGCTTGTGTTACCAGTTTTTTTGTCTCGAGAGTAATACCATCGGGTGCACAAAGTAAGGCACTTCCACCACCTGAAACAAGGCAAATAACCAAGTCTTCGGGTTGTAGATTTTGCACAGCCGCAAGAATTTGCTGAGTTGCATAAACACTATTTGCATCAGGGATTGGGTGGGCTGCCTCGAGTACCCGAATCTGTTGGCATGGCTCGAGAATATGTCCGTAACGTGTGACCACCACTCCCTCGAGAGGCGCTGGATAATGTTGCTCTAAGGCTCGAGCCATTGTTGCAGCGGCTTTACCAAAACCAATAATCATGGTTTTGCCTTTGGGTGGGCTGGGTAAGTGCAATGGGATGGCAGCAGCAGGTTGAGCAGCGGCTACAGCTGCTTGGAATGCCTCGAGTAAAACAGATTTCATAGAGTTGGACATATACAAACCTTGAACTTGGATTCTACAACTGGGTTGCTTGCTGTTCAAAATTGGATTGGCATGGATATGACAATACGCCATCTTATTTATTTGCATTTTGAAACTATTTTGGATTACAATAATCTTGTGGCAAAAATACCCAGCAAAGACACAAACTTAAAACGCAGCGCCCACGCGCAAGCGTTACTCGAGTCTTGGTGGACATTTGGGCAACTCATGCGCCAACGAATCATGCCAAAAGTGATTGGAGAATTGGATTTAGAATTTAAGGATTTTCTGGCATTGACCGCAATTTTTGAAGGCATTGAATACCCGAAACTGATCTGTACTCGCTTAGCCACCAATCCATCAGACATCAGCCGTATTCTCGAGAAACTCGAGGAAAAACACTTAGTCACTCGCAGTTTAGATACCGAAGATTCACGCAGAATTCGCGTTTTACTAACCGAACATGGCAAAGCTACAGTCGAAAAAATGCGTCACGGTGTTGGTAACCATATTTTACGAGCACTAGAACATATTCCAGCTACTGAACTCGAGCATTTTGCTCAGACCATGCAAACCATGACCAGTAATGTCCAAGCCCAATTTGTCTCAGATACCGACTAATCTCGAGCCATTTAGTCACAAAGGAGTCCGTATGTCCGCCCCGAGTTTCCCAATACCGCAAATTCCGCAACTTACGCAACAACAAAAAATGTTTACTTTAATTGGTGCATTTCTTGGTGTTCTGCTTGCCGCACTTGACCAAACTATTGTTGCTACAGCTGGTCCAAGTATTCAAGCTGACTTAAAAATCGAAGCTACATTGTTTGGTTGGGTTTCCACAGCTTATATTGTCTCGAGTACCGTCATGGTGCCGATTTATGGAAAATTATCCGATATTTTTGGTCGTAAACCCATTCTCTTAATTGGTATTGCGATTTTCCTTGCAGGCAGTGTTTTTTGTGGTGTGGCTGCCGATACTTGGCAAATTATTATTGCCAGAGCCATCCAAGGGCTTGGCAGTGCAGCACTTTTTACCAGTGCATTAGCCATTATTTCTGATATGTTCCCGCCTCAAGAACGCGGTAAGTACAGTGGGTTATTTGGCGCTGTATTCGGACTCTCGAGTGTGGTCGGTCCGCTAGTTGGTGGTTTCTTAACCGATAACTTCTCGTGGCACTGGGTGTTCTTTGTGAATTTACCTGTTGGTGCTTTGGCAATTGCTTTTATTGTTTCTAAAATGCCAAACCTTAATTTAGTACAAAATAAACCAAGTATTGATTACGCTGGCGCAGTTGCTTTGCTGGTTTCAACCATTCCTTTGTTGCTAGCTTTATCCTTAGGTAAAACTGTTGTACGGGCTGGCGAAACAGGTTTTTTATGGGGTAGCCCAGAAATTATCGGCATGTTTGGTTTAGCCTTGGTTGGTTTAATCGCTTTTATTTTGATTGAACGTAGTGCTAAAGACCCTTTGCTTGATTTGAATCTTTTTAAAAATCCAGCCTTTAGCATTGGTAATGCTGCTGCTTTTATTGTTGGTATGGGTTTCTTAGCTGCCATTATTTTCTTGCCAATTTTTATGCAGAATGTGGTTGGTTTAAGTGCTACCTCGAGTGGTTTTGCGGGGTTACCACTGGTGATTGGTTTAGTGATTGGCAATGTCATGAGTGGACAATTGGTCAGCCGTTTTGGACGTTATAAACCACTGATGCTAGTTGGTTTAATCATCATGATGCTTGGTTTTGCGATTGCTGGTTTTACCTTAACACCACAAAGTACGTTCTGGGAGGTTTTTGCCAAAATGCTGGTTATGGGTATGGGCTTAGGACCAAGTATTCCCCTCTATACTCTTGCTATCCAAACCGCTGCTCCACCACAAAAAATGGGAGTGGCTACCTCGAGTGCTACGTTTTTTCGCAGCATGGGTAGTAGCGTTGGCTTAGCGATTTTCTTTAGTGTTTTTGGGAATTTGATTTCGCAAAATCTTGGACCAAAATTAACGGAAGTCACCAAAGATGTCCCTGTTGCTTTACGCGCCCAGTTTCAAGTTGGTGGCGGAACCGCTAATGCCGAAGGTGGTAATAATAACTTGCGTTTTGATGGTGCAGCCGTTAAGAAAACAGCCCTTGCAGGGATTACCGCAACCGAAAAAAATCTCGAGGCAGCTTTTTTGAAAAATAATTTAAAAGCTTTAACTGCCTTAGCTTCCAATAAACAAATGCCTGCCGAAATGCAAACCCAATTAGCAGCGGCTGTGAAAGCAGGTGGTTTCTGGCAATTCCTCGAGGCACAAAATCGGGGGGTGCAAGATCTGATTGTGAAAGCACTTCGGGATAATGATGCTGTTGCAAAAGCTGCATTACTCAAAAATCCACAAATTCCACAACAATTAAAAGAGACTTTAAACGCTGGTGGTATTGCTGCTCAAGTCAGGAAAAGTCTCGAGGCACAATACCAAGCCATTGCTGCTGCTATGAATGCTGAAAAACCAGCTGTTGCCTTAGCAGCCTTAGCAAAGAACCCGAGCATTCCAACCCCATTAAAAGCGCGTTTAACCAGTATTCCAGCCGCTATTTTAACTTACCCAGATCGCCGAGCTGACATTTTAGTTGAAATCAAAAAGAACTTAGATGCTGCCGCACCACAAGCAATTTCGGGTGCAATTAACAGCGCATTAGCAGCCATTGCAAAAAATCAACCACAACCAAAAACCATTGCCAATTCCATTTACCAAAGTAGCTTGAAAAATCTCCAAGCAACAAAAACCACGATTATTTCAACCATTGATAAAGTCGATAAAACCTTTAAAGAAGTCCTGACTGACGCAATTACCACCATTTATAAACTTGGTGTTATTGTGGCATTCTTAGCGTTCTTAATGACCTTAGCTTTACCAGAATTACCATTACGTTCAACAGCGGGTATGCCCGCTCCAGCTGCCGAGTAGGGTAGAAGAAAAGATTAAAGAGGAAAGCAAAATGCTTTCCTCTTTAATCATCAAGAGCGTAGTCTTGGTTTGTCTCGAGTCCAAGCATCACATCTAAATTTTGAGCAGCCGCACCAGATGCGCCTTTGCCAAGGTTATCAGCTCGAGCCACCAACAAAACTTGTTGTTTTTGTGGATGAGCAAAAATCATTAGTTCCATTTGATTACTGCCATTTAAGGTTTCTGGGTCGAGAATACTAGTCGCACCAGCATTTTCTTCGAGTGGTAAAACTTTGATAAAAGGCTGCCCTGCATAATGCGCCTCGAGAATATGTTGTAAATCTGAAGCATTGGGGCGTTTTGGTAGATTCTTTAAATGCAACGGAATTTGCACCAACATCCCCTTGAACCACTTGCCAACAGCGGGCGTAAAAATCGGTTCTGTCTCGAGTTGACTGTATTTGGTTATTTCAGGTAAGTGCTTATGGTTTAAACTCAGCGCGTAAGCACGGTACGCTCCTGCCAGATGATGCTCCCCGCCTTTGCCTTCAACGGCATCTATTAGTTGCCGCCCACCGCCGCTGTACCCTTGTACACCTTGGATACTCAGTGGGTAATCTGCTGGTATTACACCAGCGTTCACCAACGGACGCAACAAAGCAATCGCATTCTGGGCATAACAACCAGGGTTAGCCACAAAACGTGCCTCGCGGATCAACTCACTTTGTTGGGCTGTTAATTCGGGAAAACCATACGCCCAGTTATCCGCCACCCGATGTGCTGTACTGGCATCTAACACTCGCACAGCAGGATTCTCGAGCATGGCAATGGCTTCCTTAGCCAGATTATCGTGTAAGCACAGTACAGCAATATCCACGCTATTTAACAGGCGTTTACGCTCGAGTTCATCTTTGCGTTTGGCAGGGTCTATCGAAACTAACTCGAGGTCGGAGCGATGTTGTAACCGAGCACGAATCTGCAAACCAGTCGTACCAGCTTCACCATCGATGTAAATGCAGGGCTTGTTGCTCATCATTGGTATTCTACCCAATTTTATCAGTACATGGTTTTTGCATCTCGAGCAAGGGCTTGCACATGCTGTAAATGTTGGCTAACTCGAGTGTCATCTTGCAGTGGGTATTGGAATGAAAAGTGCTGGGCAACCTCAAGCGCGGCATTTCTAAAAATTTTGGTCAGGGCAAATAATGCTTGCCACATCTGAGTAAATTCGGCATTGCTAAACGTCTCGAGCAACAGAGTGTGTTGCTCTGGTGTCAGATACGCCCGTAAGTGCTTTCCTAATTTCCCGAGTGGTTGCGAAAAATTGGTTTGCAGACCCACTTGCCAATACAACATTCTCAGCGTTTGGCTGCGTAAAATCTCGAGATGATGTTGAGCGTAAATCACTTCTTTGCGCCATAAGCCTTTTGCAACATAAGGACAAACCCACCAGAATTCGTTACAACATTCAAAAAAAGTTTGATGATTTGGTGGTTCGGGTAAGTAATCCTGCGGAGCAGGCAAAGGCAGTATGGCGTTGTCTTTATCCAATAGCAAAACACTGAGACTATCAGGCAAAAACTGCCCCGTTTGCAATGTTAAATCAAGTCGGTTGCCATCCAAAAACTGCATTAAATAAGCATACGAATTGCCTCGGGTTTGATTGCCAAAATCATCTGGACACTGCAACACCATGCGTTCACCAAAGCCATCAATCCAACTCGGGTTTTGCTTAAACCACTCGAGTTCAGTTACTAAATACACAATGTCAAAATCCTGAAAAATATCGGGTATGGCATTTGGATTAGCTCGAGAACCATTCAGCATCACAGCCCGAACTCGAGGATTGTTTTCGGCAGTGGCAAGAATAATCTCGAGCATTTGGTTTTGATCGCGCATAAAGCAGTATATATTCAATGTGCAGTTTATGATTGATCGTGCTTTACATATGCAAAACTTATTTTTAATCGACTATCTTGACTCGAGCCATAACCCATGTTATGATATTAACGTAATTAAGGATGATTTTTTATCCTTAATTACGCCATGTCAACCCTCGCCCTTCACCAGCTCATACAGGAGAAACCATGCCCACCACCATTCACTTTGCAACCCCACTCGGCGCGAGTATCAGCGTTGAACTCGAGAATCACGAAACAGTCCACGATGCCCTTCGCAAACACGGCGCAATGGGTTGGACCAGCGGCGATGTTGTCAAAAGCGGCGGTTTACGCTTACCACTCGAGAATGCCGAACGCTTCGACTGGCGTTTAATCGGTGCTCGACCAGCCGAACTGCGTAACAACACCACCCAAAACCTCGAGGCTGGTGTTTGGTACAAAGGCGATTTTTATAAACGCCGAGACCTCGAGCCAGTCGAAAATAAAAAAATGAAACTGGCAGCAGCAATCAAATACTCTCGAGGGGCACGTGATAGCGACCCAGCTGAAATCAAGGAACGCAGCGGCGAATTTGAATACATCACCTTAATTGTTTTCCGAGGCGGTGGGCATTTGCCCGAGTACGATGTACCAACTGATATGCCACCACGCACAGCCAGAAGCAATGGCGTAGCAGCCAGATCGTAAAAATGGATAAAAATTTTCCACCTCGAGATAACTGTCTCGAGGTGGAAAATTTATTTTCAGGAAAGTGAAAAATGCAAACCTGTTAAAGCTTCAATCTCTTGGATATCTGCTTCAAAGGCTTCAGGATAAACAATTTTTGCCTCTCGAGCTTCAGAAAGATTAAACTGAAAAAATAATTTGAAACCGTGAAAAACAACAAGAACAATTTTGTTACGCCAACTGTAACGCCCTCTTCTTAAAATGCCTCCCAACTCGAGACTCGAGTATTTCAAGGAGGGTTTTATGAAACGTCGGTTGTTCCTCAGCGCAGTTCTTGCAGCAGTTTTGGTGGCTTGTCCACAACCAAACCCCACACCAGTGATTGGCACAAATGGTGGCACAGTCACCTCGAGCAATGGAGTTGCCAGCGTGGTCTTCCCAACAGGGGCATTAACTCAGGACACCGTTGTGACCATCACCGAGACCACCAACCCGCCAGCCGCTCCGAGTAATCAAAAATTTATTCTCGGAAAGACTTTCACAGTTGGCGGTGGCACAGGTAATTTCGCCAATCCTGCCGCCCTGAAAATCAAACTCCAGCCAAGCGAAATCGCGGCGCTTGGTCTGGGTCACTTGCGCCCTCAAGCGATTATCTCTGATGTTGTGGTATTACAACTTAATGGCAGCACTTGGATCACAATTTCGTACACCTTTGATACAGCCACGAACATTCTGACAGTCATCATTCCTGGATTTGGTACGTATAGCTTGGTGGTTCCAAACGTTGCCCCTCCTGATACGCTCCCGAGCATCGCTTTGACTTGCACCCCAACCAGCATTGCTGTTGGTACGAGCAGCAATTGCAGTGCCATTGCTAAAGACTCGAGCGGTACAAACCTTGCTACGCAACCCACCTTTACCTTTACCTCGAGCGATACAGGCAAAGCAACAGTCTCGAGTGCAGGTGTGGTCACGGGTGCGGCGACTGGCACAAGCAACATCACTGCCAGTGCTGGTGGTATCACCTCGAACTCCGTGAGTATGACTGTGACAAGTTCAAATGGTGGTACAGCCAATTATGACGTGGTTAAAATTCCAGCTCCGCAAGGCGCAGTACAAGTTGTTCCTTTTGGGTTTAACAACGCTGGACAGGTCATGATTGCAACGCGGAGCAATGTTGGTTCTTTGAACGCAGATGTCCATGTTGGTGCGCCAGCTTCTTTGACGAAAATAATCTTTCCAAATGGGTTAAGTGCTGATTTTGGAAATTTACTACGCGGTAGAAGCTCAATTCTTGCCTTTAGCGAAATCATCAACTCGAGTGGTCAAGTGATGTTTTACGCCACCAAAGATGGGAAAAATCAGCCTGTCTACTACAATGGTTCTACCGTAACAGAAGTTGATTTTGGATTGGTTGACCCGAACAGCGCATCTCTTGTTGGTCTGAACGACAATGGAACAATTTTGGGAACAAGCCTCGGTACTAAAAATTCGGCATTTATTTGGAACAATGGCGTTAGCACAACAGTCATGGCAAGTGGTAGCTCATTCAATTACGCTCGAGGTGTCAATGCTTCTGGAAGTGTTTTATGGAGTGAAGGCATCTCAAAAAATGGTGCATATACGCCATTTGCAGCAAACCAGAAGGGCAACGCAATGGTATTCAATGATAATGAGTTGATTGCTGCCAAAGAAACTGCGTTCATCAACGGTAAACTTAGTTTTGATTGGAAGTATTGGACGGGCGCTCAAGCTGCTACAAGTATTCCCAAACCTTTAGCCAATACCAATGGTTTTGAGGTTATGGATGTCAATAACAATGGTGAAATACTATTTTACACAGATGATCCTGCAAACCCTCAAGGTAGGTTGTATTACGTTTACAACACCACCAATGGTGCAACCAAGAAAATTGATGTGACTGGCTCTGGTTATGAAAATGCCTTCCTTCTCAAAATCAATGACAATGGCGACATCTTAGCCCAGTCCAATAACAACTTTGAAGCGGCTATTCTCAAGCCTAAGCCATAAGCCCAAAATGCTTACCCCTCGGGTTGACCCGCTCAAGGAGAATGAACGCTTTGAAAGACGTATACAAAGATTTGTTACGCCGACTGTAACGCCTTTTTCTTAAACTGTTTTTACTCGAGCAAAGCTAAAACTCGAGGCTGGTGTTTGGTACAAAGGCGATTTTTATAAACGCCGAGACCTCGAGCCAGTCGAAAATAAAAAAATGAAACTGGCAGCAGCAATCAAATACTCTCGAGGGGCACGCGATAGCGACCCAGCCGAAATCAAGGAACGCAGCGGCGAATTTGAATATATCACCTTAATTGTTTTTCGGGGCAGAGGGCATTTACCCGAATACGACGTACCGACGGATATGCCACCACGAATTGCTAGAAGTAACAGCGTAGCGGCTAGATCGTAAAAGTGTATAAAAATTTCCACCTCGAGATAATTGTCTCGAGGTGGAAATTTTGTTTTTAGGAAAGTGAAAAATGTAAACCCGTTAAAGCTTCAATCTCTTGAATATCTGCTTCAAATGCTTCAGGATAAACAATTTTTGCCTCTCGAGCTTCAAATAATTCTCGAGCGGGTCGTTGCATATTCATTAAATCTTCTTGGCTAGCTAAAAAAGCTTGATGGCTTAATTGATTGGTTTGGCTATCAATGAATGCCATGATTTTAAAAAAAGTTTGTGGAATTTGCATACGATCAATTTCAGGGTCGTCGGGCTTAAAAATCGGACCCGAAATAACAGTAATCGGTGCTTGAAAGGCTCGAGCTGTACCGAGGACATAATCTTCGATACCTAACCAATGATTGGTTCTTTGGTTAAAGAACCAAATTTGTGGTGAGCAATTGGTAAAATGAAAGGTATCATCGTTGCATTTAAGAATAAAATCTCGGTCGCCTGCTGGATCCCAATTTGGGTCTTCACGACGCACCAAATGCCCACGATCAAAAAAACGGCTGTTACTCGAGTACCACTTTTGATTGGTTACACTACCAATCGGGATGCGCGGATCGTCGATCCAAACATCGTTTCCTTCAAGTGCCTCGAGTACAGTTTGACTGGGAGTAAATGCTTCGTCGCGTTTAATTGCAACATGGCTGCTGCCATCTATATTGACAATGGTAAAACAAGCCAATTTTCGTGCTTGATGAATAGCTAAACTGTAATGATGATAATGCAGCACGGTTTTTGGTGCACCAATTAAATCACCGATACTGGCTTGGTTCGCTGCAATTTTGAGCAATTGTTTAGTTAAGACTTTAGAGGGTTTTGGTAAGGGCAATTCGACACCAAGGAACATTGGGTCGTACCCTTGGCGCGTTTCATAATCAGGCAATGGACGACGATTCTCGAGTTGTGCCACAGCAGGTTGCTGGGGGATTATAGCGGGCTGAGATATGGCTTTTGTGACTGGCTTATTTGGTGCTGCAATATCACCAACTTTAATACTCAGATGTACAGGGATTGTCCAACGGACACTACCGTCAGCTTCTAAAACCCCTTGTTCTGATTGCGAAGTTTTTTGACTACGCGCATACGCTTCAAAAGGAGGGTCAAACATCAAGCTCGGTCCGCGAAACTTGGTTTGAATCATTGCATTCAATAAATCTCGAGCCTCGCTTGGAAGTGTTGGCATTTGGTTTTGTAAGTGGTCAATAATTGCACTAATGCGAATACCTTCGTTGCCACTAGCAGCTTGCCGACCATCTTCAAAAGTCTTATCATTCATTGGTGCGCCTGCATGATGCAATGCCACCACTTCGTACTCATCATTGAGCACAGGGCTACCACTCGAGCCAGGTAGAGTATCTGCACCATAATACAGCGTAAAGCCTTTTTTTCCGCGCCCAAAAACTCGATTTTCACGCAGAGCAATCATTTTTGGCGAACCTTCTGGATGCTGAATAATATTTAAGAACTCATGAATTGCGTGCTTATTGCCTGCAGCGGATAATGGTAAATAACCAAATTCGCTTAACTCTTTTTCACCACGAAAACGAGTACCAAGAGCAACAATGGTGTAATCAAGCTCGTCTATCGGACTGGTTAAAAAGCAACGGTTAGGCTCGAGGTTAAATTCGGTGATTTCGCGGATTGCGCCATGAATATCATTTTCGTAATCAAATTGAATTTTGGCACGACTGGCAGAGATAAAATCTGGTAGCACATGATGATTAGTCATTAACAATGTTGGGCTGATCATAAAACCAGTACCAAGACTTTGCCCAACTTGAATACGCATCACACTTCTCGAGGCAGCTCGGGCTAAATCTAAATTGGCAACCTCGAGGAAATCAATGGTTTTGCCTTGAATAGCTTCTAAACCTTGTTCTGGTAGGGTTAAATCAAGCACACGACGCGCCAATGGTTGTGGTAATTCCTCGATGGTTGTGAGATCCCCAGCAATAATACTGGCAAAGTCTTTGGCAGATACACGGTCGCCAAGAATTGCTTGGGTGCGAGCCATTAAACGTTCTTTATTGGGTTCGGCATAACGAAGTAACATATAACCTCCAGTGTTGGCTTTTACGGTTCGTAGTGAATCCTTCAGAAATTGTTTGGCTTGAAACAAACGAGGTACGCTTCTATGGTGGGTTGTAAATTTTTTCTTTTGAACTGTTATGCAGCGATTTCTAGTTTACTGCAATTTTTGTAAAGTAATGCCAGATAGAAATTACATATAGTTATAGACAATGTAAATCGCAAAGAATTTACCAGTGTCGGTTTGTCTGAATTTTTTGAATCAAGTAATATACCTATATGCCCAGTAAGCCATTAGTTAAAACACCAAAACGCAGCGAGCAAACTCGGTTGCAAGTATTGCTAGAGGCGGAGCGTTTGTATGCACATGGTGGTTACGATGCGATTAATTTACAAACTGTTGCCGAGCAAGTGGGTGTGACCAAAGCTGCTTTGTTTTACCATTTTGCCAATAAACAAGCTTTGTTTGTTGCTATGCTCGAGACGATGCTTGCACGCTACGGTGGTATTATTACCGAGCATTTTGCAAAACCGAAGAACTCGAGTGAAGCCCAGTTTTTAGCGTTATCGTGGGCATTATCGGCACAACCGATGTTTGATGCGTTTCGGTTTTTGCGTTCCGAGCAGCAGTATTTACTGCCAGAGCAACAAGTCCAATTGCAGCAAGTGTGTACCGAGAAGTTGTTCCGTCCGATTAAACAAGCTTTTGCTTTAGCACTCGAGCGCCAAGAAGTGCAGTTAAAAAATGTCAGTGCTGCCAGTTCCATGTTTCTGGGTTTTTGTGTGCTGGTTTCATCTATGCGAGGTATGGAAAAAGGCGGATTGTCAGCAGCAGGACACCGAGAGATGTTCGCAATGTTTTGGCACGGCATGGCTCGAGGATAGATTATGTGTTTTTCACTACAAAAATTCTACTAATCGGTTAGTAGAATAGTTTGAGGAAAAATATATGACATTAACAACAAAAATTGTTTGGTGGGCTGCTCGGATACTGCTGGGTTTACTGATGGTGCTCGGCTTTGTTACCCATATCACCAATGTTAAAGAAGGCGCGATGAACAACAGCCAATTTATTACAGCAATGGTCAATACAGGTTATTTATGGCAAATGATTGGTATTATTGAACTTCTGGCTGGCATCGCAATTTTAGCAGGTCGGTTTATCCCACTGGCACTGGTGTTACTGGCTCCGATTACCCTGAATATCTTGTTTTTTCATCTTGCTCATGCAACCCCAGATGGTATTGGAATCGCAGTTTTTATAGTTGCATTGCAACTGGTGTTGGCATGGTTATACCGTCGGTATTACTCGAGCCTTTTCTTACCCAACTCGAGCCTTGCTGATAAAACCCCCATCTTAGAAACCAGCTACTAACCATGAAAAACACCACTCGAGCAGGCATACAAACAATGCTGGGGTTACTGATGCTGACAGGTGGCATCATGCACTTCACAATTCCCGCCAGCAACTGGCGGGTACCACTGATTGATGCTTTAGACCAAACAGGCTATATGTGGACGCTGGTTGGTGTGATCATTATGGTTGCAGGCGTGGCTTTGTTATTAAACCGTTTTGTACCACTAACGCTATTGGTACTAGCGCCAATCACACTCAATATTTTGTTGATTCATTTAGCAAACCCACAAGCGGGTGGTATCCCCATCGGCATTATTGTCTTTGCAACGTATCTGGTGACGCTTTGGACGTATAAAAATGAATACCGAGTATTGCTAAGCAGTGCTAAAACACTCGAGCCATAAGTTATTGTTTGAGTATTCTCTCGAGCAATTCTTCTTGAGCTTGGCTATACGCACCACGTCCACGCCATAAAATATCGCCTTTTTGATTGACCAATAGTGTTATTAGGGTTTGATCGGATGTTTCACCAATGGCTTTAATAAACGCAGCCCGATCTAAGTACAACGTAATCGTAATTTCTCGAGTGGCTTTGCTGGCAATACCTGCGCGCATGCCACCATCAATAAATGCTCGAGCGATACTATTTTCCTTAGAAAGCGTTGGTAATTCATAGAATTTTAAGGTGTTGTATTTGCCTAGTAATCGTGTCACAGCGGGCGACCAAGAGTCTACAAGGGTTTGGTGGCTCTGAAAAAAAGCAATTGCTACAAGGTTGAGTTTACCGGCAAAATCAGTTGGTAGATTAAATTTGCGCCCCTCGAGATTCGAGCCTTGCACTTCAGGGAAACGCACCGCATCGGTTGGGTTGCGTTGCACAGTACCAACACTGACTTGCGAAAAACCTCGAGCGAAAACTGCTCCTGCAATCAGGATTGCAGCGCCAATGATGTAGTAAATCCAAGGTTTCATAAGGTATATCTTAACTCGAGAGATATACTGCTGTCGGCGTTTTAGGCTGCATAAAAAGCTGATTTAAGATGACAATTTTTTGTTCAAGCTAAGCCTTTACTGCATTGCAGCTTGAAGATTCGACCAAATCAGAGGTTTTGCCTCGACTGACCCTTTGATCTCGAGTTGTAAACCCAAGTCTGGCTCGAGATGCAATGTTAATGCCAAGAAAGGGCAACAGAGATGCTCAAGCATGATGTACTCAGTAATTTGCAAAGCTAAGGACAATTCAGCTTTGAAGGTGAAAATGTAACCATGCGTTTGTTCGTGTAATTTGAGTTTATGAGCAAATATGTGCTGTAACAATTCGCGGTGACGCGCTCGTTGTTCTGGTGTGTGGGCGTTAAGCTGACAAGCAATGACTGGGTTTAATGGCATAATAAACTCCTTATTCGAGAGTTGTTCTCTCGAGTGCCAAGCCTAGAACTTCAAGTTGACTTGAAGTCAAGAGGAACCATGAATCCATCAAATACACTCAGCATTGGTCAAGTTGCTGCTCAAGCCAAAGTTAGCACCGCAACCCTGCGTTATTATGAACAACTGGGTTTGCTGGTTGCCCCTCAACGCCAAAGTGGTCAACGCAGGTATTTGCCCAGTGTTGTTGGGCGAATCAAGTATATTCAAATTGCTCAACGAGCCGGATTTCAACTCGAGGAAATTAAAACCCTGATCTATGAGTTTCCTCTCGAAACTCGACCGAGTACTCGTTGGCAACAACTGGCGACCACCAAATTGCTTGAAATCGAAGCGCTGATAGCTCGAGCGCAAGAAATGAAACAAATTTTGCAATTAGGCATGCTTTGTCAATGTTCTACTTTGGCAGATTGCGAACATAATATTGCTGAACTTCAACCCTAGATTTTTCTCGAGTTGAAAATTGTTTTATTTGCTCAACCAGAAAAACAGATTCGGGCAAAAAACCTTAATCCTTTAATAAGCCAATAAGCATATGAATTGCATCACGGTAAACACGTTAGTATGCAGTATGTGGCTTGGCGTTTTACTTGCAGCAACCAGTGCATTGTGCTTTTCAACCCTTGGAATTTGGGGGAAATTTGCCCAACAACTCGGTTTTGCCTCGAGTAGTTTATTGGTTTGGCGTTTTGGTTTGGTAGCATTAGTACTTTTTGTTGTTGGTTACGGCAAAGGTTTTCGCTGGATAGATCGTTTGCGGATGATTGCTTTTGGACTTGCCTACTTTGTTTTTACTGCACTTTATTTTGCCTCGCTCGAGCGAATATCAGCTGCTACAGCTGCTTTGTTGGTTTATTTATCACCCATTGCGGTGATTGTGATTCGTGCTTTTTTAGGTAAACGCCCAACATCCAAGCAGTTACTGGCAACTGCCTTTGCGAGTGCTGGTTTACTGGTGATTATTGGTTTACCCAGTGCTCGAGATGCCAATCCGATTGGGGTGATTTGTGGGGCATTGGCAGGCATTGGGTATGGCGCGTACTTGGTAGCAACAGAAACACAACGCCATATTCCACCTATGGCATTTACAGCCCATGGGGCACTTGGCAGTGCAATTGGTTTTGCTATTTGGAACATTGTTTTTGGTAGTAACCGAATCCCAGATTCTTTATCAGCTTGGGGTGTGGTAGCAGCCATGGCAATAATTTCTACACTGCTGGCATTACCCATGCTGTACGCCTCGATTGCCCGAATTGGGGCTTCTCGAGCCAGTTTAATCAGTACTCTTGAACCTGTGTTTGCAGCGTTTCTGGCTTGGTGGCTAATTGCTGAAACACCGCGCATCGAAACAATTTTAGGTGCTGTTTTGGTTTTAGGTGCTGCGGTACTGGCAAGTTTTGCCGAAGAAGCCAAAAACATTGTTTGAAAGCCTACAAAGTTAATGTCGGAAAAATACAATTTTGAGTAACAAAAGTGATTTATGATGTTTTTGTAATAAGGATTAAGTCTCACTGGCATGGAGTTTTACATGATTTTAGAACCACCCAATATATTAGACATTCCTATCTTTGGTCGTTTAGAAAGTGCTGGTGGCGCTGCCAGTTTAGTTGAAAAGCTCAGTGATAATGGTGCAATTGGTATCTTGTGCATAGGGCAACTCGAGTTACATATCGAAAATCATTTTATTACCCATGCCAATCACCCAGGACTCGAGCAACGCCAAGCAGCACTGGCAATTTTGCAAGTTCGGCGCGGGAATTACCAATTTTTTGCCCAACCGATTCACCGCAGTATGCACGAATCAGTTCATTCCTTAGCATTAATTGCCATGCAACACTTAGACGAAGCCACTCAAAGTAGCCAGAAAATGGTCAAAATCGTCCTGCCAAATCTGAGCATTGCCCTCGAGTATTTACGGGGTATTGGCGGTTTTGTAGGCTGGCATGCGTACCCAACAGAGCAAGGTATGTTGTTGCAACGCGACGTTTTGCAAATTGCGACCCTGTCTGGAACACTCGAGGAATTACGTATTTTATTGCAACACAAAGCATAAAGCAGTTTCCAGTGTTAAACTAAGCATATGATAGTTGTTAATGGTCACACCTACCCAAGCGAAGTCCGTACCAGCCAAAAAGTCGAACTCGAGGATCAAGCAATTCCTGCTGGCTCGAGCAGTTTTCCTGGTTTATCCGAAGAACTTGCGATTGGGCGCAGTTTAATTGCAGGTGCTGTGATTGAAAATGGTGCTTTTGCTGCGGATCTCGAGGATTTCAAAAGCAATTTGCCACACGCTGCTAATGAAGGCGAAACCTATGATGGTTCATTAGCCGACCCAAGTGGCAGTGGCGCACCAATCCATAAACCCAGTACGCCAACGCCACAATTACAAGCCGAGAGCCTCCCGTTAACCCCAGAAGAAACCAAAGCAGCCCAAGTATTACTCGAGGAATTAAAAACCGATTTCCCAAAAGCCAATGTTTTACGATTTGTTCGTTACCCCGATGATCGCCGTATTCTGCTGGTTTTTACCGATGGTGACGAACCACAACAATTGCAACAAAAGTACTAATCTTATGAAAACTTACCTCCTTGATTTACACCCAGACGCATACCCTCTCGAGGGATATCGGCGTAAACAATTGCTTGAGTGGGTGTTTGTGCAAGGGGTAGCTCATTTTGCAGATATGAGTAACTTGCCACAAAATATTCGCGCTGAACTCGAGCAAACATATGCTTTAAGTGCTTTTTCTAAAGTCGAAAAATTTCCTTCTACCGATGGTAGCACCAAGTATCTGTACACACTTTTAGATGGTCGGCAAATGGAAGCTGTTTTAATGCCGTACCAAGACCGAGTGACCATCTGTGTTTCAACAATGGTGGGCTGCCCAGCAGGATGCTCGTTTTGTGCTACTGGGCGCATGGGTTTTGGACGCAACTTAACCGCTGGTGAAGTGGTTGAACAAATTTTATATGCTGCCAGAGATCAGGGTTGGCAACCAAGTACTATTCGTAACCTTGTGTTCATGGGTATGGGCGAACCACTACTGAATTATCAGAACACTTTAAATGCCGCTCGGATTTTATTGCACGCCGATGGCTTGGGCATGAGCCAACGCCGTATTACATTATCTACGGTTGGTTTACCTAAACAAATTATTCAACTTGCTTCCGAAGATGTGACTGTTAAACTTGCCATTTCTTTACATGCACCCGACGAAGAAACCCGTAAAAAAATTATTCCCACTGCTCATGCCCACAGCATCAAAGATATTCTCGAGAGCGCCAGAGAATACCAACGTCGTAGCAAACGCCGTGTCACCTTCGAGTACAGTATGTTAGCAGGAGTCAACGATCACCTTTGGCAAGCTGAATTGCTCGCCGAGCAACTGCGCGGCTTGATTGCCCATGTCAACTTAATTCCCATGAACGCATGGGCAGGATCTGGTTTTGCATCCTCGAGTGAACAACGAATCCAAGAGTTCTACGACACCCTCGAGAAACTTGGGGTACCAGTATCGGTCAGACGCTCACGTGGGCGTGATGCAGGGGCAGCTTGTGGGCAACTGGCACTAAAACGCCCAGCTGATGCAGCTGCGTGAAGTCTGGCTTTAAGTCAAAACTAAATTAGATGAGCTTGCGAATTCGTAACCTTAGTATATGCTTTGATTTTTCTGGCACAGCGTGAATTGTGTTTTGATATCTCGAGTGGTCAAAAACAATAAGGGTTTTCTCAACTATAGAGTACACTTTTAACATGATTTTGTGGTTCATTCTGCCAGCTATAAGTAACCAACTAAGTATACAAAGCAGGTTTTATGCTTAAAGCCGCTGCTTGGCTGGCATCCGTACTTATGACTTGTTGGCACTTCTCGAGTCTCGAGGGGAGTGCTGTGGCAAGTGGCAAAGCAACACTGAACCAAGCACAAACCATAAGTAAAACCTCGAGCCGTTTAAGTAATGCTGTGCTGAAAGATGGACAATTACCATTTGGTACTCGAGAAGAAGGAATTTTAAAACCAAATACTCCTTGGATTAGCTCATTGGGTGTACAAATTTCAACCCCAGTTAACGCATTAAAAGAAAACATTCCTGTTTTTGTAAAAGTCGAGAATCCAGTTCATTTACCACCACTAGCTGAAAAATTTGTAGGGTCACTTTATCGGGTAGGTGCTTCTCAAGAAACGGCAGCTCTTGATTATAGCAAAAACTTTACTTTCAATATCCCACTTCCTGAAGGGGAAACATCTGATTCAGTTACTCCTGTTATACTTTTTCCGAAATGGTTGATTTCTAGCGAAACTACTGAGAACTCATCAGATCAACCCATTTGGCTGAAGTCATTTCCCAGTCGTTTTATCGAAAATGGAAAAACTTTAAGCTTTGGAATAGATTTCCTCGTTTCAGAAGCGGACGGTGCACTTGTTTTTGGGTTTATTAAAAAAAATGTACAAACCCCTTTGAACTCTGAACAATTACCATTTGGCACTCGAGAAGAAGGGATTCTAAAACCAAATACTCCTTGGATTAGTTCGTTAGGTGTACAAATTACGACTCCACCTAACTCTTTGACAGAAAACATTCCTGTTTTTGTGAAAGTAGAAAATCCCGCGAATTTGCCGCCATATTCACGACCATTAGTTGGTACATTATTTCGTGTTGGCGCAATACAAGATACTACTACACTTGATGGGAAAAATACTTTTCTTTTTAGTGTTCCATTACCTGACGGTGAAACGATTGAGACGGTAATTCCGATTGCATTGCATCCAAGTTGGACTTTTTCAGATACAACTTCTACAACACCAATCTGGCTAATTTCGGGACGTTTTGATCAAAGTGGTAAATATGCTGTTTTCAGTAATACCTTTTTGATTTCTGAACAAGACAAAGCAGTCGTATTTGGATTCATAAGACGATAAGATAATTTGAACTAATAGCTAATTCGCACAGCGTGAATTGCGTTTTGAAATCTCGAGTGGTCAAAGATAACAAGGGTTTTTCTAGCTCAAGGGTAGACTTCTCCTTATGTTTTTTCGTCTAACTCCAATTACAATTCTTAAAGCCACTTCCCGAAGAAAGAAAGGAGGTTTTATGTTCACAGCCGCATTACTGGCATCCGCCCTCACCGCTTGTCCTCAAGCTCCAGCAATACAAGAACAACAAGTATCAACCCAAGCTTTAACCACCCCTCGAGATATCATGCTTCACGGTATCATCGCTGGGCTAACCTTCCAAAGTAACCAAGGTTTTACATTGCAAAACAACTCGAGTGTCCATGCTAATACTGGTTTAATCCTCAACTCGAGAAATATAGTTTTAAATGGTGGAGTTGTCTCGAGTACCAATGCTGCAAGTTGTGCTGATAATAGTGGTATGGGTTTTTGTTTGAATGGTAAACCCAAATTTATTAGTGCAATTGTTACTGTTCCAAAACCAGATATCACTGCTTTAAAAACCAAGTACACCGCAATTCCTACCAGTACGATTCAAGGTAGTTTAACCCTGAACTCGAGCAGTGATATTACCAACCGATTCGATAATAAAATTGTACTGGTCAAAGGTAGCCTCAACTTAAACACCATTGCTACCATTAAAAACGCCACACTAATAGTTCAAGAGACCATCAATAGTAATAAAGGTTTAACCCTCGAGAATACAAGAATCATTGCTAAAGGAGCTGGGTTCAACCAAACCACAGTATTAAACAACTCGAGAATTATTACAGATGAAGATTTAACCTTGAATGGAAAACTCGAGAGTACAGGACTGAGTAGTCTTATCACAGCGAAGAACTTGACTAGTAATAATAATGGAATGCAAAGCTTGAGTGGTGAACTGGCAGTGATTGCTGGGCAGAACATGACTTTGAATCAAAGCTCGAGTGGGAAGATGGCACTTTGGGCAACGAGTAATATCACTATTAACCAGAGTAGTAATCTCGAGGGTAGTGTTGTGGCTGGTGGTAAAGTCACTTTGAATCAAAGTACAACGATTGCTAAAGTCTCGAGTCATTTAAACAGTGATGTGCTTGGTGGTGGGCAATTACCATTTGGTACTCGAGCTGTTGGTATTCTTTCTCCAAATAGTTCTTTTTCAACACCTTGGGGAGTCAATATTGTCGCTCCACAAAATTCAATCGAGAAACCTGTGGAAGTCTATGTTGAATCTATTGATCCTGCAAAGCTAGAACTAGCTTTACCCGCCGAATTTGAAGCGATAGGACCCTATTTAAAAATTGGAACTACTTCTGAAAAGGTGGTCAGTATTACGGATGTCCTTCTAAACTTTGATTTCCCTATTCCTGCGTCTTTTGTGTCTGATAAAACACTTAGAGTTGCTGCATTTGTTCCTACATACTTAACTAGTTCACATTTCGATAAAAGTGTTTGGACAACACGAAGAGAAGATTTAGTAGCAGGTTATATCTCTCGTGCTACAACACTACTTGCTAATCCAAATGGTATTTTTGTGCTTGTCAGAAGAAAACAAACATCAATAGCGACTTTAAATCGGTTATCTCTTCAGCAAGTAGAAAATTTTCAAGGTATACCGATATATCTCAATGAAAACGACATCGTTTTTGGTTGCAATACCACAGGTTTAGATTGTCCTGAAGCAGTTTCAAATACCTATCAAAATATCTTAATTAGAAAACTAAAAAATATTATTTTTGATTTTGAAATGACAATTAAACCGATTTTACGAGCAAATCACGAATTAGTTTTTTATGGTTCAGAACAGTGTACTGGTGATACACTTGCTTACTATAATGCCGATGATGGTCAAGTGGTTATTTGTGTAAACACTAGTTGGACAATTACAGCCAACTTAAATATAGACGATGTCATAAAACATGAATTAACCCATGCTGTACAACGTAGATGGGTAGAACCAGATAATGTTTTACGCCCAAAAAGGGCTTGGATAATGGAAGGTACAGCCGTTGCTGCTGAAAAATCAAGTCGTACAAGCATGCAAAGAACAACTGATCGTTCACTACATCAAGTGGATATTCTGCTTAACGCATCTTCAAGAGAAACAGACCAAGCCTATAGAGCACAAGACTTCTGGGTTTTCGCTGGTAATTGGCTTGGTGTCGGGCTTCCTTACTTAAAAAATGTGTTCAAAACAGGTTTAACTCAACCAATCAATAATGCAAATACTGGTTTAATCGCAGCTGGATTCCCAAATGGTTTAGAACGAGCTTATTATTACTGGGCTAAGAATCAGGCTTTTGAAAAGAACCCGCAATACGGCATGTTTAATGCACCTTGTACTATAGAAATTAATAACACAATAATTGATGATTATGCTTCTCGTAAAGCAGATATTGATGTTTCAACAAATTTTGGTGTAGCAAACTTATGGAAAGACGAACCCATTTACTCTTTGCAAACTCGAGCCGCTACAATTCGATTTCTTAATCCAAACAAAAAAAGAAGAATTTATAAACTCCAAGTTATTACAGATTCCGCAGCCTTAAAAGATACTTGGTATCAAAGTCCACCATTACGCAATAAATGCAATAATAATCCTGGTGATGCTTTCGTAACCAACGTTAAAGATGGTATGGAATACACTGCTGTTGTATCAAGTACTCAACAATGGAATCGTTTAGATACTAGTGCAGTTCCACCTGATAAATTTACGATTCGGGTAACTTCTGTCACACCTGCAATATCTGTTCCCTCGAGTATTTCTTTGAGTGGTACAGTCGGACAAACCACAAACACTGAAATCCTATCAATTAAAAACACTGGAGATGTAGATTCCACTCTCGAGTTCAAACGATACTATGTCACCGAGAACATCATTGACTCGAGCTTATTAAACCCTAACAACCCACTTGGTAATGCCAATGCTGGGAATAATAATGCCAGTGCCGCTTTGCGTTTACAAAATGTGATTGTGCCACCCACACCTGAAAGCCGTTTAATTCGGGATTACAGATTTACTATACCCACAAGCGAAGATAGTTTAACAGTCACCCAAGCCAATAAAGACTCAAATAATTACCCCTCGAATAACACAAGTGTTCAGTACTTTTGCTCGAATTCAGGTAATTTCACAAGATATATTAATATTGTGTATAGTACAGGAGCAACCGATGATAATGGAGTGGCTATTCTCGAGAGTACTAGCGTAGCGGTGAATGTGCAATGCAGAACTCTAAATGCGTATTTAGATGTTATTTCTAGCCCTATCAAAGAAACAATTGAAGGTTACACCGATGAGACTGGTAAGTTTGTGTACGCAAAACGGCTTGCCACCAGTACCATTAAGAATAAATCTGCTCAATCTCTGAAATACACTGCAAAGTCCAAATCACCTTTTGGCAATGTCATTGTTGAAGATCGGGAAGTCCCAGCCAATGGAAGAGATTTCGTGGATATGTTATTGGATTGCCCGAATGGTCCTGGGGATTATTCAACTTCTACTGAACTGCTCAGTACCGATGCTGTTCCGACTGTGTATGCCGAAGTGCCTGTGGACTTAAAATGCAAAGAAACACCTAAACCTGTGCTAACGCCCGAAGAAACAAACCGACCAGCTATCGGTGGTGTGCAAAGCGACCCACATATGTACTCGTTTGATGGTACGCATTTTGAAGCCCAAAAAGCTGGTGAATTTATTCTAGCTAAGTCTTTATTATCCGATGGTTTTGAATTGCAAGCCCGTTTTGTGGATGTACAAGATTCCCAAGTTTGGTCTGCTACTACAGCCATTGCTATGCGCTTAAATGGGTACCGAATTGGAATTTATTTTAAGTCTGGTCAATGGTTTTTCAAGGTCAATGGGCAGAGTGTTCAAGTTAATGGTCTTTATGATGTTGGTACTGGTATAAAACTTAGTTTAAACGGTTCAACTGTTAGTCTGACAACTTCGACAGGTTACGCTATTAAGTTGGGAAATTATGGAACGGCTATTGACACGTTAGAAGTAATGATTCCACCTTCAACTCGAGGGCAGATTAGGGGCTTATTAGGTGATGCTAATGGTAATGGTTTAGATGATTTTCGATTACGAAATGGCACATTAATTCGTTCACCTATTGATTTTTCTAAGTTGAATAATTTTCTTGAAGCTTGGCGAATTTCTGATGCAGAATCCTTATTTGATTATGAGAATAGCGAGAGTAACACTAATTTTAATGACCTAAGTTTTCCTCGAGATCGAAAATACTATTCAATGTTTGGTATTACAGCCTTGTCTGCTGAGGATCGTGCTTTAGCAGAGAAGGCTTGTAAGACGGCAAAAATTATTACACCAGAAATTTTTCGTAATTGTGTTTTTGACATTGGTTTAACCAAAGATGAGATATGGGCTATTGTTGCAGAGAAATTTGATCCCGCTAATAAATTTGTTGTGATTACTCCCAAAGATATTGTTTTGCAGCAAGGGAAATCCATTAATTTACAAGCATTTGCGTCGCATGATAAAGCTGTTGCTGCTCTTGATTGGACACTAACAGGTACAGGTTCTCTTATCCCCCAGGGTGATGGTGTACAAAAATTTGTCGCCCCAACAACCCCAACTGCTGTGACAGTTCGTGCCAGTTTACGGGATGATCCCACAATTTTTGATGAAATTAGTATTAGTGTGCAACCGAGAATTTATAACCAAGTTATTTGGAGTCCTAATGGTCAAAAACTAGCTGCTAGTGGTGAAAAAACATGGGTTTTTGATGCGGGTACTCAGCAAGAACTAACCTCTTTAGATGTTGGATCTCAGGTCATGCTGAATTGGAATCCTGATAATACTCAGTTATGGGCTGGTAATGCTGCTATTTGGAATGTGGTCAGTGGCTCAACTCGAGAAATCAATTTTGGGCTGGTATTTGATTGGAGTCCTGATGGTCAACAAATTGTGACATCAGATGCTACGGATTTTACTGTGGTACGTGATGCAAACTCTGGGCAAATCCTAAGAAGAATTTCTAATCAACCAGCTACGAAAGTAGCTTGGAGCGATAATGGGCATAAAGTTGCTTATGTTACTGTCAATACAAAACAATTAGAAGTGTACGACTTACTAGAGAACAAGGTTATTTATAATAAGGGCAACTCAAACGAAGTTATTCTTGATTTTTCGTGGGCTGCGGATTCGCAAACGTTGGCTTTTGGCTTAACACAGGATAACTACTATGGTACCTTTTGTATTATTAATATCACAAATCAAAATAATGCGCGATGTGCTAGTGCTCAAGTTAAGTATAAATCCATCGAGTGGAGTATGGATCAGCAAAACATTGCTGTGATTGAAACACAAATTTTTAATGCAGGTATCACCACAAGGATCCTTCGGACTGCCGATTTAAGTACAAAATTTGAGATCTCAGGTGCAGCAAATGATCTCAGTTGGCATCCGAATAATCCGTGGTTAGCAATTGCGTCATCACGTGGTATTCGCGTTTGGAATGTGGAGACTCAACAGGTTGAATTTTCGATGTACTAATTTACTTGAAAATACTGGATAATTTGGTGCTTACCACTCGAGCTTTCACCTCATGTATGATGGTTTATGGACTTAAACATTGGTCAGCGGCGCAAATGGGTGCTCGAGCAAAGCATTGATGTGCATTCTATTCAGCAATAATGAAGTACAGTGGCTCGAGTTTTTGTGCGTGACGTTTTTTGCTGACCACTTCAATAATTTCGAGGAAGGTGGCTAGTGTGTTGGCTTCTCGAGTTTCGAGTAATGCAATGTTGCTCAAAATAAACACAATGCCTAGGCTTTTGGTCATCCATGAGCAGTCGGTCAAACAATCCTCGAGAGCATCCCAATTAAAACCAAAGTAGGCAGGGAATGCTCCTGCTTGGTAGATGGCGTGCAATAGCGTTTCTTTGTTAAAAACGGGTGCACGATCTATCAGGTGTAAGCTGTATCCAGCTGCCTCGAGTTGAGTGATGTTGACTGAGTTGGTTTTGATGATGCCACCGTTTTGATTTTGTAATTGTTGTAATAGGGTCATGGTTTACCTCAGTTTGAGAAATGTTTTGTAATGATCGGGGGTGTAGAAAACCTCGTTTTGCTTTCCCAGAATTAGGCGTTGGGGTCCGACATTGCGTAAATTAGGGGTGCGAACCACGTACTCGTGATAATAATTTCGATCTGATTGGCGGGGTAATTTGCCTTCGCGGTTGCTGTGCACACTGCCATCATTTGGGTGCGAATCGCGTTCGCCTCGAGCAATGCGTGCCAGCACAGGCTCGAGGTTGATATCGCCTGTGAAAACAATCTTGCCTGTTTGATCCTGAATTTGTTGGTTGCGTACCACAAAAGGATTGCTCGAGGTGCTGGGGTTGTTATTGGTTATTGGGGTGTTACGGGTGTTGTACTGCTGCACAAAAAAACTGATCAGTGCAATCAGTGCAGGTACAAGTATGGAAACGATATTCCGATTCTTTTTCACGGTATTATTGTGACACATCTCACACCATATGGCTGTACGGTGTAAACTACGATTCATGCAAAATCTCGACCTCTTAAAGCGTTTACTCGAGACTCCTGGTCCGAGTGGTTTTGAATCCCGAGTGGCGCGTATTTGGGCGACGGCTGCTAGTGATTTCTCGAGTGTCAAACACGACTCTCATGGCAATATCTATGCCACGATTGGGCAGGATCGAGGGTATAAGATCATGTTGTGTGGGCATTTAGATGAAATTGGTTTGATGATCTCGAGTATTGATGATCATGGTTTGTTGCGAGTCAAAGAACTTGGTGGTTGGGATACGCAAATTTTGCCTGGTCAGCGGGTACGAATTCTTGGTCAGAATGGCGATATCCTGAGTGTGGTTGGTCGTAAACCAATTCATCTGATGGAAGGCGATGAGCGTAGCAAAGCCACAAAAATCAATGAGCTCTGGTTAGATACGGGTTTACCAACTGCCGAAGTGAAACGCAATATTCGCTTAGGTGATGTGGCTGTGCTCGAGCAACCTGTATTGCAACTCGATGATAAATTGGTTTCTAAAGCATTGGATAATCGGGTTGGTGGTTTTATTGTGCTCGAGGTTTTACGCCGACTCAGTACCTTGCCTTGTTTACATGAAGTGATTGCTGTTGCCACTTCACAAGAAGAAATTGGTGCTTATGGTGCTCGGATTGCGGCTAATCAACTCGAGCCAACCATTGCCATTGCTGTGGATATGACGTATGAAACCAGTCAACCTGGTATTGATGCCACCGATGTTGGCGAAGTGCCTTTTGGCAGCGGAGTTAATATCAGTGTTGGTGCGATTATGAATCCGCGTTTAAATAGTATGTTGCTTGAGGCAGGGCAACGTCATAACATTGCTACAACAGTTTCGGTGTATCCAACGCAAACAGGTACTGATGCCGATGTGACAGCGGTTGTTGGTAAGGGTGTGCCAAGTGCTGCGGTATCCGTGCCTATTCGGTATATGCACTCACCCAACGAAATGGTGCAAATTTCGGATATCGAAGCTTGTATTGATTTATTGGTGCACTTTATTCTGGATTTATCAGCCGATACGGATTTCTCGAGGAGTGTGTGATTTATAAAATCCGAAGCGGGGCAGCATGAGTCTCAGTGCTGTTATTTTAGGTGGCGGTAACCCTAACGATCCTTTGGCTGTGGCTGCTGCTGTTAGTGTCAAAGGCTTAATTCCAATAGCTGGCATCCCAATGGCAGCGTATGTGCTTAAAGCTTTACGGGCTGGAGGTGTGCAGCACATTGTTTATGTGGGTGCGACCACACCTGAGCTAACACCGCTGATTGATATTTGTCTGCCTGCTAAAGGCACCATGCTCGAGAATTTACAAGCTGGATTACAACCTTTAATGCAGCAAACTCGAGTTTTGGTCGTTACTGCCGATATTCCACTACTAACGGCAGAGGCTGTGAAACATATTCTCGAGCAAGATCCAAAAGTTGGTTTGGTTTACCCTGTTGTGGCTAGAAGTGCAGCCGAACGTGATTTTCCAGGTGGAAAGCGCACCTATGCCAAATTGCGTGAAGGTACATTTACTGGTGGTAACCTATTTTTACTCGAGCCGCGTTTAGTGGCTGATTTTCTACCACGTTTAGAATTTATTCTCGAGAATCGTAAAAATGTTTTCCGCCTTGCCAGTATGTTCGGTATTTTGGCATTAATCAAATTGGTTCTAGGGCAACTAAGCAAAACCGAATTGGAAAAAACAGTCTCGAGAATCCTTGGTGTACCCGCTATTGCTATGATTACCGAGTTTGCCGAAATTGGATTTGATGTGGACAAACCCGAAGATTTACAAATTGTTTTTGAAAAAATAGCTATCAAATCCTAGAAAATTGAGCGTTTATTTAGTTTGTGTCAGTACGCCATTTAAATTAGGTCGTTTGCCACACATGAACGCACAAAAATGGTGCACAATAAGGCATGAATACCTCTGTTTCTGGTTCGCCTTCGCAAATGCGTTCCTCGCCGCCACCACTTCGTACCCCGCAAGCTGTGCGTGTCCAAGCGATTGTGGCATATGCCATATCGGGTGTTGCAGGTTTTATTGCCTCGTTTTTAATGCACTTATTATTTGGTGGAGCTGGACGTGGTGGTTTTGTGGACTTAAACCCAGGCGGTGTGCTCGAGATTCTGGCTTTTGTGCTGGTTTTCTCGTATGGCTTGTTATGGACACGGCAATTATTTCGCTTACCAATTTCGACGTTGTTATCAGCTGGTTTAGAAACCCCGCCAGCCGCTAAAATGTTCGCCCAGAAACTCGAGGAGTTCTCTCCAAGTAATCTCGAGATGGGTCAGAATATTGCTGTGCTGCGCGAACAAGGCAAAGTGATTGGTTTATTTGATGGTATTCGTGATCGCAATGTCGAATGGGATAGTGTGCCACAAGCCAAAGGTAACGTGGCTGTCACCGAATTACGTGGCTTACTGTCTAAACACCCATTTGTCATCATTGCTGATGGCGATACAGTGCATGGTGTTATCACCCAAGAAATGTTCATTCATGGCTTCTACCGAGGTGGCATTTCCAAATGAACACCAAACCAGACCCTCGAGAAGCCATTTGGGGAGCACACAAAGATATCATCGAAAAACGCTTACAAGACCTTGATCCAGACCTCGAGCAATACATCAAAGATTTTGTGTATGGCACAGTCTACGCTCGAGGGGTACTGGCACATAAAACCCAAGAATTGCTTGCCATTGTGATGCTTTGTGCGCTTGGTAATCCCGAAGAACTCAAAACCCATATTCGTGGTGCGTTAAACAACGGAGCCACTGAACTCGAGTTACGAGAAACGTTGCTCTTTGCTATTTCCTACTTGGGTTTTCCTCGAGTGATTGGTGCTTTTGTGGTTTTGCAAGATGTGCTTAAAAAGCGTAAAGCCAGTGGTTAAATCACTTGGAATCTCGAGTTGCGTTGCGCAGCTGTAAAGCCAGCATCGGTGATATGACGAATGATTTCTTTTTCGGTCACGCGCACGCGGTCATGACCACCTGCTGCTGAGA
This sequence comes from Deinococcales bacterium, assembly GCA_013298595.1. Taxonomy (GTDB): domain Bacteria; phylum Deinococcota; class Deinococci; order Deinococcales; family JAAFIG01; genus JAAFIG01. The sequence goes on along the minus strand of JAAFIG010000010.1, from coordinate 65,591 downwards.
CAACATTTTCTTCCATCATGGTGCTGCCAAAGTCATTGGCTCCGTAAAATAATCCGACCTGTCCGACTTTGAAACCAAGGGTTGGCCAACTGACTTGGATATTAACAATGTTATCTAAAGCAATTCTCGAGACAGCTAAGTTTTTCAGGTACTCATGAGCAGTTGCTCCTGGGGCTTTACCGTGTAAACGCGTATGTTCGGTTTGTAATGTCCACATCGCAAAACCACTAAAACCATTGTTGTATTCTTTTAAGGCTTTATCTTGTTGGTCACGGATTTTTAGTAAATGATTGACGCGGTGCTGCATGGTTTCACCAAAACCAATCACCATCGTCGAAATGGTGTACAAGCCAAGGCTTTGGGCAACATCAAGAATTCTGAACCAATCAGCACTAGGAATGCGGGCAGGAGCTGCTTCTAAACGTACTTCATCCTCGAGAATTTCACCACCAGCGCCAGGTAAGCCATCCAAGCCAGCGTTTTTCATGGTGCTAATAATTTCTAAGGCACTTAAACCCGTGATTTTTTCTAAACCAAGAATTTCTTCGGGACTAAAAGCATCAAGTTTAATCCTTGGGTGATGCTTTTTTAAGTATTGCAACATCTCGAGATACCATTCAAAAGGTAAAGCAGGATTGACTCCGCCTTGTAATAAAATCCGTGTACCACCAATTGCCTCGAGTTCCGCAACTTTCTCGGAAATTTGTTCATAACGAAGGGTGTAGGCATCATTTTGTCGTGGTGTGCGATAAAACGCACAGAAGTTACAACCCACATTACAAATATTGGTGTAATTGATATTGCGATCAATTAAATACGTCACACGTTCAGCCGCTGTTCGCTCGAGCCGTAAAGTATGAGCGACACTGGCTAATTCTGGCAAAGGTGCATCGTATAAGGCAAGGAGTTCTAAAGCTTCTAAACGAATGCCAGTAGCCGCTTTCTCGAGTGCATCTGATGGGCGAATCATGCTTGTAGTTTAGGCGCTTTGAGGGAATCAGATGTACCGTTTTAATCTGTCACTTCAAATGGTATTTCCCATTTTGCTCCGGGTATTTTAATCAATAGCTTCCATTGTCCAGGCATGCCAAGTCGAGTCTCAAAGTAGTACGTGCCATCAGCTTTACGGGTTGGGTTTTGGCGCAGACTCATACCATCGGCTGGCATAATTAAATTCAGGTCAAGGCGTGCGTCTGGCTCGAGTTTATAGCCTGGTTGTGGGATAATTTGAAATGTTAAACGTAACCCACCAATGGCTGGGGTAATGCCTTTGGCTTTGAGTAACCAAATATTTTGTTTTTCTTCGACTTCGATGGGTTGAATCAGACGGACATCACGTTCTGGTGGGGCTGTGCTACCTAAGGTAGCTGTTGCCAGTAAGACAGTGCAAAGTAAAGCTAGTTCGATGCGAGTAGCAGCTTGGAAGCGTACAAAGAGGTTTTGGCGTTTCTCGAGTTGTGGCATCCAGTACCAGCGGTTCATGGCTGCAAAACCAAGCACCAGGGCATATAAAAAAAGTTTAATACTCAGGGTTGCGCCGTACTGTGTTTCGACCAGTAAAGCTGGCGACCAGAGTTTAATCAGACTTTGGTAAACCCCAGTCAGTGTCAATGCTGCAACACTCCAAGCAGCGACACTCGAGATCAGTTTGGCTTTTTCAATGCCATCTTTTGGACTAAAACGATGAATTGCCAAGAGTGCTACACCACTGATCCATAAGTACATGGCAAATAAGTGCATCAGATCGCCAAAAATTGGTAAAACTTGGTTGCTGGCACCACTATGTGTGGTCATAGAAATACTCAATCCCAAGGCAATGCTGGCAAGACTATGTAAACCAATATCTATTTTATTAGCATTCGGTAAGCGGTTGAGTTCAGCTCGAGGTTTGACCGATAACCACCACAGCACAACAGCCGACACCACCCGAACCATCACCCATTGTCCATGACGGCTGTTGGTTAAATACGCACCATACAAGTACGGGTTGATCTCGAGTAGGGCACGCCAAGCTGTAAAACCAAGATCAACTAAACTCGAGGTAATCAGAATGACCGCGCCAATCCGAATACCCCAATGCCAACGAGTTGCTATTCGTGGCTCGAGGTGTCTGGCAATGATGCCAATGCCAATCAGTAATAAACTCGAGATCAGGAGCAGCGCCTTGAATACAGGGGCTTCGGGCGCGTGAATCATGATGTTAACTTATCGTTTTTCAATGAGAAACGGCAGAGCAGTATAGCCCTGCCGTTGCATTTTATAGTTTAGCGTCTGCCAAAACCTGTGGCGGGTTGTGGTGTTTGTGGTTGGGCTGGTTGCCCTGGTTGTGGGCGTTGAGCTTGCCCTGGTTGCCCTGGAAGACCTTCGCCAAGGCGGGCTAAGCGTGTAAATTCTTTAGGATCTACCGAACGAGCTTCGCCGAGTTCAAAAGTAATGATTTTCTTTTTGTACATGTCGGCAAGGCAAGCATCCATGGTAATCATGCCAAGTGAAGCGTTGGTTTGGATCACACTGACCAATTGATACGATTTACCTTCGCGGATTAAGGCGCGCACAGCAGGCGTGGCAATCATAATTTCATAAGCAACTACGCGTCCATCACCACTGATTTTTGGTAACATTTGCTGCGTAATAATTGCGCTCAGGTTATTGGCAAGTTGTACGCGAATTTGTTCTTGTTGTTCTTCTGGGAAAACGTCCACAATACGGTCAATGGCTTCTGGGGCGCTGTTGGTGTGCAATGTCCCCATCACCAAGTGCCCAGTTTCAGCGGCGGTGACAGCGCTGCGAATGGTTTCAAAGTCGCGCATTTCTCCGACCAGAATCACATCAGGCGCTTGACGCAGTACAGCTCGTAACGCCATCTCGAAATCTTGGGTATCTGGTCCGATTTCGCGCTGATTGATAATGCAGCTTTTATGTGAATGAGTAAATTCAACAGGGTCTTCGATGGTCACAATATGTTTTTTCTTATTGGTATTAATCCAGTCGATCATGGCAGCCAAAGTGGTACTTTTACCTGAACCTGTTGGACCAGTTACTAATACCAAACCACGTGGCAAACTCGAGACTTGAATCAGGATATCTTTGGGTAAACCAATTTCTTCAAGCGGACGGGTTTTGGTCGGAATTAACCGCATCACACCACCCACCGTACCGCGCTGCATAAAGATATTGACACGGAAACGCCCACCAATACCTTGGGAAGAGAACGAAAAATCGAAATCGCGTTTTTCTTCAAAAACCCGTTGCTGCTTTTCATTCATAGTTGAGTACATCAATTTACGCGTCTCGAGACCAGTTAAAGGGTTGGTATGTTCGCCATTGCCCCATTCACCATGAATTTTGTACTGAGGTGGTAAACCCGCTGTCATGATGATGTCCGAGGCATCGCGTTCAACAGCGTACTTGAGAATATCAACAATATTCAGTTCCTGAGCTGGCTGAGTCATGGCATTAGTTTACGCCAAAAATGGGTGGTTGTGTGGTTTATTTGCACAAATCAATTTGGCAAATATCGAGTACAGCCCAATCTTTAACATAATTTGGATCACTTTTAATTTGTAATTTCAGGTGCACTCTGCCAGCATCAAGTGCGTACTTATCGCCACTCGAGGCATCCAAATCGGCAAGAGGTACAGCCGCCAGTTTATTGCGGTTATCTACCCACCAATCGCGGTAAATACTGGGGGCTGCTCCTGTCCAAGGCAAACTGATACGCACCCAATCTCCTACTTCGCGGTTACGGAAATGCAAACGAACTCGAGCAGGTAATGCTCCTGCTGGGTTGATGGTATAGCTTTTTTGGGATATTAACCGAGTTTCAAAGTGGCGATTATTCTTATCGTGTGGTGTTCCCCACATCTTATGTTCTGGGTTGCTATCCTCGAGCCGTGTGATGACAACTGGACTGATTTCGGCAGTATCGGCTGTGTAATTGGCAACATTTTCAAATTGAAAACGCGCATAGGGGTTATTGCAGATTTGAGCACCCCATTCGGCTTTAGCAGTGCAATTGGCATTGACTAAAAACGGGTTATCCACAACAACACTGCGGTTGGCTGTACCTGCAACGCTACCATCTTTATCGAGGAAAACAGCGCTGCGGTAACCGTCCATGCCATCATCGTTTGGAGCAGTGGGTTCGGGTTTTTCAAAGGCTAACCAAACTTTGTTAGCATTGACAAAATTCAGTCCCTCAGAACCATTGCGTGGGTCTATATGAAAAGCAGTGAAACGCAAATAAGAAACACCACTGGCAGCCCGTTGGGCATTGGGTTGGTAGTTGACAAAAGTCACGTTTTTAGCCCCGACTTTGCCATCGTAAAATTCGTAACCACGAATGGGGAAAGCTGTTTCCCACGGAAAAGGCAGTGTCCGTCCATCCAGACCAACCCGACCGTTCTTCTCGTAATCGCTAGGGGTACCTTTAATTGCGGTTTCACCAACAAAGACACTGTTTTCGACAAAGGTTTCGTTGCTGGCAAAAGTCGCACCAATTGCCCCATCGGCAATGATGGCACCTAATAATGTATGCTTCTCGCCACGCAACCAAACGCCTCGGTTGCGATTACGGTAGGCTTGGAAATTTTCAAAAACCGTTGGCACAATGGCACTTTTATCATCGTTTGGGTCAACTCGAGGAGCATAATAGGTGGTTCCAGACTCGAGGGTTGTAATGTTTGGACCACCGTCCACATTTAAGCCTGTGTTTTCGTTACTGTGCGCTAAATTATTTTTAAATTCACCAAGTGCCATGCGGTTTGGACGCAATGCACTAAATCTCGAGTCTTTGGCGCTTGGTCCAGTGGCTTTTTCGGGTAGGGCAATCCAAAAACCAAAAGTGGCTGAACCTGCGGCAACATTGCCTGTAAAAGTGTTGCTGGCATTGGTAATCCAGAATGTGGCTGGGTCTCTGTCAGTCGGTAATAATTTATCGGCTGTTTCGGGGCGTTGCGTACCAAATCCCAAATTATTCTTTAAAACATTACCTGTTTCGCTGCCATCTTCGAGAAAATAGCAATGCCCAAAGGTATTAAAAGCTGCATTATTTTCTAGGGTAATACCACCAGAACCATGAATTGTTACACAACGATTAAAGTTATTAGCAATAGCACTATTTTTGATATAAGACCCATTACTGCCTGTGCCTTGCATATGAAAATGTATTGGGTAACGTTTTAATTTGCCTTTTTGCCCCATGTTTGTCATTTCGACATGATCGAGTTTAGCAATGCTTGAATCCATAATCATGACATGCCCACCGAAACCAGTGGTACTCGAGGTGTCATCACCACGAATCACAATATTGCGGTTGAGTAAAGCAACTTCGGCTCGAGATTCAAGGGTCTTACCAGCAAAATCTTGGGTTTGACCAAAATGTGCGTATTTTAAGGCTGGGGCAACACCAATGGTATTGCTTGTCACAGAAGTAATCACCACAGCTTCGTCTTGTTTAGGATCGTAATCGCTGCTGGCAATGGCAATTTTATCACCAACACGCCAACCTGTATTACCTGCAAGCGATAGTGTGCTTGCACCAACAACGGCATTACTCGAGAGACGAGTCCAAGCTGTGCCACGTGAAGCACCATATAGCTCGAGACTGCCGCCCATCATGACACCAAGAACTTTTTCGCCAATGCCATCAGCATCTGCGCCTGTGTCTTGACCCACTAAGGTGATGATGGCACGTTTTTGGAATGGTGCCAGTTCAGCCCCTATTTGTAATTTCCCACCCACTACAGTAATCCGTTGGGCACGCAACTCGAGGTCTTGATTATCAAAACGCAAAGTACCTTTAATCTCGAGCGAACTCAGTTCCACCGAGCTATCCAGTAAAACTTCTTTGCCTTCGGGAATGGTTAAACTCGCACCAGCCGCAGGGACAGTCCCACCCCATGTTTTAGGGTCAGACCATTTCTCTAAAGCACCAGTTCCACCAGGTACATTGGTGCTCGTACCACAAGCTGCTAACGAAGCCAGCACTACCAAACCAATCAGACGTTTCATAGCACCATCATGCCATGAAAAACTTGTGCGGGTTGTGCAAAATTTACTTTTTTAAACGGGGCTTAGCACTCGAGCGACCCATGAAAAATCCAATCAACAAACCGATTAGTAGGGGCACTGCGATAGTTAAAATCAGTGTTCCTACACGAATAGAACTGTCGAAGAAAGGAATGTAAAAACCCCAAGTCAAAACGAGGACAATAGCCACAACCGCAATGACAACCAACGCAGGAACGAGTGCTTTCATGGTCATAGTATACGCGCAAAGCCCATGAAAAGTTCCAACCAGATAAAAAGCTAAGGTTCAAGCGAATACCAAACACTATGACTTTTTTGCTTACCTCAATCAAACCATTGCGGCTCGAGCCAGTGCTTCCATGTCATGAAATGGTTGCCACTCAAGTTCAGTCGTGTGGTCAAAACCAAGTAAATGGGTTAAACCATGACTGGCAAGCACAATAATTTCGGTCTCGAGGCTGTGTTGATGCGCTATAGCTTGTTTTTGAGCAGTCTCGAGGCTGATAAAAATATCGCCAAGTACGGGTGGCATAAATGGGTCACCAGGTTCCCATTGCGGAAATGTGAGGACATCGGTGTTGGCATCTTCGCCCCAAAACTCGAGTTTTAAGGCACGTAGTCGGTTGTCAGAAGCTAGGATAATACAGATATCACTTTGGACTTGATGGGTTTGGCACAGTTTTTTGAGGACTTTACGTAACAAAGGGCGCGTTCCAGTTGGAACGCGCACCTCGGTAACAATGGTTAAGTTCATTTCAGGTAACGGCGAGCGCCAATGTACCGACTAACATAGTATCGTTCGGCTAAGCTCGAGACAATCACACCTGTGCTTGGGGTGCTGGCATGAATGATGCGGTTGCCACCGATGTACACAGCCACATGTCCAACACCGCCACGTCCACTTGGTCCCTGGAAGAAAACTAGATCGCCTGCTTGTAAACCGTTGCGGGCAATTGCTCGTCCGCCATTGTATTGAGCACGGCTCGAGTGTGGTACAACCACGCCCATTTGCCGCATGACGTAGCTGGTAAAGCCACTGCAATCAAAGCTATAAGGTCCGCTGCTGCCCCAACGGTAACTTGCACCAATTTTGGCAAAAGCAACACGAACAACGCTGCTACTCGAACGAGCAGAAACCAATGAGGCACTCGAGAGAATCAGTAAAACAACCAATAGGCGTTTCCAAATCATGCTTGCACCTTAACAGAGCTGCTACCCCATGCGCTGTGAAAAACCTGAGTCTACCCTGTCACAGCGCTCGGGACAGTTGCATAACTTAACCTCGAGTAAGTTGTTTCTCAGAGGTATGATTGAACTTTCTTAGACTTAGATAAAATTTCAACTCGAGTCTGAAAAATATGAAGTTTTTGTGCAGATTACCTAAAGAAAACAGACAACCACTTGTGGTTGCCTGTGGATAAACTTGTGGATAACTTATGGTTTTTGCTCGAGAACCACTTGATCTAAACGCAATGTGCCTTTTGTACCAACGGTGTCCACAATCACATTAATTCCTTTAGCATTTCGCAATGCCTCGAGCCGATCCACAGCTTTACCCCAACCAGCTTGGTAGAACTCGGAAATTGGGATTCGGTACGTGGTTTGTTGTGGTGAAACTTGCACCCTAAATTGCGGATGATCGTTAGCAGAATCTAAAGTAGAAGGAAATTCGACTCGAACAGTTTGTGCTCCCAAAGCCGAAAGCTCGAGGCGTAAAGCATTGGTATTTAACAGATTACGAACCGACCCAAAATTAAGATTAACACTGGCACCTGCGTATTCGTTTGGCTGAGGAATATCAAAGTTTACCTTAAGTGTATTGCCAATAATTTCACTTGTAGCAGTTGCTACTCGAGCTGCATTTTGCTGATAAGCACTCACCGACCATTCACCACCTTGATTACCTGCCTGACCTGCCAAAGAAAAATCGAATAATACATTTTGTAATGCCGCAGGTACATTAGGCACAACCGAAGCTTCGACCATGTTTAACAACACCAAATTATCAAAACGAATTCGGCTTGGCTGCCCAGTATTCATGGCTGTTACTTCGATTTGCTCGAGTTGCCGTAGAACATCCTCGAGTACCACTTTTTTACCCCAACCACCTTGACGAAAAGCTTCAAGTGCCAATGTATAAACTGTTGGTGTATCCGTAGCATCCACAGTGAACTGAAACCGATCACCGTTATCATCCACTTTGCTACTGGCGACACCAACACGCACCTGACCACCACCAACCAAACTTAATTCAAAACGGATAAATCCAAAAACTCGAGCATCGAATATGCCTTGCTTTGCTACAGGAATATTGGTGACGACACCACCATAATCGTTGCTATTTGGCACTTTGAAATCAAACTCAAGTTGTCCGTTTTGCACAGGCGCAGCATTATTTATAGCTGGGGTAAAGGTTGGTTGAGTAGGTTGACCATAAGCATAATACGTGGTTGGCGTACCAAAAACATTTTGGCTACCATTTGCAAAATCGGCAATCAGCAATTGATTACTCGGTACGGGATTCAGCAAGTACGTAGAGTTTGGTACTGCATTAGCAGGGGTTGGTACAGCATTGGTCGGGGCACGTGCTCCCATGGCTTCAAACATGCCTTTTTCGGGTTGACCATTTCGGTACGGACCAAATCCACCATTGGGATTGAAATCCCACATGGCATAAGCAATACCTAAACGCTCGGCAGCATTGCGAACATCGTTGACATAACGCACACGGTCTTGAGGTGGGGCTTCATCTATCAGCGCACCAAATTCGCCAAGTAACAATTTGGCATTGTTTTTGGTTGCCCAAGCTTGTGCTATAGCTAAGCGATTAGCAATGGTAGCAAATTCAAAACCACTTTTACCATACGCAGATAACATGTCTCGCATCTGATTTTTTAAGGCAGCAGTTGGCATTTGATTCAATACGCTGGGTGTGATGGCAGCTACATTGGCTGGTGTTGGTGGGTATGGAATATTTTTTAAGAACCGTGATTCTGCCCCTGTCCAAGATGCACCCTGATGCGAAAACATCATTGGGTCGTAGTAATGCACACTGTACATAATATTTTTATCAGCAATGGGTTGGCTTTTGAGTAAACCATCAATGCCGCCCCAACAAGCCCCTGTTAAAACCAAAGTGATGTCTTTATTGGTGGCTCGAGCTGCTTGATAAAACTTTTTTTGCCAACTATCCCAATCAAAAGCAGGGTCGCAAGTATCTGCGGTTGGGCTGATTGGTTCGTTCATTGGCTCGAGTAATGCCACATCCAAAAATGGTAGTAAAAATGTGCCCATGCTACCCAGTAACTCGAGGAAACGCTGATCGCCAGTCAGAATTTCACGTTGCGTATTTAATGCCGAATGAAAATCTACAATCACTCGCATTTTTACGCGTCGAGCCTCGAGTAAGACCCGTTTTAATAATGCCCAAGTGGTGCTTTTTTGGTCGTATAAAAGTGTTGGTTGAATTGGTAAACGAATAAAATCGATGCCTGAATCGCGGAGCAATTGTATTTCCGAGAAACGAGCTTCCTGAAACTCACCAAATTGGAACCACCCTGTTAGATTCACACCACGTTGTAAACTTAGGGCTTGAGTGGTTGATTGCGTTTGTGTTTCAACAACTCGAGCCAACGAACACCCTACGCCGATTAAAGCCAGTACGAACAGCCAGCGAGCAGCAATCATCATTTTTTACCTCGAGTTTGATTGTGCAGGTTTTCGAGTAACGCTCGGTGAGAGCAGCCCTCAAGAAGATGAGCTGAACCACCGAGCGAAACCCAATACTATAATTTGTGTAAGTAATAGTACATCCTTGTCACTCGAGGTAATGAAAAAGCTTGTGAGAAATCTTACTGAATAGGATTACCCAAACCATTACTGCAAGCAGCTCCAGGTTCTGGTGTTTGCTTACCCTGCATATAAATTTGAATGAACTTCTCTAAACGCTTATCGTCGGCACTGTCCACACCAACACGCACCCCCCACGCTGTAGCGTAAATGGGTTTATCTAAGGTTCCAAATTGATATGGGCTAACCAAGGTATAAGCCCGACCTTTGGTTAAATCACGTAATTTTTGCACTTGGTCAGCAGGTAAATTGGGTTGATAAGTTAACCAAACAGCCCCGTGCTCGAGGCTATGAACAGCATTTTCTTTCGCTAATTGTGTGTCGTAAACACCACAATTTTGCCAACGAGGATTGTGTTCGCCACCAGCTGGTGGGTTAGTTGGGTATGATAAACGCCCTTCTTTGTGTCCTTGCGTAACTGTAAATTTCTCGAGACCTTCGATGGTTGTGTCTTCGGGAGCGCAAGCTGCCAGCAGTGCAGCCAAGGCTAGGGGAATCAGTAATGTTGGTTTCATAGGTTCATTCTACGGGTTTTGATGAAGGCTGTGCAAAGAAAAAAGCCCAAGTTATCCTTGGGCTTCTCGAGAAGGGCTATACTTAATTTTTAATTACTTTAATCACATCGTCAGTTAAGTCTGTGCCTTCTGGGTCGGCATAAATAACCAAACCAGATTGTGAAGCAATAGCACGATCCATCACCAGAACAAAGGCTTGGGCTTTGCCAACTTTTGCTACAGCAGCGTCAACTTCTTTGGTAATTGGTTCGAGCAGTTTATCCACTTGGGCTTTTAAGGCAGCTTGACGAGCTTGACCGGTTTTGACCAGAGTTTCGTATTTTTGGCGTTCAGCGGCTGTAGCGGTGCCGTTGGCAATTTTCACTTGCAGGGCTTGTACTTGGTCAGATAATGACTTTAATTCTTCTTGGGCTTTCTTTTGAAAGTCCAATACTTTCGCGCCTTGTGGGTGATTCTGCAACACTTTTTGGGCATTGACAAAACCAATACGGGTTGCACGGGTTTGTGCCATTGGTAAAGTGAAAGCGGCGGTGAGGGCGACAGCAACAGCAATTGGTAATAATTTTTTCAACATAATATCTTCCTTTCGATTCCCCCAAAGAAATGTTTGGGTACTTATCTGCGCGTCAAAGTATCATGTGCCAGCCTAGCCGCGTGAGTCAGCCGTGAAAATTGTGAAATTTTAAACTCGTACTTTAGGAGCATACCCATGTATTTACTCAAGTAAATCGGTTAAATACCTTGGGTTGACATCAATTCGTACCCGTACACCACCTTCTCGAAAGGCTCGAGCAGGCTCGAGTAAGTGCTTTAAGCGGGTGTGGGTAGTGGCTCGAACCAGCAACTGGTAAATAAATAAGCCTTTGACCCGAGCGATACTGGCAGGGGCAGGTCCAAGTAACTCGAGTGGTTCTGGGCTGCGGTCTTTGATTAAAGCTCCCAGTTTACTGGCTGCCAGCTCGGCATCTTGAATTCGGCGTGCCGAAACTTGGATTTGTGCCATTTTAGCGAAAGGTGGATATAAAAACGTTTGACGGCTTTCTAATTCGCTTTGGGCAAAAGAATCGGCAGGGCAAAGCTGCCCGATTTGCTCGAGGGCGCTATGGTTGCCTTGAAAGGTCTGTACCAATAATAATGGTGCCCGAGTTGGATGCCATTCGATCAGTTGTCGTAGAAGCGCATGAAAACGTTCAGAAGCCCGAAAATCTGGACTCGAGTGCATTGAATCGGCAAAGGACAACGCAATCAAAGCAAGGTCAGGTGGTGCAGGCAAACCAAGCACAGCGGTTGTCCCGACAATAATGCCAGATGCACCATGCTGCATTGGCTCGAGATCATCTTTGTGGTCGCGGTCAAAGCGATAAACCTTGGTTTGTGGCAAGAATTGCTGTAATTCGCGTTGAATCCATTCGCTACCAGGTCCTTTAGGTGCAAGTACAGTCCCTTCACAACTTGGGCAACGCGATGGTGGTGCAGCACTGTAACCACACTGATGACATTCCAACACTCGAGCGGCAGCATGGAATTTGAGTGGGACATCACAATGTGGGCAAAAAGGAATCCAAGCACAATCTTTGCAACGCAGCAAAGCACTATACCCACGCCGAGGAGCAATCACCACGGCTTGCCTACCACGTTCGATGGTTTGTCGCAATAGGCGTTTAAATTCAGTAGAAATCGGGTACGAATCTCGAGCCAATGGCATATTGGACATCGGACCCACTTCAACATTTTTTGCAACTGCCGAAAAATCCACAATATGTAATCTCGAGCGCGGCGGTTTTAAAACCACACCAGATAACTCAAGACTCTCGGCAGCAGGCACACTACCAACAAATAACACTCGAGCTTTGGCTTGGCTGCCACGAATCAGCACAGCATCTGGTAAAAATACCCTCGAGCCACCATGTAATTTCCAAGCATCAGAAAATTCATCTTCGAGAATAATCAAATCCAAATCGGGTAACGGCGCACATAAACTCATCGGTGTGCCAAACAACACCGAAATCCGCCCTGTTGCTGTTGTGCGCCAAACAGCTTCCCGCTCGAGTGGACGTAACTCGCCATGTAGCAAAGCGCTTTTAGCAAAACCACCCAGTGCTGTAAAAGCTCGAGTTAAACGCATATGATCTGGGGCAAGGTACAAAACACTGCGACCAAGTTTGATGGCACGGCGGATTAATTCGCCAACCACAGCAAAACGCTGCTGCGGTTTACCACCATGTAAACGCCCTACATCTAACACCTCGAGTTGCCGCGCAATCTCGGTATCAGCGGCTCGAGGTGCTTGCATAGCATTGGGCACAGGTGTTTCGGGTAAAACCAAAGGTAACGGCTCGAGTTCACGCCGAGCAGCACCAAGATCAAGTACCTTTGATAAGACAGCACTTGAGATACCCGCCGCTTCAGACCAAGCTTTTAGCGTTGCAAAACCCTGATGATTTTTTAGCACCTCGAGTGCTGCCATTTGCTTAGCTGTTAAATTCGCTTGAAAATCAGGTACAACCCGAATGACTTCTCGGCTAGGATGCTCAATTTGCACCGATTCTAGCAACAAACCCTGAGCGCGTAAAAACTCGAGCAAACTTGGATCAAGACTGGCTGCTACTTGTTTCGTGACCAACACTTGGGCTGTATCGGGTAAAGACTCGAGTTTCACCCCAGACATGATTTGCACCGTATGTAACAATTTTGGTTCAAGACCAAATGGTAAAAAATCTTGGTACAACAAACCCTCAAAAGCCATACTCTGCTGAGCGGTCTCGAGCAAAGCCGCACAAGTATCTGGCATGAAAAGCGGTTCGGTATCCAGTACAGCAATGGCATCTTTTAAATTCATGCTGCGCTCGAGTGTTCCCTCGGTTATAGCCAGCACAATGCCAACTCGAGCACCACCTTGCCACGGCACCAGAACACGTTTACCAAGGGCAGCATACGCATCGCCAAGTGGTTGAAAATCATAAGCAGGCAGCGGAAGCGCCACTGCCACACGCCAACGCAACGTTTTCATTTTAACTCAAGCATGGTTTTCCAAAGCACTTCATCACGCCCAATAGCCACAACTTTACCAACCCGTACCAAAGGCAAACGCAACAAACGCGGTTCGTCCTGAACACGTTGTAACCAACCTTCTTCAGAAAGTTTTAAATACTCGAGACCCGCTGCTATAAATTGTTTACCAGCTCGGTCAAGCACAGCATCCCAACCAAATTTCTCGAGAAAACGTCGCAGTTCGCCAGGAGCAATCGGGCGTTCGTTTAAATCTACAAAATGAATTTTTATTTTTCGTTCCTTAAAGAAACGTTCTGCGGCACGGGTTTCTTGTGAATTTCGAGTACCAAAAATCTGGGCTTCCATAGCTAACAGCATATAAAAAAATAAGGCGAACACAAAGTCCGCCTTATCAATTGCAAAGTTACGACAATTTATTGAGATTAATAGGTTCTTGGGTTGCTAAGTGACCATCAATTTTTTCAACCAATTGGCGCATGGCTTCTTGGATACCAGCAGCCACTTCTCGAGCCAAGCGAATATCGTGCCCAGTGTTTAACTCGGCAACATTGACTTGGAATTGTTCGTTGGCGGCTGTGATTTCAAAACCAAAGCAGGGCATTAAACCAGCTGCAACAGCTTGAGCATTGTTCATATCGGTTGCCATTGCCATCATTGTGCCTTGCTGTAAGGATTTTAATGGAATTGGATTACTGGGTTGAGACATACATAACCTCGAAAAGCGCAAAGCGCAGAATAGAATTTTGCGAACGATACCCTAAGCGTATCAGGAAACTCAAGCACCCAATACCAATGTTGAAATAACTTACTTTGCAGGTAATTGGCTTAAACGCGGATCAACCAGCACACGGAAATTCGCATCTGCACCAATGCAGCGTTGGAAAGCTTCTCGAGCAGCTGTCACATCACTGCTTTGACCAAACAAAGCATATTGCTGAAAGTACGTCATACCAAGAATGTAATAAGCTCGAGCATACGATTTATCTAGGGCAAGAGCAGCGGTTATTTGCTCGAGGGCTAAGTCAAAACGCCCACGGGTTAATTCGGCAGCAGCTAAGTACGTTAATACCACCGCATTTTTTGGAGCAATTTTAGCTAAATCCACAAAAGCATCTCGAGCTTCATCGGGTTCGGTGGTACGTAACAAAGCAATGCCTCGGTATAAAAGTGCATGAACATCGGTCGGGGAAACTTTGACGGCTTTGTTAAACGCCGTTAAAGCCTCGAGTGGATTACCTGTGTCCAGCAATGCTTGCCCAAGACGGAATTGATACAAGGCTTCGCCTGTTAATTTTGGTGCGCCAAGCCGGCGCACATCTGGAATCTCAAGCAACGTGGCTTTTGGACGGTCATCGGTATTATTGAGTTTAACCGCTGCCTCGAGCGCTTTTTGGGCATCATCAGCACGGTATTCGCGCCAAGCAGCTACGCCATTTAAGTAGGTCACTTCAAAATCGTTTTGTGGCAATTTCACTAAAACCGTTTTCGCCCGATCAATCCGACCTGTTTGCAAATACATCCGCGCTAAAAGCTTTTGATCAAGTTCTGGAAAAGCCCCACGCAAAGCAGCTTCGGCTTCGTCTAAACGCCCTAATTTAGATAAAGCACCACCCAAAGCAATACCAGCTCGTTGGAATTTTGCATCACGTTGTAAGGCTTGTTTATACGCTGTCACAGCTTGTTCATAAGTTCCACCACGTTCAAGTAAATAACCTCGAGCAAAAGCCATTGGTGCGCTACTCGAGTATAATAACTCGCCAGCATCAACTAATTTTTGAGCTGCCGCTGAATCAAATAAACGAATAGCTAAAGCATAAACCGAATCTGGTACATCAGGATAGGCTTTAACCACTTCTTTTAAGTAATTCACTGCCCCATCCCGATCAGAATCCAGCAAAGTATCCAAAACCCGATTATGCAAATTGGCATCATCAGGAACTCTGGCAACCAAACGGGTTAAAACATTAACTGCCCCTTCAGCATTACCAAAACGCTCGAGTAAATCGGCAGTACTAATCGCAGCCTCGAGATAGCGTGGGTTGTATTGCAACGCCAAATTTAAAGCATCCAAGGCTTTCTGGGCAATTTCAGGGGTGACTTGGGCTGCTGAACGTAACCAGTAACGCCCATTTAAGTAATGCAATTCTGGTTTAGCAGGATTAAGTTTAAAAGCAACATCTAAAGCAGCTTTGGTTTCTGGTTGCTTACGAGCCGCTACCAGCGTAACAACATAAGCCGCTTGCACAAACGGATCAGCAGGAGCAGCTCTAGCAGCAGGTTGTACCAATGCCACAGCTTGGTCATTCTTGCCTGCCCCAACCAAAACCAAAGCTTTGGCTGCTAATGCCCAAGGATTTTGCCCACCTTTATCAAGAATCGCCCCATTGCCTTCTGAGCCAGGGGCAGCACTAGCAGTGACCACATCAGCAGCAGGGATATTGCGTTCCACAGCCGCTAATTCTTGAGTATCTGTTGCACTGGGTTTTAAGCCCAAAGCAGCCACTAAACTGGCATTAGAACTTTTTACCAAAGCAGCAAAATCTGCGCCCCGCACAGCCACAGTCTGCGAACTGGTACCACGCTTAATGGTGTAAGCAATTGTATACGCACCCGCAGCCCCCTCGAGTTTACCGTTAACCAAGGCATCCAAGGAAAAAACTTTATCGAGTGTTGCTAAAAATGCAGGACGCTGCTTGACTGCCAAAAACATATCCAATGGCGCAGGTGTAATTGCACCATCTATCGTCTCGAGACTACGTGCCACCGCTGTAGGAACAGCCAATGCCAACACCGAATCTGATGTCTCGAGCGGGTACATGCCAATGCGCTGTGCCGAAGCACCGCTTGCCAAAGCTGCCACGGTAAGCGCGGCACTTAAAATGCGAATTTTCACATTGTGCATCTTATGGGTTCTACTCTGAGAGAGTTGAGAACTCGAGGAGAAAAGCCTTAATCTTAGCTAAGAAAAGCTTTTGTATCTGTAAAGAAACATGTCCTTTGTCATAATTTGATACGCTGCAAGGGTTGGCGCTTCGCGCCGCGAAAGGACACTCATGAGTGATTACATTCCAGCTGGTTACACCCTTACCCCGTACCTCTCCGAAACCCGTCAAACCGAGTTTAGTGCCGCAGGACAAGCCACCGAAGCAGGCAAAAGCTATGCCGCTGTGGTCGAAACCAACAAAGGACGTATGGTTTTAGAACTTTACGCTGCCCAAACCCCAAAAACAGTCAATAGTTTTGTTTGGTTAGCTCGCCACAAATACTACGATGGCATTGTTTTCCACCGAGTTCTTGATGGTTTTATGGCACAAACAGGCGACCCAACAGGCACAGGACGTGGCGGACCTGGTTACAAATACGGTGATGAATTCCATCCAGAACTCAAACACCGAGGCAAAGGTATCCTCAGCATGGCAAACGCTGGACCTGGCACCAATGGCAGCCAATTTTTTATTACTTTTTTAGATACCCCGCACCTTGATAATCGGCACACCGTCTTTGGCAAAGTGATTGAAGGCACAGATGTGCTTGACAAACTGCAACGCATAGATCCAAGCCGCCCAACCTTTGGTATTCAACCAGACAGCATCACTCGAGCTTATATTGTTGAAAAATAAGATGTTCTCTGGGTCGCATATCAAGCACACCGACCTCGAGTAGAATCAAAGCCAAGCAAGTACAACCTTGCAATTATTTTCTAAGGAGCAACAACATGCCATACGAATTACCAGCTTTAACTTACGCCCATGATGCCCTCGAGCCTCACATTGACACAGCCACGATGCAAATTCATCATGGTAAGCACCACCAAGCCTATGTCAACAATCTCAACGCTGCCCTTGATAAGCACCCAGAATTCACCATGGGTCTCGAGGAAATGCTGCACGACCTAAGCAAAGTCCCTGAAGCAATTCGTGGTGCAGTTCGTAACAACGGTGGCGGACATTACAACCATGCTTTCTTCTGGACACTGATGACCCCAGGTGGCGCAAATGCACCAACAGGCGAACTTGCCGCCGCAATTACTGCAATGGGTGGATTAGACATCCTCAAAGAAAAAATCAACACCGCAGGCGCGACCCGTTTTGGTAGCGGCTGGGCATGGTTGGTTGTCAAAAACGGTGCACTCGAAGTGATTTCAACAGCCAACCAAGACACCCCACTCGAGTTAGGTGCAAAACCAGTGCTTGGTGTGGATGTTTGGGAACATGCGTACTACCTCAAATACCAGAATTTACGCCCTAAATACCTCGAGTCCTGGTGGAATGTGGTCAACTGGACACAAGCCGAAGCAAATTACCAAGCCGCAAAATAAAGTTGTACAGAATCTGCTCCGCCTTGGGTTTCTCGAGGCGGGGTTTTCATATCAAAACGGTAGCTATACCTCGTGGCGGTGACTGAATAGACTTCCTGCGAAAGTTTATTCAGTCCAATGTTGGGGGTAGGGCGACCTACAATAAAAATTATGCGTTTAGGTTTCAGAGAAGAAACGCTTATCGTTTTGCTATTCCTATCCTGACTTACGATCCTTTAAAACCTCGATTGCCTCAAGAATGGCATGTTCGCTACTGGCAATATCGGCAGCTAATTCATCACGAACTTTTTCAATTCGTTGCACCAAACCTTCAACACCACCCAAGTTACTTGGTAAAGGTGCAGGGCTTTCTTTTTGCGTTAATCTCGAGAAAAACCCACCACTTTTTTGTGGTGCAGCCACTCCACCAACTCGAGCCAAAATATCCTGAGTGGCACTTTCTAATTGCGCTTGGAGTTGAGCAAAACGATTGGCTTCTTTTTCATCTAAGATTCGCCGTGTTTCCTCGAGTTTGGTTAAATAATCGGCGCTTTTGGCTTTGAGACGAGTGCTTGAAAAATACCAAAGAATGCTGTACACCGCTGCTAGTAAAATAAGTGCAACACAACCATATAAACGCATTGGTAGGATTTGCTTACCAAAGAAAGGAATAACAACTTGGGTTGTGGTTCTGAGTGAATCAAGATTAGCAAAAGCAAAAACAATCACCAGTACCAGCACCAGTACAAATAAGAAATTGTATAAACGCATTTTTATTCCTCCGCACTTTGAATATGAACTACCGAACCTCGAGTACGAATTAACTCTGAACTTCGAGTATGAAAGGTGACATGGTTTTCTACCACCATCCCCAGCATGGGCAAAGATGTACGCTGCATTACGCTAAACGCTCGAGAATCAAAGGCGCAACGGGCACAGCCGAACTCGAGACACTGGTTGCATGTTGTAATAATTGTGTAGCAGTTGCTAAACCACGTCCTGCATTATGATAAATCGTGGCAATGGGTGTTCCAACCTCGAGTCGAGCACTTGGTTTACAATGAATTTCCACACCTACACTATGATCTATCGCTTCGCCTTTTTGTTCACGCCCACCACCTAGCGCCAACACAGCTTTACCAACAGCTAACGCATCCAGTTTTGCTAAGTAACCACTGGTTGTTGCCCGAATCACTTCACGCCCAGAGGCAATCACCAACTTTTCTGGATGTGTCACAAAACTCGAATCGCCACCTTGAGCCGCCACAAATAACCTGAATTTCTCGAGCGCAGCCCCAGAATCCAATGCTTGGCATGGTAATTTATTGGCTTCTTCACTCGAGAAACCTTCAGCCAGCAAAGTCTCTCGAGCCAACTCTAAACACAACTCACGTAAATCAGCTGCACCAGCACCATGTAAAGTCTCGAGGGCTTCTTTCACCTCTAAGGCATTACCCATCATGCTGCCAAGAGGCGTTTCCATATCGGTTAAAACCGCTCTGGTGTTACGCCCCGCTAATTGACCAATTTCAAGCATGGCTTTTGCTAAAGCCCGAGCATCCTCGAGGGTTTTCATAAAAGCACCAGCTCCAACTTTAACATCTAAAACAATTGTCTGAGCACCACTGGCTAGTTTTTTACTCATGATACTCGAGGCAATTAACGCAATGCTCGGCACAGTTGCAGTCACATCACGTAAGGCATACAACAACCCATCAGCAGGAGCAAGATTCTTACTTTGTCCCACCAACACCAAACCAATTTCCTTAGCTTGACGCAAAAAAGCCGATTCCTCGAGTTCAGGTGACCAACCAGGAAAACTCTCAAGCTTATCAATCGTGCCACCAGTATGGGCTAAACCACGCCCACTCATTTTTGCTACAGTCAAACCACAAGCTGCCAAAATCGGAGTTAATACCAAACTGGTTTTATCGCCAACACCACCCGTACTGTGCTTATCGGCAGTACGCGACAAACTCGAGAGATCCATCTGCTCACCACTGGCAGCCATAACTTGGGTTAAAACCGTGGTTTCCTCGGCAGTCATCCCTTTTAAATACACTGCCATCAACCACGCAGCCACTTGATAATCAGGTACAGTGCCTGCCACAAAACCGAGAATAAGTTGCTCGAGTTCAGCTCTGGAATGCGTACCACCTTCGCGTTTACGTTCAATAATTTCGGGAATGGTCATAGGTTCAGTCTAGCGCGAATTGTACAACTCGAGCTAAACAAGTGAACCACTTGTGTTTTCGTAACGTACAAAGACTATAGTTAAGAATCACAAAATTTGGTTCTTACAGGAGGTATTTTATGAAAAGTGTGCAATTTCTCGGTTTGACTATTTTCGCCCTTGTTACAATTGTGTCGTGCTTGCCACCAAAACCTGCCGAATTTATCGCTCAAAACGAAGATTTAACCGATTACAGCAAATGGACATTGGTAGACAAAGTTTCGGGCAACTCCGATTCCCTCAAAGGCGCACATTTAGCAGATAACCCCAACACCACCCGTACCATCTATATTAAAAACAATGCAGACCGCACTGACAAAGGTAAATTCCCCATTGGAACAATTTTAGTCAAACGCTACACCGATAAAGACAACAAAATTTTGGGCGGTGTAGCCATGGTCAAACGTGGTAACAGTTTTAATAAAGCCTACGGCGACTGGGAATTTTTTGTGCTCGACCCAACAGCCAGCAAAATAGCAGTCAATGCTAATGGAGAACAAATCCGAGGTGCACTAGCCAAATGTAACGAATGTCACGCTGTTGCAGCCGAAGATGATTACGTCTTCACCCGCTAAAAAACCAGTATCTGCCATTATGCCAATACCCCAGAATATAAACACACAGTAAACTCGAGCGAAGAAGGAGGTGCTTTGTTATGCGTGAAATACAAGTACTGGAAATCAACCCCAAACAATTTATTTCAGGAGGAAATAATGAAGCACCAAACAACTAAAACTCGAGGGCAAATTTGACCCATCTCGAGTTTCAAAACGCGCTCGAGATGGGTTTCGGACGCGCTATTCAGCATTTGAAAACACATAACCCAGAACAGTACATTGATGAGATTCTTGCAGTTTGTTTTGATGGTTGGTCAAAGGATAGCCCTTACTTAGTTGATGTTTTTGAATTGACAGATACACCCGCAAAGTTTTTAAGTTTTATTCAACACTTACTGTTAAAAGACGTTGAGCAACCCGATACTCGGCGAGATTGGCAGTTGATGGAAGTGCTTTTAGAAATAGCCAAGCGCGGGAGCAAAAAAGCTCGACAAACACTGTATGAAGTTTTTGAAAAACGATTAACTGCGTACCAACGATTCACCACTTGGGACGCATACCCAGATCGTCAAATTCGCAAATTAGATGGAATTGCTGGTTTGAAATTTATTCTCGAGAAATTTGGTGAGGTGTTAATTCGGGATTCAACTTGTGTGATTCCAGCCAACATCATTCGATTCGCAGCTGAAGATTTAGGCGAAGACTTAGTCAACTTGAGTATCGCACAATGGAAGCGTGAATCCGTAGCAATAGCTGCGTTTATTAAAGCCGAGAAAAGTCGTCCGAAAAATAGAATCCCTAAGTCAATTCAGCACTTACCGTACAAACAGATTGCTTCACGAATAAAACGCAGTAAGAAAGTATCTGAGTATCAACTTGGACTTTGGGGCAAACAGGCTTCTAAAAAAGAGTTCTTGCTCGCAGCAAAAGACTTACTTCGTATCAGAAGCCCCAAATGCCTACGTTTGTACTTACGAATTTTCACGAATCGTGCATTTCCTTTAGCCCATCAGCATCTGTTGAAATTAGCCAATCATCCTAAAGAAGAGGTTGCAGCCATTGCACTCTTGGCACTTGGGCAAATTAAGCATCCAGAAGTTCGAGATTTTGCCTTACAGTACGAACCAAAACCCAATGAGTGTTGGGATAATGCAATTGGATTACTCGAGCGCAATTACCAATTAGGAGACGCGTTATTTATCGAGCAAGTCTTGAAGAAAGCAGTATCAGGCAGTAATCTTCACGATTCCATATTTACGGCACTGCGGATTTTTGAACGAAATCCACATCCAGAAGCTTTGCCTTCATTATTGTTTATCTACGAACATACATATTGCGAATTTTGTCGAAAAGATGATATTCAACTGCTTGAGCAAATTGGCGTTTTACCAGATTCTATTCTTGAGGAATGCGTTTTTGATGCTTCACTCGAGATTCGGGCTTGGGCAAAAGAAATACTCGAGCAGCGAAAATCAATAACCTAAACCCCCAAGAAATGACGATAACAAAGCAAACCGTCACCCTCCCCCGCGCTTTTTGGCGGGGGAGGGTGACGAGCTTAAAGCGAGTCGGGTGAGGGCTTGCGCCACGGTTAAACAATCCATTTCATAATATGTTTTTTATTGTTTTGCACTTTGAATTCCTGCATCTGATGCTTTTGTGTCAATTGTAAATTTTGTCTTCGCAGTTTGGGTAATCTCGAGGTTACGCAACTTTTTCTGTTCTCACCTCGTATTATGGGAACGTGAATCTCTCTCGAGTTCGGGCGGCGCTTGTGGGTGGGGCTGTGCTTTTCGTTTCGACTGCCTTGGCGGGGTATCCATCTCGAGGTAATGGCATTTCAGATTTAGCAGATATTTTGCCTGCAAAATCTGAAGCCGAATTGCTGGATAGTATTGCGTGGTTTAAGCGTTCTGCGGGTGGTGAACTGATAATTTTGACTTTGCCTAGTTGGAAGGATTTAAAAACATCGGATGTTACTTGGGAATCTTTTAATACGAATTTATTTAATCGTTGGGGTGTTGGCTCGAGGTTCCGTAATGATGGTGTGTTATTTGTTACGGCGATTAAGGAACGTAAATTGCGGATTGAATTGGGTTTGGGTTTTAAGCGTTGTTATGACGCAACCATGAAACAAATTCTCGAGCGTAGTGTTGTGCCACTTTTTAAAGAAACTCGGTACGGTGCTGGTATGGCGTTGGGTGCAAAGAAGATCATTCAATCTTTACCGAAAAAATGTCCTGCTGAGGCAAAACCTGTGGTGTCGAAACCTGTGGCACAACCTAACTATTCACCAACATACTCTGCGCCTCGGGTTAATGTACCCGTTGAACCTTTTTCGCCGTGGTTACCTATTGGTGGTGGTTTGACCATTGCAGCTTTGGCTGTGGGTGCTAGTCGTTTAAATCGGCGTAAGAAGTGTTCGCAATGTCGTACCGAACTCGAGCGGTTAAACGAACAAGCCGATGATGAGTATTTGACTGCTGGGCAGCAACTCGAGGAGCAACTTCGCAGTGTCAATTATGATGTTTGGCGTTGCCCTAAATGTAATAATCATGAATTAATTCGGCGTAATCAATTTTTCTCGAGTTTTGATATTTGCCCGAGTTGTTCGCAAAAAACCTTGCTTGGGGTGCAGAACCCATTGGTTCCACCTTCAGAATTTTCGGAAGGTTTAGCCCGTTTAGATCGGAGTTGTCGGCATTGCCAGCATCATGATTCGCAAAATATTGTGCTGCCTCGTTTGCAATCTCGACGGGTGGATAACAACGACGATGATGGGTATTCGTTTCGTCGGGTGAATTCCTCGCGGGATACCTTCCAGAGCAATAATGCCTCGAGCAGTAACAATGCCAGTAATGATAACTCGAGTGGTGGTGGGCGCAGTGGCGGTGGTGGTGCAAGTGCCGATTTTTAATTACTCGAGCCAATCACCTTGGGCTTCTTTAGCAACATGATAGCCGTAACTTTCGAGGTGTCTTTTGACTTCATCACCATGGGCTAAGTCTTTGACTTCGAGTACCAATTCAACACCTACTTTGCCTAGGGGTGCTAACCAAAGTGCTCGGCGATGAAAAATATCAATGATGTTAGCTCCAATTTCAGCAACCCGTTCGGTAATTTGTGCTAATGCACCTGGGCGGTCTACGACAGCTAATTTGTACATCACATAACGTCCTTGGCGCACCATGACTTGCTCGAGAACCCGAGCCAGTAAATTAGGGTCTATGTTGCCACCACACAAGACAGCACAAATATTTTCGTTACTTGAGACAGTTATTTTACCAGCTAACAAGGCAGCTAAGCCAGCGGCACCTGCGCCTTCAACAACTAATCTGGCATGGGTCACACAATGGGCAATGGCTCGAGCGATATCATCATCGGAAACTTCGATAATTTCGTCCACAAATTGTTGAATCATTGGTAAAGTCAGTTCGCCTGGGCGTTTGACTGCAATACCATCAGCAATGGTTTGCGCGGCTTGAACCGCAATCGGATAGCCAGCCTCGAGTGACGGTCGTACAGCCGCACAACCACTGGCTTGTACGCCAATAATGCGAACCTTTGGGCGTAAAGCTCGGATGGCAGTGGCAATACCAGCAATTAAACCACCACCACCAATTGGAATCAGTACTGTATCCACATCCTCGAGTTGCTCGAGTAGTTCTAAACCCAATGTGCCTTGTCCTGCGATAATATCAACATCGTTAAAAGCATGAATAAATGTGTACCTGTGTTGCTCGCTGAGTTCTCGAGCATGGGCTGCTGCATCATCAAATGTTGCACCATGCAAAATGACTTTAGCACCATAACTTTTAGTTGCTTCTATTTTGGTCAGAGGTGCAAATAAAGGCATGACAATCACAGCTTCAATACCCTGCAAAGCTGCTGCCATTGCTACACCTTGTGCATGATTACCAGCCGAAGGTGCAATCACGCCTCGGGCACGTTCATCTGCGCTAAGCAAAGCGATTTTGTTGAGTGCACCTCGAACTTTGAAACTTCCACTCTTTTGTAAACACTCTGCTTTGAAATGAACTCGAGCCGAGAATTGTGCAGATAAAAACGAATCAAAAAGCACAGGGGTACGTACCACATGAGAACCTTGTCGTTCTCGAGCTGCCAGAATATCGCTGAGTTGAATGGACATAGGGCATAGTATAGGGCTTTATGCGTTTTTTAATAAAATGTATTGTTTTCAGTGCAGTATAGTTATGTGCCCTGCCTGCCTTGTTTTTCAACCTCTGCCGCAATCGTCTGCTAAGGTACAGCACAATCCTCAACTTTCAGGCATACTCGGGGTCATGATTCGATTTTTCGTTTTGATTCTGGTTTTTTGTTTACAAGTTGCCCAAGCACAATGGACTGTGGTTGACCCTAAGTTTGACGCTTTACCAAATGCCAAGGCGTTGTTTGGCTCGAGGGATGGGGTCTTTGGTGGTAAGTACGCGTATCGCATCGAGGTGCCAACCAATTGGAATGGTGACTTGGTCATGTACGCTCATGGTTTTAAGGGCATGGGTGCTGAATTGCGTGCCGATTTACCACCAATTCGTAAATGGATGATTGACAATGGTTTTGCTTGGGGTAGCTCGAGTTTTAGTGCCAATGGTTGGGCTGTTAGACAAGGTGCAGATGATACCAAGGATTTAGTGGATTTTTTTCGCTCGAGTGTGGCAATACCAAAACGTGTTTTTATTATTGGTGCTTCAATGGGTGGCAATGTTGTTTCCGATAGTCTGGGTAATTACCCAACGTTGTATTCGGGAGCAATGCCAATTTGCGGGGTTTTAACGGGTCTCGAGTTATTTGATTATTTTTTATCGTATGCCGCTGTTGGCGAGTACATTAGTGGTGTGTCTTTAATTCCTAACACTGGCGACCCAGTTGCGTTTTTTATTCAAAAATACTTTGGCGGGCTTTTGCCAGCGCTTGGTACGCCCAATGCGTATACCGCTAAGGGTAAACAATTTGATAGTGTGATTAAGTATTTATCGGGTGGTGAACGACCATACCGTACCGAAGGAATGCTGGTCGAAACCGCACCCAATGTAAGTTTTTATAGTGCATGGTTTAGTGGTGGTGGTTTAGGTGTGATTAATCACAACACCAATACCCAAGTCACCACCAATGTGGATACCGAATATCGCATAGATGCCAATCTTGGTTTAGATGCTGCCACACTCAATAAAAATATTAAACGTGTCGCAGCCAATCCAGATGCGCGAATTCTCGAGGGGCGTTATTGGTATGGTATTCCGAGTGGCAGAATTTACGTACCTGTGATGAGTTATCACACCACAGGGGATGCGTTTGTGCCTGTCAATATGGAAATTTCGTATCGCAAAAAAGTTGAAGCTCGAGGGAATGGGTCTTTGTTGGTGCAGCGTTTGGTGCGTCGTCCTAAGCATTGTGAATTTACAGAAAGCGAATTGATTGAAGGTTTTTCTGATTTGGTCAAATGGGTTAATACGGGTACTAAACCCCGTGGAGATGATGTTTTTGCTGATTTAAGCAATGCGGGTATTGAATGGACTAAACCTTTGCGTGATGACGATCCAGCTAAAAAATAAACGAAGCTCGAGTTCAATAGAAATCATGTCGTAGCTTCTGTTAGTGCCTGAATAATGCCAAGCAGAAGCTGTTTTCTTGTCTCGAGCGGTGCTTGTATTGGTATGTTAAATGTTTGCACATCTGCCATCATGACGCGTAAAGTTTCTGCTAATGAATCTAGTGCTATGCTTGATGCACCAATGTTAATCAGTCCCACAGGTTTTTCGATCAGTTCGCCACTGCCAACAACCCAATCCAAAGCATTTTTGAGGCTGCCAGGCACACCATGCGCATACTCGGGGCTACAAATCAGAATGGCATCGGCAGTTCGCAATTGCTGTTGCCAATTTTCCACTGCACTGCCAGTACCTTCTCGCTCGAGGTCAGGATTGAAATGCGGTAGTGTTGCTAAACCTGTGTATAAATCTATTTGCATTGGTGCAAGTGCAATGATTTCCTCGAGCACAGCCGTGTTTTTAGAGTGTGCTCGCAAGCTGCCCGAAATGGCTAA
The DNA here is from genome assembly GCA_013298595.1 of Deinococcales bacterium. GTDB lineage: Bacteria > Deinococcota > Deinococci > Deinococcales > JAAFIG01 > JAAFIG01. The sequence continues at coordinate 39,034 of JAAFIG010000010.1, read as the reverse complement.
GAAACGCATGACCTTATGTTACTCATGGACTAACAAATAACCGAGTGCGTTGCGGTACATCCTTGGTTTGGATTTGTTTGCCATCTTGAAGAATTTGTGTGTCGTAATTGCGGGTGGTGTAGACAATGTTGGAGTACAAAAAACTGCTTTTTGAGTTGGTGTTTATAAAAGCAATCTCGCCTGCTTGTAAATCGTTGGTGGCTGGGTAGAGCAACCCACCAATGTATTCGCTGATGCCGTTGCGGGTATCTATAACAGTGTGTTGCCCTTCGGTTTTCCAACCAAGTATCCACAGGGTTGCACCGTCATTGATGACTTTGGTGCCACGCCGATTTTCATTATTCAGTTGTTTTGCCCAAACATGCTGCCCTGTAATCACCCGAAAACCATGTAATTCGACATCCTCGAGAATTAAATCGCCAGCCCCTGCTTTTGGTGTGTATTCGTAGACAAAACTATTTTTAATTGCCACAGTTCTCGAGCCGCGATGTTCGACTTTAATGCCATACCCAAATTCTTCGATTAACAGTGGTTGACTCGAGTTGCCTTCGACCACAAACCGAATGCCACCACCGTTGATGCCGTTACTATCGGTATTGATGGCACTGCCAAAACCAATGATTCGACGTACTGAGCTTGGTACGGTAACGGTGAGTTCGTTATAAACAAGCCGATTACCAAATGGAAAGTAAATGGTGGTTTTACCAGAATTTAAGAGGTCTTGTAACACCGAAGCCACTTGGCAAGCACCGTAGCCATAACAATTCACTGCGCCCCAATTATCTAGGTTGGTATCATGGAAAACAGGAGTATTTTTGCTGGGAAGTTTAAGCATTTCAGCTTTGGGATTCGCCGTAAACCCCAGTGTTTGTTGGGGATGCGAAAACCACTCAGTCACACTCGAGCCAGCCATCACCACGCCGTTATCCTCGAGCAACGATTGATACCCAGTGGCACTAACGTTGCGTAAGTACATATAAGCTGGGTTGTTGCCACTGCTACGGGTTTGAATCGCACTGACACTCGAGTTACTACCAACAAATTGACCATCAAGCAATGCAATCAAGCCATGCCCATAGCCATTATTAGCAAAGACGGGCACACTGTTTTGGCTGTATAAGCCTCGTATGGCAAGAACTGCCCCGTCGTTGCGAATCCCAGCAATGTTTTGGTTGCGTAAAACAATATTCTCGTAAGTTTGGCTGTACTCGATGTACTGCACTCGAATACCATAATCAAAACCAATCACCTCGAGATTTTTTATCATGCATGGACCCGACCACGCTTGGGTTTGTCCTAGCCCAATAGCACCTTTGCCATCTTCGGACAGAATACGGACATTTCGTACCGCACCATGATTATTGGCAACATACTCGAGTCCGACAGCACCAGCGTTATTGGCTGCCACATGAATGCCAAGATCGTAGAAATTCTGCCGAAAACTCATGTTACCTGGTTGGGCACGAATCACTGGTTTTGGGTTTTGTGGGTCGTTAAAACCTAAGCTCGAGCTTTTCAGTTGAATAATTGTTTGGTTTGGTCCTTGTCCTTGAAAAGTCACGCAACAACCGTACCAATCGAGGGTGTCAGACACCACATACTTACCTTTGGGAAAATACAAGGCTTTGCTGCGACCATTCAGGGCATCTGGTGGTTCGTAAATTGGACTGCCATCAGGGTTACGCCGACCATCATCCAAGGCACGTTGAATCGCGGCTGTATCGTCGGTAACACCATCGCCTTTGGCACCATATTCCTTAATGCTTTGCATAAAACCATTTGGAAAAACAAGTAAATCTGTGGTTAAAACCGTATCTGGATTGCTGATTGCGGCTGGGATATCGCTCGAGCCTGAAGGCACTGGCACGGGTTTAGCTGGGCTAACACAAGCGGCTAATGCTATACCCAGCAGTAAAAACCAGAATTGACGCAACATACAAAGTTATATCGCAAATTGCACCAACTCGAGTATGAAAAACCTGGCATGGGTTTATAACTTAGCTCGAGGATTATTTTGATTGTACGCAACAGTCATCGCGTCAGGACGGGTTTCCTCGAGTAATCCAAAAGGCTGCCCACTGGGACTCGAGAATAAATGGCAAGTGCCTGTTGGTATTTCAGTGGTGCCTGTAATGGTTAAGCCTCGAGTTTTGAGTTCCTCGAGACTTTTAGTTATGCTATCTACAACGTAAATATACCGAGTTTCGTGGCTGTGATCGTTGAGTAAAATCAGGGGTTCTGTACCGATTTGCAGTGCGGCGACGTGAGCACCAAAAGCCTGAAATTCCCAGATTTTGGTGGCTCCCATTTGGTTTTGGTAGAACTCGAGATCGGCGCTGTATTGCGTGGTGCCTTGGTAAATGTATTTGAGTTTCATCAAGCCACCTCGAGGTTATTTATTTGTTCAGCAACTTAAAGCCGTGATTGACTTTTGTCCAATTGCTTTGGAAACCAACAGTAATCCAGATCATGGCAAGTGGCTCGAGCAATCGGCTTTGCGTAATATCGCCAAGGTCTACAATGCCCCAACCCACACCCTCGAGAAAACTCGAGACGGTTTTTTTAGCAGTAGTATCGTTGCCTGCAATGAACATGTCTGGTTCGCCACCAATATAGGTTTTTGGGGTCAGCATGGCATTGGCAGTGATGATATTCAGGGCTTTGACTACGTGTGCATTAGGTAGCCAACTTTGTATGAGTTCACCTGCCGAGGTAGTAAAACCAAGGGCAAGGGCTGGTTTGCCAGTTGAAAAATCCAAGGGGTTGGTGATGTCTACCACCACTTTGCCTGCGAGGTTTTCGATGCCTGCTAACTCGAGGGCGTTTTGGGTACCGCCCCAGTTGGTGGCGAGCATAATCAGGTCGGGTTGTTTGGCAGCATCGGCAAAAGAACCAATGACAACAGTGGGGTTCTTTGTTTTGTATTCTGCCAGTTTGCTGCTGTCTCTTGTGCCGATAACAGCTTCGTGTCCAAGTTTGACAAGGTCTGTCGCTAATTGTTGCCCGACTCCGCCTGCTCCGATAATGCCGATTTTCATGATTTACTCCTTTAAGAATCCGATGATATTTGAAATTTTATTTCCTGTGAATTCACCAATGAATTCGCCTGTTGAAAGAATGCTTTGGTTTTCTGGGTGACGTAATAACCACTCGAATCGGAAAACGTGATGGTGCAAATCAGGTATGCCTTTGATCTCGAGTAAGTGTGGTACGCGTGAGCGAAAAAGGGTTAGGAACTCAAGCATTGCAGTTTGATCTTGGATATTTTGGGTAAGATGCGGGTCAATGTAACGAACATTTGATGTGGTGCATTGCTCGAGTAAATGTTTTCGTTCGTTTGGGTCGTTGGTATTCCATGTTTTGAGTAGTGTTTCTAAAGTGCTTACCATTTTACTCCTTTAAGCTGTTTTTAATTGAAAAGCATTGTGCTGAACTTGGTGTTTCATTCCGTAAGCAATCCCAACCATAACCAGTGCTTCAAGCCAACGAGAATTTTCTATACCGCCAAGGTCACGCACTCTCCAGCCGAATGATTGAAGAATAGTGGTTACTGTATTTTTGGCAATTTCGGAATTGCCTGCAATAAACATATCTGCACCACCAACAATTTCGGGTTGGGTCATTAAAGCTGCGCCTACTGTGTTGAAAGCTTTGACAACATGACTGTTTGGAAGCAAACGTTGAATGTATTCCCCAGCCGAATCATTGGTGCCTATTGTCAATGTAAATTTGCCATTTTCTATAGCAATAGGATTGGTGACATCAATAATGACTTTATCCACAAAAAGTGTTGGGTCTGCTGATTGAATAGCATCTTCAACACCAGCAAAATTGGGCGCTAAAATTAAGATTTGACCAAACTGAGCAGCTTCTTTTAAGGTAACGCTGGGTGCTATTGTCCAACTCATAAGTTTTGATGTGTCTCGAGCACCAATTTGTACTTCGTGTCCTGTTTGGATTAGCCCCTTAGCTAACGCTTTGGCTACATTACCTGCTCCGATAATGCCGATTTTCATTGTTTCACGCTTCCTTTTTTGTCTCGAGATAATCTCAAGGCTTTGAACGAAACAAAGCATAAACTCTAATAGACAGACCTGTCTGTATTATAAATCACATTGCCAAATAGTGCCTTCAAGTACAACGTTTCGGTGTAACGCCACACCCAGCCCTCGAGGATGGATAATCTTACTGCTTTCTTTATTAGCTACTATTAAACACTAAAGCATTGCATCCTCTCGAGATCATCATGCAGATGTACGCCAGATACCTGATGATATGACTCGAGGGTGCTATACTTTTGCGGCTTGCCGCTAAGCGGCATATTGGAGTGTACTCATGTTAGGAATTATCAATAAACTATTCGACAACAACGCCAAAGACGTGGCGAAGCTACAAAAAGACGTGGTTGGCAAAGTCAATGCCCTAGAACCTGAAATGGCAAAACTTGCAACAGAACACTTGGCAGAAGAATTTGGCAAACTCAAATTGCGTCATAAAGATGGCGAAAGCCTTGATAAACTGATGCCCGAAGCCTTTGCACTGATTCGGGAAGCCAGTAAACGAACCCTTGGTAAACGCCATTACGATGTACAAATCATTGGTGGCAGTGCGCTTCATGCTGGGCGTATTTCTGAAATGAAAACAGGCGAAGGTAAAACCCTAGCAGCAACGCTGGCACTCGCCTTAAATGCAATTTCGGGTAAAGGTGCCCATTTGGTAACCGCGAACGATTACTTGGTTAAAGTTGGCGCGGAACAAATGGGAATTATTTTTAAAACCCTAGGTCTAAGTGTTGGTTTAATTCAAAGCCAAATGCAGCCACACGAACGTAAAGAAGCTTACGCTTGTGATATCACTTATGTGACAAACTCCGAACTTGGTTTTGATTACCTACGTGACAACATGGCACCAGCTCCAGAAAATTTGGTATTACGTGCCGAAACCCCTCTTAACTTTTGCATCATAGATGAAGTGGATAGCATTCTGATTGACGAAGCCCGAACACCTTTAATTATTTCAGGGGCTTCCGAAAAAAGTACTACCAATTATTACCTGATGACCAAAATCGCAGGTATGCTCGAGAAGGGCGAACCAGTTGTTCCAGGTGATAAAACCCGTACCGAACCAACAGGCGATTACACCATTGATGAAAAAGGCAAAGGTGTCCACCTCACCGAAGTTGGTATCAACAAAGCCGAGAAATTACTTTCGGTGACTGATTTATTCACCACCGAAAATATGGAACTTGGGCATATGCTCATCCAAGCCATTCGTGCCGAAGCTCATTACAAAAAAGATGTTGATTATATTGTTTCCGAAGAAAATGAAGTGGTGATTGTAGACGAATTTACAGGGCGTTTAATGCCTGGACGACGTTACGGTGAAGGTTTACACCAAGCCATTGAAGCCAAAGAAAATGTCAAAATTGCAGGTGAAAACCAAACCTTAGCCACCATTACGTACCAGAATTTCTTCAAGCTATACAACAAAATCGGTGGTATGACAGGCACCGCCAAAACCGAAGAAAAAGAATTTATCGAACTCTATAACGCCGATGTACTGGTGATTCCGACTAACTTACCAATGATTCGTAAAGATGCCCAAGACGTTGTCTACCGCACCGAGCTTGGAAAATTCAAAGCTGTTATCGAAGAAATCATCGAAAAACACAAACTCGGGCAACCCGTACTGGTTGGAACGGTCAGTATCGAAAAATCTGAATTTATCAGCAAACTACTTGCCGAACCAAACCGTTACGTACAATTCCTCGAGCGCAGCGCAGGCGCATTACAAGCACAACTAGCAAAAGCACCCGCTGCTTTAATCGAAGAAATTCAGAAATTACTGGCAAACCCAGGTGCTTTAACACCAGAAAAACTGGTTGGCATCCGCGAGAAGCTGCCTAAAAATGCACAAATGCACTTCGATCAACTTGAGCGCGAAGTTGGCGTACTGGCATACCTGCGTAAAGGCATTAAACACAATGTGTTAAACGCCAAACAACACGCTCGAGAAGCAGACATTGTTGCCCAAGCAGGACGCAGTGGCACCATTACTATTTCGACCAATATGGCAGGACGTGGCACAGATATTCAACTCGGTGGTAATGCCGAATTTGCAGCGTATGCCCACCTCGAGAAAAAAGGATTCAGCCGTTACGACGATGGTATCGAATTATTTGTGGCTGCGTGCTTACGCGACGACACTGAAAATGCTAAAAAACACGTCACTGATAAACCAACAATTAATGATGATGACATTCAAACCATCATCAAAACTCGAGATGAATTCCGTGCCGATTTTGTTAAAGTCAAAGCTGCTGGTGGCTTACATATTATTGGTACAGAACGCCACGAAGCTCGCCGTATCGATAATCAACTTCGAGGACGCGCAGGACGACAAGGTGACCCAGGCTCGAGCAAGTTTTATTTATCGTTTGAAGACGATTTAATGCGTTTATTTGCCAACGAAACAGTGATTAAAATGCTCGATAGACTCGGTATGGACGATACCCAACCTATCGAAGCTGGTATGGTCACACGCAGCATCGAAACTGCACAAAAACGTGTTGAAGATCGTAACTTTGCCACCCGCAAACAACTGCTTGCCTTCGACGATGTGATGAGCAAACAACGCGAAGTGGTATACGCCCAACGCCGCGAGGTGCTCCTTGGCAAAGACGAAGGAGTCAACGAACTCACTGAAGGTATGATCGTAGATTTCATTAATACCCAAACAGCCCTATACCTTGGTAATGACAGCGATAGTTGGGATCTTGAAGGACTACGCGCCACCCTCGTAGATCACTGCCCAGCTTTTGAACAATTTGAATTTGAAAACCTTCGCAGCCAAAAACGTGATGTTGTCACAGACCAACTCTTAGATGTTGCTGCTTCCGCTTACGAAGCTCGAGAACAACAACTTAGCCCACAAATTCTACGAGGACTCGAGCGTTTTGTGGTACTACAAATTGTGGATCAATTCTGGAAAGAACACTTGCATAGCATGGATGTTTTACGCAGTGGTATTTTCAACCGTCAATACGGACAAAAAGACCCATTTGTCGAATACAAATTTGAAGGTACAAAATTATTTTCGGAAATGACCGAAAGTATCAAAGCCGAAGTCACCAAATTTATCTTCCGAGCACAAGTTAACTTTGAACCACAACAAATACAACAGATGCAACAAGCCCAAGCAGAAACCGAAGAAGGCGAAGATGCCCCACAACAAGGCTATAGCAGTGGTTCAAACCCATTTATTCGCTCGAGCCAAACCAAAGTACAGAAGCTCAGCCGGCAGGAACGCCGAAAAAACGAACGTGATATCAAAAAGAGCAAATAAGTAAAATGGCTCAAAAGAAGCGCTGATATTTATCAGCGCTTCTTTTTGCTCGAGTGGTTAATTTTAAATGTATCAACAAATATTTATACGATATGCTAGGCTAATTACGTGATTCGCCTATGATCGTATTTAAGCACTAAAGACAATGAAACAAAAAATACTTTCATTCTCTCGCATCTATTTTTGCGATGAGCGGAGTCACTATGAAACAATATCCATCTATCCCAAGCACTGGGAAAGAAGTTTTTGATGCCTACATTTTTGATAAACTTGATGGTTCAAATTTGCGGTTTGAATGGGATAAAAAATTGGGTTGGCATAAATTTGGTACACGCCAACAAATGCTTTTGCCCTCACATCCAACCTTTGGTAGCGCTATTCCGATGTTCCTTGAAACACTAGCACAACCACTCGAGGAGATTGCAAAAAAACAAGGTTGGACGAATTTCACAGCTTTTTGCGAGTTTTGGGGTGAGCATAGTTTTGCGGGTTTTCATGAAACAACCGATTCAAAACATCTCAGCTTGTTCGATCTGCAAATATATAAACGCGGTTTACTGGAACCACAAGTTTTCCTTGATCTTTGCGCTCATCTCGAGACACCTCGTTTTCTAGGCATTCATCGTTGGGATGCTGCCTTTACACAGCAAATCAAGGCGAACCAACTCGAGGGCATCACATTTGAGGGTGTGATTGGCAAGCAAGGAAGTGGGCATCAGCGGCAGATGCGAAAAGCCAAAACACAGGCATGGCTTGAGGCTGTTGTTGCAAAATTTGATGAAACTCAAGCAGCCGCGATTATCAATAGTTAATCTTGGCAGGAAAAGGTTTAGCAATGTCTGTTAAACTCGAGGTGGAGGTTTTATATGTCACGAAATACTTTTGCTTCTGCTCACGCTCCTGCCGCGATTGGTCCTTATTCTCAGGGTGTCAAAACCAAACTGGGTTTTGTGTATTGCTCTGGGCAAACCCCGATTGATCCTGCCACTGGCGAATTAGTAACTGGTGGAATTACTGAACAAACCGAGCAAGTTTTTAAGAATATTATTGCGGTGCTCGAGGCTGCGGGTAAGACCTTGGATGATGTTTTTAAGTGCAATGTGTACTTGTCGGATATGGCTAATTTTTCGGGTATGAATGCCGTGTATGCGACAAAATTTGTTGCTCCGTATCCTGCTCGGACGACAGTGGCAGTGCGTGAATTGCCAAAATCCTGTTTGGTGGAAATTGAAGTTATTGCTGAGTAACTATTTTGCAAAGGGTGGCGAGCTTTGGCTTGCCACTTTTTCATTTACAAATTCAATTTTACTTGACACTTTCAAAAAAATGTGTTAATGTAATTGCTATGGCAGACCAACGACTGACTCGCGGACAAACGTTGGAAATGCTACGTGACAGTATTTTCAACCTCGAGGAATTTGAAATTATTTGCAACCAATGGCTCGAACTATTTATCCCAGAAACATACCAAGGCACTCGCGCTCGAGAAAACATCAGCATTCGCAATATTCGCCATTATGCCAGCGAAAACTTACTCGACGAACCACTAAAAGCTGGCAAAGAAGCCCGGTACACTTATCGCCACTTAATCCAAGTGCTGCTGATTCGCCGTGCCACCGCTGAAGGGTACACCAGCAAATTGTTGTACAGCATTTTGCAACAAGACACTGCTCAGCTCGAGCGCTTACTCAATGGCGAATTACCCAGCCTCGAGAAACCCGAAAAATTACTAAACAACCGTTACAGCCAAGTTGCTCGAGAACAAATACAAACTGCACCAGCCAGCCCCGCTCAACGCGAAGCACTCGATTACTTAGAAAGCATCAACCCTCGAGTGACACGCAACAAAATGGTTTTTGAGAGCCAAGTATTCAATGCTGAACCGAGCAAAATACCCAGTCAGCAATGGCAACAATTTGAATTAGATGCAGGTATCGAACTCTGGTTACGCAGCGACGCTCAAAAACCCAGAACCGAACTTGAACGAACACGTTTACTCGAGTTAATCGAAAATATTCTCAAAAACTAAACACGGTTGCAACACCAAAACCTGCTGTATGACTCGAGCCTTGAGTGATACCACGCCCTCGTCTTGCTTAAAAAGGATAAACCATGACCCAGCCAAAGATTGAAATTATTGCCAGCAAAATTCCCCATGAAAACCGTTCAACCACCCAACTTGAGTTACTGATTCGCATTACCTCGCCAGCCAAACAAGAAAACAATGCAACCCGACCAAAACTTAATCTTGCCTTGGTACTTGACCGCAGCGGTTCAATGGAAGGCACCCGCCTCGAGTATGCCAAAGCCGCTGCCAAATACGCTATTTCGCAATTACTGCCCACAGATCGTATCAGCGTGACCATCTTTGACCACGAAGTAACCACGTTAATTGCTAATCAAAACGCCCATAACCCACAAAAAATGATTGCTGCTATCGAAGAAATCCAAAGCCGAGGCAACACCGACCTCCAAGCAGGTTGGTACGAAGGTGGCACACAAGCCGCCAGAGGACTCGAGCCAGAACGCCTCAACCGCGTGCTACTGCTATCTGATGGCGAAACCAATGCTGGCATCACCGACCCGAACGCCATCTGCCAACAAGTCGCAGGACTCGCCACTCGAGGTATCAGCACCAGCACACTTGGCGTAGGCGTAGGCTTCAACGAAGATTTACTCGAAGCGATGGCATTATCAGGCGATGGCAACTACCATTTCATCGAACACCCAGCCGCTTTACCACACTTATTTGCTATCGAACTTAACGGCTTACTCAACACATTCGGACGCTTAGTCAGCCTTGGTATCGAATCAAAAAACGAAACTCGAGTCCTCGACGTACTCAACGACTACCAACAAACCAACACCAACCGCTACAAACTCGACCAACTCCGATTTGGACAAACCCTCGAGACCATTGTACGCCTCGAAATACCAAATAAACGCCTCTCAGACGACATCCTCGAGCTACGCCTTGCTTACACACAAACCAACAACCAACGCAGCGTTATCAAACACACCTACCAACTAACGCAACACCAACTCGAGCAAATACAAGAAAACCCAAAAGTCAAAGAAAACAGCACCTTCCTCGAAGTAGCCCGCAACAAACTCCGCGCTGTTCAACAAATAGACTTAGGCAACACCAGCGAAGCCCTGAACGAAATCACCACCAACATCAGCAACCTAACTGCTATGCCACAAAGCCCAGCGGTTGCCGCTGAAATCCAACAACTCGAGGGACTAGCAGATCGGGTGCGACGCAACGACACCGTATCAGCACGCAAACAAGCCTTATCCGAACGGTATCAACGCAGCAAAAAATAAAGGGCGAGGCACGCCTCGCCACTACGGTTCAGGAAAAGATAACGTCAAAAAACGCAATATCTTACGAACACTCTTCTAATAAACACGCACCTTCAAACAAGCTTTTGCCTTTAAGCCCCCTCAAGTGAGGGGGCTGCCAAGCGAAGCGCGGCTGGGGGAGTTCTTAGGAGTTCACGTTTTGTGTTCTATCCAAGAGTCGCATGTTACGGTTTTAGGTTCGTTCGTATCCGTTTAACACCATCGAGAACGCAGCTCTGCCTTGGGTTCTCGAGCGTAGTGCGTTGGCGTAACCGAATAACTCTGCCAGTGGTACCAGTGCTCTTATCAGGCTACTCGAGCCTTTGTTTTCTAGGTTGCGGATGGTGCCGCGTCTGGCGTTGAGATCGCCAATGACTGTGCCTGTGAAATCGGGTGGGGTGGTGACATCTACTTGCATGATCGGTTCGAGTTTGTGGCTGCCTGTGTGCTCGAGAAGTTGGCGGATGGCTTGGGTGCCAGCGGTTTGGAATGCCATTTCGCTCGAGTCTTCTTTGTGGGTTGCACCATCGAGGATACTGATGCGAAGGTCGGTGACTGGGTAGCCGTGTAAGCCAATGTTCAGGGCTTGAGTTAAGCCTTTTTGGAAAGCTTGGCTATACGCTTTTGGTAGTGCGCCACCTGTGCTGATGTCCTCGAGAATAATGCCTGTGCCGCGTTCTAATGGGCTGGCTCGGATGGTGACTTTGGCGTATTGTCCGTTGCCGCCTTGTTGCTTGATGTGTTTGATTTCGAGTTCGGCTGGTCGGCTGATGGTTTCTCGGTAGGCGATGCTGGGTTGTCCAACGCGGACTTCGACGTTGTGTTCGGCGAGTAATCGTTCGATGGTCACTTCGAGGTGTAATTCACCCATGCCAGATAAGCGTTGTTCACCTGTTTCGGTGTCTGCCAGTAACTCGAGTGAAGGGTCTTCGCTGAGCAGTTTTTGCAGTGCACTACTAAACTGGGCTTGGTCGGCTCGAGATTTTGGTTCGATGGTTAATGCCATGACTCGTTCAGGGATTCGGATGGCTTCTAAACGCAGTGCAGTAGCAGTTTGGGCAACGAGGGTATCACCTGTTGTTACACTTTTACTGGCGAGAATCGCTCCGATTTCACCTGCTTCGAGGCTTTGCACCATGTGTTGGGCTTTGGCATGCAATTTGACCAATTTACCAATTCGTTCTGTTGTATCGCCATTGCGAATGGTTGCACCTGTCTCGAGGGTGCCTTGGTAAACTCGTACAAAGGCTAACTTGCCAACATATGGGTCGGTCAGGAGTTTAAAGACAAATGCCACCAATGGTTTATTGGCATCAGGGCTGATTTCAAGGATTGTTTCATCCTCGAGCCAACCTTGTACAGCTTTACTCTCGAGAGGCGAAGGCAAATAATCTATGACTGCGTCTAACAAGGCTTCGACGCCGATATTGGCTTTGCTTGCACCACACAGAACGGGTGTCAGTGTTCCAGCGATGGTGGCAAGGCGCAAAGCGCGACGAAGAGTTGCACTCGAGATGCTTTGTTCATTGGCAAATTGTTCAAGGATGGTTTCATCAAACTCCGCTGCGACTGCTTCGAGTTGCGCTCGAGCTTCTTGCACCGCTTTTTGATACGCAACAGGAATATTTGTTTGCCCATGACTAAAACGCAAAGCTGTTTGCTCGAGCACATCGAACAAGCCAACAAAAACGTTATCTTCAAACCACGGCAGTTGCAAAGCAACCACTCGAGCACCAAGTTTTAAGCGCATATCTTCGAGTGTGGCAGCAAAATCTGCGCCGACCTTATCCATTTTGTTAACAAAAGCAATTCGTGGCACACCGTGACGTTCGGCTTGTCGCCAAACAGTTTCGGATTGCGGTTCGACCCCTTGGCTGGCATCGAAGACAGCAATGGCACCATCGAGCACACGCATACTGCGTTCCACCTCGAGGGTGAAATCCACATGACCGGGTGTATCAATCAGAGTAATGGAATGCAACACATGCTCTCGAGTCCATTCGAGATTGGTTGCGGCTGCCGTAACAGTAATTCCTCGGCGTTTTTCTACATCCAAGTAATCCGTAACAGTATTACCATCGTGCACTTCGCCAGTGCGATGAATCAACCCAGCCAGAAACAACATACGTTCTGTGGTCGTGGTTTTACCCGCGTCAATATGCGCTGCAATGCCAATATTCCGATGCCTAGAAACAACAAACATAAACCAAATCCAATCCGCTCGAGCAATCTCGAGCCAATAATACAAGTGTCAACCAAACCCGAGCCAATACTGGGGTTACAAATGTGGGATGACCTGACACCGTTTTAGATTGGAAAGACGTTTACACAACTCGTCGAGCGGTATCAGGCGTAAATAGTTTCATGATAATTCACCTCAGACACACACTCGAGCATTGCTCAAGACAAGAATTGCGAAAACCAAAAAATAGCGTTACCAAAAAGGCAACGCTCGAGACTGTACTGCTGCGCTCGAGAGAGTACATCGGCTAAATGGCGTAGCGACGTGCATTCACAAAAAGACCCTGCTATTCACAGGGTCTTTTTTGGTGGCGAGAGCCGGGCATGATCCGGCGACACTACGATTTTCAGTCGTATGCTCTACCAGCTGAGCTACCTCGCCGCAGTAGAACGTTTTGCACAAAACCTTTTTGAAGTAGCCCGAGCGAACTCGGGCTTTTTCATGGCGGACCGGACGGGATTTGAACCCGCGACCACCCGCGTGACAGGCGGGTATGCTAACCGCTGCACCACCAGTCCAAGGCAATGCTTGCTCTCTCGAGCGGCGAGGAGTATACAAGGAGCAAAGCCTAGTGTCAACTTTTTTGTGCAACTTCTATGGTAGGGGATATATCTGCTCGAGTGGAAAATAAGTTTTTACCTGTTGAACACAAGCTATTTAAGCTATTTTACATAGATTGCTTGTTCAAAATAAGTATTTATCACCTAAGTAGAACTGGTACACTGCCCACCATGTTGGATTTAAAAGCTCAATTAAAACTTGCCCTCGAGAACATTGTGCCACCCGAAACCGAAGTGGTGATTCAGGATACTCCTGCCGATAAACCAGGCGATTATGGTTCACCTGTCGCGTTTTTACTGGCAAAAGCCTTGAAACAAAACCCTGCCCAGATTGCTAAGGATTTAGCTGCCAAAGTGATATTGCCCAGTGGTGTGGCTCGAGCCGAAGCAGTTGGTCCATACCTGAATTTCTTTGTTGACCAAAGTGCTTTTGTACAAAATATCATCTCGAGTGTGTACACGCCGTCAAGTAAAAACCAAAAAGTGATTATCGAGCATACCAGTGTCAACCCAAACAAAGAATGGCATGTTGGACATATTCGTGGTGCATTAATTGGCGATACACTCGGCAGAATTTACCGAGCGGCTGGGTACAATGTCGAAATTCAAAATTATATAGACGATACAGGTCGGCAAGCTGCCGAGAGTCAATTTGCCATTAAGCATTACAATGCAGTCTGGGATGGCAAACAAAAATACGACCATTGGCTTGGCGAGTTATACGTGCGTTTACACAAAGATTTTGATTTTAAGAAAAAAACACCAGAAGCCCAAGCTCTCGAGCCAGCCATTGCCGAAGTGATCCATGCCCTCGAGCGTGGCGAATTACGCAATGAAATCGAAACAGTGGTTAAATCACAACTCGAGACAGCTTATAGCCTAGGCATTGAATACGACCTGTTAACATGGGAATCGGATGTGGTTCACGCAGGCTTAGTTCAACAAGCCCTCGAGATTTTCGCAGATCGGCTCGAGCAACCCACAGAAGGGAAGTACGCTGGAACAAAAGGCGTGGATTTAAGTAGCTTTGTGCCAGGACTCGAAGAACCATTTAAAGTGCTGGTACGCGGCAATGGTACGTTTGTGTACGAAACCAAAGACATTGCGTATCACTACTGGAAATTTGGGCTTTTTGAAGGACTCGAGTTTAGCAATTTTGCCAAGCAACCCAGTGGTAAGTATTTGTACACCAGTGCTCCAAAAGGCGAATTACACCCAGATGGACAAAGTTTTGCTCATGCCAACCAAGTGATTAATGTAATTGACTCGAGACAATGGTTAGCCCAAATTGTGGTCAAAGCTGGGTTGTCGTTAATTTCAGACGGAACATATGCTAAATACCATCATCACCTTGCGAATGAAACCGTGTTACTCGAGGGTGAAACCATGTCTGGGCGCAAAGGTATTACAGTTAGTGCCGATGAAGTGATTGCTGAGGCGATAGAACAAGCCCTTGAATTTATGAAAGCTATGATTCCATCACCAGCCAACCCTGAAACCCTTGCTCCGATTGTTGGCATAGGAGCGTTAAAATTTACGGTTTTAAAAACCACGCCAGAACGACAAATCAATTTTCGTTGGGATACGACTTTATCCAGAGAAGGCGATACTGCGGTAAAAATACAATACGCCCATGCTCGAGCCAGAAAAATTGCTCGAGAATACACTGCCAAAGGCTATTCTGGTACACCAGATTTCTCGAGCCTAAGCGAACTCGAGCTTGGTGTTCTGAAAACCGTGGCAAAGTATTCTGAGGTTCTAACCCTTTGTACCCGTGATAAATCCGCCCATCCGATGTGCGCTTATGCCCTCGAGTTAGCAGGAGCTTTTAATGGCTATTACAATCACAAGGATGCCAATGGCAAATCAGATACCAGTGTTCTTCATGCGCCTGAAGGCTTACGCGAAGCGCGGTTAGCTGTTGTCACTCGAGTTGCTGATGCGATTAAAGAGGCGTTAGGCGTACTTGGTATTGATGCGCCAGAGGAAATGTAATGCCTATTCTTGGCACAAAAATTACATTGTATTTGAGGTTTCGTGATCCAAATCGACTTCGTGTTGCCGAAATTTCTAATTGGAATGGCAAAGGACTGGCTGCACCTAGAACTGACCTTGATGAATTGTTGCAACGACCTGAATTGAAAGAATCAGGTGTTTATATTCTTTCAGGGACTGATCCTCAAACAGGACGGGCGCTTGTTTATGTTGGAGAAACTGAAGACTTAGGCGAGCGTCTAAAGGCTCACAGGAGCAAAGATTTTTGGGTGTCTATTATTGTTTTTGTCGGTACGAGTAATCTTTTAACAAAAGCACATATCAAATTTCTTGAAGGTAGGATTTTAGAAGAAGCAAAGGCAATTGACCGAGCGGATTTAGAAAACTCGGTTTCAAGTGGTGCAAAGTTACCCGAAGCTGATCGGGATAGCATGGAAGATTTTTTATTGAATATAAAACAGCTTTTGCCCATTTTAGGTTCGGACTTACTTACACCTGTTACCCCTCTTGAAAAAGACGCTCAAGTTTCAGAAAAATTAACAACCAGTATCAAGGGATTGACAGCACAAGGACGACGTACTCCCAATGGGTTTGTAGTATTTGCTGGTTCCCAAGCAGTAACTGAAATTCGTGCAGCAGCCCAAACAGGTAATCCATTTTTAGTTCGGACACAAAAACAATTTCTCGAGGATGGAGTACTTCAAATTCAAGGTGATAACTTAGTATTTACTCGAGATGCTGAATTTAGTAGTCCTAGTGCTGCTGCAACACTGATACATGGCGGCAATGTGAATGGTTTGATGATGTGGAAAAATAGTGTAGGAAAAACCTTAAAAGATTTGGAAAGTGCTTAGTTTTTCCGTGCTTTGTATTACAGGAATTACCATGACTAAACCAACCCTCGAGAAATTAACAACTATTTCAGAAGGCACACTCGCTTATGGATTTTGTATCTGGATCAGTCACTCCAACCGAATTTGATGATGTCATTAACGAATTGATACGTCTAGGTGAGCATCCAGAAGTTATTTTGGGCTGTGTTAGGCTGAACCTGCTTGGCAAGCAAAATACTGACAAAAGAAGCCATGGGAGTGTACTGCAAACGTATTCGTGAGATATACTTGTTTGACAGCTCAGGTATGCACCACGGAGGCTATTATGAATTCAAAAAACATTATGGATAAGGTTGCTGACGGGATTGCAGATTCTGCTGATGAACGATCTCGTCCTGTTTTTGAAGGTTTAGTCGTAGATATTGTTAATTCTTATAATGATAAAGGGAATCATCTTCTTGGTTACGTGCTTGATCTAAACTATGATAAAGCAACAATTGTGACTTGTGATGGATGGAAACTCAAATGTGGTGGAGTGCCAAAAAACTCTTTCATCATTATAAAAGCCAGCCAAGCAGCAAGAAAACTTGATGGTGCAAGTGTGCGTCCTCCAATCTTAATTTTGGGACGAGTAACTCAAGCTGTTGCTACCCCCGTCTCGCAAGATATTCAACGCACGATTTTTGCGATTCATAAAGTGCAAGCAGTTACTGATCCTTATACAAGCGCTGAACTACAATGGGGTGCATTACAAATTTCAATTCTTGGAACGTATTTTGATGACGGTAAAGAAGTGAAATTTGGTAACGATATTGACTCGTACTTATCGCCTCATTTTTACGAAGTTTATGTGCCACAGCCCGAACATCTTGCTCTGCTGATTAATTCATTTGTTGATGGTGACGATACAATGAACATTGGTCGTTTGCGTTTTACTGAAACTGAATTGATTGCCCCAAAAAAATCAGTAGATATTCAAATTGCCCCCAAAGATTTTATTGCTAATCGCACCGCATTATTTGGCAAAACCAGAATGGGTAAATCAAATACTATCAAAGTTATTCTGGAAATGATGTTGAATTCAAAACAAGAAGTGGGGCAAGTGGTTTTTGATTTATCGGGAGAGTACACTTATCCAGATAAACAGACTGGTGGGAGTATTTACTTGCGCCATAGAAGCAAATGTACACGTTATAGTTTAAATCCTCGAGAACCAGAAGCAGAAAAATTAGCTGGAATTAGAAAACCAAATGTACTCCGCGTTAATTTCTATGAACAATTGAGTCTTGGGCATTCAATGATTTCCTCTTTGTTTAACACAGTACATGCAACCCGACCAGACTATATGGCTCCGTTTTTTGGATGGGAACCGATTGATGAACTCGAGCTAAACAAACGATTTGCAGAAGACCCTTTTGGTAGTGAAAAGACACGGTATCAACGTGCTATTTCAATGTATAAAGGACTTTTAAGACAAGCGGGATTTGAACCACCAGAAAGATTGCAACTTCAGTTACATATCACTTCTGAAATTCGAGAGGAGTTAGCTTCTTTAGATGCTCTCAAGGACATTGTTCGTAGAGATAGGGCAAAAGTAGATGGAGAGCTAGGAAAAATGTCTGATACGCAGGACTTAGATATTGCTTTGCGAGTTTATGAACAGTTATGGGGCATTTTTAATAACACCTCAAAAGCAAAATTGTTTCCTGCTAGTAAAGAAAGCGGTAAACCTTATTTTGAACCTATACATATAGCACTGTTGAAAATGATTGGAGACACTGGAATTTCTGGAGCAAAAAAATTAACACCTTTTAAGGGTTACCATGACCCCAAAGGTTCCAGTATTGCAGAAAAAATCGTTAAGGACGTAAAGGATGGAAAAACTGTCCTTATTGACTTGTCACAAGCCGATCAAATTGTTTCAACTTTCTACAGTGAGATGATTGCTCGAGCAGTCCTAAATGAACAAATGAAAGGATTTGCCGAGCTTGAAACAGAAGTTTTTGAAAAGCAGTCTGCACTTTTCTACTTTGAGGAAGCCCATAACTTATTTCGTGCAGATGATAAAGACTTAACAAGTATTTATAATAAATTGGCTAAAGAAGG
Source organism: Deinococcales bacterium (assembly GCA_013298595.1). GTDB lineage: Bacteria > Deinococcota > Deinococci > Deinococcales > JAAFIG01 > JAAFIG01. The sequence goes on along the minus strand of JAAFIG010000010.1, from coordinate 20,609 downwards.
AGCAAAATTCCGAGTTGGAATGGTTTATGCAACGCAGTCTATGACAACACTTAGCCCTGATTTATTGAAGAATACAGAGAACTTTTTTATTGCTCACTTAAATGATGATCGTGAAATTCGAGAAATTGAACGACGCTATGAATTTCAAGATATTGGTCTTGATATTCAAAGGTCAAAAACCAAAGGCTACGTGCGAATGATTACCTTGTCACATCGGTACGCTTTACCTGTTCAAATTCGTTTATTTGAACATACTGATACCACAGATAAAAAGGTTGATGTCTAATGGCAAGTCCTGCTGGCACTGTGCTTCCTGCGGAATTTGCTTCTAAAATTGGGCATATAAAGCTCATTAACGAGCCGCACATTCAAAGTTTAATTGCAGCTTTTGAAAATACAGACGACTCAAGTGTTGAACTTATTGGTGAATTATCTGGTCAACTTGATCTTACTAAAACAGGAAAAATTGAAACAATTGTAGCTATTGATGGTAGTTATTTAACCATTCCAAACAGCTTAAAACGCTCTAAGAGTCTTTCATTTATGTCAGCTACTGTTGTTACACTAAATTTACAAGAAGTTCGGGCAATGCAAATCAATCCAATTATTGATCCGAGAGATTTAACACGTCAATTAGAGGGTAATCACGGTACTATTGCTGTGGCATTGCCTTTGTCTGGTATTGCTATTCCTGGATATACTGTCGTGCAAACCATTCGTAACATTATTCATGAATTTTTTACCCGAGAAGGACTCTATGAACCTCTAAACTATCTGATCTCGAGATTATGGTTGCCAAAGTATGAAATGGTAGAGAACATGGGTTGTATCAAATGCGCTAAGACCATGGTTTTGCCGCGCAACAAAATTATGTTTGCATGTCCAAGTTGCGGACAAGCACATACTTTGTCAGATTACTTGCAGTTAGTTCATTCAATGCCAGAAGACTGGGCACGTGAGAACGTAATTTCTGATCTTGCTAGTGTATCTGAAAATTTGTTACTTCTTGGAATGATAATAAAACTTAGTAATAACCCCAAAGCGCTTGCTGAGACACTTTTTGTCAAGGATGGACCTTTGGTTTTACGTTCTCAACTTTCTCGTTTAGTTTTTGCAGTTCGCGCTTTTTTTGAGCATTTGCGTACTCAAGAAATCACAGTTCATGCTGTTGGAGTCGAGAAAACAGGTGAGTTGGTTTCGCATATACCGATGATTCAAGAATCACTAAAAGAGTCTGGTGACTTTTTTCTGCCAAATATGAAATATCTTCAGGAACGTATCAAAGGTTTCGTCTATAACGACGACATTGATAACTATCGTTCACAATATGGTAGTAAGGTTGTTGTCCGTCTTGGGAAAGATCATGTTGTGGCTTTTAACATACCTACAGGGAATTTTCCATTGAACCCAACTATGAGTGACTTAATGGGTTTTCAAGAATCAATGTCTGTGTTATCTGAAATGTTAAGTTCAGCTCATGAAAATGCTCTTGTGCCATTGAAGTTAGCTAATTCTTTAGCCTCAATTTCAGAAAATCCATCAAAAGGTATTCTCGAGCGCTTCGCACAAAGATTACTGCGGGATTAAAATTTATGAAATATATGGGTTCAAAACGGTTTATGTTACAAAACGGATTGGGTGAACTAATCCGAAAAGTGGGTAATAAACCACAATATAATCGTTTCGTTGATTTATTCTCAGGGTCGGGTTCAGTAGCTCATTTTGCGTCTCAAGAATTGAATAAACCAGTTCTTGCTACGGATTTGCAGGAGTATTCTCGAGTCTTTGCAGCTTCCGTAATTGAACGTGTAACAGTTTTCGATTCTCTTATTTTTGAGACTGATTGGCTTGAACCTGTGCTAAAAAGGCTCAAGCAACACCCCTTATATAACGAAGCTGTGGAAGCAAGTTTAGTTTCAGAAGGACATACTCTAGTCTATCAAGTTGCAAAAGCACGTCTTTTATGTACAAAGATTGCTCGTATAGGTGCTGTTTGGGCTGCGTATGGAGGTTTTTACTTTAGCCCACTCCAAGCACTTACCTGTGATTATTTGCGAAAGTATTTACCAGAGAACGAACCAGACCGCAATATTGCTTTAGCAGCTTTATTAATTGCTGCGAGTCGTTGTGTGGCTTCGCCTGGACATACCGCACAGCCTTTCAAGCCGACAGAAACTGGAGGTAAATACGTTGTACAGGCTTGGAATCGAGACTTTATTGAATCCGTGAAGAAGGCACTTGGTGAACTGGCTGTACAGTGTGCAAATGTTCAAGGTGAAGCGCTTTGTGCTGATGCTTTTACGGTTTTTGAACAATTAAATGCTACAGATTTAGTATTTGTTGATCCACCATACTCTTCTGAACAGTACAGTCGATTTTATCATGTTTTAGAGACTATCTCGCAAGGTAGATGTGGAGAGGTAACAGGAGAAGGACGATACCCTGATGCAAAATACAGACCTAAATCCGATTTTAGTTTACATTCAAAATCCAAAGTTGCGCTTGAGAATTTGTTGGCAGGATTAGCAGGAACAGGGGCAACATTGATTTTTACATTTCCAAAAAATAAATGTAGTAATGGACTTTCTGGAGATCTTGTTCATAAGTTAGCTAAGAAATGGTTTAGAGTTTCTGTAAAAGAAAAAGTACTTGGGAGTTTTAGTACCCTTGGTGGAAAAAATTCAAATGAAAGTAATCGCCTTCCACGACAAGATTCTGTTGAGCTTATCTTCTTAATGACTCCAAAAGTGCGTCGCTGAATCAACTGTTTAGTGTTTGGTTTTCTTTTTTCGTTTTTCTGCTAAAACAGTATCAATGATCTCATCGAGTTCACCATCAGATAAGGAATCAGTTACATTTGGGGTGTTATCAAAATCATCATGGATTTGAATTTTTCCTTCAAGAAAACCAATTCGCTTTGGTTTGGTGTGTTGTGCAATTGGACTGACTCGAGCCAGTTCAAAACCATTGCGTGTTAAAACAATTTCTTCACCATGCGCTATGCGTTCAAGTAGCGCTGTTAATTGCGAATCTGGGTTGGCAATTTCAAGGGTGGTCATACTTGTATTGTACTCGAGATTTCCCTCAGGTTCGTCCTCGAGATTCCCCTGTTGTAATACCTCCTGCGATCAAGTGCGCGAGGCGTAAGGCTTCGGGTATTCGTCCATGCAGTGTTGTACGGCGTATCACTTCGGCGCTGGTCTCGAGGTCTATGCCTACGCGTTGCACGTAGACTTCGGCGCAAGCTTCCATTTCGCCTAGGCTTTGAATAATTTGCCATTTGCGTTTGCCACCTGGTATGCGGTTGAGGAGGGTGCTTTTGATTTTCTCGAGTTTTGGTTCGCGCCGCGCAATAATCAGGACTGGTAGCTCGAGTTTTTCGGAAAGAGTTTTGGTATCCACAACGTTAAAACCTGCGAGGGCAATACCTTGGAGCATAATCAGTTGCAAACTGGGTGCAAATTTACTTGTCCAGATCAGTTTCTCGAGTTGTGTGGTGGCATTTTTGCCATCTTTGCGAACATGGGTGCGTAAGACTCCCTCGAGTCTGGTTTGAGCGCAGACAATGCCAATCACATTGACATTGCCTTTGTGGTCTCGAGTAAAGGGGCAATCGTCGAAAGCAATGATATTCGAGATTGGCATTGTTAAATCCCTTCGGCAGCGGTGATGCTTGATAGTAATGCCAGCGCTGCGGTTTCTGCCCTGAGGATGCGTTGCCCTAGCGTAACTCGAGTAAAACCTTTGTGCTCGAGTAAGGTTATTTCTTGGTTTGAAAATCCGCCTTCGGGTCCGCTGACAATGGTGATTGGTGCATCCCATTGAATCGCTTCTCGAGGTAAACGGCTCGAGTGTGGATGTGCCACAATGCCTGCGCCTGTTAAAGCGGTTAGTGCAATTGGCTCGAGGATGCTGGGGATGGTATTGCGTTGGCATTGTTTAGCGGCTTCGGTGGCAACGCGGCGTAATCGCTCGAGTTTTTGTGTACCAATGTCTTTGGCTTCGGCATGTTGAGTAATAAGTAGTTGGATGCTCGAGACTCCGAGTTCGCTGCTGGCTCGGACAACATCGGCAAGTTTATCGGCTTTGAGTAAGGCTATTGCTAATGTAATAGGTTGTGGTGGTTCTCGGTTTGTGTTTTGGGCTGCACCAAGTTGCAAAGTAAAACTGTGCTCTGTTGCCTCGAGAATTGTGCCAACTGCCTCGAGTCCTGCGCCATTAAAAACGGTGATGCTATCGCCTATTTTAGCGCGTAGCACTCGTAAATGGGCTGCTTCGATACCACTAATACTTATTTGTGGCTCGAGATTGGCATGATAGGCTCGGTGAGGTCGCACGGTTCTTAGTGTACATGGTTCATTTTGCTACTGGGTTATCTCGAGTCATCAATTTCATCTCAGGAGCCGTTTGGCATAATAGACTAGCGCCGATGAAAAAATCGTGGGTTTTTGCAGTTATTTTGCTTTCAAGTCTGAGTGTTCTTGCCGCGTCTTATACGGTTCAACAAGGCGATACACTTTTTAATATTGCACAGCGGTATGGCATTAGTGTCGAAGAACTCAAACGCCTCAATAATCTTTCGAGTAACGATATCAGCCTTGGGCAAACATTAAACGTTCCAGATGGTGTCAAACCAACTACCTCGAGTGCTCCTAAACCCGTAGCGAACAGCACAAAACCAGCAGCGGCAGCCGCTGCTTCGGCACGTTGGCGATTAACAACGGTCAAAGGTATTTCGGCTGGCTCGAGTATTATTCACCGAGAAGCTTGTATTCCTGGTGACCCAGTCTTGATTCGTTTAAAAGGTGTGACTTCAGGTACACCAATTGTTTTCTGGGGACAAGAACAATTGGTGATGACCCAAGATGGCGCAGATTGGGTTGGGGTAGGACGCGAATTACTGGGTACTAAACCAAAAATTGTGCCAATTCAAGCCAACCTTGGTGGTGAAGTGATTAACTCGAGTATCAAGTTATTACCAGACCCTCAAGTGGTGCAAAATGTTTTTATGAGCCAAGCGGTACTGTCTACTTTAACCAAAGAGAACCGTGCTCGAGAACGCACTATCCTGAATGCGGCTCATGCAAAATCTGAAGGTACACCACGTTTATGGGTAAAACCATTTGCGTATCCGCGTCCTGCTGTGTTTACCAGCCAGTTTGCCCAAGCGCGGTTTTACAAAAAAGATGACATTGTCAATTATCATTATGGGCAGGATATCGCTGGTAAAATTGGCGACCCGATTTATGCTGCTAATGACGGCATTGTCGAAGTAGCTGGTGCATACCCCATCCGAGGTGGTTTAACAGGAATTAACCACGGTGCTGGCGTGGTTAGTTTGTATTTTCATCAAAGCCAGATTCTGGTCAAAATTGGGCAAAAAGTCAAAAAAGGGCAACTGATTGGCAAAGTTGGTAACACTGGTTTTAGCACCGCACCACATTTGCATTGGGAAATGCGGGTACGAGCCGAAGCTACCGACCCTAAACAATGGGCAGATCGAATTTTTCCATTATAAATTGAGCAACAAAAAAGGCAGACACTGCGTCTGCCTTTGATCATTTTGCGTTTTAGTAACGTGGTAAGTCTCGAGTCATTTGGGTTGTGCCACCACCACATGTTACACGCACAATCGCATCGGTGGGTTTGGTCGGGGCGGTGTTGCAATTAAAAGCAGCTACCACTCGAGCGGGCACAACTGTACGCCCATTTGGCATAGTGCGAACAGCTCGTGGTAATTCGAGGCTGGTGTTGCGGCTGACATTGCGAACCAAAGTTTTATTTTGCTCGAGAATCAGTTTGATGCCGTTGTATTCCCAAGCCAGTTTGCCCGCTTCTGGCTCAAAGCGCCCTCCGAAGGCTTTGCTGAACTCGAGAGGGGCGATAAAGGCGATGGTTGGATCTATGACTTTTGTTGTGGTGGTTGGAATTGGTGTTGGAGTTGGTGGGTTTGCGCTTGTGGTGAGTGCAATCGCGGTATTGCAAGGAAGTTGCGCGTAAGCTGCCCGAAAACCCATGACATTAAAATTGCCTTCCCAACTTGGGTTTTGTTGTTCTGGTATGACGATACGGGCTTGTTTGGCATCAGTGATACCTGCAATAAATTGTTGAGTGAAGTTTTGTGGCAACAGCAATTCGCCACCTTCTGGGGCAAAATTCCATTGTTGTTGTAGCGCAGGTGCATCGTCAAAACGAACACTCACGGTTGGTGTTTGAGTGGTGGTTAGTTTGACTTTAGGGTCTAAGGAAACTTCGATTTGGGTGCCAACACATTTGAGTTGTAGTAAAGCAGCACGGTTTGAAAATGTTTCGGTGGTGGCTATTTGATTGGGTAATCCTGGAGTGGAAATAACGGTAAAACCACCATTACCCTGAGCTAAAGCCAAACCAAGTAAAGCTGCACTCGAGAAACCAACCCATGAAAGTTTTTTCATGGGTTCACAATGCACTCTTTTTATGAAGTTAGGTTAAGAAACAAATTTGCTTAATGTCCAGGCAGCACTCGTACCTCGAGAATTCCGTGTTTTGAACGGAGTAATTCAACTTGGGCAAAATCATAATCGCTCAGCCAATTGGTAATTTCATGGGTTTCAAGTAACACAGGTACGCAACCCTCGAGCCAAGAAACAGTAATGGGTAAAAAAGTAACCTCGAGTATTTCGATGTGTTTTGGATGTAATGCCAGTACCACTTGCGTAGCTCGAGCTTGTAGCATTTGCGTGGCAAGACGAGTCAGGTTGTACGGGTTGCGTTCTAGTGTGGCAGCGGGTTCAAGTGGGTATATTAAGGTCTGAGGGGCATAGAAGCCCCTCGAGTGAAACGTGTTCATGGTTTAAGCCGCTGCGCGGTTTTGGCGTGGACGACGAACGGGTGGTATGGGTGCTTCGACAGCCATTTCTTCGATTGCTTCAGGCTGTTCGTTGTTGGCGCGGCGCTCGAGAATTTCAAAACGTTCAGCATTAATTTGTAATTTGCTACGTTTTTGTCCTGCGCTGTCTGTCCAAGAATCAGATTCCAGTCTGCCTTGCACAAAAATTGGTGTGCCTTTGGTCAGTGCTGCGCTATTTTCGGCTAATGATCCCCAAAGGGTGATGTCTAAGTAATGGGCTTTTTCGCGCCATTGCCCAGTAGTATCTTTCCAAGATTCGTTGACTGCCACAGATACACTGGTGACAGGTGTGCCATTGCTTGTGTGGCGCAGTACCGCATCTTTGGTTAAGTTACCAGCAATGATGGCTCGGTTGATACCCTCGAGCAATCTGTAACCACCTGTGCGGTCTGCGGTTAAACGCTCGGTGCTATTTTCACGTAGTACCTCGAGTTGATGAACCCGCAACACGACACGGTTGCGTTTCTCGCCTAGGTCATTTTCCCAAGCTTGGTACTCGAGTTTACCTTCGAGCAATAATGCCGAACCTGGTTTGATGCTCTCGACCAGAGTTTCTGCGTTTTTTGAGATGTACTCGGCACGGTGATACCATGCAACGCTACGAACCTCGCCGCTGCTGTCGGTGATGGTGCTATCGCCAGCCACTGTGAAACTCAGGACTGCTGCGCCATTGGGGGTGTAACGAAGTTCTGCTTCACGAACCAATGCGCCAACCAATAAAATACTGTTAATACCTCGAGCCATAATCTGTTCTCCTATCCGTTCTGTGTGAGATGTCTTGTTTACCTAGTGAAATGCGACCCTCGAGAGGTGTCGGTTATGGTTATAGCATAACACATTTATGTTGTCAACAGATAAGATCACAGCATTTGTAAAAACCACGTATACTACAAATCCAATGCCCTCGAGACAAGCCAATAAAACGAGCCAACCATGAACCCGCTCCTACCCATCGCCCTAATTGCCAGCAGTGTTTTACTGTATCAAATTGGACAAAAATCCTTACCCAATAATATCAACCACTGGCACGCCCTAATTATTTATTACAGCCTTGCATTGCTGATTGTTATGGGCATCACCTTTTTTGATCGCCCTGAAAAAACTTTTTTACAAAGTATCCAAAACATTAACTGGGCAGTTATTTTAGTAACACTCAGCATTGTTGGCATTGAACTTGGTTGGATACTGGCATTTCGCGCAGGTAGCAGCTTAGGCATAACAGGTATTATTGTTAATGCCATTGTCGCCGTACTGGTTATACCCATAGGCATATGGTTTTTTAAGGAAAAATTCTCAATAGTTAATTTTATTGGACTCATCTTTTGTGTTGTTGGCTTAGTGTTAATTACAAAAAAATAATTTTCACTCAAGGAGTAGAATACACACCATGTTGACTTATAAAGCCATGTTCAAATTTCTTGAACACCAAGTCCACGCCGAAGTTTTGGATTTTCCTGGTGTTATTACATGCGCCAATACGCTCGAGGAAGCCAGACGATTACTCAGTAGTGCCTTGGTTGATATGGCAGAAACCAATTTATTACTTGGTGAAGCCCTGCCTTTACCAAATGTAACTCTGACGGATAGCCAAGCAGATTTAGAAGAACCAATTCATTTAGTACTCAGTGCTGCTTCGGTTGTCAAACCAGTGATAATACCTTATGAAGCGGCGTGATTTACTTGTGTACTTAACAGCTAATGGCTGTATTTTATTACGAGAAGGTGCAGAGCATTCAATTTGGTGGAACGAAACTATTAAACAACGCACAAGCATACCTCGACACCGCGAAATCAACGACTTCACAGCTATCAAAATTTGTATTCAACTCGGTCTTGAACCGCTACGATAAATACAAATCCATAAAACTGGTACGCTAGGCATATGGCAATTCAAACACTACATGTCACAGACCAAACTTTCGATGCTGCCCTCGAGCCTTTTGCAGTGGTTGGCGATCAATTAAAGCGCAAAACCGATTTATCTCGAGCACCCAAAGAAGACGAAATCCTGGACCGTTACGCTTTTACCGCTTTTGTTGAAGCGCTGCGTAGTGAAGAATTTGGTGAAGATCCAATCGAGACGGTACTAGATTTAGAATTAACCCAAACTTTTGCTTCTGAAGATGAGGCATGGGAAGCCATTAAACGTTTTTATAGCGAACGGGCTTGCACGCTTTTAATTGTTGGTAAAACCGAAGAATTCATTGTTGGTGATGAATTACTCGAGACACTGGGTTTAACTTCATCCAAATAAGTTGGCATTTGCGTATACCAAACTGAAGGGACGTATTAACTCCCCAGTCGCACGTCCCTTCACGTTTGTAAAACTTCCAAAGCTGCTTCTCTGGCTGTAATTTGTCCTTGGCTGATACGAGCTAACAAATTTTGTTGACCATGTTTTGCACGCTCTCGAGCTTCTTCTTGAATCGCCGCATTCAGTTCAAAACGAGCGCGTTCAAGCCGCCGAGTTTGCAAACCACTCGAGCCTAAATGAGCACGATGCTGACCAATTGCCTCGAGAATTTCGGGTATGCCCTGCGCTTGGCTACCAATGGTTTGCAAAATAGGTGCAAACCAAGTGTGCTCATCGTGAGCACCAAGTTCCTGTGCCGCTCGGATTTCACGCATTAAACGATCTGCGCCAGGTAAATCGGCTTTATTGACCACAAAAATATCCGCAATTTCCATAATGCCCGCTTTGAATGCCTGCACAGCATCACCACCCGCTGGGGTTAACACCAACACCGTGTGATCGGCAACACTGGCAATATCCACTTCGGATTGTCCAACCCCAACCGTCTCGAGGAAAACATAAGCAAAACCAAACGCTTCGAGCAACGACAGCACACTGACCGTGGTTTTGGCTAAACCGCCAAGTGCACCTCTGGAAGCCATACTTCGCACAAAGACACCACTATCTTGGTAATGCTTACCCATACGAATACGATCACCCAGAATTGCCCCACCACTAAATGGGCTGCTAGGGTCTACACAGAGCACAGCCACTCGAGCACCCAGACTGCGGCACGATGTTATTAGGGCATCAGTTAACGTGCTTTTACCCGCACCTGGCGCACCAGTCATACCAATCACCAAACAACTCGAGTTCTGCCGCTCAGCCCGTAAACTCGAAAGTAAGACCTCACCTCGAGCATCACCCGATTCAACCAAAGTAATGGCTCGAGCCAAAGCACGCACATCACCCGCTAAAAAAGCGGTCAGCAATGAACTCATTGCCATTCACTCAACGGAATTGCCTCGCCACCATCCACCGTAATCACAGGTTTAGCATAACCATTGGCAAAACGAATCTCGAGCGTGGCACGATCAAAACTATTGGGTGCGACAATGCCTTTACGCAAGTAATACCCGCCCTCATCACTCGAGATATCGCCCGAACGCGTGAAACGGATTTCGACAATTTCGCCGCGTTTAGCGGTACGAATGCGAATAAAATACGCATTTTGCCCATCGAATTTGAGATATTGAGGTGAGGTATCACGTTTTTTGAAAAAGGAGAACATAATTGAATTATATGCACGAAAGTCTTGGTAGACTACTACCATGAAAGATACCCCTTGGTGGATGTACGTTCTGGTTGTCGTGATTGGTGTTGGTGCTGGTTTGCTTCTACGCCCAGTTATTCAAAATAGTGGTTTGTTCAGTACACCCGAACCCACGCCTAATGTGCGTTGTGCAGGCGCTGAAGGCACAGAGCTTGCCCTTGCCGAAACCTTATCCAGTAGTTTTTCTGGACAAACCCAAACGGTTTCGCGCACTTATCGGCTCGAGCGTCCTGGCTTATTGCCATTGCAATTTGATGGTGGTGGCAATGATGCCGATAATCTGGCATTGGTCTGTTCCAATGTGGCTTTTGGACCTGGAGCACGGGTCAGTTTTGCTCGAGGCGGAGAAGTGCAAGTGGTCGAATTGGTTGGACCAAGTGTGAAACGCTTTGTTCTAGCAAACGATAAAGCCTTCTCGAGTTTTGCTTTGGCTACCAAATTTAAATTGGCTTTGAAACTCGAGGATTACGTGCCTCGTGGTGCACCGAATATCGAAGAAGCTGGTAAAAATGGTTGGCTCGAGTTAAAACGTAAACAAGCTAATCCTGATTTGCCCGAGGTTTTGCGTTTTACCACCATTAACGGTGGGGCAACATGGGTTTTTGTGCAGAAAAATTAAGATGTGTTAAACGCCACAAATGCTTTTGTTGCGGCAACTGTAACGCTTTACCTGTAAAGTAATAAGGATTAGCGAAAGGAGTTAGTCAATGAAACCATTTTGGGGAGCATTATTGGCAGCAGTTGTTACTTTTTCGGGTTTCGAGGCTCGAGCGCAAAATGCGTATCCACCATCGAATATCCTCAAGGCAGGAAGTCAGGTTTCACTCGAGTTACGCCAAACATGGACAAGTACCATCAAAGGTAAAGATTCCGATGGTGACTGGACAGGCGATGCCAAAGGGTCAAATGGCACAGCTGGTACGTTGTTTTCGTTTTCGCAAAATAATGGCTCATTTGTTTGGCAGGTTGCTTTTACGGGTGGTAGTGAATACTGTTTATTACCAAATGCAACCAGTGTGAACAGTAGCCTTAGCAGTACTAATCGTGTTGTATACGAGGGGGTTCGATTAAACAAAGTAGGAAATGCCGATCCAGTTGCTGATAACATAGGGTGCCGAGTGGTTGTGAACAATGGCGGCTCCCAACCAGCCCCAACCCCGCCTGCTCCACCCCCCCCTCCAACACCAAGTAATAACAACCCACCTGCACTGAGTTGGCCTGTTAATTTAGCGGTTGGTCAAAAATGGGAATTCCGCTTAGGGAATCGCCCAGTTGTATACCGAGTGGCTTTCTCGAGTGTCGAAAACCGTGGTGGCACCAATGTCTACCTTGGAACATTAAACACCGAAGGAACAGCCGACCCAGTTGCTCAACGTAAACTCGAGATTTTCTACTCAGCTGATACTCTCGCAGCCTATGCCACCGACCCACAAGGTGGGGTAACAGTTTGTAGCTTCCAAGGCTCGAGTAGTTTGCAAAACAATGTACTGACAGGTGCAGTGTATTTCCGAGCTGCGGGTGCCAGTCAGTTCACCACATTAACCGATGCCAACAGTGCCCCCTGTAAAGCCAATCTCGAGCCTCAAAGCGGAGCTATTGCAACACCACCTGCACCGCCAACACAAGTACAAGCCAGTTTCCCACCAAAAGTTGGTCAAAGCTGGACAGTCAGTATTGATGGTATTGCCCCGTGGATTATTAAATACAATAGTGTTGATAAAACCGATGTTGTTGGTGTGGCAACCCAATCGGGTGTTAACCAAGAGGCTCTGGCATTTACCACTTCGGCGGGTGCAAAAGTGTTTGCAATGACAGGTAAAGATGGTGTGTATTATTGTGTTTTTGGAGCGACTATCCAAGCCAATGGTGCCAGTTTTGTGGGTGGTACATCTGTTTTTCAAGCCACCAATGCCAAGGAGTTAACGGATTTACAAAAATCTTGTACAGCAACAATTACGGCTGATGTCAGTGGAAGTACCACAGTTGTCAGTAATACTCCAATTACCCCAACCAATTTAGTTGCCAGTTTTCCACCAAAACCAGGTCAAACGTGGGTTTTAAACATTGATGGGCTTTCACCTTGGACAATGAATTTTACCAAACTTGATAGCGATGGCGATCCAACAGGTACAGCTACCCAAAATGGTGTCACCAAAGCAGTCTTTGCTTTTGTAGACGAAGGTGAACAATACTTCCAAGTCTTTGATGCCAAAAGCACTGTTTTTTACTGTGTTTTCCCAGCTAACACCCGTCCCAATGGCGCAGTTGCTAGTGGTGGTGATGCTTTTACAGCCCCTAATTCGCAAGCCGACTTGGTTGCTATGAATAAATCATGCAGTGTGACTTTGCAAAACCAAACTATTTTACAGACCCAAGTCCAATCACTCGAGGTATTTGCTTCACACCGCCTTTTTGGAGCATTACCAACCGAGTTAAAATTGATACCGAACCTCTGAATATTTGCGGCTTTGCACGCTTTACGCTACAATGCTGTGCTTTGCAAGTCTCGAGCGCCCACATGGGCGCTCGTTTGCAGGAGGACAATTATATGATTAGTGTTACAGAACTTCGTAGTGGTACAAAAGTTGAAATGGAAAATAGCTTATGGGAAACCATTGATTACATGCACCAAAAAATTGGTCGTGGCGGCGCTAAAGTCGTGGCAAAATTCCGTAGTCTCGAGACGGGTAGCATTGTGGATCGCACTTTTAATGCCACAGAAAAATTGCAAGATATTTTTATTGAAGGTCGAACCATGCAGTTTTTATATAAAGACGGTGAGGATTTTGTCTTTATGGATATGGACACCTTCGATCAGCAAACCCTACCCACAATTCTTGCTGGCGATGCCGCTCGTTTTTTGAAAGAAAATACCGAAGTCGAAGTGCAATTCTACAAAGACAAGCCCCTGAAAATCAGTTTGCCTAATCAAATGGCATTGAAAATCATCGAAGCTGCGCCTGGCTTAAAAGGCGATACTGCCAGTGGTGGTGGCACCAAACCAGCTAAACTCGAGACGGGTACAACTATTCAAGTACCACTTTTTATCGAACAAGATGAAACAGTTCGTGTGGACACTCGTACAGGCGAATACCTCGGCAGAGCGTAAATCTGTTAAGAATGAAAGGACAAAAACAGTTTTTGCTTTTGTCCTTTGTTTTTTGCACAGGTAGGAATCTACTCTGTCTTGTGCAGAACTGCTTCGATTTGCTCGAGTTCAGTTTGACTAAACTGCAAGTTATCTAAAGCCTGTACAGCATCTTCTATTTGTTTTAGTTTACTGGCTCCAATTAAAGCCGAAGTTACCTCGGGTAAACGCAGAACCCATGCTAAAGCCATTTGCGCCAGTGTTTGCCCTCGAGCTTGAGCCAATTGGTTTAAAGCTTGGACTTTGGCGATCTGCTCGGGTTTAATGTGTTCGGGACGTAAAAATCCATGAGCTTTACTGGCTCGAGAACCATCAGGGATGCCTTGAAGGTATTTATCCGAAAGTAAACCTTGCGCTAATGGTGAGAAAACAATCGAACCAATACCTTCTTCACGTAGCACAGTGGTTAAACCATTTTCAATCCAACGATCCAACATATTGTAATTGGGTTGATGAATCAAACAAGGTGTGCCAAGTTCACGCAGTATTTTTGCGGCTTCTTGAGTTTGCTCAGCTGAGTAATTTGAGATGCCCACATATAAAGCTCGTCCGCTACGAACAATGTAATCAAGGGCTTGCATGGTTTCCTCGAGTGGGGTTTTAGGGTCTGGGCGGTGTGAGTAAAAAATATCCACATATGCTAAGCCCATGCGTTTCAGGCTTTGGTCGCAACTGGCAACCAAGTACTTACGGCTACCCCATTCTCCATACGGACCTGCCCACATCAAATACCCTGCTTTACTCGAGATAATCAGTTCATCACGGTACGGTAAAAAATCTTGTTTGAAGATTTCACCAAAGTTACTTTCAGCAGAACCTGGAGGCGGTCCGTAATTATTGGCTAAATCAAAATGGGTGATGCCAAGGTCAAAAGCACCGCGTAACATAATACGGGCATTCTCGAGGGTATCTACACCTCCAAAGTTATGCCATAACCCCAGCGAAATGGCGGGTAATTGTAAACCGCTTTTGCCTACGCGGTTATAGCGAATGTTGTCGTAACGAGTCGGGGATGCGTTATACATGATTTTCCTCTCAATGCTTGCCTAATTGTACACTGAGTCACGACGCTGCTGAATAGAATCGAAATAGTAGGTTGCATGATTTGAAGTAATCCTCTATTGTGATTACATGAAGATACATGTTTACGTTTTAGTAGGACTATTAGCGCTGCTAATTTGGGGATGTGGTTCTAGTCCAAATATAGAACAAGAAACTGTAATTTCAATTGATACAGACTTAGTAGGTGATGATCGAAGAACTTTAGCAAATTTCATGAAATTAATTCCAGAAGAACACCGTGATAATGTTTTTTATGTAACAGAGGACAATAGAATTTTAACAAATAAGGTTAGCCTACAAAATAGTCTAAGCATTGGTCAGCAAATTAGTGCAAATACATTTCGAGATCAGTTTGGTAGATTATTTACGTCTAATTTACCAGACACTGATCAAAATACTCTTTCAACACAAGCGCTAACGCCCTTTTCGTGTACAAGTACAACTGGAGCATACAGACGAATTTCAGCAAAAACAGGATATTCGTACGCCAATATGGGGCTACGTCTACCAACCAAACGGCTTGAGATACCTTATACAGATACTTGGATTAATTACAGTTACGAAAATTTTGTTGAAATCGCAGATCCGAATAAAGAGACAGCATATTTTATCTTGGGCGGTAGAACTTCCGCTGGTGCAGATGTAGATGCTTACTTACAGTATAATCCAAGTGCTAATGATTGGACACAAGGCATTAGGTTTAATGGTAAGGTATATCTGATTACAAATGGTAGTAACCTTCAAGGACCACAATATCGAGTTTCAGCGTTTGATTATCCAGCAGGATTGGGTCTCACATTTTATGTTGAGCCTGATAACAGGATAAATTTTTATGTAGCGGCAAAAAATTTAATTAGTATTCCTGCAAGTTCTTGGAAGAAAAACGGTGCCAGCCAAATTTTAAAGTTCACCACATCAATTGCCCAAGATGTCAATAACTTTGCTTCACAGTCTGAATTGAAAGCCATTATCTCCTCGTATGTTCTTGGAACCTCTTCAAGCCAATACAAAAGAATGGTTCAGAATCAAGTTGGTGAAGATTGTAAATTTCCAGCACCTTTACCTAGTGGTGCTGGAATTGTGGGAACAGTGCCTGAATTCCCATTTCCTGGATTTGGAGAAAAAATAACTATTTCCCTGAGACAGTAGAAAACTTTTAAAACAGTGATTGTTGATTAAAGAATACTTGTTTACTTAGGGGTACTTTATGAAAAGATTTCAAGGCTTTTTTTGTGGTTTTATAGTGGCTTTTACGTGTTTTTTGAGTAATAATACATATTCTCAGAAAACAAATACACCTCAGTACGAAAAATACCAAATATACTCTGAAGGTAAGTTAGTTATTGATTCTGTAAATGAAGAAGCAAAAACAATTTTTATAGGCAAGGCTATTTTGTTGCCTATAAAAGCCTTATCAAGAATTGATTTTAATTTAAATATAAAATATGAACAATTTAATCAAATTGCCGATATTGGTTTTAAAGATAGGTCTATTTGTTTCAGAGTATCTACTCACAATAAGTTTTTAATCGAATTTAATACTAAACCATTTGATGGAACTGTCTTAGCGAATTTATCTTCTCCGCTTGTGCGTTTTTATGATCGGATGTACAGTCCACTTTTAGAAATTTTGTACTATGCTGGCTATGATTCAAAAGTTGTTAAAGAAAGTAAAAAAATTTTTTTAACTTGGAACAGTAAAAGGTACGAAGAAACGCATATTGGGCTTCCATGTTTTGCTAGATAGAAGCTAACATAAGTTAATGCAAAGTTCTACATCGGCTCCTAGTTCCCAACAGAGATTGAGTAGATGATATAGTTTTGCCCCTTGCACTTTTAGGGTTTCTCGAGTACACTTCGTCGGTTTGCTCGGGTTGATTTATCAACCATTACCTTTGAAATTAACAAAGGATATTACAGAGAGCATCTGCGGGGGACGGTAGAAACCCGTAGTCGAACTCGAGAAGGAGTCGAATGCCTACAGTTCAGCAATTGTTACGTAAGGGTCGTCGTGTGCTGGTTAAAAAGAGTAAAGTGCCAGCGCTCAAAGGCAGCCCGTTCCGTCGTGGTGTTTGCACCGTTGTGAAAACCACCACACCGAAGAAGCCTAACTCGGCGCTTCGTAAGATCGCTCGTGTACGTTTATCCAGTGCTTTTGAAGTGACCGCGTACATCCCCGGCGAAGGTCATAACCTCCAAGAACACAGCGTTGTGCTGATTCGCGGTGGACGTGTGAAGGACTTGCCAGGTGTGCGTTATCACATTATTCGCGGAACCCTTGACACCCAAGGTGTTAAAGACCGCAATAAGAGCCGCAGCAAGTACGGTACTAAGAAAGCCAAGGCAGGCGCTAAAGGCGCAGCCCCAGCCAAGAAGAAGTAAGGGGTAAACCATGTCACGTCGTCGCCAAGCAGAAATCCGAGTTGTTCAACCAGACCTCGTTTACAACGATGTCATCGTCTCGAGCTTAATTAACCGCCTGATGGAACGCGGCAAGAAAAACCTTGCCAGCAAAATCTTTTATGGCGCATGCCGTCTAATCCAAGATAAAAGCGGTCAAGAACCAATGCGTGTCTTCAAGAGCGCTTTTGATAACATCAAACCCCGTGTCGAAGTTCGTAGCCGCCGCGTCGGTGGTAGCACCTACCAAGTGCCTGTCGAAGTTTCGGCTCGCCGTCAACAAAGCCTGGCGCTGCGTTGGTTGGTTGGCGCTGCTAATACCCGCCCAGAACGAACCGCTATTGAACGTGTCGCAGGAGAAATCCTCGATGCTGCTCAAGGTCGTGGTGGCGCTATCAAGAAAAAAGATGATGTCGAACGTATGGCAGAAGCTAACCGTGCTTATGCCCATTACCGCTGGTAATTTGGCTTAAACCACTCGAGACCGCCAGCGCCCTTCAAGTAGCGATACGGCGGTCTCTTGATGTGAGCCAAGCTGACATTTGTTTAAGCCAAATAGGTGCAGAATCTCGAGTGGTTTGCTCGAGTGAGCAAGAAGCTCGAGGGAAATCTCGAGTGTAGGCAGGAGGTGAGTCCCGTGAATCAAATGGAATTAGCAATCAAAGCCACTGATAAAAGTGCTTCTGGTTGCCTTCTGGCATTACGGCAACCTGCTGTGATCCGATTCTCGTAGAAAGCCCCTCTCTCAACAGCTAGTAATAGCTTGCAGCTCATTAGGAGCAACTCGTATGTTCAAAGACCTTGATCTGAAAAATTATCTTAATACCACCCGTAATATTGGTATCGCCGCACATATTGATGCTGGTAAGACCACCACCACAGAACGCATCTTGTATTACACTGGTCGCGTACACAAAATTGGTGAGGTGCACGAAGGTGCAGCCACCATGGACTGGATGGAACAAGAACGCGAACGTGGTATCACGATTACTGCCGCTGCTACCACTGCCGAATGGACACATGCCCAATACGGTATTCCATTTGTTGTCAACATTATTGACACACCAGGTCACGTGGACTTCACCATCGAAGTGGAACGCAGTATGCGTGTACTCGACGGTGCTGTGGCTGTGTTCGACTCGAGCCAAGGTGTAGAACCACAATCCGAAACCGTCTGGCGACAAGCAGATCGTTACCGTGTGCCACGCATTGCATTTAGCAACAAAATGGATAAAACAGGTGCCGATTTCAACTTAGTCGTTAACGACATCAAAGAACGCCTTGGTGCAAAACCAGCCCCAATTCAAATCCCAATGGGTGCCGAAGATAAATTCGTTGGTATCATCGATTTGGTGCGTATGCGCGCCCATTTCTTCCACAACGACCTTGGTACAGATATCGAAGAAACCGATATCCCAGCCGATTGGCTCGAGCGTGCCAAAGCAGCCCGTGCCGAATTGGTTGAAGTTGCTGCCGATGCTGACGAAGACGTGATGATGAAGTACCTCGAGGGACAAGATGTCAGCGAAGTTGAATTAAAACATGCTTTGCGTGTTGGTACAATCAGCATGATTTTGTTCCCCGTGCTTTGTGGTAGCGCCCTCAAAAACAAAGGTGTTCAATTGATGCTTGACGCTGTGATTGATTACTTGCCAAGCCCACTTGATGTACCAGCAATCAAAGGTACAGACGAAGAAGGTACCGAAATTGATTTCCCATCCGATCCAAAGGGTCCTTTGGCAGGTTTGGCATTCAAGATCATGACCGACCCTTACGTTGGTCGTTTAACCTTCGTGCGTGTTTACTCGGGCACATTGGTTAGCGGCAGTTACGTTTACAACTCGAGCAAAGGCAAAAAAGAACGCGTTGGGCGTTTGTTAAAAATGCACGCCAATCACCGTGAAGAAATTGCTGAGCTTCGTGCAGGCGATATCGGCGCAGTTGTCGGTGTTAAAGATGCTTCAACTGGCGACACCATCATCGGTGACAACGATAATGTTGTCATGCTCGAGCGTATCGAAATTCCAGACCCAGTGATTAGCTTGTCGGTCGAACCAAAAACCAAAGCTGACCAAGACCGCATGGGTGCAGGACTGGCGAAACTCGCTGAAGAAGACCCAACTTTCCGCGTTGAAACCAACCAAGAAAGTGGTCAAACCATCATCTCGGGAATGGGCGAACTTCACCTCGAGATTCTGGTAGATCGTTTACGCCGCGAATTCAAAGTTGAATCCAACGTTGGTGCGCCACAAGTGGCATACCGCGAGACCATCACTAAACGCGTTGACTGCGAAGGTAAATTTGTACGTCAATCCGGTGGTCGTGGTCAATTCGGACACGTTAAAATTACAGCCGAACCACTCGAGCGTGGCGCAGGTTTCCAATTCGAGAATGCTGTTGTTGGTGGTGAAGTGCCACGTGAATTCGTAGGACCTGCCCAAAAAGGTATGGAAGAAAGCCTCTCCAGCGGTCCACTGATTGGTTTCCCAATTGTAGACCTGAAAGTCACCATGACTGGCGGCAGTTACCACGACGTGGACTCCTCGGAAATGGCGTTCAAAATCGCTGGTAGCATGGCACTGAAAGAAGCTGTACAAAAAGGTGCTCCAGCCATCCTCGAGCCAATCATGCGCGTCGAAGTGGTTGTACCAGAAGAATACATGGGTAGCATCATTGGTGATTTAAACGGTCGTCGTGGACAAATCCAAGGTATGGACGAACGCGGTAATGCTCGCTTGGTCAAAGCCCACGTACCACTTTCAGAAATGTTCGGTTATGCAACCGATATGCGCTCCATGACCCAAGGACGTGCCAGTTACAGCATGTTCTTCGATCATTACAGCGAAGTTCCACGCAGCATCATGGAAACACTGATTAAGAACAAGTAATCACGCCACATCAACCGCCCTCGAGACTCGAGGGCGGTTTTGTTATTTCCAGTAGGATAGCCATTATGTATCAAGTGATAGTTGATCGGGAGCGTCCTGATTTTCGAGTCTTTTTAGATCTTTTATACGGCTCGGAACGGAATATGGATACAGAAGGTGATTCTTATATTGCCTATAGTCGAGTTTGGACAGAATTGTATATGAAAGACCGCGAGAGCGACGATCCATGCGTTGACATATTTCAAAGTGACAAAGAGCAGAATATCTTTGTTGTTACATCCAAATCTCACAAATTGGAATCATTAACAGCTTTGTATTTGTACTTATATTGTGGGGTTTCAATGCAGTTTAATGGTCGTCAACTCGAGCAACAAGATATTGAAGAACTTAAACGACAATATGATGCTGAACTTCTCAGAGCAGAGAATTCAGTTTGGCATCAGTCTTCTCAAAATAACCCGTTCCCAAATCTTCGTTAAAAAAATAAATAGACTCAGACTTTTATTAGCCTCGAGACTTGAGAACACGTTTTATACCAAAGCGGTTTGAAAGTGAGTCATAATAAACACATGACCCGAACAATAAAACCAATCAACTGGGCTGAAAGTAGCCAAGAACTGGAACAACGCTTCAAACAAGAAAAACAACCAGAACGC
>JAAFIG010000001.1:128213-313055 GCA_013298595.1 Deinococcales bacterium | reverse complement strand
CGTACCAGCTTTACGAGAACTCGAGTTGCAAAAAGCTTGTCAAATTCTTGGTACCCAAGCACCACGTTTTCTCGAGTATCACGATAGCGGTTTTCGTAAACCCAGTGCATTAGCAAAACGGTTAGTTGAAGCTGATGTTTTAGCTGTGGCTCGAGAAATCCGAGCGGTAATCGCCGAAATTCAACCACAAGTGCTGCTGACTTTCGACCCTCGAGGGTATTATGCACACCCAGACCATATTGCTACGCACACCATGACCAACGCTGCTTTTTTCTCGAGTGCTAGTTTAGCCCAACCACCGCAACGAATGTTTTACATCATGCCCAGCAAAGCCATGCTCGAGCGATTTAACCAAGCGGGTTTTGGGAATTTTGATCTCGACGAATTTGCACTTCCAGACCCCATTCTGACTGTAGATACCAGTTCGGTACTCGAGAAAAAACGGGCTGCTATTTTTGCTCATCAAAGCCAAAGTCATTTAGGTAGCGGTATAGATAAACTACTCCCAGAATTACACGCCCAAACCTCGAGCCGAGTTTTTAGCGAAGAACGTTTTGCATTAGGTGGTACTCGAGGGGTTATAGCTACTTATCCACTCGAGACGATGTTTGCTGGTTTGGAATAATTTAAGGCGATTTATCTTGCATGTTTGAGCTATTGCGGTAAATACCAAAATGGCATATAATACTTTTGTGAACGTCATTGCTTTTCGCACCATTAGAGCGTTCATTGTTCATTACCCAGAGGCAGAACAGGTGATGCGTGAATGGTACAATCGTTTATGCAAAAGTGAACCTCAGAACTTTGTCGAGCTACGTGAAATATTTGTTGTAGACATTG
The DNA here is from genome assembly GCA_013298595.1 of Deinococcales bacterium. Lineage (GTDB taxonomy): Bacteria > Deinococcota > Deinococci > Deinococcales > JAAFIG01 > JAAFIG01. The sequence goes on along the minus strand of JAAFIG010000001.1, from coordinate 312,215 downwards.
CACACTTCAAGAATACAGAAGCCGTTTTTATTTTTGATATTGGTGGAAATAAATACCGAATTGTTTGCGCTATCGTTTTTACACACCAAGTTGCTTTTATTAAACATGTCTTTACCCATATTGAATATGACACTTGGAACAACCCAAAACGCAAAAAGAGAAACTGAGGTCAAAATGATTTCAATTCAACAAACACTAACAACATGGACAAAATTCCACCAAGCAATTCGTCCACCAGAAACCGAGCAGCAGTACATGGAGATGCTCGAGTTTGTTCATGTGCTCACCAATGAACAAGACATCAGTATAGAACCTGTACAAAGCCTGTTCTTATTGGCTTGTCAATATCTCAAAACATGGGAAGATGACAACGAGCCACCTGTGCCAGATAGTAGCCCACTCGAGCATTTACAAGCCTTAATGACTGAACGTAGCATTAGTCAATATCAATTGCAAAAAGCTGGAGTGGCAAAACAACCTGTGATTTCCAGAGTGCTTAGTGGTGAACGCCAAATTTCTAAGGAATTAGCTAAGCGTTTAAGCACATTTTTTCAAGTGCCATATAAAATTTTCTTATAATTTTTTCGCAAAAGTTTGATTTGATGTGCTTGGCGGAATACTTAATTCATTTTAATAGCTTTATTATGGTGTGATACGGTTCACCTTAGCAATTTGTATCATTTCGCTCTTTACATATTGTTCCTCGAGCGGTATGCTTTCGCGTTCAAACTCGAGCCTCATTTAACCAGCTTTAACACTGAACGCCCGCCCACCAGTCCATCTAGGTATTTCTCGAGTGATTTCTTTTTTTCTTTTACTCTCGAGGAGCATATGAACGATAAAATAGTTGTCCACGGCGCACGCGAACATAATCTAAAAAATGTCACAGTTACAATTCCTCGAGATCAATTTGTGGTCATTACTGGGGTTTCTGGTTCTGGGAAATCCACTTTAGCATTTGATACAATTTATGCCGAAGGGCAACGTCGTTACGTGGAAAGCCTAAGCGCTTATGCGCGGCAGTTTCTGGGGCTGATGGAAAAACCCGATGTGGATTCTATCGAAGGGTTAAGTCCTGCGATTAGTATTGACCAAAAAACCACCAGCCATAATCCGCGTAGTACCGTGGGAACCGTTACCGAAATCCATGATTATTTGCGGTTACTCTATGCCAGAGCTGGCACGCCGTACAGTACCTTAACGGGTAAAGTGGTGTCTAAACAAAGCCCTTCAGAAATTACGGAACGAGTGCTGGCAATGCCTGAAGGTACCAAAGCCATGATTCTGGCACCAATTATTCGTGGGCGTAAAGGCGAGTATCGCAAGGTTTTTACCGATCTAAAACGCGAAGGTTTTGCTCGAGTTCGGGTGGATGGCATTGTTTACGAACTTGATGAAGCCGAGAAGTTAAAACTCGAGAAGTACGAGAAACACGATATTGATTTAATTGTGGATCGGTTGGTATTACGGGCTTCGGACAGGGCACGAATTTCTGAGAGTATCGAATTGGCTTTACGTAAAGGTGAAGGATTAGTGCGAATTTTTTTACCTGATCTTGAACGTGATGAATTGTTCTCCGAGAAATTTGCTTGCCCAGAAGGTGGCAGTGTGCTCGAGGATATGGAACCACGCTATTTTAGTTTTAACAACCCTTATGGTGCGTGCCCAACCTGTACGGGTTTGGGTATTAAGTACGAATTCGACCCTGACCGTGTGATTGAAGATGATCGTTTATCCATTGCTGAGGGGTGTATTGCGCCGTGGAAAGCTCGAGAAGGCGAAACCATTTATTATTGGGAGCGCTTAAAGGCGTTATCGGTGCACTTAAATTTTGATTTGAAGACTCCGTGGAAAGATTTGCCTGCCGAGGTGCGAAAAGCTGTTTTGTATGGTGTTAAAGACGCATTTGAGATCAGTTATAAACGCGGTGGCAAAGAAACTTTTAAGTTTAAAGCCGAGTACGAAGGTGTGATTCCCAATCTTGATCGCCGTTACAAAGATACCGATTCCGAGTACATCCGCGAGAAACTTTCAGAACTGATGATTGAACGCCCTTGCCCTGCGTGTGCAGGCTCGAGGTATAAGCCTGAAGTGTTAGCTGTGCGAATTGCAGGAATGAGTATTGCCGAAGCAGGTAGGCTGGGTGTGCTCGAGGCAAAACGTTTCTTTGAAGCCTTACAAAATGGCGCAGCCCTTGGAGTTGCAGTTGAACTGCGTAAACGTCATGGGATTCAACTTGAGTCTTTAACAGATGCGCTTCGTGAAGAAGTGACGGAACTGAGTGGCTTTAATGCCCAAATTGCGGCACCTATTTTACGTGAAGTGTTATCTCGGTTAGCTTTCCTCGAGAATGTTGGACTCGAGTACCTGAGTTTGCAACGCAGTGCCAATAGTTTAAGTGGTGGCGAAGCTCAACGTATTCGCTTAGCAACCCAAGTGGGTAGTGGTTTAACAGGGGTGTTGTACGTGCTGGACGAACCCAGCATTGGTTTACACCCCAAAGACAATGAGCGCTTACTTGGCACACTCAAACGCTTACGCGACCTAGGTAACACACTTTTAGTTGTCGAGCACGACGAAGAAACCATTCGAGAAGCCGATTGGGTACTTGATTTAGGACCAGGCGCAGGTATCCACGGTGGGTATATTATTGCCGAAGGAACACCTCAAGATATTGCCTCGAGCGAACCGAGTTTAACAGGGCAATACTTGCGTGGTGAACGCTTTGTGGCTATTCCCGAAGTGCGGCGCAAAGGTAACGGTAAAAAACTACGCGTAATCGGTGCCAACGAACACAATTTACAAAACGTAGACCTCGAGATACCACTTGGCACTTTAACTTGTATTACTGGACCGAGTGGCAGTGGTAAAAGCACATTAATTCACGATATTTTGCACGCTGTACTGGCACGCGAACTCAACCGTGCCAAAACCAATCCAGGTAAATACAAACGCATGGATGGACTCGAGTACTTAGATAAAGTTATCGAGATAGATCAAAGCCCAATTGGGCGCACACCACGTAGTAACCCAGCCACATATACAGGGGTTTTTACCGATATCCGTGATTTATTTACCCGCACCCCAGAAGCTCGTAAGCGCGGTTATGGACCTGGACGCTTTAGTTTTAATGTCAAAGGTGGACGTTGCGAAGCGTGCGGTGGCGATGGCGTGGTCAAAATTGAAATGAATTTCCTACCCGATATCTATGTGCCCTGCGAAGTGTGCAAAAGTGCACGTTATAACAAGGAAACACTCGAGGTTAAATACAAAGGCAAATCGATTTCCGATGTGTTGAACATGACAACCGAAGAAGGACTCGAGTTTTTCGAGAACATCCCAACGATTTATCGTAAATTACAATTATTGGTGGATGTGGGTTTAACTTATGTCAAACTTGGGCAACCCAGTACAACTTTATCGGGTGGCGAAGCACAACGTATTAAATTGGCTTCCGAACTGGCTAAACGTGCCACAGGTAAAACCATTTATATTTTAGATGAACCCACGACTGGTTTACACTTTGAAGATGTGCGTAAATTACTCGAGGTTTTGCACCGCTTAGTCGAAGCAGGTAATACACTTGTAGTGATTGAACACAACTTGGATGTGATTAAAACCGCTGATTGGGTGGTGGACTTAGGACCAGAAGGCGGCGATAGAGGTGGACAAATTGTTGTGGTAGGCACACCAGAAGATGTTGCTAAGCACCCCACCAGTCATACCTCGAGATACGTCAAAGCTTGTCTTGAGAGCGGTGTGAAAATTGCACCGAAACCCAAGCCAAAAGCCAAGAAAAAATTGGCTCTTGCCGCTGATTAAAGGAGATATATGAGTTACAGCGTTTCAATTTTCCATGCTGCAACCAGAAAAGCCTTAAAAAAACAACAAAAAATTAATCCAAAAACTCAATTTGATGAAATCGAGCCTGTGCCACTCGAACCTCGAGATGTCCAGCAATTTCTCGAGCGGCTCGTAAAATACAAATATCAAGTAGAATCCGAGTCCCTAGAAAGCAAAGGATTTGTGCGGTATGTTGGCAAAAGTCCAATCAGTGTCACAGTTTTTGCAACACAGATTGCGTTTAGTGTTCCTTATTGGAATGATGAAAATGCTATTTTTGAATTGCTCCAAGATGCTAGTGAATTATCAGATGCTAAAACACTGGTTTTGTACAATCCACAAAGCAACGATTGGACACTCTAGGAAATCAATATGGCAATTATTCACCATAATCCACCTGAATTATTTCCACCATACCAAGCGTACAGCCATGCTATCGAGATTCGTGGAGGTTCACGTTTGTTACTGATTAGCGGTTTAAATGGCTATCTTGCCGATGGGAAAACCATGCCTAACTCCTTTGTGGAACAAGGAGAGATTATCTGGCAACATATTGGTACGCTTTTACGGGCAGCCGATATGGATTACATCAATCTGGTATCACTACGCACATATCTTGCAAATCCAGAAGATGATGAAGCCAATGTTCAATTACGCGTAAAATACTTAGGGCAGCATCAAGTGTCTTCTACTGTTATCTGTTGCCAATTGCTCGATCCAAAATGGAAACTTGAAATTGAAGCTATGGCAGCTGTTTAACTCGAGCGATGTTATCTCATATGGTTAATAAAACAAAAATCCCCTCGAGTTTCTTGAGGGGAACTTGGTGGAGATGGCGGGAGTCGAACCCGCGACCTCATGAGTGCGATTCATGCGCGCTCCCAGCTGCGCCACATCCCCACACAGACGCGAACAATAGCACCAAGGTAGGTAAGCTGCAAGTGTTGGCATAAGTGTGTTAATCTTCGCGGGTTGTGAACAGCGTAATTTACGAAACGGTCTACCCACCCCCGCTTCACTCGAGCTAAACGGCTTTTTGTTTTGTTTTTCTCGAGGTTTTACGGAGGTTTTTATGGCAGGTCATAGTAAATGGGCACAAATTAAGCGTAAGAAAGCAGTCACGGACAAAAAACGTGGCGCGATGTACTCCAAGCATCTGGCAGCTATTACAGCTGCTGTGCGTGGTGGTGGTAGTGGCGATCCATCAGCCAATTTGGGTTTAAAAAATGCGTTGTCGCTGGCAAAACGCGATGGTGTCCCTGCGGATAACATTGCTAATGCCATTAAAAAAGCCCTTGGCGGCGGCGAAGCTGTACAACTTGATGAAGTGATTTACGAAGGCTATGCCGTGGCTGGTGTAGCGGTGCTGGTGTATGGTTTAACCAACAACCGCAACCGCACTGCTGGTGAAGTTCGCCATGCTTTTACCAAACATGGTGGCAATATGAGTGGTGGTGTGGCATGGATGTTTGAACGAAAAGGCTTAATTACTTTAGCCAAAAACGATGATGACACCCAGTTAATGGCAATGGATTTAGGTGCAGACGACCTCGAGATTTACGAAGAAGATGGCGAACCACGCATGGATGTCTACACCACTTTTGCCGATATGATTGGTGTTGCCGAAGGTTTTCGTAAAGCAGGGATCGAACCAATTAGCGCAGAATTTACCAGCATTGCCGAAAACATTGTTGATGTCAGTGCCGAAGATGCACCAAAAGTTGCTCGAGTACTCGAAGCACTCGAGGATTTAGATGATGTGCAAAGTGTTTATAGCAATGCCAATATGGATTTTCTCGAGGAATAATTTCCGATCTGTTTTGGAATCTTTGATTTTAGTTTGCACAGCACAGCTTTTTAGGATAGTCAAAACAAAGTTACTCGAGACTATGTACGAGTAGCAAGTTGTCCAATTTCTTGGCGAACCATTGGTGCGACTTTTGTGCCGTACAATTCGATAGCGTGCATCAAATCTTTGTGTGGCAGCGTGCCAACACTGAGTTGCAACATGTACCTGTTATGCCCCATGATTTGTTGTTGATAAATAATTTTTTCAGCCACTGCTTCGGGGTTGCCAACGGCTAAATGTCCACGCAATTGGCTCGAGGCATCGTATTGTGCTTTGGTTAACGGTGACCAACCACGTTCACGCCCAATTTTATTCATGATCATTGCCACCGATGGAAACGATTGATCTAAGGCTTTTTGTGTCGTATCGGCAATAAAGCCGTGCGAATTGACACTGACTGCTAATTGGCTTAAATCGTGCCCTGCGGCTCGAGCGGTATTCCAGTACAAATCTATCAGTGGTTTAAAGCGAATGGGTTCGCCCCCAATAATGGCTAGTGCCATTGGTAAACCCAGTGTTGCGGCTCGTATCACCGATTCGGGTGTACCACCAACCCCAACCCAAATTGGCATTTTGGGTTGGTAAGGTCGTGGAAACACAGGTAAATTATGGATTGCAGCGCGGTGCTGACCCGTCCAAGAAACACGTTCGGTATTTCTAAGCTCGAGTAACAACTCGAGTTTCTCGGCAAATAACTCATGATAATCGTTTAAGTCGTAACCAAATAGTGGAAAAGATTCAATAAACGATCCTCTTCCAGCCACAATTTCTGCCCGTCCACCCGAGAGTAAATCCAGTGTTGCAAAATCTTGAAAAACCCGCACAGGATCGTCTGAACTGAGTACTGTCACGGCACTACCAAGTGTGATGTTTTTGGTACGAGTCGCCGCTGCTGCCAAAATAACAGCGGGCGAAGATGCCACATACTCCTCGCGGTGATGCTCACCAATACCAAAAGCATCTAAACCAATTTGATCGGCTAATTCGATTTCCTCGAGTAAATCCGCTAACCGCTGGGCAGCACTGATTTTGCTGTGTGTTGTTGGGTCAGGGGTGTTTTCGACGAAGGAGTAAATACCCAGTTCAAAAGGTTTTTGTTTTGTTGTTACGGGTAGTTCTTGGTTGAGGGTGGGCATCTTGTCAGTAGCCTAACGCATCAAGGCAGTAGCACGGTGTTTGCTCGAGTACTTTACAATTCATGAGATTCGTTTTTTGCCTTTCAGTCGCAGTATTCTCAGTAATTTGGCAGCTCGAATTTACATTTTTGCACTTGTTTGACACTGCAAATATAAAAGCTTACTCGAGCAAACATTTTGTTATGAACTGCTGCCTTGAACCACAGTTGGTTGTCCTATCAGTTTGATATGAACTTGCTGTCCAACTTGCCACATGGCTGGGCTGGGTCTTTGTACAATCAATGTCAACTGGTCAGCACGAACAGTATAAGTCACATCATGCCCTTTAAATTCTCGACTGAGAATTTTGGCAGATAAGCCAACATCGGCAAAGGCTAAATCTTCGGGGCGTAAAGACAACATCGTTGAACCATCACTTAAACCCGCCACATTGATTTGTCCAAATGGTGTTTCAGCGATGCTATTTTGTACTCGAGCAGGAAATAAATTTGTTTTACCTAAAAAACTGGCTACAAAAGCTGTTCGTGGGCGTGTGTAAACAGTTTCGGGAACGCCTGCTTGCTCGAGTTTACCATCGCGCATGACCAGTAACTGATCGGCGAAAGACATGGCTTCTTCTTGGTCATGGGTGACCAGTAAAGCGGTTGCACCACTGGAGCGTAAAATATCGCGCACTTCAGCTCGAGTACTTTCTCGTAAACCAGCATCTAAACTCGAGAAGGGTTCATCGAGTAAAACCAATTTTGGTCTTGGGGCAAGTGCTCGAGCTAAAGCAACTCGTTGTTGTTGTCCGCCACTGAGTTGATGTGGCATACGATTGGTAAAAATATTTAAACCAACCAAAGCACAAACTTCTTTGGCGCGTTCTAAACGATCTGCACCACGTAATCCAAAGGCGACATTTTGTAAAACATTGATATGTGGGAACAAAGCGTAATCTTGGAAAACAAAGCCAATCCCTCGAGCTTCGGGGGCAAGATGCTGTGTTTGGTCACTGAGTATGACATCATCGAGCACAATTTTTCCTGCATCGGTACGTTCAAAACCTGCAATTAATCGCAATGTGGTGGTTTTGCCACAACCACTAGGTCCTAGAATCGCGGCGATACTACCCGCTTGGACAGTGAATGAAACACCGTTGACTACAGGTGGATGACTACTGTGAAAGCGTTTAAGTAACTGAGTAACTGCAAGCATAACCACAACATCCCTTCGTTCGGTCTGTGTTGTATCAAACTAAATGCTTTGTAAACAGGGACTCGAGTCTGGAATAGTTAACTACGCTGATTGCGTCGCAGCACAAGTCCAATAAAGATGCTCGAGACAACAATCAAAGCAAGTGCGTGTGGAGCGGCTTGAGCGAACATTGCTTCGGAAGTATAACCAAACACATTTTTTGCCAATGTTTCAATGCCAGGCGGGGCAAGAATGGTTGTTAATGGTAATTCTTTAACGGCACTCAAAAAAACGAGGGCTGCACTTGCCAGCACACCTCTGGAAATAAGGGGCAGAATAATTTTTAGGATGACTTGCACAGGGCGCATTCCTAAACTACGGGCTGCTTCTTCGAGTCTGACAGGTGTTTGGAGTAGTGCAGCACGAACAGGTCCTAGCCCTTCGGCAAGAAAATGTAAAACATAAGCTGCTATCAGTAAACCCAGTGTTTGGTATAAATCTGGTACAACCCGTAAGGTAAAAAATACCAAGGCTAATGCTAGTGCTAATGGTGGTGTGGCATACCCTAGATAACTGGCGCGTTCGAGAATGCGGTTGAGTTGTGTTGGGTAACGAACACCGAGGTAACTTAATGGTATAGCAATAATCGCACAGATGATTGCAGCTGGAGCAGCCACACCGATGGTTGCTAAAGATGCTTGAAACAGATCATTCCAAGGGTTAACAAATGTGTTACTTGCTTCGCGTTGTAACCAAAAAAAAGCTGTGAAAATAGGTAACAAAACACTAACAGCCGCCAAGCTGAATAAACCCAAAACCACAGGAAATTCAAGCCAGCCTAAACGAAATTCTGTGCCACCTCGAGCTAAGTTACGGGCATTACGTGGTACAAGACTACGGCGAACTAACCGAGCCTCGAGTATTAAAATAATTATTGTAACAATCAGTAACCCAAGTGATAACCAAGCTGCGTAAATACGATCAAGACTGGATGTGTATTGGCTGTAAATGGCATAGGAAAATGTTTCAAAACGCATCAGCGAAACCACTGCAAAATCACCTAGGATATGCAAAACAATCAGTAGAGCTGCCGATAACCAAGCAGCTCGAAGTTGTGGCAAAATCACACTGGTAAAAGTTTGCCATCTTGAACGCCCAAGACTCCGAGCCGCTTCCTCGAGACGAGGATCTAAGTTATTTAGGGCAGTGTGTAAGTTCAAAAATAAGTAAGGGTAGGTGTAGAGGGTAAGTACTGCCAATGCTCCCCAGAAACCTGATGGTCTTGGCAACGACAACCCAAAGACAGCCTCGAGTGTGCCACCAGGTCCATTGGCTGCGAGTAAGGAAAACGCGCCAACATACCCAGGGATGCTCAGGGGCAATGCACCTAAAATCATCCAAACATTTTTAAAGCGCAGATTGGTTCGTGCTAAAACCCAAGCTAAAGGCAGACCAATCAATGTTGTGGTCAGTAGTACAGCAACACTCAGCAATACAGTATTGGCGAGTAAAAAAACATTGCGACTACGAAAAACAATGTCAACCAGTTGAGTGGGGTCTGCCTCGAGTGCTCGTAACACAAGGTAAACAATTGGGATCAGCACAGCAAATGCCATCAACCCCGAGAACCAAGTCAATAGACGAGGTGCGGGGTTAGAGGCTTTTGAACGTTGTATTAGACGAGTCAATTGCATTGCCTAGATTAAGCCAGCTTCGCGCAGTAATTTCTGAGCGTTGTCAACGTAATCCGAGAGTTTATCAAAATCAATTTTGGGGCTACGAATTAGCATTTGCTCGAGTGGTAACAGCGTGCTTGGTAGGATGGCATTTTTGATGACAGGGTATTCAAAGATTTCGCCACTAAAAAATTGTTGGGCTTTAGGGGCTAATAACCAAGTCATCAGTTTAGTGGCATTAGCAACTTTTTTACTGCTACGCAGCACACCTGCACCTGTGACAAGCGCTAAGCTACCAACATCACCATTTTGGAAGTAATGTGTGCCCATTGGATAACCTGCTTTAACAAAACGCAACACATAATAATGATTGGTTAGTGCAACATCAATTTCACCTGCCCGTAAAGCCTCGAGCATTTGGGTGTTACTGGTACCGTACGCTTTTGGTTCTAAGGTTTTCATGCCACTTAACCACTCTTTGGCTTTGGCATCACCATGAATTGAGGCAATTGCACCAACAAAATCTTGGAAGCTTGCATAAGCTGGTGTCCAACCAATACGTCCTTTGAGGGCTGTTAATTTTGGTAAATCCAAAACACTGGTTGGCAATTGTTCTGGTTTAATTTTGGCTGGGTTGTACGCCAACACGCGAAAACGAATCGATAATGGAACCCAGCGTTTTGATTCTGGAACGAAGCTAGTTGCTTTGTTGAGCAGGGTTGAACTGAGTGTATTAAGGGTGTTGCTTTTACTGAGTAAACCCAATGTACCACTGGTATTTGCCCAGAAGATATCGGCTGGACTTTTTGTGCCTTCTTCTTGGACAGCAGCCAACATTTGTGCGTCTGTACCATAGCGAACATTGACTTTAATCCCTGTTTCGGCTTGGAATGTTTGTACTAACGGATCAACAAGTCCTTTACCGCGTCCGGTGTAGACAGTGATCTCATTGGATTGAGCTTGAACGCCAAGCAATGCAATACTCGAGGCGAGGATGGCTAAAATGGTGATGGTGATTTGTTTTTTCATGGTTTCTCCTGATTGGCTTTTGTGTCAAATGTATTGGCACCTGCTTAATCTAAATTAAACATAGTGGTTTAGTCGGAATATGTCAAGATCCAGTGTCCCTTGCGAACTTGAGTAAAGAAAATATAGGCAAAGCAGCTTTGTCACGACCATAAAGTACAAAAAACAATGGCTGGAAAATTCATTAAAAGTGCTACGCCGCTACTAATTTTTTACGCTCACCAATTTGTTGTCGCCACATCGCATAGTACAAACCCTTCTCGAGCAATAAGGCTTCATGTGAACCTGTTTCAACAATTTCACCACGCTCGAGTACATAAATTCGGTCTGCGTGCATGATGGTACTGAGACGGTGGGCAATAAGAACAGTCATTTGATTTTGCGAACTCGAGACTTCTTTAATGGTGTTGGTAATGTCTTCTTCGGTGATTGAATCTAGTGCCGAAGTTGCCTCATCAAAAATCAAAATACTGGGTTGACGTAACAAAGCCCTGGCTATCGAAATACGTTGTTTTTCACCACCAGAAAGCTTCAAACCACCTTCACCAATGGTTGTATCTAAGCCTTTATCGGCTTTTGCCAAGAGTGCATTACAGGAAGCTCGAGACAATGTTTCACGCAGTAATTCATCCGAGGCATTCGGGTTGACAAATAATAAATTTTCTTTGATTGTGCCAGAAAATAATTGGGTGTCCTGCGTCACAAAACCAATCTGGGCGCGTAATTCCTCGAAATTCACATCATTTTCGTCGATGCCGTTATAAAAAATATTACCTTGTTGTGGACGATACAAACCAACCAATAGTTTCATCAAAGTGCTTTTACCAGAGCCGCTAGGTCCAACAAAGGCAATGGTTTCGCCACGCTTGACACTAAACTCGATTTTTTCGATGGCATTATGCTGAGCGCTACGATGCTTAAAAGCAACATTGGCAAAATGCAAATTGGAGACCACGCCCAGTTTTTTTGGCTCGAGCGGTTGAGCTTCAGGGGCTTTTTGCATCAGGTTCTTAAAATTATTCAGCGACGCTTCGGCTTCGCGGTACGAAAGCAATACATTGCCAATTTCTTGTAAAGGACCAAACACAAAAAAAGCAAAAATCTGCATGGTCACAAGTTGATCAGCTTTCATTGTGCCACCATAAATCAGGTACATCAAAATAAATAAAATCACTTGGCGCAATGTATTAACCAGTGTGCCTTGAATAAAACCAATGCCACGAATATTTTTGACTTTCTCGAGTTCAAGCCCAAGAATTTTAAAAGTATTTTTGTTTAAACGTGTAATTTCTTGTTCGGTTAAACCGAGGCTTTTGACCAGTTCGATATTGCGTAAAGATTCGGTGGTTGAACCTGCCAATGCCGTGGTTTTAGCCACAATTATTTTTTGAATGGCTTTAAGTTTCTGACTAAGAAAGTTGGTAGCAACAACCAATATGGTCACACCCGCTGCATATGCTAATGGGATACTCCAATGCACATAAATTGTGGCATAAGTAAAAACAAAAATCACACCAACCAGCACACCAAACATCACATTAATGGCTAAATTAAGAAATTTTTCAACATCAGCCCGAACTTTGGTTAGAATCGAAAGGGTTTCGCCACTGCGCTGATCCTCAAATTCTTGATAAGGCAATTTCATAGCGTGTTGTAAACCATCGGTAAAAACTTTTGCACCAAATTTTTGCACAACCACATTGAGAAAATAATCTTGAAAATTCTTGGCAATACGGCTCGCCATTGCCACACCAACACTGGCTAAAAGCAATTGCAATACTGTTGGTAAATACGCACTCCACTCGAGTGGTTTGGCTTGATGCTCGAAAGCCACTTTGACTAAACGCCCCAGAATAATTGGGTCGAGCAAAGAAAACCCTGTGTTAATGGCAGCTAACACAAGGGTAGCAATAACAAGGGTACGATATGGTTTTAAGTACAAAAGTAAAGTATTCACAATCAATCCAATCTACACAACACAATCCACAAAAAATAGGCACGACTTGTGCCTATCCTAAAATTTTAACAAATCTGACCTACAATTTCTGTCGGACATACAACATCAGCCGGTAATACCAAATCGGCACCAAGATGCTCTGGCACAGGATACCCAAGTAAACGCCCCAGCATCAGCACTTGCCCATGATGATGAAACTCATGGGTGATTGGACGCACAATTAACCAGCGTTTTGTGACCACGAGTTGGTCGCGTCCAGGTCTTACGACTGTAAAAGGCACATCCACGTCCTGAAAAGTAGCAAAGGCTTGCTCGAGTACAGCATCCACCTCGAGAAACTTAGCTCGCATGGCTGCGGCAGTTGTGATGGCTTGTGTCTCGAGGTCTTGGGAAAAAGCGGGTAAACCAAGCCCATACCGTCCAACCCACCAGAGGTAAGCATATGCCAAATGCGCTTGTAGGTCGCGGATACTGCCATAGGGCACATCGGGATGTTTTGCTAAAAATATTTCGGCAGGCAAAGACTCAACATATTGCAAAACATCTGCTCGAGTGCGTTTGACCCAGTTGTACATCAGCGGTAAAGAAGTATCCATCCCTCGAGCATGGTGCAAATGTAGGGTTTTGTCAAATTATTCACAGTGTAGGTTTGAAGCTCATAAAAAATCATTTGCATTCACATAAAAAAACTCGAAACTGTACAGATGCGAATCATTGCTGTCAGTCTCTTGGCAATTGTTGCTTGTAGTGGCACAGCCCCTCGAGCTACGCCATTAGTATTAACACTATCCAATTCTAATCTTGAGCGTCCCGAATTGGTAAAACTCGAGGTCATAGCTCCAACCGAGGCTACCCGAATGGAGTTTTACCGTAACGATACTGCTGTTGGTACTGATACCGAAGCCCCTTTTATCCTCGAGTTGCCTTTTGACCAAAATGAAACAACAGCGTATCAATTGAAAGCTATTGCTTTTGATAAAAATCAACAACAAATTGCCGAAAATAGTACTTGGTTAGCCGTGAATATCAAAAATAAAGTTTGGTATGTTTCACCAACTGGTGCTGATACTAACGATGGCTCGAGTAAAGAAAAACCTTTTGCAACGATGCAAAAAGCAATGGATACAACCAACCCTGGCGATACAGTTTTGGTGATGAATGGTACGTACAGCAATACCACCCCGAATAGCTCAATAGTTTCGATAGAACGAGCAGGCACCGCTAACGCTTGGATTACATTGATGGCGTACCCAGGGCACAAACCAAAATTACAAGCCAAAAACTGGTCGGCGATATCGGTCAATACTTCCTACATTATTGTTGAAGGATTTACCATTGAAGGCAACCGTGACGAAATAACACTCGAGTACGCCAAAGCCGAACAAAATAACTCGAGCAATCCAATCACTGGTGGTAATGGTATTGCGATTACATCGGTGTTTACAGAACCCAATCATCGTGCACATCATGTGGTTATTCGTAAGAACACGGTTTCCAAATGCCCAGGCGGTGGTATTTACACCTACAGTGCGGATTATGTGACCATCGAAGACAATATCATTTGGGGCAATGCGTATTACTCGCCGTATGCCAATAGTGGATTATCGTTTTACCAAAATTGGAATAGTGACCAGAGCACAACAACTAAAATGATTGCTCGGCGTAATATTATTTATGACAATAAAAATTTGATCCCTTTTTTATTCTCAGATACTGACCCAGCTAAACGAAGTATTACCGATGGAAACGGCATTATTGTAGACGACTCGAGAAATACCCAGAACAATTCGGCACTAGGTGCATACAAAGGCAGAACCCTGCTCGAGAATAATATTGTGTACAACAATGGTGCTCGAGGTTTGCATGTCTATGAAAGCGATCATGTAGAGATTATCAATAACACCACGTATCAAAATTCAATGCAGCCAGAAACACCTGAAGGTGAAATCACCACTATTTCTGCCAGTGATGTGAATGTGTTTAATAACATTATGTACGCTCGAGCTGACCGCCCAAGCATCACGCGTTATGCTAAAGATGCGACCGAATTAGCCACGCAAGTTTTTGAGCATAATCTTGTTTTTGGTGGCACAAAATTCGATGCTGATAGCAGCAAAAATCTGGTAGGTATCAACCCCAAATTTGTGGATACCAATAACAAAAACTTTAAACCACAAAACGATAGTCCTGCCATAGACGCAGGCAACACAGCTCGAGCTGCTAAAGAAGATTTTACTCGAGCCAAACGCCCAAAAGGTAATGGCATAGATATTGGTGCTTTTGAGATGCGCTAAGTCTAACAAAATTTTTGATAAAAATCTGTTAACCTCAACACGACAAAAATTCTCGAGATATTGGACAATAATCCCAATGCGAAAAAGTGAATTGTTCATCCAAGAAAAAGGGCATTTACTTGGTAATCATGGTTTTATTCCAGACAAGGGGAAAGTGGAGTACACCAGCACAGGTAAGATTGTGTTGTACCACTACACTCGAGCTGAACATCTCGAGCAAATCCTTGCACCCAACAGTGGGTTACATGCCAGATTACCCGTGATTCATATGGATGTTGCTCCAGAATTAGCAGGACATCACTTGGTCGAAACACTGCTTGAGCCACTGCCAGAGTGGTTAAGTAACTGCCCGTATCTCGAGGATTTTGGCTTACAGATGATGAAAAAGTACGTTGGTAATACTTTACTACGCCTTGAGTTACCCGCCGATTTTGCTGGCTTGTATGTGGTGGATAAAGCCCATAACTTTGACCGAAAATATGAAACCCAGTATGGAAAAGTAGCTCTAGGATTAGAGTATGACCCGAGTAACGGACGTGAAAGTTGCCTAGCCGAAATCCATTCGATAATACGCTTACAAGAATACCTTGGTGGTCATGTTGCACCCAATCCAATGGTGACTCGAGTTGGACAAGGTATTGCTGTACCAGTTGAATATCTCAGCATCAACCCAGAGCAACCGTTGCAATAATTCATACAGTTTTGGTAAAAGCCATTGCATAGCAGTGGCTTGTTCCTATGTCAGAATACCCGCGTGTCCAGCAATCGTCCAAGCAAACATCCAAAAAGCCGTAGTGTTAAATCCATGCGGCTCAATGCTGGTTTAACCTGCTTAGATTTTTTGAATACCAAAGCTTTTCGGGTTTGTAATCCACCTCGAGAATGGTTGAAGGAATACCAGCATTTTCTGATTTTTGCGCGGCGCACAGTATTACTTTCTGAACTCGAGATTGCCCAATTGCTTGAGTTAGCTACGCAGCAACCCGAGCTTGCAGAATCTATTATCGAACAAGCTCGGGTCTGGCGTGAAGCTTTATACGCTGTGTTGTGTGAAGCTGCTTTTGACACGATTATTCTCGAGCAGCAGTACCGTGAGGCATTAGCCCATGCAACTTTGCAAGATTCCGAAAATGGTTTTGTGTGGGTCTGGAAGGCAGATAGGCTCGAGTTACCTTTGTGGCGTTTAGCAGTACAAGCAATGACATTATTGCAATCGCCTGATGTTAAGCAGATTAAATCGTGTCCTGGTGAGCATTGTGGTTGGGTTTTTCTTGATGTGGGACGCGGTTTGCCACGCCGTTGGTGTGCTATGGATTTATGTGGTAATCGAGCAAAAATAAAAAATTTCCGTCAAAAAAACCAAGATTTTTAAGTTTCTTGGTATTTGGCATAGACTATGGCAGATCTTATGAAACGACTTTTCTTGTTGCTGATTGGTACAATTGGTATTGCTGCTGCGCCAATTCAGCTCGAGTCTCGAGTGCATTTTGTGCATGAGTGGGAGGGCGGCGATGGTATCAAATTGTATTATCCAATTTCCGACGGTGCGGATATCAAAAGTGTGGTTATATCTGGTTTACCTTTAAAAAGTTGGCGTGTCTTAAAACCTTTTCGTAAATTTGAACTCGAGTTAGTGGTGAATATCAAACCTGGATTAGATACCACATTCTCGCGTTTGCAAATCAATGGCTCGAGTGTTTATGTGGCTCCTTCTCGGGTATTTTATTTTAAACCTTTAGTAAAATATGCTTTGTCTTACGAAAAACTCGAGCAAGAACCAACCAATGCCTTATTTATTGCGATGCAAATTTTTAATGATTCAGCTGATACCTTAACCATTGAAAAAATTCTTTATGCTCCAAAAGGTGTTAGTGCTGATCGAGTGCTGATTCATCCGCGTTATGATTCAAAGTTTTTTTTAAAGATAGAAGATTGGTTGCGAAGCGGTGCAAAAGGTTATCCTGCTGGTGTCACACTCGAGAATGCCATGCAGTTAAATCTAAAAATCTTGCCATCTCGAGGTTTTGCTGCTGCTATTGTGACTGCAAGTTTTGCCACTCAGTACAATTGCAAACTTGGTCAGCGCCCCCGAGATATTCGTAAACGCTACGATACTTTGGTTGCACAACCAATCATTCAGTACCGAATTGGTACGGGTAAATCGCTTTTTTATCCAATCCCAGATCAGATTATTGCAGATATTTGCCCATAAAAAAAGAGCAACCTTTGAGGGCTGCTCTTTTCTTTGTTTTTCTTATTTAGGCATTAACACAGTGTCAATAACGTGAATTACACCATTGCTGGCTTCGACATCAACAGCGGTTACATTGGATGTGCCGCCCATTTCGTCGGTGAGGGAAACTTTGCCTTCTTTGACGTTAATCATCACTTCGCCGCCTTGGACGGTTTTGACTTTTTTGCCAGCCAATGCAACGACATCTTTGGACATGGCTTTGCCGCTCAGAACATGGTAGGTCAGGATTTTAACAAGGGTTGCTTTGTTTTCTGGTTTGACCAAGGTTTCGACGGTGCCTTTTGGTAATTTGGCAAAGGCTTCGTCGGTTGGAGCAAGAACGGTGAATGGTCCTTTGCCGCTGAGTACACCAACCAAGTCGGCGGCTTTGACGGCTGTGACTAAGGTGGAAAAGGCTTTGTTGCCAGATGCAACTTCAACGATGGTGCCAGGTGCAGTTTGCGCTGCAACAGTAGAGACGAGGATTGCCGTGAGACCAAGTGCTAAAAACTTTTTCATGGTGGAACCTCCGAGGCAGAGCTTATGCCGATTGATTATGAGGTTTCCACGGGTTTCCAAACAATTGAATTAAGTCGTGTGGCACAATCTTACTTTTTACTTACAAAAAGTGTAGCTGAGACTGCATTTAGATAGTTGCTTTGTGTTTTTTTTAACGATTGAATCTGGGTTTTTCTCACACTCGAGGTTCAAGGGTTAAGATTGCATTGAGGTCAACAAATTTTTTCTTCAGTGAGCTTTCATGGTGCTGCAAAAACGGTAGAATCATGCCATGAGTATGCAAAGATCAGAATTGGTGCAATGGTTAGATTCTTACCTCGAGACAGCAAAAATCCCTGATGGCAGCGTCAATGGTTTGCAATTTGAAGGTGCAGAAACTGTGTCGAGGGTAGCATGTGCCGTGGACTCGAGCTTAGCGACCATCGAAGCGGCAGTTGAATCGGGTGCGGATTTTTTGATTGTGCATCACGGCTGGTTTTGGAAACAGGTGCAACCGATTACAGGTCCGTTGGCTAAACGGGTAAAAGCTGCCGCTGCAGGTAATCTGAATCTATATGTTTCGCATTTACCTTTGGATGTTCATGCCGAGGTTGGTAATAACATTCAAATGGCAAAGATGCTGTCTTTACAAGATATCGAACCATTTGGTTTAGATAAAAACCTGAGTTTAGGTTTTTCTGGGCAGTTACCTGTGCCACTAAGTTTGCAAGACCTTGCTGATCAGGTACAAAAAATCACGGGTGAAGTGTGTTTGGTGCATGCGGGTGGTCAGGCGATGGTCTCGAGTATTGGCATTATTTCTGGTGGTGCAGCAGGTTTTGTGGATCAGGCTGCCAAAGCGGGTTTGGATTGCTTTATTACGGGCGAACCAAGCCATGCCAATTTCCCAGATGCTTTTGAGTATGGCATTAATGCTATTTTTTGTGGTCATTACGAATCTGAAGTCTTTGGGGTGAAAGCTTTATCAATGAAACTCGAGGATACTTTTGGTTTGCCGTGGCAGTTTCTGCATTTGCCAAGTGGTTTGTAGGTTTTGTCACCCCGAGTACGTCTTTCTCATGCCTAGGAGAGTACACTTTTTTGGCTGGCGCAGAATGCGTCTCGAGATTTTGGAGGAATAACTTATGGGTAAGTATGTCAATTTAACGGATGCAGATTTTGATAGCCAAGTTGCGAGTGGCTTAACGCTCGTGGATTTCTGGGCTGAATGGTGCGGACCATGCCGTCAGGTTGCTCCAACCATTGAAAAACTTGCAGAGGAATACAGTGGTCAAGTGACAGTGGCAAAAGTGGATGTGGATGCGAATCAGCAAACTGCCATGAAATTCCGTGTGATGAGCATTCCAACGGTAATTTTATTTAAAGACGGTCAACCAGTCGAATTGATGGTTGGTGCTGATATGAGTGGCAATAAGTACCGTGCCATGATTGCTAAGCACAACTCTGGTTCGCTGGCTGGTGAAGAAAAAACCTTGCAAGCCACTGCGTAGTTTGTTTTTTTGTTGAACCACCTTGAGGGTTACTCGAGGTGGTTTTTTACTGCCTCTTGACAAATGACCAACGGTCATTTAATATCTGACTTATGGTCATTAGAACTCGAGCCAGAACAGAAAATGCTAAAGAAGAACGCAGACAGCAACTCTTATACGTTGCCCGAACATTATTTGAACAGCGCGGCATGGCATTCTCGATGCTGGAAGTTGCCCAAGCCGCCACGCTTGCCAAAGGCACAACCTATTTATACTTTGCAACCAAAGAAGAACTCCTTTTAGAACTCCTCACCCAAGAACTCGAGATTTGGTTTACAGATTTACATACCATCCTCGAGCAACCCAAAAACTTAGCACAACAAATAGCCAGTAGCATCTCGAGCCGTGAAACCTTGGTTGCATTGTTTGCTGTCCAAGTCAGCATTCTCGAGCAGAACCTCAGTTTTGCAGCGGCACTTAAATTTAAAACCTTTTTACTCGAGCAAAGTATGGCAGTCATTCCTAAACTCGAGGCTATATTTCCAAAAATAAGTGGACTCGAGATTTTACAAACCCTTAATGCCTTAGTGATTGGTTTAGCCCAAATGTCACGACCTGTCGGCACAATGCAAGAAGTTTTACAACGCCCAGAAATACAAGTCATGCACGTTTCGTTTGCAACTGCACTCGAGCATAGTCTTATCGCCCTATTTCAAGGATTACAACATAAAGGAGAATCATCATGAACACAAAACCCCTTGCATTGGTTACTGGTGCATCTGGCGGCATTGGCGAAGAAATCGCTAAACAACTTGCTAACAAATACCGTTTGGTACTGGTGGCGCGTAGCCAAGATAAACTCGAGGCACTTGCCAAAGAAATTGGCGGTGCTGAAGTGATTGCCCTTGATTTAGCCATGCCAAACGCAACCCAACAGTTGATGATGCAACTCGAACAAAGAAAATTAAGTATTGAAGTTTTAGTTAACAATGCAGGTTTTGCTGATTATGGCGAATTTCACTTAGCCGACCCTGCCAAACTCGAGCAAATGGTTTTGTTAAACATCCATACCCTGACCATGTTAACTCGAGCATTGTTACCAAGTATGGTGGCAGCCAAACGTGGCAAAGTGCTGAATGTGGCAAGTACAGCGGCTTTTATGCCTGGTCCACTGATGGCGGTTTATTATGCCAGCAAAGCCTATGTGCTTTCTTTTGGCGAAGCCTTAGACGAAGAATTGCGCGGCACAGGTGTTAGTGTCACCACCCTTTGCCCAGGTCCAGTCAAAACAGGTTTCCAAGACCGTGCTGCTATGAACGACAGCAAACTCTTACAAAATCCCATGAATCCCATGATGACCAGCCAAGAAGTAGCAATTCAAGCAGTTGCTGCTTTAGAAAAAAAGGCTCGAGTCGTGATTCCTGGGTTGATGAATCAAATTTTGGCAGTTGTTCCGCGTTTAATGCCTCGAGCTTTTGTACCAAGCATGGTCAAAAATGCTCAAGCCAGAAATCATTAAGGGCAGTAATGTCAATCACAACTTGGATAGGTTTAGGTATTGTGGCAATTCTGGGTGTTTTAGGCATCTTTTTTCCTCGAGCAATCGCAAAATTTGTGCAGATTCAAGCTATTGGTCAAACGGGTATCAGTGAGATTCGGGCTACCTATGGTGGATTATTTCTGGGTGTTGCTTTAACCGCATTTATTTTTCAGCAACAACAAGTTGCTTTTGCTTTGGGTATTGGTTTTGCCTGTGCTGCACTGGTCAGAGGGATGTCGGCTTGGCTTGAGAACGCTAAGGCACCGTATAACTTGGCTGGAATTGCTTTTGAGTTACTGATTGCAGGTTTGCTGATTTTCTAAAATTGGCATAACCCTGACACCCTTCTAACCACCCAAACCAGTAAAATAACCCATGTCTCGAGCAGGCTGGGTTATTTTGTTGTACATCTTTGGCTTTGGTTTAGCGCAGGCTGCCGATGAAGGTGTGGTGCGTGTTCCTGGCGCATTTGCTGAGGTTGGTTGGAATGGACGTTTGACCAGCGGAGGTTGGGTTGAGTTTCGTTTGGTTGCTACTGCCGCTGGTGCATTTTATGCCAAACTCGAAACCACCGAAGGCAAAGTACTCGAGGGTTTAACCCCAATCACAGCCAATCTCGAATTACCCGAAGGTGTTGGCACTCGAGAAACCCGTTTGATTCTGCCAATCATGACCACACGTATGGTCAAAATAACTATTTCGGGGGCGACTGGTTCGGCAGTGCAGCGCTTTGAACCGAGCAATACTGCTCTCGAGTTAAATGCTTCACGTTTACCAATAGAACCCAGTTTGTACCTTACAGGACATCGAATTTTAGGTCGTCTCGAGCCGAGCATTGCCTTGGCAACACTCGCGGGTGGGGCACATCTCGAGTTACAACCAACAGGTTTACCAGTGGGGGCACTTGGTTTAGGGGCAATTACAAAAATGGCACCGCATAAGGCACTACTCGAGCAACTTGCAGCGTTTGCTCCTGAAGCCAGTCCGCCAGCCCGACATCATGAATTACTAGGGTTTTGGTCCGTGGCAGCTTTTGTTGTTTTACTGGGTTTACTCAGCTTAAAACGCTTTGATTTTCGCTATCTTGTCGCCATTGCCATAGGCAGTATTGGACTTGGTGGTCTGGGATTCTGGGCAAGTTTACCCAGTACAAGTTACGTCGAAACCACCCGAGATGTGCTGATTGGCGCACGTGGTTGGGGTGTAAAATTCCAGCTTCATTCACGTTACTCCTTGCAACCTGAATGGAATTTACCAGCAGGTGCTTTACCACTCGAGCAAAACCATATTGCGCGTCAGTATTCAAACGAAAAAACGGTCTTACAACACGCAGGTTGGCAAAAAATTCGCTATGTCACTATGCCAACAGCTACTCGAGTTCCTTTGCGTTTAGAAGCCAATAAACTTGTTAACGAAAGCCCGATAGCGGTAGAACAAATTTTTGTCCGTGGTCGTGGTAATCAAGAAGTACTCGAGGCAGGTTCAAGCCGTGTTTTGACCAATAAAATTTATGGCACATTACCACCAGATCAGTACTTAGGGTTACTGCAAGTTTTGCCTGATGGCACAGTCATTGCCCAACAAGCCAATACAACAATGATTATTGCCTTACCGGAGCAACCATGAAAAACATTCTCGAGAAAGACTTGCCCTACCAAGTATTTATTGTGATTGCCGCCCTTGAGATACTGACCTTAGTAGCATTAAGCCCACGTACCAGCGGGGCTGAGCCATTAGGGTTTTATGCCATTAGTTGCCTGCGGTTACTGGGTTTAAGTTTGCTGGGTTCGTTTTTATTTGAAGATTCACCACAACATGCCATGCCTGTCTTAACTTTATGGGCTATTATTCTAGTCCCACCAGAACTATGGGCATTTGCCCTAGAAGCCCGCTCAGGCATTCCACTGACCATTTTCTCGAGTTTACTGGCAGGCTTTGGCGCGTATGGTTTTGCTCGAGTTTTCCCCAGCGCCGCCCAGATTTTCCCACTACTGGTAGTGCTCGCATTATTTTTTAATAACTTCCAACCCAGTGTTTATTCTTTACCAATGCAGCTTGTGCTTGGCTCAAGTTTGTTTTTTGTGATGATGCTCTTTTTCCCTAAAAAGGCAGTGAATTTATGAATCAATTATTCAAAATGTATCGTGCTCATCAACCAACCTATTGGCAGCATTCCAGTTTAACCATGCACAAAAAATGGTTCTCACGCCGAGCTTGGCAGTATCGCGCTCGAGCTGGACTGATTGCCATTGCAGTTTTACTACTAATTATTTGGCTTACTGGCTCGAGTCCGTGGTGGTTATTGCTGGCAGGACTGGCGGTGTTTGTGCCTGTGCCTAGCCCTTTAAAAACCTTACAAGAAATCGAAGCTACCACAGGTGAAGCCTACACCACTGCTTTAACTGCCACCCAAGACCAATTTGGGTTTTATGCAAGGCTCGAGAAGATGGCAAGTAGTGTGCAAAAAAATGTTGATTTGCCCAGTTTACCGTGGCTCGAGGGTGCAGGGGTGTTGGTTTTACTGAGTTTATTATTGGTTTTACCAGCCCAAAAAAACCAGCTGGCTAACAATGCCGCTGACCGAGCTGTCACACAAGCTTCGCTTGAGAATTCTAATCAACCCAATACCAATTCAGATACATCACAACCAGTGCTTGATGCACCTTCCCGAGATGCACCAGCAGGTAATGGTGATGCAAAACCAGGACAAGCAGCTTCTGGTGGGAGTGCTTCAGAAGAAAACCTTGGTGCCTTAAAACCAGGTGGAGGCAATGCCAACGAAGACCCAGCAGCCATTTCCAAAGAATTCCTTGAAGCCCTCGAGCGTGGGGCTGTGCGTGACCGTGACCCAAGCAAAGCTACGGAAAATGGTGGCAAAGTTGAGGATGCTAACCCACCCACAGCAGGGCAATCAGGCTCGAATAGTGGTAAGGAAAATGGTCAACAA
The DNA here is from genome assembly GCA_013298595.1 of Deinococcales bacterium. Classification (GTDB taxonomy): domain Bacteria; phylum Deinococcota; class Deinococci; order Deinococcales; family JAAFIG01; genus JAAFIG01. The sequence continues at coordinate 288,550 of JAAFIG010000001.1, read as the reverse complement.
GGTGAAGGTGCTGGACAAAACGGACAGAAAAATAATCAAAATGGTCAACAAGGTAATCAAAATGGGCAAGGACAAAATAGCCAAGGGCAAAATGGTCAGCAAGGTAATCAAAATGGTGCTCAGACAGGAAAAAATGGTCAAGGTACTCAATCAAACGGCAATCAAAATGGTCAAAATGGCACAAGCCAAAATGGCAAAAATGGTCAAGGTAACAAACCAAACAACCCAGACCGCAACAATGTAGATCGAGGCGAAGACTACCAAGGCTTTGACCCTAATAATAAAAGCGGCGGTGGCGGCTCGAGAACCACCAGCCCAGGACAAGGCGCAAGGGATGCCCAAGGTAATCCAGTTGCTGCTGATCGTAAATCTGGTAAAGGTAAACTCGAGTACTTACAAGGCACAGCTCGAGGCGATAATGTTCGCAGTGGCGCGTTGCAAATGGCAGGTGATCCGAAAAATGGTTTCACCAGTCCAACAGGTAGTGCAGCTTACCGCCGAGCTGCTGAATCAGCCGTCCTTGATCCGCGTTTACCCCCCGAGTACCAAGAAATGCTACGAAATTATTATCGTTAAATACCTAATCGGTATGGCTCGAGTTGAATGGGTGTGGTCACTCGAGCACCATTTTCGGTAATTAGCACGTTCACTTCAGAGCGAATCCCCATGTGCTCGAGGTAAATACCGGGTTCGACAGTGACAGCCGTGCCTGGCAATAAAACTCGGGTGTCGTGGGTCTCGAGATTATCAAGATTTGCACCATCCCCATGAGCATGATTGCGTCCCAAACTGTGCCCAAGTCGGTGGGTAAAAGCGGCACCGTATCCAGCGGCTTCGATGATTTCTCGGGCAGCTTTGTCTACCATCCAACCTTGTAGGGTATTGGCAGGTTTAACCAGCATGGCAATACCTGTATCTCGAGCACCTGCCACAGCTTGCCAGATGCGTAAATACTCGGGGGTTGGTTCGCCAGCAAAACCAACAAAGGTCACATCTGCCATTGGACGATCTGGAATACCAGCCCATAAATCAATCAGCACACACATACCCATCTCGAGGGTGCGGTTGCTGCTGCTGGTAATTTCGTAATGCGGATCGCCTGCGTGCCCTGCAAAACTGACATTGCACGGATGATCGCTATGTAAACCATCTTCGATAAAACAATTCATAATCAGGGTTTGCACTTCGAGTTCGCTAATGGCTTGTTTGGCTTTTAACCGCTGATCAATCAAAGCAAAAGCCGCATCTTTAGCCCGAATCACACCTTCTACAGCTTTTTGATGAGCCGTTTCATCGGCTGCATCCCAAACCAACCAACGCTGCAATAGATCGGCACTAGAAACAATTTCTACCCCATGCTCACGAATTCGCTCGAGTGTACCAGCATCGACGCGGCTGACAGCAGGTACAGCACCTCTGGGGCTGTACTCCATAGCAATACGTTTCTGAGCTGTTAAAACCCGAGCCAAGGCTGCATCAAGTTCTTCATGGCTCGAGTAAACAAGGCGGTTGAGGTTCTCGCCAGGCAGTAAATTACGCCAAGTTCCTGCTTCGATACGATGATGAATTAAAGTGGCAGAACCTTGTTTAGGTACATATAAAAACCAACGTCTCGAGAGAAAACTTTTACCCGAAAAGCCAAGTAATTGCAAAGCCAAAGGGTTACTCCCACGAAAATCGTAGAGCAGCCAACCATCCAGACCTGCTGCTCGAGCCGCCTGTGCAATTTTATCTAAGATCATGCTGTTTATTGTACGGCTTTATGGCAGCATAGGGGAGACCATCTGCCAAAAATAATAAAAGAGCTTTTTTGACTCAGGTATGAGATCTTTGGTCATTTTCCACACCTATACAGCCTTTGGTACGGTATTATTTGCTTTGGAAGCAATATTTCTTGGTCTGGCACCTTAAATATTGCAAAACCAGAGATGCTGATTGACCAAAGTTATTTGTCAAGCTTAAATCAAATCATGTTTTGAGCCAATGAGGAGTGTGTATGAAAAAGATTCTCGCGTTATTTGTAGGTGCGTTGTTCTTAGCAGGTTGTGGCAGTAATCCTGAACCAAAAACCCCAGATTTTACCCTCAGTACTGATTCAAGTAGTCTGTCAATTGCAGCTGGTTCAAGCGGTACAGTTGCATTAAAACTCGAGCCAATCAATGGTTTTACAGGTACACCAACGTTTGCAATCACAGGCGCAGTGGTTGGTACAAGTACAGATAAAATTTCGGGCAGTGTCACCAATAAAATACTGACCCTCAATGTTGGTTCAGGTGTACCAACAGGTGCATATCCGCTGAAAGTCACTGCCACATCGGGAACATTAGTTCATAACGTAGATTTAAACATCACTGTGACAGCAGCAACTGGCGATTTTACACTCAATGGTACCTCGAGTGGCATTGTCATTGCCGCAGGTGCAAGCGGTACAGTGGACTTCAATGTTGTACCTTCAGCAGAATTTTCGGGTGTGATTAAACTGACTTTAACAGGAGCCATTGTTGGCACGGGTTCAGATAAAATTGCTGTCTCGAGCACTTTTTCTAGTAATGTTTTCACAGCCACGTTAGCCGTTGGCGCTAATGTTCCAGCAGGTGTGTACCCAATCACTGCCACTGGTGTTAGTGGTGGGCTAAACAAAACTGCAAACTTTACAGTCACTGTTCCAGGCTCAACTCCAGACTTTGCCATTAGTGTAAATACAACAAATTTGACGATAGAAGCAGCCTCGAGCGATATTGTTTCGGTAAACGTTACGAAATTTGGTGGTTTTACAGACACACCCACTTTAGAAATAACAGGGGCAATCATTGGTACAGGTGAAGATAAAATAGAGATTCTAGGCAATAATTCATTCATATTGCTTGTTGGTAGAAATGTCATGCCTGGTGTATATGTGCTTAAAGTGACAGCCACCTCAGGTTCATTGGTGCATAGCTTAGACTTTACTGTAACTGTTGTAGCAAGTTTTTACATTTCAGCAATCTCGAGCACCGTTGCAGTCAATGCAGGCTCGAGTGGCAATCTGGATGTGGAATTATACCCATCAGGAGGGTTTTCTAACGCTGTTAACCTTGCTTTCTCAGGAGATCAGGTTGGCACTGGCGCGGATAAAATCGCTGTCTCAAGCACTTTTACAAATAATATTTTTGCTGTGACACTCGCGGTTGGAGCGAATGTGCCAGCAGGTAAGTATACAATTATAGCGACAGGTACGAGTGGTAGTCTAACCAGAGAAACCAACTTTACCGTGACTGTTCTCAGTGCAAATGTTCCGTTTTCATTTGTTCTTTCACCTGCAACCATCACTTACGCATTAGGCAATCGTACACCTTTTGTAGGGATTACAATTGCTCGTCCTGCAAGTCTGATTGGAGCCATTGATCTGGTACTCGAGGGTGACCCAAGGGTTGGTCCTATTGGGGCAGGTAAAATTAATGGTGCTGCTGTGAGTACAACGTCTGATTCTGCTAGTATGAAACTAACCATAGATGCTGCTGTACCAATTGGTACGTATAACTTGACAGTACGTGGCACCAGTGGCAGTTACTCGAGCACCAGTACTTTTACCTTGAATGTTGTGGCACAAGGCACGATTACCTTTTTTGATGCTCCTTTATTCCTTGGTTTACGTGGTAAGAATGGTCAGCAATTTACATTTATCTGCCCACCAAATATCAGTATTAGTAGTATTTGGGGAACGGATGTCTACACCGATGACTCAAGAATTTGCTCGGCTGCTGTTCATGCTGGCAAAATTACTAAACTTGCTGGTGGTACTGTGACGATTGAAATTTCGGCAGGTTTATCCAGCTACACTGGTTCGACTCGCAATGGTGTGACTTCAAGGGATTATGAAGCGTATTCAGGAAGTTATAGTTTCAAATAAATAGATCGTAGCTTGAAAGCTCGAGCATTCTTGCTCGAGCTTTTGCATGAATAACGCATTGTTGGTTTTCAGTAAGCCAAAATAACCAAGGCTGAGCCAAAAATTTTACAAACAAGAAGATAAGTGACCAATGATACCTCTATTCTTGCGTTAAAATGCTCCTATGAGCCGATTTTTTATTGTCCTAAGCCTGCTAACGGTTGCTTTATTTAGCAGTTGCCAAACCCAAACCCAAGTACCAACCAGCCGTGACCTTGGTGCGCTCGAGGTTCGTTTTGGTGACGATGGTGTTGCCAAAGCACAATTCACACCAGACACGCTGCGTTTGCAAGCCACAGCTGTGGATGAATCATTGCTTTCTTTTACTTCGCAAACCCAAGCAACGCTGGTCAATTCAGCACAAAACGACTCGAGAATTCTGATTGCCCGTTTTGCGATTAAAAATAATACTGGCTCGAGTATTAACCGTTTAACGCTGGTGGCTTGGAAAAAACCAACCAATCTTTTTAGCAGTGCCATTAACACCATCACCAATTTTGGTGGTTTACCAGTCACAGGTAGCCCCGCCTCGGGTCAGGTGGCGAGTACCACCCCAACCCATGCCATTACAAGCTCGAGCGCCACACCTAGCGTGGACTCGAGCAACGCCGATATGCAGCTTTTTAGCGAAAATGAAACTGCTGATCTCGAGACGCTAACCAGTTTAAGCGGGCAACTCTTGCCGTTTGGTTTTGTGGCACGCAACAACACCAATACCGCTGCCAATCGCCGTGTGGTCAATGCCACCAATACCAACAGCGATGGTATGGTGACTATTGCTTTGCGTGTACCACGTAACAACAGCGATGTTTACGGTTTCCGTATGACTTTTCGGGTGATTGCCGAACCTACCACCGACCCTATTTATGTGCAAAGCCCCGAGGAACAAACCTCGGGTACATTTGGTGGTGAGGCTGTCTCGAGCCTGCCCAGTGGTGCCAGCTTGCGAATCCTGCCCGGTGGTTCGCAAAACTTAACAGCAGCGGCTATGATCAACACCCGCTTAACGGGTTCCAGAAGCAATCCGCTTTCCGTGATGAACCCGTACTTCACACCAATAGACCCATATTCGGCTTTTGTATTATTCCCAGAAATTGTTACACCCAGTGGGTTTCGGGTTTTCCGCTCGAGTGGCACAGAAGGCGCACTGGACACCAGCACACCCAATGTGGGTTATATGCTGCACAGACCACCTAATAATCAACCTTTTGCATCCAACGAACCGCTGACCATGACCCTGAAAAATGTGCTTGACCGTGATGGTTTTAGACTATTCCCCAGCACTTTTGGGCGTGGGTATATGTGGGAAGGCGTGGCTCCAGACCAAGGCTCGAGTTGTGCGACATGTACTTTTAGTGGCAACACCACAATTAATGCTCTGAGCAGTCTGCAAATCAATGAAGCAGAAGTCGAATTCGCCAGTGTTGATAACGACCCTGAACCCGAATTGATTGCGTTTGAAGGCTACTCAGGTGGTGGTGGTTCGAGTGTTAGGCGGCTTCGTGTATTTGATTGGAATCGAAGCACCAATGTACTGACTCAAGCATTCAGTACCACAATCAATGAGTCATTTAGTGTCCAGCGTTTGCTGCTTGGCAACCTCGACAACGACAGTGATATTGACATTTTAATAGTTTCAACGTCAGCCGTTTTGTCGTCAGGTATTCGCATAGACACTTGGCTGAACACCAGTACCACCAGCACTGTATCGTTTGCCAAAGTTGGTACCAATATGCCTACGAACTTTAGTGTTACTGGCGTTGTTAATTACAGAAGCCATTACCGCTTGGCAGACATGAATTTTGATGGCTTAAACGATCTTGTGTTTGCTAGTCTCAACAACATTATTATCTTCGAGAACCAAGGTGCTGGTGTGTTTGGTACAAGCAATCCCAACAACCCACCCAGTGTTTGGGCAAATATCAGCACCATCAATGGCGACGTTTCCTTTGCCGATATAGATGGTGATGGCGACCTTGATGCAAGCAAATCATCAAATTCAGATGTTTACCAAGCCATTCGTTTTCACACTAACAATGGTGTGTTCTCGAGCGCCAGTACTGAAACCATTCGTACTTTCCCAGATGGTGAGGCACCCCGTTCTTGGTTGCTTGATGTCAATAATGATGGCTATAACGACTTGATTGGTACGGCTCCATTCTCGGGTACGGGCAGTGGAATCTCGGGTCCAACCCAATTGGATGTGTATCTGAATAACGGATTGGGTCAATTCTCCAATACACCCAGCAGCAACGTAGCTTTGCCTTGTATCCTGTTGTATGATGCAAAGGAAATGATTTTTGCTGATTTCAACCATGACGGCAAAACCGATTTACTGCACCAATGCAGGGGTAACCCTGCCAATTTTGCTGTTCTCAAAAACACAGGTAGTAGTTTTAGCAGTAACGGTACGATCTCGAGAACAGGTTCAAACATGAGACTAACCGACTGGGATGGCGATGGTGACACCGATGTGGTCACTTATGCTGTGACATCCAGCACAGGTACTAACGCGAATGGAAGCCTGAATCTGTATGTGTACCTCAACAATTGAATCAAGCCATAAGTTGTGGAAATCAACGCGGAGTTGTTAGAGATATCTCGAGAAAATCTAAGATTTTGGGGAATCGTTTCGCAATCAAAATTTGTTTTTTTGGTTGTTATCATCTCACCCTATCTCAAATTGTCTTGGTACCAGCAGCGGATAAATGCGTTTGATGAAAGCCTGTTGGTAATTTGAGTCCGTAACCAATGGCACGATCAAAGCTGATATGGGCAAACCAAATGATGGCAAGCTGCGTGGTGATTGGTGAAAGTAAAATCATACCAACACCAAAAAGTATAATCGGGAGGTTTTGGGTATGCAACAGGTTGTATGTGGTTGCGCCAATTTTATTGCCGAATAAGTAGCCAAGCATGGCGATGTCTGGTGCCAGAAACAGTAGTGCAAAAAGCCACCAAGCGCCATTTAAGTGGTGGTATGCAAAGACGCATAAGGTTGTGATAGCGATGTGCTCGAGCCGCAAGATTTGTTGTGGGTTCATAGTTACCTCCGATGAAAACTATCAATGTAAGTCTTCATAACTAGCAGTGTAAGCCTTGATATTTCTTTTGTCAAGCCCTAAGCTGCACCCATGCCATACCCCAGCAAAACCACACCAGAAACCATCATCCAAACTGCTATAACGCTACTCGAGCAACACGGCAACCAAGCCCTATCCACTCGAGTACTCGCCGAAGCTTGCGGTATCAAAGCACCTAGTTTATACAAATACTTTCCAGACCGCGCCAGCTTAGAACAAGGTATTGCAGCCGTTGCAGCCGAGCAATTAGAAAATAATATCATCCAAGCCTGCCAGCACCTCGAGCCAAAAAAAGCTTTATACCAAGCAGCCCAAACTTATCTCGAGTATGCCAAAAATCACTCAGAACTTTACGATTTATTGATGCAGCCGCAACCGAGTGAAGGTGCTCAGAAAGCTTTGTGGAACACAATGCTACAAATTATTGCGCCTATAACTAAAAACCCAGACGATACGGCAAACACCGTTTTTATCTGGGCGCTATTACATGGTTATGCTACCTTACAACGAAACGGATCATTTGGTGCTAGTGGTGCGAGCAATGCGTTACTTGTTGGTCTTGAAGCATGGTTACGCGGATTATGATTTTGTTTTTTTCTTGTCTTTATTCAGCCCAGCCAATTCAATATACCCTTCGACTAAACGCACAATCACGGGGTTATGTGAATGCACACCATGCACCTGACTGGCATCTTCGGTCAGGTGGGCAATGACTACGGCTTCACCATCTCGAGCCACTAATAACGGTCGTTGCCCATGCGCAGCAATGGCAGGTAAATTCTCTAAACTCGAGGTGTGCACAGCCACGGCTCGAGGTGTTTTTGCCGAAAACCGAGCAACCACATCTGGTTCACCTGCTAAGTGCAATGTTCGACTGGCATTGAGCACAATATCCTCGATCAGGGCAAGGGTGGCTGCTTCGCCACGCAATGGGTACACTGCTTCTGGTGCAGGTTCTGGTGTTAGACGGGCAAGGCTGCGCTCGAGTCCTTCTAAGCGCCCTTTGAACTCGCGGTCAGCACGGTTGATGTACTCCCGAGCCGAAAGCGGCGCATACTCGAGCGGGGAAACCTGAGTGCGGGTGGCAAGACCTCTGGCTTCTAAGCGCTCTAAGGTTTCGTAGACTTTAGGACGTGGAATATTGCTATGACGTGCGATTTTTGCAGGTTGAGCACGTCCAAGTGAAAGAAGTGCTGTGTAGGCTCGAGCTTCGTATTCGGTCAGTCCGAGAGCTTGCAAGTAGTGATGTGCTTCCATGTGCACTTATGTTACTCGAGACGTGACAAGTCTTTCAAGTCTGTTTTAAGGCAAGTACAGCATCTGGCTATAATAAAACCATGAATGCTATTGTTGCCAAAAATTGTCAGATCATAGATCAATTGGTTCTTGCCTATAACGCACATAGTGCTCGGGCTTTCGCAGATTTTTTTGCACCGGATGCTTTTCATGGCGCATTGCGAGCTGAAACCGCGCAACACTCTCGAGAAGAAATCTATCAGCGGTACGTAGAAGTGTTTTCACAATTTCCCGAGAATAGTACCGAAGTAGTGCATCGTATTGCTTTTGGCGATTTTGTAGTGGATCACGAAATTGTGCGACGTAGTTTGCAGGCAGAACCATTTGAAGTGGTAGCAATTTATACATTGAAAAATGGATTGATTCAGAGTATCGATTTTGTTCGGTAAATCGTAAGCTCTGGTTTTATGTGTGTCGGAATGACTGATGAAATACTGGTCAGCATAGTTACGCTTGACATATATATGTTGTATCTAGTATATATATGTCAAACATCTTACGAAAGAGGTACGCATGAAATATTTACCTGTGCTCAACCGTCACGACTTTGAAGTTGCTGTTAATCAACTCGAGAATAGTGCTCTTGCCTTAGCCCTCATAGACCTCGATCATTTCAAAGAAATCAACGATAGCCTTGGACATGCCGCAGGTGATTCTGTGTTGCGAAGCCTCGAGCGAACCCTCGGCGGCAGCCTGCCAGAAAACGCCATTGTCGGACGCATTGGTGGCGATGAATACGCTGCGGCTATCCCCGACAGCACCGCCGAAAGTGCCTTAATTCTGCTCGAGGAAATCCGCAATCATTTCTCGAGTAACAATGTTAGCAGTGCAGTCCCACGCAAAATTCAACTTTCAGTAGGTATTGCCGCTAAGCCACCACACGCTAAAACCATTGCCGATTTAATGCGTTGCGCCGACGAAGCCATGTACCGAGCTAAACGCGAAGGACGCAGCCGCGTTGCGATATACGTTGAAGATAAAATGACTCTAAAAAGTAATTTTTATCCAAAAGCCCAACTCGAGCGATTAAGTAAACTCTCGAATGCCACAGGACGCACTGAAGCGAGTTTGTTACGCGAAGCACTCGAAACATTACTTGTTAAATACAAGGATGAACTGTGAGTTTTTGGGACACTTTAGCATTACCGTGGCAAGCTGCGTTTACCCAAGCTTGGGAAGCAAACTGCGCTGGTTCGCTACCAATTGGAGTAGTGGTGATTCAAGAGAACGAAATCATTGCTACTGGGCGCAATCGCATCAGTGAAATGTATGGCATTAATCAGTACATTGCAGGAAATTCATTGGCACATGCCGAACTGAATGCATTGATACAACTCCCAGACGATCTTGATGGACAAAATGTTCATCTCTACACAACCCTCGAGCCATGCCCATTATGCGCTGGCGCTATTCGCATGATGCACGTTGAAAATGTCCATTATGCGGCTCGAGCACAATCATCAGGTACCGCAGAGTTGTTACAAAAACATCCGTATATTTCTCGAGGTATTACCGTTTACCCTGTACAAAACGCAATACTAGAAAATATTTCTTTAACCTTGTTGCTGCATGCTTACCTTGTCGCAGATTTTGGTTTAAGTGCTGTGGAAAGTCATGAAAAAACCTTTCCTAAAGCAGCGACATTAGCATTATCTGCTTTTGATTCAGGCAGTATTCGTCAACTGGTTAATGCTCGAGCCGATGCAAAAACGGTTCTTAATTCCTTAGCAGCTTCGCTCGAGAACTAAACAGGGCAACGGCAAAGTCCTATTTTAGGGCACATATTTAGTGCTTTTGCCATTGCAGATTGGGCGATCACTACATTAAAAATCGTTTCCTGTAGGGACTAACTTCATGTTCGCATTGTACAAAAGTCGGACGTTTAATCGTGTCAATCAACGAGTTTGCTGACTTTGCGGCTTGAGAACTGAGAACAGGCACTTGCAATTTTGGTATACCAAGCTGTATAACTTTTGCCATGCGTTCACGTTCGCCGTTTTTTAGCATCTATTTTACCCCAGACACGGCGGCTGAGGGGACGTAAAATCGTTTTGATACCCTAGAAAACCGCCGAACTAATCGGCGGTTTTTTTGTGGAAAAAGGAGCTTATGCCACACCGAACAGATGACTTACGAATCAAAGCAATCCAAGAACTCGTGCCACCAACCCATGTCATGCGAGAATTTGCTGTGACCGAAAATGCAGCCAATACAGTCTTTGATTCACGGCAAGCATCGCATCGCATTCTGCATGGTATGGATGACCGCGTCATGGTTGTGGTTGGACCTTGCTCGATTCATGATACTAAAGCAGCCCTCGAGTACGCTCATAAACTCCTCGAGATCAAAAAGCGTTTGCATTCAGACCTGGAAATTGTCATGCGCGTCTATTTTGAAAAACCACGCACCACAGTCGGTTGGAAAGGTCTTATTAACGACCCTAAACTCGATGGCAGCTTTGATATTAACAATGGTTTGCGTGTAGCTCGAGAATTGCTGCTCGAGATTAATGAATTAGGTATGCCAGCTGCAACCGAATACCTCGATACAATTTCGCCGCAGTACATTGCGGATTTGATTGCCTGGGGAGCAATTGGTGCTCGAACCACCGAAAGCCAAGTGCACCGCGAACTTGCCAGTGGTTTAAGTTGCCCTGTTGGTTTTAAGAATGGCACCGATGGCAATATTAAAATTACGGTGGATGCTATTAAATCCTCCTCGCAGCCACATAGTTTTTTATCTGTCACTAAAGGCGGGCATAGTGCGATTGTTTCCACAGGTGGTAACGAAGATTGCCATGTGATTTTACGTGGCGGCAAAGAACCCAATTACGATGCTAAGAACGTTGAATCGGCATGTCAGGAAATTGCTAAAGCAGGCTTAGCTGCTCGTTTAATGATCGATGCTTCGCATGGTAACTCGAGTAAAAAACACGAAAATCAAATACCAGTCTCTGCCAATATCGCCGAACAAATTGCCAATGGCGACACCCGCATTATTGGTTTAATGCTCGAAAGCCACTTACACGCAGGTCGCCAAGATATTATGCCTAATAAACCCCTCGAGTACGGTGTATCGGTTACAGATGCCTGTATTAACTGGGATGATACTGTGCTGGTGCTCGAGAACTTAGCCGCAGCCGTGCGGATGCGCCGAGTGCAACAAGTGGCAGCGGCAAAATAAAGCCAAAAAATTACCCCCCAAAGATAATTTTGGGGGGATGTAGTGCAAAAAAACAGCAATTACTTTTTCTTTGCAGCTGGTTTAACCACTTTCTTCTTTGGTTTTTCAAACGATTCTGTCCAGTCACGCACACTGTCGAGCAAAGGCTTTAACGCTAAACCTTTATCGGTCAAGCTGTACTCCACACGTGGTGGTACCTCAGGAAACGCAACGCGATTAACCACGCCTTGTTCCTCGAGTTCCTTTAAGCGCTCCGAAAGCGTGCGAGGACTGACTTTGAGGGCTTTCTCGAGATTAGTAAAACGCGTTGCGCCTTTTAACAAAGTCTCAAGGATGATGAATGTGCCTTTGCGTCCAATGACGCGCAGGGCTAATTCGGTGGCTGACATTTGCTTTTTCATAGCCAGATTAGTGTACAAAACTTCACTAACAATGGAATTACTTTGCTTTTTTGCCTTAACAAGCAAAACTCGTACTTGGTAGAGTGTTGCAATTTTAGGCTATAATTTTACTTATGCGTGTTAGTTGGCTAATGCTAGACGGCGTAGGTTTACTCGAGACGCATGACAGGCACCCTTTTTCTGATTTATTTTTGCCAACCTTGCAGCACTTAGGAGTAACTGCGGTTTCGCACAGCATGAGTAAAAATTTTGTGGTAAGAGCGTTAGATGCAAACCTCGGTATCGAAGGTCTACCGCAAAGCGGTACGGGTCAAACTACTATCCTGACAGGAATAAACGCGTCTGCGGCACTTGGATTTCATCATGGACCTTGGGTTAGCCCAAGTTTAAAACCAATTCTCGAGCACAGTGTCTTAAAACGCCTTGGTTCGGTGCGCCTTGCCAATTATTACCCAGCGCAGTACAAACTTGCACTCGAGCAAGGTAAACGCCGCTTAAATGCGATTGCTACCAGTGCACTTGCCGCAGGAGCCAGTTTAGAGGCAGAAAATGGTTTAGGCATATCACCTTTACTTAGACCTTACGAAGCAAGTAGTGGTAACCCAAAGCAAATTCGTGAATGGGCAAAAAACTTTATGTATTCAAAAAGTAATGTCACCATCTTCGATTTATGGTGGACAGACAGTGTTGGACACGAAATGGACTTACTCGAAGCCCAAGCTTTAGCCATGCGTCTCGAGCAATTTTGTGCAGCTTGTCTCGAGTTTCAACAACCAGATTCATTATTTTTAATCACCAGCGATCATGGCAACTTCGAGGATTTACGCATCAAAACCCACACCAGAAACCCTGTGCCACTTGCCGCTGTGGGCATAGGCGCAGAGCATTTTGCCAATGCCAAGAGTTTAATAGATATTGCCGCTGCACTCGAGGCAGCATTTACGTAGTACCTCACTGTACATAGATTCTTCAAAAATGTGTCTATTACATTATTTGTAGGGGCGAGGCATGCCTCGCTCCTACGGTAAAACACGGTTTTCACGGCATCTGAGATGTACCCTTTACCTAGGCTTTAAGCGTTTAATGCCAGCTAAGACAAAAGTAAAAATTGTTAATGCTACACAAAGCACACCAAACCAATCACCAAACTGTACAAAAGGAGTCAACCCAACTCGAGGTTGTACCAACCCAATTAAAGTTGTCTCGAGGCTTTGTGGTGCAGCTTCTATTATTTTGCCTGTAGCATCTATCAAAGCACTCGAGCCTCCCGCTGTCGCATGAATTACCATACGACCTGTTTCTACCGCTCGGAACGCACTAATCCGCTGATGCAAAACAGGTGTAGCAGTTGCTCCAGCCCAGAGCAAACTATTCTGATACACCAAAACCTCAGCGCCACCAAGCACCGAAGCCCTCGCCAGCCCAGGAAATGTATTCTCCCAACAAATACCCAATCCAAAAACAACACCACCTAAACGTACTAAACCAAGGTTTTTACCTTTGTTAAAACCACCTTCGGTTAATGGAATCGGAATTTGTTTAGCGTACACTTCACGAATTCGGTTCGCTTCGCGTTGAAACTCGAGAATCGCATTGCGTCCCTCACGATTGCCAGTACTATCTACATAAGCTGTTTTGACCCCAACCAAAGCCAAGGAAACACCTCGAAGCGTATCAAGCAGTAATTCGTTGCGCTCAAAGTCTGCGTACCACCCACCAAGCGCGGTTTCGGGGAGCACCACCATCTGAGCACCACGTTTAACTAATTGCTCGAGTAAAATTTTATACCGATTAGCGATAATCGCCTGAGCACCTGAATCAAAATCAGCAATGGTGTACTCGAGGGTTGGTAAGTACGCTTGGGCAATACCAACTCGAAAAGCCTTACCTTTAGCAGTACTACTCGGAACTGGTAAGAAAACCGCTAAACTCGAGAGGAGCAATACAAGCAACAATGGGAGAAAAGAAATCACTTTCCATTGGTGTTGCTCGAGCCATCGAATTACAATAAATGCAAGCACTGCATTGAAAAGCAAAACCAAAAAACTCACACCTGTCACACCAGACCATCGCGTTGCTTGCAACAAAGATGTATCAAATTGCGTGTACCCAATTGCCATAATTGGATTCGCCCAACTGCCCAGCAAAACTGGTTGACTGATTAAAAACTCGAGCGCAACCCAAATAATAGGAAAAAGCAGAATTGCCCTTGAGCCAAAAAAACGTTTGAAAAAAAGAGTACTGATACCAACAAAAGCAAAAACACCTGAAAATACAAAAACACCAAGTATAAAAACCAATGTGAACTCTCGAGCTAAACCCTCGAGTGCCACCCAAACACCACCAAGCATGGTGAGGTACGAGTACAAACCCGCTTTCCACCAAGAACGTTCCTGAGAAACAGCAATCATCACAGGAATAAATGCCAGCAAAGCCAATGCGCCAAAACCCCACGGACGTAAAGCCAAACTTAGGACAACACTCGAGAGTACCGCCCAAACAAACAAAGGCACTCTGGGTAAAACCGTTACACTTGGTAAAACTCGAGTCATACGCCCCTCAGCACAAAAGAACGCCCAGTCCACACCCGTAGAAATTCGGTAACCGAATACAACACCAAACCCGCATTTGGATCGGCAAGCAAAACATGATCGTTATACACTCGTTGCACCAACACAAAATGTCCAGTTGGGTCTTTGATTTGCGCCACCAAAGGCATCGGTAAATCCTCGAGTGCTTGCGGAGCAGCTCGGTACCAAGTGCCTTGAACCCCATATTTTTTAGCTAATTCCTGCCAAGCAAATAAACTCATGCCCTGAGCGGATACTGTTGTTTGCTTGGCAAGTTTCGCTTCGGACACAGGAACACCAGCCCACTCGAGCAACAAAGACAGCACTGCCAAACCACAAGTATTATCTTTTTCTTGGCGTTTGACTCCATTCCAACCCAGTTCTAAACGCTCGAGATTCGAGAAACGTTGTGGTAAAGCTACTGGTGTACCACGAATAGCAGCAATAGTCGGTACGAACAAAGCTGCAAACCATAAGAAGCTAACCAGCAGCACAGGGAAAACTCGAGTTAAAACAACACGAACTCGAGTAGCACGAAATAACACATTCCAAAGTGTAGTCATGTGTTTCATTTCAGTGACTTAAACTCGGCAATCACATTCTTAGTAATGTTAGCTGCATCCTGATTAGCATAAAGTAACAAACCACTATCAGTAGCAATAATGCCATCCACAATTAAACTAAATCCTTGTTTATTAGCAGAATTCTTAATTGAAGTCAGCAATTTTTTATCAAATGGTTGCAAAACTTTTTGAAATTGCACATCATACTTTTTGACAATGGCTGCGTACTGCTTGGATAATTTATCCCACTCGTCACGTTCCTCGAACGTTGCACTTCCAGAACGCATTTTTGGTTGTAACGCCTTGATTTTTGCAGCTATTGGTTTGACTTCCCGATCTCGAGCTGCCTCGATTTTCTTTAATGCCCCACCTGCTGGTGTGGACTTAATGACTTCTGGTACAACCACAAAGCCAAGACGAATGGCTTGAGGGATGGCTTGTACACTCGAGAGGGCAATAACTGCGCCCATGCAGCCAGCGACCATTGCAATTGCAACCGTTTTAAACATAAGAACTCCTGACAAAGCTTCTGGCTTTGAATGATGTGTAACTCGGGATGAGTTGTGATCTGAAAAATCGTTTTGACTTTACTGTTTCACCACAGTAAACACAGCGTCTCGAGGGGCATAAGAGAATTTAAGATTGCAGGTATTTGCCAGAGATAACGAATTTAATTGCAAATTTAAGTGATCGTAAGCACCACGAATTTTTAAACCCATGAGTGAAAAACGCGCATTGATTTTTGCCAGAGCATCCGCACTTGTTGCTTCACGCAGCGAACGTTCACCCCACTCGAGCCGTTGCTTAGCCAGCAAAACATTGTTTTTTAAGTTCTCCCGAGAACGCAGTGCCTCGAGAATGTCATCGGTGGTGGCTTCTCGAGTATCGGCTACGTTTTTCTCTGCCCATTTCACACCTTGCGGGTCTGCCTGACGAAACTGATTAGGAAAAGAGAGATTCGCGGTTTGCGAAGCACCCGTAGGAGAAACTGTTGCCGAAGCGCCACCAGTCACAGCCCCAGTGCTAGGAAGTGGAATATTCAGGGTTAAAGAAACCTGAGCCGAAACAGGGGACTGACCAATTGGCGCAGCCGTAGTCACACCAACCTGACCACTGACTGTTAACGTCGGCGAAGCATCATTTCGTAAAGCCTCAAAAACTTTTTCTTGCTCGAGTCGTAATTTGGAACGCACAACATTAGCACTTTGTTCAACACAAGCGGATACATCCAAAACCGAACTAGGCAAAATTGGATCACCAGGGAAAACAATTTTACCCTCGGCAAGATCGGCAGCAGGCAGTTTCGTCCATTTTACAAGTTGTTTACGCAAACGCTCCGCTTGCACCTCGAGCGATTTACGGGTATCAATAAACTCGAGGAACTTAGTGTAAGAATCAATTTCATTCGGAGCAAATTGCTTCGCGGGAGTTTCTACAGTCCAGAGCGGGCGTTGCTTACGAATATCCGACTCGAGGGAACGCAGCAAAGTAATACCCAGTTCGTACGTATTCAAAGCTTGCACGTACTGACGAAGATTAAGCAGAGCATTGGATTTCTCGAGGGTTTTCTCGAGCGTAGCAAATTGCAATTGCAGGTCTGCGAGACGAGATTGCAAGATGCGTTTACCATCTATTAGAGTCCAAGCAGTGTTGAATGTGATTTGTAAACTAGGCGTTTGGAAATTCGAGCTGTTTAGAGTTTCGGTTAGACCTACTCGAGGAAGGTAAGCAATATTTGCATCTTCGAGACCAGAAAATGCTTGGTTTATATTTTGTGTACTGAACTGAGATGGTTCATAATTTTTTTCAAATGCTATCTCTATATCAGAGTGAACTAAAGCATCCGAATATCCAAAAATCAGGAATAACAAAATAATAAAGTATTTGAGCATATATATCCTTTGTAAATTTTGCGAAATAGGTCAAGGATTTGGGTTATCGTCCAGAAGAAAAACGTTGAAATTCAACACAGCGTTCATTCTTGCTATTTGTAAAAAAGATTCCTTTACTAAAAGCATTTGGTACAAAGTAAAATTCACCTCCTGTACTTAAATCTCTTCTAGCAAAAAAACCTGAAGGGTGAATTACACCCAATGTTGTAGATTTTTCACCAGTACTGGGAAGTTTTCTTGAAATATATTTTGCGTTAAACCCAATAGGGTATTCATAATTTGCAAACTGTCCGTAGATGAATAATGGACTTAAATAATTGTCAAAATAATAAGTTAAATTGGTTACTTTTTCAGTAAAATCATAGTAATTTATAATAGAACGAACAGATAACGAATCTTGAGATAAAAAATTTATTTCTGGATAGTATTTTTTAATATGATTAGTAGATACTGAACCTACTTCAAATTGAGGGGTTAGTTGGCAATTTTTAAATAAACCGACGACATGTGTAATATTTAAGTTAATTTCGATTTTTTGAGTTTTTTCTTTTAGATAAAATAGGCATTTTTCATTTTTCCCTCTGGAAAAAGAAAAAGAAATTGTGTTTTTTGTCAATTTATCTATTTTTATAGATGTACTGCATTTAGATACTAATAAAGGCTTCTGAAAACCTAAATTTATAAAATCGATTTTATTATTTTGCGGAATTAAATCTAAACTAACGTAGCCAATTTTTGAATAGTTTTTTCCATTAATTTTTATATACTTATCTGTACTAGCAAGACAAAGACTCATAAATAAAAATAATAAAAACAAAACAATTTTTTTCATAATAAACCCTTTGTGTTACCGTTATTCATACTATGAATAACGGTAACGAAACTACAATTGTTTAAAGATTTGGTCCAGCATAGTAGACGCGTTCAACTTTTCGCTTACTATCAGTTCTCATACCAGCATATCCAGCGCTCACATTATTACGTATCCATTTGAACATCAGATACTCTTTATACGTGGATGTCCACTCGTTATAATAGATATTTGCACGCCCTAATCGAGGCAATTCTTTTGAAACAACTTGCACATCACTGCATGGTCTTTCTACACCAATTCCAACTCCAGCAGGTACTGATACACCAACTGAACCAGAAAGGGTCAAGCGACAACCGTCTGAAAAAGTTTTTTGGATGACCTTTGAAAAAACAGCAGAATCATTCACAAGTTGCTGACCAGAATAAGCACCATTGGCAGTTTGTGATTGTACAAGGTCACCAATTGTTGATGAATACATTTCAAGACTACAAGAGCCATCATATATTGTACAACTACCACCAGCCTCGCCTGGGTCAACTACAACTGGTCCGCCGCCACCACTCCCGCCGCCGCCGCCACCTGCTCCAAATTCGCTTTTCAGTTCAGCCATTCCAATAGCTTTCACCGCTAATTGCTTGCCTTGGCTGGCTGCCATTGCAGGAACAAGCATTGCACCTTGGGAAGCAACCATTGTTGCTAGTAGAATTCTTGTTGCTCGAGACAAAAACTTCATTGTTACCTCTTTTACTTCTTGGGATTTCAACTCGAGTTGATGCGTGTATTGTTGCATGGGTTTGGTGTTTTGCCGAGTTACAAACTGCATATGATAAATGTACTATGACAAAATTCTAGTCTTGGTTGCGAATGGCTAAATTCTCGAGGTAAAAAGTGGTTAAGTTCACGCGTTTATTCAGGGGTTTGTTGGTGTACGCAGATAATTTTAAGCGAATAGTGCCGAGTGTGTTCCGAACAGTGCCTGCTTTGTTGCCTAGTTGCTTTGATATTTCAACATCGCTGAATCCTTGGGCGACTCGGTGGAGTGTTTCGAGTTCTCGAGTGGTGAGTTTTACTGTGGGCGTATTGATCATAAATGCCTCCCGTGATTGAGATTTTACGAGCGAAGTTTCTTTTTGTCGTACCTTAAATTGGGTATTTCTTTTTTTGTTTCGTACCAATTTGTATTGGTTGTACTAAGAATACGGTACGTTTATTTTTTATGAGCGACGGTTTTGCGACGGTTTTTTTGGGTTTATCATTGCGTGTTTTGTTAATGGTTGTAAATGCTGCAATAAATGCCTGAAAAAATATGGTTTTTTGTTGCTAACTTAAAATAGTTCCGAACGTGAACTCGAGTGTAAAATAATCTATTTAAGCCTTTCTGAAAGAGTTATTATTTTTCTGGCTTGCAAACTGTCGCAGAACTGTCGCGGCAAAAATGAAAATTCAGGTTACGTTAATGCAGTAGTAAAAACACCAAGAAAGCCAAACCATATGACACTAAGCCAACCCATACCACCACTCCCAGATTTAGCTGTTGCCAGTGCTTACGAAACATGGCGCAATAACAGTTTGCAAATACAAGGTGTCTCGAGGTCGGTGCTTGCAGAGTATTTGATTGCAACAGAAACCGAAATTGGCTTGCTCCGCGCCACCCTGATTTTAGGTGTGGAACCTGATAAATTCGATATGGCATATCAATTGGCTGGGCAATTGCTGCTGGCAGAAGATAAAGTGATACAATTATTTGGACGTTATCAAGCAGCGTTTTTAACAATTCGCAAAAGTTTTTCAAGTGATGCACAAGCTCCAATTACAGTCCAAACAGCAATTCCCACAGTAAAACATATCCTCGAACAAATAGAGGCATTACCAAAACGTAATGCTTTAGCACTTGAACTTGAAATGCGAGTATATTTGATACTCAGCGAAGCCTATTTAGTTGTAGAGGATTATGAACTAGCACATCTGTACGCCAGCAAAATGGCAATGCTTGCCCCAATTGTTGGTTTGCAAACTACGATTTATAGTGCAAGAAGTTTAGTGGCAATGTGTTTACATTGTCTTGGAAAATCAAAATCCGCTCTTGCTATGATGAGTGAGTTACAAAAAGACCCTAATAACTTTCCGTTTCGTTTTCAGGGTGCTGTAAGTATTGCACAAGCGTTGCTTTTTGAAGGCGACTTTACAGGTGTTTTGCAGATTTCAGCGGAGCAAACAGATGCAACAAACGATCTTAAAGCCCATTTGCAGACATACCAATTATTAACTTTACTTGTGATACAAGAAAATATTCCTATTCATTTAGTAACAAATAGAACTGCTTCATTAGCAAAAACGTATCAGTACTTAACCAAAGCGTTTACAGCTAATTTACAGACTGATGAACGTCAAACAGCTTTCCGAAATGCCCGTTTGGTTTCTAGTGATTTCGCTTATAACCCAAATACGTGGCGAGCTGGGTTTGAGAGAATACTCAACGCGTTGTGCTCGTTAAGAGCAGGTGATTATGGACTTGTTTTACCTAATTTACCAACAATTAGTCAATTAGAAAATTATCCCCAATGGGCACGAATTCTTGGTTTAACAACAAAACTCGAGGCTGTTTTGCGAATTAATTCTTCGCAGGTGCAACGCACAGATTTACTTGATATTGCCCTCGAGTTGCAACATGTACTAAGTGCCGTTGAAATCCATGTGCTGCGCCAAATTGTTGATGCTTTACAGTTGTTCACACCATATGCTTTGGCTTGCCTAAGTGTTTTAGGTAATGTTCCAGAAATTGTTATTGCTGCTGGACAAAGTGCCATTCTTAACTTAAATGCCCGACCTATTGGTGTATATGGTCAAACAGGTTTACGTCCATTACAAGCAGCCGAGTTTACACTGGCTAGTTTTGCAATCCCTATTTTTCTAAGTCGAATGGGTGGCGGACAACTCGAGGCATTTACAATGTGTTTAAAACGTCCGTATGGCGCAAATATGTTTTGGTTTGACCCAGTACCACCAGCTCGTTTAATTGTTGCATTACTCGAGGCAGCCGATGAATTACCAAAGCAGCGTGAAACGTTGCAAGAAGCTGCTCAGCAACTGTACCGAAATTTTGGTTTATTGCCACAATTGCAACAAACTGCCCAAATTCCAGCCTTAAATGCACTCGAGAAAATTATTTCTAAGGTGCTTTTCGGAAATGCCCGCATCAAAGATGTCTGGCATGTTGTAGAACCACATGGAGGTCATGTATGAAGAAAGTATGGTTAGTCTTAGTTATTCCAATAGTATTAGCGAGTTGTGGAACCACACCAGAACCTCAACAGAATCAAACAATACAAAGCCAAGGTGGTAGTACAGTTACTCTATGCGGCTCAACCGTAACACTTCAAAACATACAACCAGGTCCTTTTGTTCCAACAGATCCACAACCTCGTGGTGGCAGTACAAATGGCTGTATGCCCCGATAAACTATAATGAAATAGAGGTTATGTCTAATGTTTAAACGTATTCTTCTTGGAGCGATTTTCAGCTTTTTTGGAATAGTCTTCTCTCAAAATATGGATGGTAAACGATTGTTCAATTTTGTCGCAAAGATTCTTCAAGAAGAATATGTAAATCCTAAAAATGTGAATATTGATCAGGTAATTGCACTAAATAGAAAAATGCTTAATCAAATGTGTGAAAAGCCCATAGAGTGCACTTATGCAAATGTAAAAAAGATTATAAAGACAATGCTTAGTTCGTTTAACGACGTTCATTTAGTTTTTTATGACAATTTATGGGGCTATAATTCATTGGGATCTCCTAATCCATCTGGTAGATTTGGGTTTTTTGGCTCAGGGAACAGTAAATTATTTTTGATCACGTACATTTATCCAGATACGCCCGCGCAAAGGGCTGGTTTAAATGTGAATGACCAAATTATTGAGGTCAATGGTCTTCCGAGAAAGCCGAACGAACTTGGTCAAATTCTTAGGAAAATGGAAGTTAGTTTTTTAGAAACACAATTGACTGTTTTAAGGTCGGGAGTACGAAAATTTTTTTCGATACGTGCAACAGATTCAAAACCATTTCTTCCAATTGTTTCATTAATCAAAGAAGATGCAATGGTTATTCGAGTGTTAGAAACAGACGAGTATAGAGAACAAGCATTTCATGATTTAATCACTAAAGCTAATGAAAACAATATCAAGAATATTATAATCGACCTCAGGAATAACTCGGGAGGTACAAGTTTGACTAGTATGAAAATGGCAGCGGCATTTATGCCAAAACCAGGTCGGATTCTTATACCAAAAGATGGAATCCATTGGATTCTTGAGTTTAACGGAAAAGGTATTTCTTGGCGTAATGCAGATGATGCCACCCAAACAGGTGAGTACGAAGGGACTTTAAACCGAGTAGCAAAATTTGAAGGCAAAGTAGCTATTCTGGTATCTTTTGATACATATAGTGCTGGGGAACAGCTTGCTCATTTGTTACAAACTAATGGTGTGGCAAGAGTTTTTGGCGAAGCAACAGTAGGGGCAATGGAAACAAGTGCAACAGTGAAAGAATATGAGTCTGGTGCGAAACTACTTTATGGAAACGGTAAGTATCAAGATTTAGATGGTAAATGGTTACCGCCTCGAGTCATCCCAGATGAAGCTGTACCACTTGATTTAGATGCGTTAACCCAAGGTCGGGATACACAACTTGAGGCAGCTCTAAATTGGCTAAAAAAGTAATTTCTCGAGCGTAAATTGTAGGTCTGTGAGACGAGATTACAAGATGCGTTTACCATTCAGTAAAGTCCAAGAAGCCGAATGTAAATTGTGAAAAGAAATAACTTTCATTCAAGCTCTTTTCAAGGTCTGTTTAACTTAATGTAAATATAAAAGAAAGAGAGAAGATAATTTAGAATTCACATTTTGCCTCAAAGGGGTTTGATTGTGCTAAATCAGATACCATAAATTTAAATTTAAGATTATTTATACATTGATTATCTTTAAAACAAATTTTTTCTATTAAAACTTCATACTCCCCATCTGGATAGGGGATTTTTGGACAAAATCCTAAGGAATAACCATCTTTAAAAACTTTATAATCTCCTTCGATTTTATTCTGAGTATCTTTTGAAAAAACTAAAACTTTGGTCAGGTTTTGAATTTTCACATTCGTTTTTAAATAAATCATTACAGCTTTTGAAGATAGTAATTTCTCTTCGGGATTAATACTTTCGATATTAAAAACTTTTTTTGAATAGTCGAAAGCTAATTTTCTAATACTATCTGAGCTTTTTATTTCTTCTGATCTTTTTTTATAATTTAATTTTATTGAATAATCTTTTTTAAATTCTATATTTTTAATTTCCTGTAAACTAACAGGATAAAAATTATTTTCAACTTTTACCATAATAGTTTTTTCTCCACCGAAAAATAAAAAACTCAAAATTCCACCTAAAGAAAATGCTAAAATTGTAACTAGGTATTTCGACATAATTAACTCCATTTGTGTTTGGTTTAGCTTACTTTAATTAAAGTAAGCTAAACTGATTATAAAAATTAATAACCCCTATTAGGTAATATCCAGCTTGAATTAGCGTTTGGACGTTTAAGGACTGTATAGGAATAACTAGCTACTGTTGTTCGTTGCCAATTAGGACCAACTGTAAACCTTCCTACAACACCAGTATCATCACGGTAAACAGCGGTATAGTATCCACCACGACGTTGCCAATCTAGTTTTAAAAATCCTTTGAGTTGTGTACCATTAGGAACATTTTCAAAAGAGGCACTTATAGCTGCTCCAGCTTGAATCGATAAAGCAACTGCACCAGAATATACTCCTTGGGGATCAGCAACTGAGAACTGAATATTTATTGCAACTGCAACAGACGCTTCATATGATCGTTGAGCACATGTTGAACCATTACCTGCATCACATGAAATTATAGGAAAACCAACATCCCTAAACTCAATCCAATCTGAGTAATCAGTTTGAACTTCGGTGATGGTATTACGGTCAACCCAATCACAGTATTGATTTGCGTTCCAATTATATTGGCAACTCGGATTTCCACCACCTCCATTACCTGGGTCAACTACAACTGGTCCACCGCTCCCGCCGCCCCCACCACCTGCTCCGAATTCACTTTTCAGTTCAGCCATTCCAATGGCTTTGACTGCTAATTGCTTGCCTTGGCTGGCTGCCATTGCAGGAACAAGCATTGCACCTTGGGAAGCAACCATTGTTGCTAGTAGAATCCTTGTTACTCGAGACAAAAACTTCATTGTTACCTCTTTTACTTCTTGGGATTTCAACTCGAGTTGATGGGTGTATCTTGGCACAAGGTTTGTGTTTTGCCGAGTTACAAACTGCATATGATAAATGTACTATGACAAATTCTTGTGAATGGCTAAATGCTCGAGGTTTGAAAGCGTACTGAAACCTGTAAACGCATTGCTGGTACGGGTGACTCGAGAAATCGAGGGTGTATTGGCTGGGCATCAAGCCGTGAATTTAGTCGAATCTCAGTTTATTGCCGAAGTTGGCGAGTTGCCACAAACGTTGGCGCAGTTGAAACAAGAAATTCGTTTGCCTATCAATTAAGGCTCGAGGTTGAAAGAACTGCTTAACAGGTTTTACAAATCTTGTTTTGGCTCGAGTCACAAAAACTCGAGCTTTGTTAGTTCTTGAGGGTTGTTGGTGGGTAGGCTCTGGCTCGAGATGATAAGAACGTTGGCTGGTGAACTCTCACCCAACCCTCTCTCGCAAGCGAAAGAGGGCTTTAAGAGCCGTGCTTTTTTCCTTTCTTTTGCTTGCCAAAAAGTGCTTTAGGATTGTTTCTTCCTTTCTTTCGCTTGCGAGAGAAAGGTGGCGAGCTTCAAGCGAGACGGATAGAGAGCGGCTTTTCACATCTCGAGTTTTTATTCTGAACGGGTATTGCTTTCAGGCTCGAGCCTCGAGCTTATTTAAACTCTGGTATAAACCCGAGGTAATTTGTCTCGAGAACGGTGAGTTCAGATGTGTGTTTTTGGTATTTGCTCGAGTGGGTAACAAAAGTAAAAGGCGGCATTTAAGCCGCCTTTCCTTAATAGCCCAGTGTTTAATCGGGGGATTGCAATTACTGGGCTGCCAGCTTTTGGGGGAGAATCCTAGGCTGGTTTAAGGGCGTATAATAAGGATAAACAATCCGTGAAGGTAATTTGGGTGGAATAAACAACGTGAAGCAAGTTTTTGTTGTAAGTTAGGGATTAGCAAGATGAGCAAACTCGAGGTGGGAGAACTCCGCCTGATTGACCGTCTGCATTTGCAATACCAGATGCCATTAAACCAAGAACCACTACCAATGCCATACGTAATACTTTTTTCATAATCTCTCCTAGAAGGTCTAACTAATTGTTGCAAGTTTAAGGATTCCATTTTTATGTCTCATGCAATCGCTTCCCAATCAAATGCAGCCGCGTGCAACCGCTTGGCTACATTCATGCAATTAGGGAATTATCAGAATGCAATTCATGCTTTTCAATACTTAAAAGATGTGTCAGGGACGGAGTATCGTTCTGCGGGGCGGGCATATTGGGGGCTTGGTGAATTTACACAAGCCACAATTTATTTAAAAAAAGCGATCCAGTTTGGTGACTATGGTGCAAATGTAGATTTGGTACAGTTGGCAATTTTACAAGGGGAGCCAGACGAAGCTGAGCAAGTTATTAATAGTATAGACATCAATAACTTGGTTCCTCGAGACCAAGTACAACTACAATTTATTAAAGGTGATATAGCTTATCGGCATGGAAAAATGCGTCTTGCCCTAAACTATCTAAAAAAAGCTTGGGTAGAAGCCAAGTTACTCGCAGATAGTGGTTCATTGATTCAAGCTATTGGGCAAGGTATTGCAGGTGCGTATTTTGCGTCTGGTTTTTGTGGCAAAGCTTTAGAGTATCTTGATCAGGCTTTACAAAATGCACAAGGTAGTTGGGAAGTATATCTTCGTATGTCTCGAGCTGAAATTACATTTTTCCTCGAACGTTATGAAGAATCTCAAGATGAGCTTAATGCTGTTAAAAATCTAGTACGTGACAACCCGCAACTGAATATTAAGTACAGTATCAACGCATCATTAAATGAGTATTTCGAGCAACCACAAAAAGCTATTACAACACTATTACAAGCTATCCACGATTGCCAAAAGCGCTCAGAGAATCAGTCATTGAGTACTCGTGCTCAGTTCTATTTAATCGGTATGTTTGTCCATAACCAAGAACTCGACCATGCTCGTGGGCAACTCTGCCAATTAGATTTAGCTGTTCAATCTCGTGGGGAACATGGTTTGCTCGAGCTTAGGCGTGGGCAGTACCAAGTAGCTATTGGTAATTTACAACCAGCTTTACAACATTTAGAAGCAGCTCGTATTATTTTCCAAGACCTCGAGTGGCGGCGTGAACTCGGTTGGACTTTATTGCAACTTGCTAATTTGCACTTAAAAATGGGTAATGTGGCTGTGGCTTCACAACACTTGGATTTGGTTTCGGATGTGGTTCATATTACCGAGAATGCTGGTTTCCTCGAGTTAGAACGCCGTTTTATTGGTGATCTCGAGCCGTTAACGGCGATTGCTTCTTCGTATGGTGCGTTTGCGTTGCATGGTCGTCAGGCTGCGGCTCGTTTGCCAATAGAGGAGCGTCCTGCGGCTCGAGTGTTGCGTTTGCAAGCAATGGGTGATGCGACGTTGTTGGTCAATGGTCAACCGACGGTGGTGCGTTTACAAAAATCCTTAGCAATGATGGCGTATTTGTACTTGCATCCAGGTACTTCTTTGGAAAAAATTGTTACCGATGTTTTTGAAAATTCTAAAGGTGTCGAAGCGGGTAAAAGTTACTTCCACACGGCTCGTTACGAAATTCAAGCGGCTATTCCTTCGCTGCGTTTTGCTTATGATCGCAGTACCAAAACCTACACCCTCGAGACGGACTCCGTTCCGTTAGAGTTTGACTACGCTGAAGTTGCACGTTTGCTGCACGCTCCTACGGAAAATGATTTCTACACCGCCCTCGAGCTTTGCAAAGGACCCTTCCTTCGCGGCTTTGAAGGGCAGTGGATCGAGGAGGTGCGTGCAAACGTGGAATGGTTACTTGTACGTAGCGGATTGAAATTGGTGCAGGAGATGTACGAAACCGGAGATTATCAAGCTTGTCGGCGTTTAACAGAACGCTTACTAAAAGTCGAACCACTCGACGAAAGCCTCAACGAGTTGTTGGTTCGTGCCACTCGAGAAGTCGAGGGTGCGCTGGCAAGTCGTAAGGCAATGAGTATGGTGGAATCTCAGTTTTTAGCTGAGGTTGGCGAATTACCTCCGACGTTGTCGCAGTTAAAGCAAGAACTCAAATACCGTATGAATTAGTGCAAACCCCCGAGTGCATTGTAGGGGTTGTGATAGGCGATTCCTTTAGCTTTGTGTATTGGTTTGACATTGTCTTTGACAGTGTTTAGGGCATTTGGGTGCTGGGTACGGAAATGCGGTGTGGTCTGTGTTACTTTTAACCAAAGAAGCAAATTTTTCTGGGGTATGCTTGAATTAAGTGGGGTGGGGTTTGCATGGTCATTGATCGTCCATTTCGGGTGTTGTTTTTGTTTGGCACACTAGATATTAGTGTTGGCGCGGAACAACGTGCCATTCAAGAACTTGGCATGACAGTGGATGTGGTTGGTACCGATTTGCAAATTTTGGATGCTTGTTCGATGGGTTTAGTAGATTGTGTGGTCATCGAACCCACCAGTTCTTTTCCAATTAATTTAATTCGTACCATTAAATCCGATCCGCATACCGATGTGCCAATTATTGCCATGTTGCCGCCACAAGCTCGGCATCTCGAGTCGCAATTGATTAATTCTCAGGTGGATGATGTCTTGCCTGCGCCGTGGGAACACGATTCTTTTGCTTTGCGAGTGCAGCGTTTATGTACGCAGCACCATCATCGTTTAGCCATGACAGGTCCTTTGGATGTGATGCGTTCGATTGCCAAAGCTGTCGAGAAGCACGATCCGTACACCAGCGGGCATATTGAACGTTTGCGTTTCTTGGCGGGGCATGTGGCATTTCATATGGGTTTAACAGCTCGAGATATCGCGGTGGTTCGAGCGGCTGGTTTACTGCATGATATTGGTAAAATTGCAATTCCTGGCGAGATTCTGCGTAAACCCGATAAACTTTCGGCTATCGAATGGGAGTTAATGCGTTTACATCCAGCCCATGGTGCAGACATTGTGGCTTCGATGCCCAATGGCGATTTACTCGCGCCAATGGTTCGGGCGCATCATGAACGCTGGGATGGTAAAGGTTACCCAGATAAACTTGGTGAATCGGACATTCCTTTGGGTGGCAGAATTATTTCTGTGGTAGATGCTTTTGATGCCATGACCACAAATCGTCCGTACCGTGCCGCCATGCCTATTTGGGATGCTCGAGAACGGGTGATTGCAGGCTCGGGGTCGCAGTTTGACCCCAATGTTGTGGAAGCGCTTTTATCTATGAGTCCGACCATGTTGCAACGCCGTTTTGCTTAGTGTTGGCGGTTGCTGCGGCTGTAACGCAGAATTTGCCAGTACATCTTCAGGCGGCGTAAAATGCCTGCCAGAACACCGAGTTTTTGTTCTTTAATAATTTGCGAAGCACCGATTAAATTGACGTATTGTAAACGCAACTGCTCGAGTTTAATCTGGTTGTTCAGCGCAATTTCGATGCCATACCCAGCGGTGGCAATATCTTTGGCATGTAAAATTGTTTGCCTTGGAATAATTCGTTGACCACTCCAATGCGGTGTGCCCCTGTTACCAATGTCGGTAATTACACCGCCACCTTGGAATAAACCAGCGGTGGTATCGGCAGTACCAGTGTTTATTGGCTCGAGCATATTTTGTAAATGAGTGGCTGTTAAATTCAGTAAATCTGCGTCTAATAGCAGCACATACTCGCTTTGGCAGTGTTGTGCACCCGCTAGGACTGCTCCACCTTTGCCTCGGTTTGGGTGTAACTCGAGGACTTCGGCACCTGCATTTCTGGCTTCTGTAGCGGTTTGATCGGTGCTGCCATCGGAAACCACCAAAATATGTGTAAAACCTGCGGCTCGAGCCACTTGCACAACGCTGGCAACGGTGCGGGCTTCGTTGAAAGCAGGAATAATCACATGGATTTCAGATACAACCACCATGATTATTTACCTAATCGGGTAATGTCCTGAACGGTCACTAAGAAAATAAAGACCATGACAAAAATAAAACCTGCGAAATTAATTTTTTCTTCTTGCCCTGGTGCAAATGGTTTGCGGCGCAATGCCACAATGCTCGAGAGAACAATTCTGCCACCATCTAAGCCAGGAATGGGTAATAAGTTAAATAAACCCAGCGATAAGTTAATCACACCAGCTAAGAATAAAACAGGAAAAAATCCTTGTTGTGCAACTTGTTCAGTTGCAGCGACAGCTCCAACTGGTCCTGAAAGGTTTTCATCGCGTTGTAAAGTTAGGGTTTTAAAAATACCACCAACAATGGCTTGAACAAATTGTGGAATACCACCAATCAGTGTGGTGGCACTTTGGCTAAATGCCTCGAGTGGCGCAATCGGTTCGTAGGTTCGCTCGAAACCAATACCAACGCCAAATTTGGGGCGGTCTTTACCTGGAAAAATCAGGGGTGACCAATTAAATTGAATCTCGAGTTGTTTGTTATCGCGTTCTATCGTAAAGGTACGTTCGCCATTGGTTAGTAAATGAGTACGGACAGCAGCCACTTCTTTGACCAGTACACCATTGATTTTGACCAGAATATCTTTGTTGCGAAAACCTGCTTTTGCGGCAGCAGATCCGCTGACGACACCCAGTTGAATTCGTTCGGTTTGTAATTCTTTACCTTGTCCTAAAAAGGCAAACCCAACAATAATAATTGCCAGTATTACATTACTTAATGGACCTGCAAATAACACAGCAAACTTGCCCCAATAACCTAGTTTGGCAAAACCATGCGTTGGTGGAATAGCTCGACCTGTTTCATCAAATTCGGTTGGGGCTAAACCATCAATGTCTACGTAACCACCCAATGGTAACAAAGAAATCCGCCATTCGGTATCACGCCAAGTACGCCGTAGCAAAATTGGACCCATACCAATGGAAAAAGCTTTAACAGTCACACCCTGAACTCGAGCCAAAGCATAATGCGCTAACTCGTGCACAAAGACTGCCACGTTAATAATAATAAGCCAAACAAGAATACCCACGCTTAGTAGTCTACAGCTTGGTGTGAAAAACGAATGTGGCGCGGGAAGCGAAACTGTAAACTCTAAGCTCAGTAAAGTCCTTATACTGCTTGTATGAATCGTCGTTCAGATTACCCACCCATCACTGTTGTTTTATTACTGGCATTAACAATTTTATATATTTTCTCGAGTTTGGTGTTTGACCCAAGTGGTGGTGGGGCTTGGCGCAGATTTTTTGATGGCTCGAGTGTACCTGTGCTGGCTGCACTGGGTGGTAATGCTCGGGTTTTAACCTTAGAGCAAAACGAATTTTGGCGTGTTATCACAGCTGCTTTACTGCATGGCAGTGTGGTGCATTTAGCCATGAATGGCTTGTCTTTATGGAATTTGGGCAGGCAACTCGAGCGTTTACAAGGTTGGCAAGAATTGTTGTTTGCTTTTGTGATTACGGGTTTATCGGGGTCTGTGATGAGTACATTTTTTGGCAATCCTCAAGCCATTAGTATTGGTGCTAGCGGCGCTATTTTTGGTTTACTGGGTTTTCTTATTTCGGTGGGTACTCGAGATTTTTCGGCATTACAACAGCAATTGGTTAGAAATGGCAGTATGGTACTGATTGCTTTAGTGTTACCTGCTTTGATTCCTAATGTTGACCATTGGGGGCATATCGGAGGTGTATTTGGTGGTTTGGTACTGGGTTTTTTATACCGTAACCCACCTTTGCAAGCTAGGCAAATCATGGGTTTCTCGAGTGCTATTGTGCTTGTAGCTGGTGCTGCCATGATTATTTGGCAAGGTTTTCAACTTGGTTTTTAAAAAACCTGATCAATTTCCACCTTTATTTTTCTCCTTCACGCAAAGGTTTTATCAATGCCCAAGTTCTACGGTTGGCAAATGGTTTGGGTTTTAGCCTTGAGCACAACAATTGCTTATGGTGTTTTGTATTATAGCTTCGCAGTTTTTGTGCAACCTATGGAACGCGAATTGGGTTGGGATCGGGCACAAACATCTGGGGCGTTTAGTTTGGCAATATTGGTTACAGGTTTGGTTGCACCGTTGCTTGGGCGAATCCTTGATAAACGTGGTGCTCGAGCGATCATGACAGTTGGTACTATTGGCTCGAGTGGGTTGTTGTGGATTTGGTCTTTAACCACTTCTTTGCCGTTATTGTACGTTGTTTGGTTGTTACTTGGGGTTTGTGCCGCAGCAACTTTTTATGATCCTGCATTTACAGCTATCGCTGTTTGGTTTCGGGTCTACCGTGCTAAGGCAATGCTGACCATTACTTTGGTGGCTGGGCTGGCAAGTACCATTTTTGTACCACTGGATACTTGGCTATTGGCATTGCTTGGTTGGCGTGGTGCAGTGCAAGTGCTGGCTGTGCTGATGCTGTGCACCGCACCACTGCTTTGGTGGGTTGTGCGGCAACACCCCAGAGATGTTGGCTCGAGTGTGGATGGTTTACCTGACGCACCCGAAGTTGTGACCACTCAAGAAACGGTGGTGCCTATTAGTTTTTGGTATTCCAGAGCCTTTTGGAGTGTGGCATTGGCTTTTGCTTTGGGTAGAACGGCTGTGTCGGTGCTGGCACCGCATTTGGTGCCTTTACTGCTCGAGCGTGGGTATTCGAGTGGGTTTGCCGCTTTGATTGCGGCTAGTATTGGTGTTTTACAACTGGTGGGACGCATCTTTTTTACGTCCATGACTTCTCGAGCGGCTTTGCTTGTGTTATCCAGTGTTACGTTTGCTGTGCATGGTTTGGGTGTACTGCTTTTAACGCTGGGTTCGGATGTTGGAGTGTACGGTTTTGTCTTGTTGTACGGTGCAACCAATGGTGCTATCACATTAACACGAGCGGCATTACTCGCCGATTTATTTGATACGAAAATGTATGGTCGGGTCAATGGTGCGGTTAGCTTACTGGTAGCACTTTCGAGTGCCACTATGCCTTTTGTGGCTGGGTGGCTGCATACAAGAACAGGCAATTATCAATGGGTGTTGTGGTTATTGGTGGCGGCATTGTGCGCTGCAACGACACTGATTCTGGGTGCTCGAGATCAAAAAACTTTTCGTTAAATCTTCACATTGCTTGCGTACACTTTTTTGGTGTTGACAGGGCTATTCCAAACTCGTAAAGCTTCTTGGTACGTGCAGCATTTTGAATGGGTGCTGGGTACTTCGCTCGAGTTTCGGGTTTGCACCACTGGCTCTGGCGTAAAAGCAGAACGGGTTTTACTAACCGAAATTGCGCGGCTCGAGGCTGTGTTGAGTCGGTTTTTACCGAGTAGCGAATTAAATACTTTTTTGGCAACCCAAGGTCAAGCAGTGGTTGTGTCCACCGAGTTATGGCAAGTACTCGAGGCAGCTTTGTTTTGGCAGCAGCGCTCGAACCATGCGTTTTCTTGTGGTGCAGAGGTTTTAATGAATTTGTGGCGAGCAGCTGAAAGTTTGGGAATACCACCAAGCTCAGCACAGATTGCAGCACTGTTGCCGCAGATTCAAGCGCCAATTGTGCAACTCGAGGCAAACAAAGCCATGCACTGCTCGAGTTTACCAATCAATCTTCATGCGATTGCCAAAGGATTTATTGCCCACGCCGCCGCACAAAAAGTTCTGGCATTAACCGAGGTGTCCGAAGTGCT
The DNA here is from genome assembly GCA_013298595.1 of Deinococcales bacterium. Classification (GTDB taxonomy): domain Bacteria; phylum Deinococcota; class Deinococci; order Deinococcales; family JAAFIG01; genus JAAFIG01. The sequence continues at coordinate 255,955 of JAAFIG010000001.1, read as the reverse complement.
GGTTAATCTGGGTGGCGATATTCAGCATCTGGGGCAAGAACCGTACAAAGTTGGCATTGCCAATCCTTTCTCGAGTGCCGATAACGCGCCATTACTGACAACAGTGCAGCTTTGTTCTCAGGCGTTAGCAACCAGTGGCAATACCCATCGGGGGTTTCGATTTCCTAATGGTTGGTATTCGCATGTCCTCGACCCACGCAGCGGTTATCCTGTGCAACAAGTGGTTTCTGCTTCGGTTATTGCTGCCGATGCTGCTACAGCCGATGTGCTCTCAACAATTTTTAGTGTGCTCGAGCTAAGCCAAAGTCTCGAGTTAGCAAATACTTTACCAAATGTGGGTTGCTGCTTGGTGACAGCAAATGCAGTACAAACCAACGATTTTTGGCAACACCATCAATTCAATTAAGGAGAAAGAACCATGAAAAAAACCAGCACATTTTCACGCCGTAGTGTTATTGGGCAAATGCTTCGTTTGACTTCAGCTTTGCTGATTGCACCAATCGCTCGAGCCGCGACCAGCAAATGGGATAGCAAAATGGAAGCTATTGTGACAGTTGAAATTCAGCAACCAAGTTTTGGGCGTTATAACCGCCCATATATTGCTGTTTGGCTCGAGGATAGCAAAGGTAAATCTGTGCGAACCGTTGGTTTATGGGTGCAACAAGGTCGAGGTTCGCGTTGGATTCCAGATTTGCGCCGCTGGTTTCGCAACGAACAAGACCGTCAAGCAGCAGATGGTGGCGATTTAGCCACAACTGTTTCTGGTCCGACTAGAAACCCAGGAGTCTACAAACTCATCTGGGATGGAAAATCTGACAAAGGTGCGCTGCTCGACCAAGGTGAATACTATGTTTGTGTTGAAGCGGCTCGAGAACATGGGACATACCAATTGATTCGTGAAAAACATATGTTCGCCAGTGCTGCTTTTAGTAAATCCTTAGGAAGCAACGAAGAAATTAAGGAGGCAAAGCTTGAATTCCGAGCACGTAGCTGAAATGCCATCTCGAGTTCGTCCGTGGCGTTTACGATTGAATGCTTGGTTGCGTTGGCTGCATATTTACACTTCGATGCTGAGTTTAATTGTGGTGCTGTTTTTCTCGATCACAGGTGTAACCTTAAACCACCCAGATTGGTTGGCAAACGAATCTCGAGTTGAAATCAAAGGTACATTACCTGCTGCATGGCGCACAGGTAAAACAGTTAATTGGCTCGAGGTGGTGGAATTCTTACGTGCCAAACACAATTTGCGTGGGCAAGCCAAAGATTACCGTTCCGATGACACCGAAAGTTCTTTGCGTTTTGCTGCCCCTGGCTACTCAGCAGATGGTTTTATTGAAACCTCGAGTGGTCAGTATACGCTAACCATTGTTGCTCAAGGATTTATTGCCATCATCAATGATTTCCACCGAGGGCGCAATGCAGGTGGGGTTTGGGCTGTGCTGATTGATGTGGCAGGTTGGTTTTTGGTTTTGGTTTCGGCAACAGGTTTGGGTTTACTGTTTTACTTAAAAAAAATTCGAGTACAAGCTTTGCTGGTGATGGTTCTGGGCGGTGCAATCATGCTGGTTATCATGCAAATGTTGACATAAGAAAACCTAGACGATTTATTGGTGTGTAAAAGTAAAGCGGTCAGCTATCTTTCAATTACGGGTTGGTTTAATCACTTTCCCGAAAATTTGTGCTTCGTTACATTAACCCCGAATACAACATCAGAAACTAACGACAGTAATGAACCCAATACTTACCGAGCTTATGGTCATTATCAAGGCAACCCGAAGATTGGACAACTTAAGGCTTATTTCACACCTGCATCTCGAGATCAACGACTGGCTTCCCGCGCAGCCTTCTCAAGCGCCCGCATCGCCAGCAGGTAAGGACGTGGACCGTAGCTCACTCGAGCGACACCAGCTTCAGCCAGGGCTGAGAGGGGCGGAGTTGCATCGGACACCATGATGTTGAGGGGTAGTGGCGAAGCTTTAGCCAACTGAGTGATCAACTCGAGGTTCATCAGTCCAGGGGCGAAGAGTCCATCCGCGCCTACTTCAGCGTATGCCCGCGCCCGTTCGAGGGCTTCTGCCAGCATGGTCGCGTCGTGCTGCATGGCTGGCTTTTGAAAGAACACGTCCGTCCGAGCATTGATGAAGAACCGATCACCAGCTGCCTGTCGTGCTTGGCGGAGCCGTTTGACCTGATCCTGCACTGTTCGCAGCGTGCCATTTTTCGGAAAGCTATCCTCGAGGTTGCAGCCGACAGCGCCAGCCTCGAGTGCCAAGCCCACCGTCTTGTCGATCTCATTGTAGCCACTCTCGAGATCGACGGTCACTGGCAGCTCGGTGGCGGTCACGATGCGCCGCAGGTTTTCGATGGCGAGACCCAGCGGGGTTTGCTCGCCATCTGCGAAACCCAAGGCGTTGGCGACAGACCAGCTTCCAGTGGCGAGTGCCTTCGCACCTCCTGTGGTTACTGCCTTCGCACTTCCCGCGTCCCAGATGTTGAAGAGCACCAGCGGCTTGCCTGGTACGTGCAGTGCTTGAAAACGTTCGGTTTTGTTCAAGGTTTCAGTCATAAATGTTCTCCATTCTGGGGGTTAATGTAATGAAGGTCGAAATTTCGGAAAAATAGCGAATCCAATTCTTCAAATAAGCATTACTTCTCACTTCAATTATTTATTTTATAGTCACTCAGAAGTTACGCGAAAACCGCCCAACGGTCAACTATTGGCGTTGGCACGCACCCCTATGTTAGTTACCAAAATCGATATTACAGAACGTGCGCGACTTGGTATTCGAGCGCGTTCTCGAGGAATCGCACGTTTGCAACGCAGATAATGTTGTTCAGCCACCGATGCGTTTTGTGTCCAGTCTCAAAGCGCGGCGTGACCCGAAAGTAGTAGTTCTCGGAATTGAGTTGCGCCCATTGTCTAGGGTCGGCGATGATTGGCAGAAGTTGTGGTGATACGGTCAGTTGTCCAGTCCAAGCGCCATGAATCAGACCACCATCTTCGGTCTCGAGAACAAGATCAACATCAACTTTGACTGTGCCGTCAGCGCCGACCATGACCCAATCGGTTCCGCCCTCGAGCACCTTGCCAGAAAGACGCGGTCCTTCAAAATGACCGCCGTTACAGGTAAATAGCACACGTCTGCCAAATGGTGTGTCTCCGATCGGAATGGCTGGATTGATACCGTAAGTGACAGTGAATAAGTGTGTAAGGTTCACTGGGGAATTGGTTATGGCAGCATCAATAGTCATGATTGAACCTCCTTGGTGCGCGGTACGAACAACTGAGCGCGGACAGCGTCGGTCGAGACACCCGACTGGGCACAGAATTCGGCGAGATCAAACAGAAAATATTCACTAGCGATCAGATCGTCTTTGAATGTGAAGCGTAAAAAGACGGGCAGCTTCGTCTGATGCCCGTTCCCTGTCAGACCAAACCACCTGCCAGTCATTGTCATACAGACTGTGCCCCAGCAGAGCAGATACTTGCCGTCACCTGCATAACCTTCAAGATGCACGTTGTAATCTGGGAACGATTGGAAGAAATGCTCGAGCACGGCAGCATTGGCAGCTTTGCCACGAACAGTGCTGCCAAAGGCTGGGGTCTCGAGGAGCATGTTTTCGTGCTGAACCTTCATTGCAGCGCGGACATCTTGGCGACTCTTTGCCTCGCCTAGTGTTTTTACAAGTTCAAATTGTTGAGTAACATTCATTCAAGCCTCCGATTGGAATTCACATTCATACTGTATGTAATATACACTATGAATATATTATGTCAAGCGTTAGGCTTAAAGTCTAATGATGATTGAACCGAAAAAGACGAGGCGCGAAGAGTATAGCGATGCGACACGCGACGCGCTTATCGCTGCGGGTCGCGTTAACTTCGCCGAGTATGGGTTTGCTGCAACAAGTATTGAGGCAGTCTCTCGCGCTGCCCGTGTTACACGTGGTGCGTTCTATCATCACTTTGCTGACAAGGATGCGCTATTCGATGCGGTGGTCGTTTCAATGCAGGCTGAAGCGATACAGACGATTCGCAGACGAGTCTCAGGGAAGGGCGATCTTGTGGATATGCTCTTCGAGGGTCTTGAAGTGTATCTCGATGTTTGCCTTGAAGCTGGGTATGCTCGTATTGTTGTGCGTGAAGCCCCATCAATTTTGGGACTCGACCGCTTTCGTGAGATTGACGAGACCTATCCAATGGCACTTTTGATGGACAACTTGAAAGCATTGCGTCGTGCAGGGCTGCTTGACTTTGGCGATATCGAAACGCTGTGTCGTATGATTGACGCAATGGTCTGCAAGCTTGCACTAATGTTGCCAACCGCCACTGACCCTAAGGCGCTGAGAGCCTCTGGACAAGCCGTGATCCGCCGCCTGTTAAACCTCACAAAGACGGCGTAGCGAAAATACCTAGTGAAACGGGTATTATGAGCATCTAACAAAGCAAGAAAATGACTAGGAAATTAGGGTTTTTTGCCTATTCTTACGGTGCAGCTTTAAACTGAGCAAAACCACCAGAAGCCGTAAATGCAGCCTCGAGTTCTTTTTCATCTCGAGTTGGAGTGCTGACCTTATTGCCAGGTAATGTGCCAGCGTAGACCTCGAGCGCATCGAAGTAACCGTCATCGTCGCTGTCCAATTTCTTTTTTAACACTTCAAACAAAGCTTCTTTGATTCGCACATCGGATGGATCGCTTTTCTTGGTTTCATTACGGAAGGTGTTGCGTAAATTCAAACCAAATGGATTCCACGGCGCAGCGCCTGTACTGTTGATATGGCAATAAGTGCAACCCACAACTCGAGTGCCATCGTCGCGGTCTGGGTCGAGTTTGAATTGAACAATGGCTTGTAAACGATACGAATTCTTAGCAGTGCTGGTACTGGCAATACCAAAAGCAGCGATGGTTGCAGCGGCAAAGAAATGAATAGGTTTCATACGCATTAGCATAATGGTTTTTGAACAAAAAAAAGTGAAAAAGCGGCTCGAAGGTGTCTCGAGCCGCTTTCTTTAAGGTTTGTTAAAGATTACAGCGGTAGAAGCTTAGCCGGATAACCAGAAACACCAACATCTAAATTGGTCAGTGTGACTGTTACTGGGCTGGCATTGACTAAATTAAATGAGGCTCGAGCACCAATTTTAAAATTGCCTGCCTTCATCAGATTAAACGCAGCTGCACAAGCCGCTGGGCTGGTGGCGGTCAAGTTCAAGTTGATTGCTTCGGTGAGTGTGGCATCACCAACGCAGTTGGCAGCGGTTGGTACTTTATTGGCAGGGTCGTATAGATTTGCGGTGCTGCTTTGGGCAACAAACATTTCAATGGTGCCAGTAGCTCCAGCGGTTGGGTCGGTGGCAACAACACTGACCCCAATATTTAAGCGTATACCAGTTAAAAATGTCAGTGTTGGTAATTGCAATGGCAGACCAGCACCGCCATCAGGAATAACCACAACTTGTGGGGTTATAGGTGGTACAGCAGGTAAGGAAATGGTTTTGGTTGTAGCATCAATAAAGCTATCGCCATCCACATTAATGTTAATTAGGGTTGCAGTGCTGCACGCACCAAGTAACGCTGCTGCAGCTAAAGGTAGTAAAAGTTTTTTCATAAGGACTCCTTAGAAACCAAAGCGCACAGCAACAGCGATACCAAACGAGGTACCACCGACAAAAGGTGTTGGATGAGCAGTTAAGGCTAAATCCATGCCAATACCAGGGGCAAACTCGAGTCCGCCACCTAAGCCAAAGCGGAAACGACCATTCTCGAGTCCGACACCTGCACGCACCACAAATAAAGTCCATTGCACTTCTGCACCGATATGGATATTGAAATTGCCACGTCCGAGTTGAATATCGGCTAGTGCAAGCACACTCAGTCCGCCACCAACGCTGAATTTACCAGCAGCGTTAGCAGTAATCAGTGGATTAAATTTAATACCACCTCGAGTCACATTTGGCGTGATCACAGTGATAGCGTTTGGTCCAACATCTGGATCATACGTAGTTGTTGCTGTGGTACCAGTCCAAGTGTTGGCTTCGACTACACCAATTAACCCAAGCCCAACAGTGAATTTCTCGAGTTCAGGAACACCAAGTAAGCTACCTGGCATATCGGCTACCACACCAACATCAGCAGAGCCACCAAAACCTAAGCCGTTGGAATACCCCGCGCCTAAATTACTGGCAAAAGGACTTGAAAGGAAAACCGTGTATTCATAGCCAATTTTGGCATTACCAATGCTGGGCGTACTGCCTGGTTTCACAATCACTCGACCACTCGCATCCACAAAAGCCAATCCAAAGAAACCATTGCCTCGAGCACCAACAAAGACTGTTGTTTGATCCACTTGAATTGGGGTACTAAAACCAATGTCTAAGGTGATACCAGCCGCAGCTTGGGCACTGGCAGTGACAGCATTGTTGTAAATAGAATCAAGGTTGCCATCGCTGACATCGGCAACAATTGCAGGGTCTAATCTTGGGGAAGTTGGGGTAACATTGGCAAAGACACCTATTTTAATTGCCACAGGTCCGATGCTAAAAGGAACACTAAAAATTGGGGTCACACCACTGGTGGCACTGGGTGTGCCAAAAGAACCCAAGCTCGAGAAATCCAAATTAAGGGGCTTGTTAGCGCCAACATCAAATAAGGTAATACCGTTTTTGCTGAGGTTAATGCTCAGTTCGCTAGGCGCAGATGCTGTATTGAGAATAAAACTATTCAAATGCGTGACTTGATCAAAAGCGGCTAAAAAATTAAAGACTTTTGCAGGTGGATTGCCTGTTAAGTACGGCGAGCGATTGCTAAGAAAATCCAGCACATTCATTTGTGGATTAACAAAGAAATTGATTAACCCAACGGGTAATGTTAAACCACCACCGCGTCCATCGGAAGGATAATTCAAATAGGCTGGGTTAAATGGCGCTAAACTCGAGCCTGGCACTAAAGCGCCACCTAAACCTAAGGATCGCACATCTTGAGCTATTGCAGCACCGGATAATGCCACCACCAAACCAATTGTTGATAATAATCGTTTCATGAAGCCTCCATTAATCCATCATAACTTGCTAATACCGACCCTGCTGGCAGAATTGTACACGCTATCACTTTGTTTTACCCCTCGAGCATAGCGCACCTCTGTTACAGTTGCCGCAACAAATCGTAGCCTACTGAGGTTACAAAACCACCGATGACTTGCTGATGACTTCTCGAGGCATTTTTAAAGTAGCCGTGTTTTTACCAATTGGCAAAAACACGGTATGCTACATCTTCATGAGTCGGAAATACTTTGGAACAGATGGTGTGCGTGCAGTCGCAGGTGAAGCTCCTTTAACGGCTGCTTGGACTTTGCAATTGGGGATGGCGGCGGCTGAGGTTTTTAAGGCACAATCACGTAAACCTGTTGTGGTTATTGGCAAGGACACACGGCAATCAGGCGATATGCTCGAGGCTGCTTTGGCAGCTGGTTTAACTGCTCAAGGGGTCAATGTGATTCACTTGGGTGTGATGCCAACCCCTGGAGTCAGTTACCTAGCAAGGCAACTTGGTGCAACAGCGGGTGTGGTGATTAGTGCTTCACATAATCCATACCAAGATAATGGCATTAAATTCTTTGGTTCGAGTGGCGAAAAACTCACTGATGCCCTAGAACTGGCTATCGAAGCGAACCTCGAGATGGCATTACCCAAAGTAACAGGCACAAGCATTGGCGCTGTCACCGATTACCGCGAAGCCGAACGCTTATATTCGAGTTTTTTACTCGAGCAAGCCCCAGATTTACGTGGTCTGAAAATTGCTTTGGATTGCGCGAACGGTGCAACGCATCGGCTTGCACCCAAGGTTTTTCAACGAGCAGGCGCAGATGTTTTTGCGGTTTTTACCAATCCAGACGGACGCAATATCAATACTGCTTGTGGCAGTACCCACCCAGAAACGCTGCAAAACTTGGTGCGAGATATGAAATTCGACCTTGGAATTGCTTTTGATGGCGATGGTGACCGTTGCCTGATGGTGGATAGCACAGGCGCAATGATAGATGGTGACCATATGCTTTACATTAACGGCGTGACACGCGGCGAACGCACCGTTGTTGCCACATTGATGAGCAACATGGGCTTAGAAGTCAAATTACGCGAACAAGGCATCGCACTCGAGCGCACAGGAGTAGGGGATAGGTACGTTCATGAGCGTTTACTCGAGAAAGGGTTAACCCTTGGTGGCGAGCAAAGCGGGCATACGTTGTTCTTAGATGCAGCCCCAACAGGCGATGGTATGTTATCGGCATTGCTGACGCTAAAAGCTGTGCGCTCGAGTGGTAAAACTTTGCAGCAATGGCGAGAAGAAATGCCGTTATACCCTCAAACGCTGGTCAATATTCGTGTCACAGACAAAGCCATTGCTAAGCACGATGATGTACAAGCTGCCTTAAAAATTGTGGAAAGTAAACTCGAGGGGCGCGGCAGAATTAATTTGCGTCCAAGTGGAACCGAAAGCCTTTTGCGCGTTATGGTTGAAGGCGAATCGCAAAGCGAAATAGCCGAACTTGCCGAAAGTGTTGCCAGTGTTATTCGCCGAATCGGTGGGGTATGAGCCAACGTGTCGCTCAAATTGAGGCAGCCGTTACCCGTATTCTTGCCAGCCTGATTGCAGAACTCTCTGACCCGCGCTTACCACTGATTTTATCGGTTGAAAAAGTACGAATCACGTCGGATTTAATTCACGCTCGAGTCTTTATTTCCTGTATTGGCGATGTCGAACAAGCTGTGGCGGCTCTAAATCATGCTAAAGGTTTCTTGCAACGTGGTTTAACTCGGGAAATTCAATTGAAACGCACACCGTTACTCGAGTTTTATGCAGCCAGTGAAGACCCAATGGGTTTGCTGTAATCAGTTCAGTTTGTTAAAGTCAAAATAGTACGATCTTGTTGAGTATATCGAGCAGGATTTCTTTTGCTCGAGTTGTTACCTATGACTGAGAGCTGTACTCGAGCCAAAGTCTGCCAAACTCAGTTTGTAGGTGCTTATTGATTTTTAGGTGTACCTAAATTATAATTTAGGCATGAGGCGATTCTGTGGAAAACTATTTCTTTGAAACAACCATTATTACCAGTATTTTCGCTGTTGGAAACGTCTTTTTTGGGCACTTTGAAGAAGGTCTTCCAAAATGGCGCAGGGTTGCAAAAATGGTATTTGTTACAGCTTTTGCCATTGCTATTACAGCTTTAACAGGACGAACAGGTTTTTATGTCGCATTAGGTTGTATGGCTGGTTTGTTTGTCTTTGTGCATTTCTGGTGGCTACCGAAACACGGCATACATCCACTAACCGCTGAACCCAAAGAACGTTACTATCAATTCAGAGGCTGGAAACTCCCCGAGCAAAAATAAAAACTAAAGCATCAAATTTTGTAAATAATCCCGAATCATCCGTTCGAGAATCACTTCGCCAGCTTCGAGTTCAGGGGTCATGTACCCTGCTAACTCGAGGCTAACCACGCCATGTGTGGTCATCCAGAGTTGCATCGCAAGGTTTTCGGCATTGGTTGTTTGCAAAATACCTTGCTCTATTGCTTTTGTAATGGCTGTTTGCAAAGGCAGCATGCTCTGCCAAGCTTGTAAACGGCTGCTTTGGGAAACCTGAAATTCTGGGATTGGGCGTTCAAACATGATACTGTAAAACATTGGATTCTCGAGGGCAAAGACTCTATACATCATGTTTAATGCCAGTATTTGATCAAATGGTTTTGAGTAATGAACTTTTTGTAAAGCACTTTCTAAACGCCTAAAACCTTCGAGGTACAAAGCATTTGCCAGTTCTTCTTTGCCACCAAAAAGCGTGTAAAGCATCGTGGTTGAACACCCTGCTTGTTCGGCGATGCGGCGCATCGAAAGCCCTGCTGCTCCATTCTGCTCAAGCAATCCAATGGCAATCTCGAGTAGTGCTATGCGTTTTGCATCTTCTCCTCGAGCTTTCATACTTTTAATCACAGCCATACAACTTAGATTACGACTTTTCAGCCATCGCTTTGAGGTTTTGCATCACAACTGGTAATTCCTGCATAAATCCTTTGCCAAGTAAAGCTGCAAATAAACCAGCACTTAAACCCAGAAACCGTACCCGATGCGTAAACTCGAGTTGCCCGTTACGTTCCGAGAAAGAACGCTGAATCTCGAGCTGACCAAGCGGTAAAGCAGTCGTCATGGTGTACGACTCAAGGGCTTGGAATTGACTGATGATAAATTCGGATTTCTGACCATTCTTGGTGATTAAACTGCCTCGAATTCCAAGCTGCATTGGTGCGGTTAGTGTAGCGCTTTGCAAGGGCGTATCCCAACTCGCCCAAGTGTTGGCATCTGTCCAGATTTTCCAAAACGAGGCTCGAGAAGTCTGGATTGGTAGGGTGTATTGAAAATCTCGAGGTGAACCAGTGGCAATTTTATCCATACAACTCCTTAAAAACGGCTGGTGCTTGCTTTAGCAAAACGGTTTAACGATTCGGGATCGTGGCTAGGTAAGTACACTACGGGTTTTTCTTGAATGTAACGCCGCATTTTTTCTAAGCTGTCTCTGGTTGCAGGGACATCGTTGGAAATACCACCAATTATCCGTTGCTCAAGTTGGGCTTCATCGAAAGTCACATCACCAGCAAAAACGTAATCGCGTTCTAAGTCTTGTAGTACAACGCTTTGATGCCCGTAACTGTGTCCTGGTGTGGGAACTAAAAGCACGTCACCGTTTTTGGTAATGTTTTGATGTGCAGCAAAACTGGCAAAAGAACCTTTGGTGTAATCCACAGGTGTAAACTCGAGTTTGCTCGGGTATTTGCAACGTACTGCACCCACAGGCATTTGTTGATGTCCAAGGATTTCAGCTTGAGCCACCAGCACTTTGGCTTTAGGGACAAACTGAAACCCATTAGCATGGTCAAAATGCAAATGGGTTTGAATCACATATCGCACATCATTAGGCTCGAGTCCCAATAAGCGTAACTGAGAACCGAGTTCCATTTCTGAGCTGCTTTGTAAATGAAAATTTTTGGTAATAAAAAACTGGCTTGCAGGGTCTGCACATGCCATATATGTTTCGAGGTTTCGTGCTTCTGCTTGTTCGCCTGTATCAACGATTATTAAACCCTCGGGATGCTCAAGAATCCAACTTAAAACAGGTTTGGCTTGAGTCCAATTGGTATCAGCAAGAATGCTCGGAATGCGCATTGCCTCAAGTCCATGCAGTGCATAATGAGCTGTTTTAATGCTGATCCAAGCGGTTTGGATGCCGTGAACACGCATTCCCGAAGCGGTGCGGATACTGACAGGAGGGATAAACGGCATCTGTTGGATTTGTGTTTTCATTTGTTTGGCTTGACTCGAGCCAAGCCAGAATTGCCAAGCGCTGAGTCCTGCGATGCTTGTTAAACCAATGCTAATGGCTTGCCGACGAGTAACTCGAGATAGTGTCATAACATAAATATAACGATGTTATGAAAATAAAACAGTGTTATTTTTTACAATTTAACACAGCTGTAACCCCGTACAATAATTCGTTTTTGTGCAATACTTACATCTTTTTTCGTGTCTACTACCCTGTTTCTATATCGAAAACTTACCCACAGGGCGCACGAGGAAGACAAACCGTTCTGATGCTATACCGTTTTGGACTATGTACGCTCCATTTTGCAAAAAACAGCAAAAATTACACGTACTCCGTCCAAAACGGGGGTTCTCACGCGCTCTAGCGCGGTTTTAATGTGAGGCGTAAGCCTCACATTAAAACGGAATTGGTATTATAAGGAATTACGCAAAGAAACTGGCTTAATTGTGCAACTCAAAAACCTCGAGTAATTCATCTGGATTGCTGATAGGCATTTGACAAGTCATGTTCTGACAAATAAAGACTCGAGCTTCAAGGCTTTGACGGTTCTCGAGAACAGGTAATTTGGCAGTTCCTGCAGCAATAGCTGTGTGTGGTTGGTATTTTTTGCGAATGATTTTTAACAAGGTTTTGGTATCTTCGTTGCTTAAATCGCCACTGATGGCAATTTCTTGGTGTGGTGCAAGATGCTGTTCTAAGGCGCGGTTAAGGCTGCCAAAACCTGTGGGTTGGCGTTGCATCATGTCCTGCATTTGTTGAATAGCAATTAAGGCATTTTGCTCAAGAGTATCTTGGCTGGTTAATCGGGCGAGTTTAAGCAGTAATAAACTGGTTGCGCCGTTGCCACTGGGCATGGCGCTGTCAAAGTAGCTTTTCGGGCGGACAATCAGGGTTTCACCATCGCTGGCAGTGTCAAAGTAACCACCACTGGGGTCTAAGAAATACGTTTCGATGCTGCCCACAAGCGCTTGGGCTGTCTCGAGGTATTGCGGTTCAAAAGTACTTTGGTAGATCTCGAGCATGCCTAGTCCAAGGAAAGCATAATCTTCGAGCATGCCATGAATTTTGGCAGTTGTACCTGTTTTATAAGTATGCCAGAGGCGCAAATGTCCGCTTTGATCGGTGAAAGCAAATTTCTCGAGTAAAAAACCAGCCAGTTTTTGAGCATGAGCCAAGTATTTTGGTGCTCGTCCACCCATGACTCTGGCAGCTACAGCAAATGCTTCGAGGGTTAGTCCATTCCAACTGCAAAGGATTTTGTCATCTAAACCAGGTTTGATGCGTTTTTCACGCTTGAGAAATAATTTTATGCGGCAATTCTCGAGGTATTCGTGAACATCGGTTTCGGGTTCAAGCAGGGGTTGTAATTCGGCATCGCTAGAAACTCGAGTTAAAATATTTTTGTGCTCCCAGTTGCCTTGGCTGGTAACACCGTAAGCGCGTTTGAAAATGGCACTGTCTTCACCAAGCACAGCATCTATTTGGGTTTCATCCCAAACAAAATATTTGCCTTCGACACCTTCAGAATCGGCATCTTGGGCGCTGTAAAAACCACCTTCTGGGCTTTGCATTTCGCGTAGCAAATACTCGAGGCTTTCTTTGGCGGTTAAGAAAAAGGCAGTATTATCTGTGGCTTGGTAGGTCAGGGCATAGAGTTTAATCAGTTGGGCGTTGTCGTACAGCATTTTCTCAAAATGAGGCGCTAACCAACGTTCATCAGTGCTGTACCGAGCAAAACCACCACCAAGATGATCGTAAATACCACCACTTGCCATGCACTCCAAGGTGAGGGTTAGCATTTCAAGTGCTTTTGCATTACGTACACGATGATGATGCTCGAGTAACCATTCGAGATTGGCTGGATTAGGAAATTTGGGGGCACTGCCAAAACCACCGTATTGTGGGTCAAAACTGCGCTCGAGGGTTGTTAATGCTTTCATGGGAATATCTGTTTCGAGGCTATTTTTACTGGCTAAGTTCTCAAAGTTTTTCAAATGATTGGTTAAATCATTGGCGGTCTCGAGTAATTGTTCTCGTTTGTTGTGCCAAGCATCGGATACTGACTGTAACACTCTGGTAAAACCCGGTCTGCCATAACGATCGGTGGGTGGGTAGTAAGTACCACCGTAAAAGGGTTTACCTTCTGGGGTTAAGAACATGGTCATGGGCCAGCCACCTGCACCACTGAGCATTTGCACAGCATTCATATAAATACTGTCCACATCGGGGCGTTCTTCGCGGTCTACTTTGACTGGAATAAAAAGTTGGTTCATCAGGGCTGCAATTTCTGGGTTTTCAAAACTCTCGCGTTCCATGACATGACACCAATGACAGGCGCTGTAACCAACCGATAACAAAATTGGTACGTCTCGAGTTTTAGCAGCTTCAAAAGCCGTTTCGCCCCACGGCAACCAGCGCACTGGGTTGTAAGCATGTTGTAATAAATAAGGGCTGGTTTCGTGAATCAGGGCATTGGCGGGGTGTTCCATACCCTAATCTAGCCCAAAGGATAGGGTCTTGTGTGATGTATTTGTCGTGCCACCTTTGGTTCATAAGGTAATCTAAGGAACAAATGATTCCGCCAGCCCTTGAACAATTTCAAACTTTTTTGCTATCTGTGCTTTCAGATGCGGATCAGAGTTTGAAATCTGGGTTGTTCTCAAAGCGTTTACCACCACCTGTGCTGAGTGCTGCTTTAGAGGTTTTAACCCGTTCGTTGCCTACAGTTGATTTAATTTTAGCTTCTGGTACAGATGATCCTGTTTTGGTGTTCGAGTTAGCTCAATGCTTAGGTGTACCTTTTGTGACTATTCAACAATTGGATGTTGTAGATACCGATGATGCCGACTCGAGTGGCTTTGTTCAAGACGATTCATTGATTCAAGTCCAAGTTTCAGGGGATACTTACGCTATGAAACGAGGGGCTATTCCAGTGGGCGCTCGAGTACTGATTTTTCGAGATGTCCTTGCTGAAGGGATCATGACCCTTGGTTTAATTCATTTGATTCAACAAGCCCAAGCCGAACCAATTGCGGTGGCAGCTCTGGTCGAAAAGGGGTATTTGGTTGGACGTTCTCGTATTGCAATGCACCATATTTTAGTCAGTTCTTTGGTGGTTTTAGCTCGAGTTGGTGAAATAGTTCGGTTCGAGCGGCGAAGCCCAATTGTTTCGGTGTTACATCTCGAGTATCCTGAGTTGTTAAAGTTGGTACAATAAGACAACCCTGTTTTTAACGAAGATTTGTGCAGGTTATGACCTGAGCCATATTAGCAAGTGTGATAAAATCAACACTCAATTAGGAGGCGGCAAGTGTGAATCCAGAAGCGAAATTTACGCAATCAGTTTTATCGGCACGGGCATTTGCTTTGCCTCCTGTACCTGTTGATGCTCCAATTTTTCAGAGTTTATCAAGTGCTCTGATTCGTTGGGACATGCTCGAGGCGGATGTGCAATCGCGCAGTCAATTCTCAGGGTTTTCTTTGTTGCAAACCCCGCAAGGTGCAGCTAGGGCGTATTTCTTAGATTCGCGTTTTGTTGCTGCGGTTGGTTCGATTGGTAACGAACTTGGGCAGATGCTGAACCGCGATGCGTTTATGGCATTGTACATGCACCGTGAAGCGCAGATTAGTTTATATACTTTGGATCGTTACGCGGTGCAAAGTTTGCTCGAGATTCCAAATTGGCGTTTGGATTTGGAACGGGTTGTACCACAAGCTTCTGTCAGTGCTGTGATGTCCAGTGTGACACATCAGAATGTAACTGGACAAATGTTGTTACTCGGTCTTGATTGGCGTGGTGTGATTACCTATAACAATGGTGCGCCAGTGCTCTCGAGTTACGAACAAGCTGGGCGTGTTTTATTCGGGCACGAAGCTTTAACCCGTATTGCTTTAGAATCCACCGAAGATGGTACGCGTTTTGGTATTTACAGTCAGAATGGTTTTTCGACCGTAGACCAAGAAACGATTCTGAACGAAACATCGTTTGATGAATTGATTCGCACTTGGAACGAAATCCTTGCATTTTGTGAGAATCGCACCGATTCTGTACGAGGTAAAGATACGTGGGATAAAGCTTTTAGGGCAGCTCGTTTAGAAGTTGTAGATCGGTACCCTTTACTTGACCCGTTCCTTGATGATTTACGGTACACCGTTGGTGTGTTACTTGTACAAAGACCCAGCCGTGATTTATTTGAAGGTTTAGTTGCAGCCTACCTCGAGACGTTAAAGCAACTTGGTATTACAGCCAATGCTCTCTACCCATTACTGATTCCCATCCGCGACAAGCATCGTAAGTTATGGCGAGCCGCTGGTTTAGAAGTGGTTTGTCCACTCTCGGCATGAAGCACTTTTTAAAGGTTGAAAAATGAGTACTCTTCAAGGCGCGTTAGAAAAAGAACAATTGTTTAGTCTGTTGTCTTACCTGAAATTAACATCAGCTTCGGGGCGGCTCGAGGTGCAATATGGGCAAGAAGATGCCAATATTTATATTGAACAAGGCGAAGTGATTCATGCTGAATCTGGTGTTTTACAAGGACAACATGCCATTCGTAAAGTCACCAATTGGGCAGGTGGGCGTTTTGGTTTCCACCCCGGTGAACGCAGCCCACGCTCGAGTATTGATAGTTCGCTCGAGGGTTTAGCCATGTCTATTGCTGTTGCCGAAGATGAAGATGTCAGAGATTTCGACCAAGGTGTTGATCTTGATCGTCGAGCACGAATGATTGGTAGCTTAGAAGGCGAAGTGACTTTATCTGCCGATGCGTTGATGTTGTTGCCACGTTTGAATGGTACGGCAACCTTGCGGCAAATTGGGCAAGCCTTAAATTGGTCAGAAGCACGCATTAAGCAAGCCGCAGCAGGTCTAAGTATGCACGGTTTATTGCAGATTAGTAAAGTTTCGACCAGCACTATTTCAAACGAATTTACGCTGGAATTACGCAAAGCGTATATTCAATTACTCGGACCTGCTGGCGAATTCTTGTACACCGATGTTTGCCGTGGTTTAAATATTGATTTAGCCCAATTACCTGCCAGTCGTTTTAGTGAAGTACTACGTGCCTTAGCCGATAGCATCAGCGATACAGTAACGCGGGAACGTTTTGTGCAAATGTTGGTGCAATTACGGAGCAAATATGGAATTTAATCGTCAGTTGCAAGAAATTCGTTATGTTGTGGTACAAAAAAAAGTTTTGATTCGAGGTCAATGTGAGTAATTTTAGTATTCATTTGAATGAACCCCTAACCGATAGCGAAGCAAAACGGGTGGCACAACTGACCGCACCTGCTTTAGGTGGAAGCCCAGAGAAATTGCAATTACTCCTATCTAGGCAAGCTGGTTCTCGAATTGCTCGAGCCAGCACGCAACGCCAAGCCGATACAGTTGCCAATATTTTACGTAGCGCTGGTGTTAAAGTCGAAGTGCTCGAGAATGCTACAGAAAGCGAAGCCAGTGCTGTGGCAAAACCGGCTGCAATACCAGCCGTAAAACCTGATTTGTTTGCTGCACCAAGCATTCCACCTTTAGCACCACCGAAAATGGATGTTGATGTTATACCAACCCCAGATGTTGAAGTCACACCTGCTCCAGATGTTGAAGTAACGCCCAAAGCCGATGTTTTTGCTGCGCCAAATTCGTTTAGCGTGAGTGCAGATCCTTTTGCAGGACAGTCTGACCCATTTACAGCGGCTAAATCTGACCCATTTACAGCGGCTAAATCTGATCCTTTTGCTTCGGCAGACCCGTTTACTACATCTGCCCCTGATCCTTTTGCAGCGCAGTCCGACCCATTTGCAGCACCAAAATCCGACCCATTTGCTGCCCCACAACTAGACCCTTTCTCTGCACCGAAATCTGACCCATTTGCTGCACCGAAATCCGATCCATTCGCTACAAGTGCGAGTTCAGACCCGTTCGCTGCTCCTCGAGACACGAACCGTTCCACTGCGATGGTGCCTGCTGCATCGTCTGCACCAACTCTCGATCCTTTCGCTGCCCCTGGTAGTGCTATGGTCATAGCCAGCCCAAATAACACCATCACCGATTTACCAGCCCAAGCTCGGCAAGCTCGAGATAGACCTGTTCCACGCTCGAGTATTCGTACCCGTATGATTTTCTCTTTGATTATTCCGTATGTTTTGGTGGCAATTGCTGCGATTGCCTATACGGCATATCAATTACCAATTATTTACCGTGATGAGTTGGGTCGTCGGGCGTTGTTAGCCAGTCGTAGTGAAGCTAAATCGAATCTTGATTTGGTTGAACAATTACCTAGCCCAGTGGCAGCAAAAGAATTACAAAGTCGCGCTGATGCTGCCTTAAAACAAATTCCAGAAACAACAGCTATTATTTTTGCGGTCAAATCAATGGTTGGTCGGGTACCAAATGGTGATGTGACAGCTTTTGCTAGTACACTCAATATGACAAGTGCAGAAGCTGCCAATTTAGATGCACAATTTGATGCCTTTGAAGCAACACCAGATCAGTTTGGTACCATTAATTTTCGAGGGGATGCTTATGTTGGTGCTGTTGGTTTAATTGAACCCGAAGAATTATCATCAGATGGTAAAAAAGTCGAAGACATTGGCGATGTGCATGTGATGTTCTCATTAAAAGAAATTCCTGGTCGGGTATTCCAAAGTATTACCCCACTGATTGTGGCACTTGGTTTAGTCTTTATTTTAGCTGCCTTTTTAGCCAATGCTTTAGCTGCTAATTTAACTCGTCCAATTACTCGAGCCACCGAACAAGCAAACCGTATTGCTCTTGGCGATTTAGACCGCTCTGTAAC
Source organism: Deinococcales bacterium (assembly GCA_013298595.1). Classification (GTDB taxonomy): domain Bacteria; phylum Deinococcota; class Deinococci; order Deinococcales; family JAAFIG01; genus JAAFIG01. The sequence goes on along the minus strand of JAAFIG010000001.1, from coordinate 237,796 downwards.
AGTCGAATCAAATGATGAAATCGGCGATATGCTTGGTTCTTTGGAGCGTATGCGTGTCTCCCTGAAATCAATGGTTTCGCGCCTTAGACGGGATCGCCCATGAAGATACTCAAACGCTGGTTGCCAATGGTGCTGGTGTTATTGTTTGGATTAGCTTTTGCCACAGACCCAGCAGGTACCAATACTGGCGGAGCTGCAAATGTGCCAGACGCAACACCAGCGACACCATTAACCTTTGAAGACATGGCTCAGGCACTTGGTCAAACTCGAGTGGCATTGAATTTGGTTTGGGTGATGGTGGCAATGTTTTTGGTCATGTTTATGCAGGCAGGTTTTGCTTTGGTTGAAACTGGTTTAACCAGAGCAAAAAATGCGGGTCACACCATGATGATGAATCTGATGGTGTATGGCTTAGGTATTATTTGTTTTTTTGCGGTTGGCTTTGCTTTGCAAATGGGTGGTTCTGGTGGTAATTTAGCTGCTTTTGGTGGTGGTGCTAATCTCAATTGTCAATTGGGTTTAACAGTGGCTGGGAATCAATGGGGCTTACTTGGTTGTACGGGTTTTGGTTTATCTGGTAATGCTTATGATGTGGCTACATTTGCCTTGTTTTTCTTTCATTTGGTTTTTTTAGATACCGCTATCACCATTCCAACAGGGGCATTAGCCGAACGTTGGCGCACCAGTGCTTTTATTATTTATGTGATTGCCGTGGCGACTTTTATTTACCCTGTTTTTGCCAATTGGGTATGGGGTGGCGGTTGGTTGGCAGGACTTGGCAAAAATCTGAATCTTGGACATGGTTTTGTGGATTTTGCGGGTTCTGGTGTGGTGCATTTAACAGGAGCAGTGCTGAGTTTTACGGGTATTTTAGTCTTAGGTCCGCGCATTGGACGTTTTAACCGCGATGGGACATCTCGAGTTATTCCTGGACATAATATTCCAATGGCAATACTCGGTTCACTTATCTTGGCTTTCGGTTGGTTTGGTTTTAATGCAGGTTCAACCTTGGCAGCAACCGATATTCGTTTTGTGACAGTGGCAGTTAGTGCCATGATCTGCTCGGCAGGTGGCATGGTCGCGGCGGCTTTGTATTCAACAGCTATTAATGGTCGGATTGATCTGCCAATGGTTGCTAACGGTATGCTTGGTGGTTTGGTGGCAAACACAGGTTCAGGAGCTTTCCTAGGTGCACCAGCCAGTATTGTGGTTGGTGTGGTTGCAGGTTTATTGGTTGTTTGGGGCACTCAGCAACTCGAGCGTTTACGCATTGATGATGCTGTTGGTGCCATTCCAGTGCATGGTATTTGCGGTATCTGGGGTTTATTGTCGGTTGGTATTTTTGCCGATGGCACTTATGGTAATGGGTTTAATGGTGTTGCAGGTGGTGTTACAGGGTTGTTGTACGGCAATTGGTCGCAACTTCTCGCACAACTGATTGGTATTGCCACCAATATTCTTTGGGTTGCACCAACCAGTTACTTTTTATTTCGTGCCATAGAGCGTTTTGGTGGTGGTATGCGCGTCAAACCACAAGCCGAAATCGAAGGTCTGGATTACCACGAACTGACTGCACCAGCCTACCCTCGAGATGATGATCACGAACCAAAACCATTACCCTCGAGTAACAGTGATTTAGTCAGTATTGAGCGTTAAATATTTTGTACTAAAAAAGCCCCGTTTAGGGGCTTTTTCTTATTCCTCGTCGTCATCTTCTTCGTCATCGTCGTTGTCGTCATCTTCCATATAAACACCTTCGGTTTCATAACCTTCGATATCTTCAGCAGTGGCGACTTCTTCATCGTTGGCAAAGAATGAGATAACACCGTCATCACTGACTTCAATGGTGACATCATCAGGGTCCACATCGTCGGGAACGGTTACGTAAAAAACAGCAGTCAATTCAATTTCTGGCATGGAATCCTCCTGCACGCAGTATGCCAGAAAAGTTGTGCATAGAGCAATCCTTAGGTAAGTGTCCTGCTAAGTACCTCCTTGAAATGTTTTAGCAAAAAACGCTAAAACATTTCCGACCAACGGGAGTAAGGACAACGTATCTACCGCTGTAATGGCAGAATTGCCGCTTTTTGAAAATTCTAAAATGAGCGACCCTGCCCGTGAGGTGCGTCTTAGGGTTAAGAAAAGCGGTAGATACTTAGGTCGTGGTCTGAGCGCTCTCGACTCGAGAAACTTTTCGCGTTATATTTTGCCATGCGAACTTTTGGTGTTTTTTTGGCAGTTGTCATAGCAACTATTGCTCTTGGGCAAAGTGATACGAGCAGTATTCCCAAATTTCTAAATGAGACCACAAGCACGGGTTTCTCGAGTCGCTACGAAGGCGACTGGGAGTACATGGTCGGTGGTGGTACAGCTGTTTTTGATTGTAATAACGATGGTTTCCCAGAAATTTTTATGGCTGGTGGTACACAACCTGCAACCTTGTACCGTAATCTCTCAAGGGCTGGGAAGGCATTGTACTTCTCAAGATTTATTTCTGGTCTCGAGTTGAAATCCGTTACTGGGGCGTATCCATTGGATGTTGATGCTGATGGTATCACCGATCTTATGGTTTTACGGGTTGGCGAGAATATCTTGTTTCGGGGTTTAGGTGCTTGCCGTTTTGAAGCTGCCAATACACGTTGGTCATATAACGGAGGCAATGCTTGGCACACGGCATTTGCAGCAACTTGGGAGCGCGGACAAACCATGCCTACACTGGCTGTTGGTTCGTATATTGACCAAAGTAAAAGCGATGAACCGTGGGGTTCATGTACCGATAATCTTTTGGTTCGTCCTGCCAGCAATGGTCAATTTGCGCCTGCGGTGGTTTTAAAACCCAGTTATTGCAGTTTATCCATGCTTTTTTCAGATTGGAACCGCAGTGGCGAACCAAGTTTACGTGTTTCCAACGACCGCGAATACTACACAGGCGGACAAGAACAACTATGGAAAATCTCGAATAACCAAGCACCACGTTTATATTCCGAGGACGAAGGTTGGCGGCGTTTACAAATTTGGGGTATGGGTATTGCCAATGCAGACCTCAACGGCGATGGTTTCCCCGAGTATTTTCTCAGCAGTATGGCAGATAATAAATTACAAATACTGGCAAAGGATGCAACCCGTCCTCAGTATGCTGATGTGGCATTTAAGCGTGGTGTGACAGCCCATCGTCCTTATATTGGCGATAACACCCATCCGAGTACAGCTTGGCATTCACAATTTGAGGATGTCAATAACGACTCATTGACAGATTTATTTATTGCCAAAGGCAATGTTGCAAAAATGCCTGATTTTGCTGACTTTGACCCCAATAATTTGTTATTACAACAACCTGATGGTGCCTTTCTCGAAGTGGGTGATAAAGCAGGTGTTGCCAGTGGTAAACGTGCTCGAGGTGCTATGCTTGCCGATTTCAATTTGGATGGGTTGCTTGATTTGGTGGTGGTTAATCGCTGGGATACTGCCGAAATTTGGCGCAATACAGGTGCAGATACCATCAATAATTGGTTGCAAGTCCAAATCCAACAATCTGGTGGCAACCGCAACGCCATTGGTGCATGGGTTGAAGTCAAACTCGAGGATGGACGTGTGCTGCGCCGAGAATTAACCATTGGTGGTGGGCATGTCAGTGGGCATCTTGGTTGGACACATTTTGGTGTGGCTCATAATAAACAAGTTGATTTAAGAATCCAGTACCCAGACGGTGTTTGGAGCGATTGGCAAACCCTGAAAAGCAATCATTTTTACAAACTCGAGCGGGATAAAACAGCCCAACTGTGGCAACCAAGCCGCTCATAAATTCGCCTGACCCACGCTTCTCACATCGCATTCACCCGTTGCCCAATTCATCTGCGTAAACTTCTGCCCGATACCATGCCATATTGATTTGGCGAGTTCAAGCCCAGATTATTGGGCAAACCTCGAAAATATCTTCGAGTTTTATTCAAGGAGAACTTGTGTTGCGATGCTTTCCGATTTTACTTCTGGCGCTGTTTAGCGCTTTCGCCTCCGTTGCTTCAGCTCAGAATCAACAACCTAAACCACCCAATTCCTGCACGCAATATATGCCACTTGGCAAACTCTATTATCAGCAAAATTTAATGGATCAAGCTTACCTTGCCTTTCGTACCTGTGTTGAACTCGAGCCAAATAATACCGAAGCACTGCACAGTTTAGGTCGGGTTGAAGTGCGTTTAAAATTCTTCTCAGCAGCCGTCGAACATCTGAAAAAATGTATTACTGTAGATGCCAAATACTGGCGTTGCTACGTAACACTCGCCGATGGTTACCGTTTTCAATGGCGCAGCTCGAGTGACCGTAGCCGTTCGATTTCATTGCTTGAAGAAGCCCTAAAAGTGCTTGATGATGCCGAACGAGTTGCCACAAGCAACGATGCTAAAGCTGCTATTTTTAACATGCGAGGCACGATTTATAAAGACCGAGGCGACCAAGTCAAAGCCATCGAAAGTTATGAACGGGCTGCCACCTTAGCCCCGAATGAAGGTGTTATTTTATTTAACTTAGGGACATTGTACGTGGCTGCTAATAAACTTGATAAAGCCATCGAAGTGCTTAAACGGGCAATTAACCTGATGCCTCGGGATGCCCAATTTCGTGCTTATTTAGCACGTGCTTACCGTGTACGTGCGACCACAGGCGACCTTGATAATGCCGCTGACCAAGCGGTTCAGGCTTATAACTTATGTGGTGCAGAACGTTGCAAAGACGCATTTGTGGTTGGTCAATACGGGGCTGTGTTATTTTTGCAAAAGAACTTAAATCTGGCACGCCCAATTCTCGAGCAAGCCATCAAAGTTGATATTGGTCGGATCTACGACGAGAATTATTACTTCTTAGGGCGCGCTTATATGCAATTAGGGCGTGCTAAAGATGCTAAAGCTCAATTTAGTGTGGCAGTTATTCTTAAAATCGAAGAACCGTTGTACTGGTTTTGGTTAGGACAATCAAATGAAGCCCTTGGCTTAAAACCAGAAGCGTGTAATGCTTATGCTAAATCTATTTCGGCGGCTGGTGGAGCAGGACAATACAAAGATGCTGAACGTGCCGCAGCGGCACTGAAATGCCCAAATAGCAACGGAAGTAGATAACACAAGGCAAGAGTAAAAAAAGTTCAGGGTTAAAGTGAAATAGCTTTAACCCTGAACTTTTGTATCCTCGATTTGTTGAACTTCACCGTCCTCGAGTCGAATGATTCGGTCTGCTTTACTGGCAAGCGATTCATCATGGGTAACCACGACCACAGCAGCTTGCTCGAGATGAGCTAATTCGACTAATAAGGCAAAAACGCGTTCGGCATTGGCTCGGTCTAAACTACCTGTGGGTTCATCAGCTAGTAACAAACTGGGTTTGGTCACCAAAGCTCGAGCTAAGGCACAGCGTTGCCGTTCGCCACCCGACAAGGTTCGAGGGTAAGCACCAATGCGGTCTTGAAGTCCAACGCGTTCTAAAAGCATTGTGGCTCGAGTTGGGTTAGGGTTTTGGCAAATCATACTTGGTAATGTGACATTTTCTTGAACTGTTAAATCCTCGAGTAAATAATGGTGCTGGAAAATAAAGCCAACTTCTTTGGCACGCCTTGCCGATAAAGCATCTTGTTTTGCCCCATGTAAGCTTTTATTTGCCCAGAGAATTTCGCCTGTCTTTGGGGTTTCTAAACCACCTAATAAATGCAGTAACGTACTTTTCCCACTGCCACTCGGACCAAGTACTGCCAGCACACAACCAGGCTCGAGGGCAAAACTGACCCCTCGGAGCACCTCACCAGCACTGGGGAAACTGTGGCGTAAATCGCGTACCTCAAGGGCAAAACTCATGATGTAACCCACGTAAAATACTGTCTGGGAGCAAATTCAAAAGCCATTTCAACAAAAAGCCTACCATAAGTGATAAACTGTAAAACGTGGTAAAAGATTACGTGCGCCACGCCTTAGAGCGTTCATCCTTATTTGTTGGTGCGCCAGAGCCTGCCATTAAAATGGCATTGGAAGCTGCCAGCCTCCGAACATTCCCGATTGAATCCGAGATTTTCCGAGAAGACGACCTCGGCGAAGCTGTGTATTTAATTGTTGAAGGTCGAGTCAAAGTTTCTCGAGCTAACCTTGAAGGGCGCGAACGTATTTTTACGATTCTTGCCCCGCCAGAAATTCTGGGAGAAATGGCATTAATCTCGAGCGTTAACCGCAGTGCCACAGCGTATTGTTTAGATAATGTCACAACCTTAGTGATTTATCGAGATGAACTCAAAGGGATTCTTGACCGACACCCACATGTGCTCTGGAATTTAGCCAGAATTTTAGCCAAACGCTTAGGCGATATGAACCGTGAAGTCGAAATGCTTTCTTTCTCCAGCACGCAATCCTGTGTGGCTTATGCTATGCAAGGCATGTACTTGCGTGGCGCATTCAAAACAGGCAAAGACGGATTACCAACCCTCGAGTTCACCCATCAAGATCTAGCAAATCGCACTGGTAACAGCCGCGAAACCATCACTCGAGTCCTTAAAGACCTCGAGAAAGACGGCATCATCAAAACCCGACCAGGCATTATTTCCTTATTAAAACCACACGCCTTAGAAGCTGTGATTTACGGTTTACGCGAAACAGATGAGTAATCTCAGACGCAAAATTCATCATTTTACACAGTAATTCTCAGAATAAGCGGTAGACTTTATGCTATGCGTTTTTTCTTGATTATTGTTTTGTTGGCTCTCGCTGCTTGTGCTCCAGCCCGACTAGACCGTGCGGCTGTAGCAAATGCCAATATTATTACCGATTTTAATACCGATAAAGGCGACAGTGGCAAATACAAAGTTGGTGAGCAACTCAAATTTAGTTTCAAGCTTTCTCGAGCAGCTTATATTACCTTGTTATCATTTGGTCCTACAGGGAACACTGTTTCAGCCGAAACCAATATCCTGATGTCAACAGGCTCACGTGTCTTACCTCGAGCCGATGATCGCGTGGGAACGGCAGTTGCAGCCTATGTGGTCAGTAAACCCTTGGGTATCACTAGGGCTATTCTAATCGCTTCTGATGTACCACTCAAAGGTTCTTTTAAAGGTACTTTTGGTAATGGCGAATTGCAAAACCTGATCCAAAAAACCTTACAAAATAGCAACAGTCAAACCTTCGATACCGCCGAAACTCAACTCGAGGTGACAGAATGAAACGATATATTCTTCTAGGTACAGCCCTAGCCTTAGGTACACTGGCTTGTCAGCAAGTGACACCCCCACAAGGTTTTTGTGCCGAAGCCCCAGTACGAGTTACAACCGCTGCGGAGCCAGTGGTTGTCTCGAGCAAATTTAAACCATTAGCTCCTGCTGATATTGATGCAGTCGAGAGCACCCGTATCCTTGCTGATAAAACAGATTTAGTAGCAGGTAGTTTGGTTGCCAGTAATTGCAACGATGGTTTACTCAGAAAAGTTAAAAGTGTTGGCGTAGCAACAGCAGGCGCTGTTGTCCGACCACAAGATTTTAATAAGGTTTACATCGAAACGGAAACTGTGCCACTCGAGGATGTGATTAGTGCAGGTGATGTCAGCGCAGATTATGGCGATTTAAACTTTGCTGAAGCCAGCAGTATGCAATTACAAAGTGGTGTGACTTTACAAGCCACAACAGGTACATTGCAAATTGCAAACAAAACATTTAACCCAATACCGGGTGTTTCAATTGCTTTAAATGGTTCGTTGGAATCAAAATTACAACCTAAATTCCGTTTGAAATTCGCTGGTGGTAAAGTGGATGTTTTTGAAATTGGATTAACTGGTTCACTAGGTGTCAACCTTGAAGGAAAAATCCAAGCAACTTTAGCTGCTGATAAAACCCAAGAACTCGAGGTTGCTAAATTTGAATTTAAACGGGCTTTCTTTATTGGAGTTGTACCCGTCGTGGTTGTTGTCACGCCACGTTTATTAGTTGGCTATAACCTGAATGTCACTGGCGATGTTAATGTCACAGCTAAAGCCAATCCCACACTGAATATGGGGTACGGCTTAAAGTACGTGGCAAAAGATGTCACTAAATGGCAAAAAGCCCCCGTTGCCCCAAGTATCACGTTCAATCCAACCATTGCTTATACCAATCAAATCACAGGAAGTGCTGGTGTCTACGCCAAACTTGTCATGGGTGTGAAATTTTATGGTGTCGCAGGACCAGACCTCACAGCCGAAAGTAAAATCAGTTTAGTGCTTAACTCGAGTGGTACACCACTGGCTAAACTCTTTTTTGGTAGCAGCGCCCAAGGTAGCCTTGCACTGGGCTTTAATGTGCTTGGTGTAGACCTGAACACCGATTTGGGAACAGTCAATATGTTTAGCCAAAGCACAGGTTTTAACTGCACTGCCACAACTTGCACTGCGCTATAATGTCTGCAAATGAAAAAGCGTATTCTCAGTGCAGCACTGCTTGGTATTGCTGCTTTTATTGCCTGTAGTCCTGCTGCGCTGAACCCACAAGGGCTACAAGGATTAACCTCGAGTGTCAGCATTACAAAAGATCAATGGGGTGTGCCGCACATCCGAGCCAAAACAGATTTAGACGCTTTTTACGCCCAAGGGTTTATTCATGCCCAAGACCGTTTATGGCAAATGGAACTAAACCGTCGCATAGGAGCAGGACGATTATCTGAAATTCTTGGTAGTTCAGCCCTTGAACAAGATAAATTCTTACGCACTTGGGGTTTCTACAAAGCTGCCGAAACAGCCTACCCAGCCCTCGAGCCACGCAGCAAAGCCACCCTCGAGGCATACGCAGCTGGTGTGAATGCCTTTATCACCCAAGGCAATTACCCAATCGAATTTGGTTTACTTGGGGTTAAACCCGAACCGTGGAAACCAACAGATAGCCTTGTTTGGGCAAAAATGCTGGCATTTGACCTCAGTGGCAATTGGGGTGACGAACTCGAGAATCTGATGTTGGTCAAAAAACTGGGTGTGGCAGGTTATAACGCCTTAAAACCCGAGTATGCCAAACCTTACCCAACTATTGTGCGTTTAGAAGATTACAAAGGAAAAATAACATTACCAAACCTCGAGGGAACCCCTAAACAATCAATGCAGCTCTCAGTAACGCTTGAAAATGCGATGCAGCACGTACAAAAAATTGCTAAGGGTTTATACGAAGAACTTGGCATAGGTTTCCAAAAAGGTTTAGGCAGCAATAACTGGGTGATTAGTGGCTCGAGAACCGCATCAGGTAAACCACTGCTTGCCAACGACCCACATCTCAGCTTCCAAGCCCCTAGCCTCTGGTACTTAGCCGACCTCAAAGGCAACGAACTCTCGGTCATTGGCGCATCTTTACCTGGTGTGCCAGGCGTAGTCCTAGGACGCAACGAACACATTGCTTGGGGAGCAACCAACACTGCTCCAGACACCCAAGACCTCTTTTTACTCGAGATCGAAAATGGTGCTTACAAAACCCCTAATGGTAATGTTCAACTCCAGACTCGAGAAGAAATCATAAAAGTTGCAGGTAAAGAAGAAAAATTCAACATTCGCAGCAGTGAATACGGACCAATTATCTCCGATTTAGGTTTAGTCAAAACAGAACTGCCAAACAATCAAGCATTTGCGTTGCGTTTTGTTGCGCTCGAGCCAAACGACACAACACTCGATGCTTTTTTGGGTTTTAATTACGCAAAAAATTGGGATGAATTTAAAACTGCTTTGCGCCGCTATGTCACACCACAACAAAACTTTGTCTACGCTGATACCGCTGGCAACATTGGCTACTATGCCCCAGGAAAAATACCTACCCGTAATTGGGATAGTAACTTCCCAGCCGAAGCCAGCAAAGGACACAACTGGACAGGTTATTACAACTTTGCAGACCTACCCAATGTGCTCAATCCTCGAGAAGGATTTATTGTTACAGCCAATAACCGCACCTTGCCATTTACAGCCACAATACCCGAATTTAGCACTTATAACGAAGGTTACCGTGCCCAAAGAATCCGCGAACTCATCCTTGAGAATAACCAGCACACCATTGCCACCATGCGAGCTGCCCAAGCGGACACATACTCCGTTGTGGCTCGAGAACTGGTACCCAGTTTACTAGCCTTAAAACCACAATCCGAAGCTACTCAACGCTTACAAAATGCAATCCGTAACTGGGATTTCAAAGCTAACCTCGAGAGCACAGGCGCAACCGCTTTTGCCTATTACTACCGCGAACTGACGAAAGTCTTAACCGACGAACTCGAGCAACCCTACTGGAACGAACCAACCTTTATCATCCCAGCTTTCACCAAAGGCAGCCCATACTGTGACAACAAAAACACCCCCAACCTCGAGATATGTAACACCATCATGCAAAACGCTCTCGAGAATGGAGCCACAGCTCTCGAGCAACAACTTGGTAGTAATGTTGGTAACTGGACATGGCGCAAACAACACATTGCCCAATTTAATGCTCTGATTGGCAGCAACCCAACCATTGGCTTTTTCGTCAACCGCAGTATAGCCACCAACGGCAGTCTACAAACTGTTAATGTTGGCGGATACAACCAAGACACCTTCCGCCAACGCTCAGGACCAAGTTTTCGCAGTATCATAGACTTCTCGAGCCTGAATAGTAGCCGTTATATACACCCAATGGGACAAAGCGGCGACCCATTCTCGAGGAACTACAATAATTTATTACCACTTTGGCGCGATGGGCAGGATATACCGATGAGTCAAGCCTCGAGTGACTGGGGAAGTGGGGTAGTACTCGAGTTAAAACCTTGAAGGGCAGGGTTGGGGATAGCTCGAGCACGTTCAATACCAACCCAAGCCATAAGTGCGATAACAACATGGATAGGTTCAACTTGTGGCATCGGAAACCATAAAAGATAATATATTTGAATACCAAGAAGACAAATCATAATGCTACTTAATTCAAGTGTGCGTTGAAATCTCTGTAAACGCAAAAAGCAATATATTGGAAACAGATAGAATATCGCCCAAATACAAGCACCAAATACACCAATCGAATAAATTTTATCCAAATAAAAATTGTGGGTCTTATCCAAGGTAATGTTTTGTAGGTTCACTTTGTTATCTTTCCAAAGTACAAAGAAAAATTTATCACGCTTACCAGTTGTCTTGTCGCTAAGTACTTTCAAGGTTTTGATTTGGTCAAAAGGCTTCCAGCCAAGTTCTTTTTCGTAAAAATAAAAAAGTGTTTTAGGAGGTAACTTGTCCGAGATGAGTCGTTTAAATTCCCCAACACCTCCACCAATAAATGGAAACCCCCAACTTTGGGGTAGTAGTTGTATTCCAATATTCCAGATGAGCAACCGAGTCTCAAATGTATTAAAGTTTCCTAGTTCTTTATCTGGAATTTTTGCACCAACAGGAACAATGCTTGACCCCCAAAATATAAGTGCAGCAGAAATGATTGTCAGTATCGAAATTCTAAGATTTTTGATATTCAGTATCAAATAAACCAAAGTAAGGAATAGTGCAGAAAGTACAGATGATCTATTTTGAGTGACACTTAGGCCAAGCGAATTTATGAGGAGTGTAAAGACAAGTAAGTAATATAAATATTGGTTTTTTTGAAAGTTAATTTTTGTCAGAGAGTAGATGTTTGCAATAATGATTGGAATAAAAAAACCACCAACATAACCAGAATGCCCCATAAAACCAACAACACTTGCAAAATCGTAAGGTAAAAAAGCTTTGAACAAAGGTATCTCAATTTGTATGTATTGAATAATTGTTAATACTGATTGAATAAAACCAGAAAAAGATAAAACAATAAAGATAGATAGAAAGTCAACTCTGTTTTTTAACACAAAAATAGCAAAAATAATAAAAAAAAGTAATTGTATTTGATAAATAACACCATCTGCACGACCATTTTCACCATATAAGTTATATATTAAAGAATCTTCTGTTGGATTAAGTAGTGTAACTATAGAAAGAATAAAATTTGCCACAAGGAAAAAAATAAAAAAGCGATTTAATTGTAGATGCTTGATACATAAAATAGCACATACTAAAGGCAAAACAAGGAAAATAATTCGTGGTAAAAGCCACGAATCCACTAACAAAGGTAGTCGAACAAACAGATTAGGGTATAAAACTAGAAAAAACATAAAAACGTAGGTAAGATATTTTTTGGTTCCAACTAATTCAGTATTCATAAGTCTTCCTAAGGTGTACTTGTAATCTAACATAAGTACGGGCGTAGATACTTTACGCCCGTACTAAAATAGTACAATGAATTATTTCGCAGCAGAACGAACAAGTGTACCAGATGAACCACCAGCATATCCGATTGTGACGGTATAAGAAGTAGCAGTACTTAGGCAACTAACGCTTGTGATTGGGGCAGGAGCATTAACTGTTTCTGAAGCGGTTCCTACAGTGAGTGCGAACGAAACAACATTGCCTGTTCTGGTGCAAGAAGTGACAGAAGCGCCAGGAGCACTAGCACCTTCTACGGCTGCCATACCATTTAGAACCTGGCGGAGTACAGATTGTGCTGCAGCATCATTGGCTTTGGCACGAGCATTTAATAAACTAGGTAACAAGACTGCGGCAAGGATTCCAATAATAGCAATAACAATTAACAACTCAATCAAGGTAAACCCTTGGATTTGACGACTTTTCATAAGTGCTTCCTCACATAAATTTATTTAAGAAAATTAGGGTGAGATCAATAACTCTCACCCTAACTATCAGACGTGCCTTGCTGTGAAGGGCTTACTTCGCAGCGGAATTTGTTGCGGTGGCACTTGAACCACCAGCGTAGGTAACAGTGACAGTATAAGAAGTAGCGCTACTTGTGCAGGCAACAGCTGTGATAGGTGCAGGAGCATTGACTGTTTCGGAGGCAGTACCAGCTGAAAGAGTAAAGTTAACAACATTACCTGAACGAGCACAACTTGTGATTGTGGCACCAGCATTATTTCCAACTTCAATAGCTGCCATTGCATTCAAGGTTTGGCGGACAACGGATTGTGCAGCAGAATCATTTGCTTTTGCACGTGCGTTAAGCAAGCTTGGGAGCAAAACAGCGGCAAGAATACCAATGATGGCGATAACGATTAAAAGTTCGATCAATGTGAAGCCTTTTACTGAACGGTTTTTCATGACTTTCTCCTAGTTGCTCTCGAGCTATACTTGCTCTTTGAGCGGATGGTGCATATGGTTCGTGGTTAAGATTTCCTCGAACTGAAATTAGTTTAGCATAGGATTCTTACAATGCTATTACAAAATGCACATCCTTAAAAAACTCTTGCTGGACAATGTAGAATCTAATTATTTTGAGAAAACTAGCCAATGGTATAGCTGTCAATGTGGGTTTTGCACAAGAAAATTAAAGGGAATCTATCATCTCGAGAATTTTTAATCAGTGACTAATTAAATCTTGTTGGAAACGATACTTATTCAAGTATCGTGGAGTAATCGAGACTCATTCAAGTTGAACATCTTGATTGCAGAATCATCAGTTAGACTATAGATATATGCTTACCCCTCAAACCCTCGAGACTGTACGCCGAGTTTCCGTAGGTGTAAAAACGCAGCCTTGGCTTACCTTAGTGTGCTTAATTCTGACGGATGTACTAGCAATTACCTTGGCAAACAGTGGCAGTGTTGTCTGGCGTTGGTTGACAGGTGGTTCGTTTGACTTTCAAATCTATATTGCTTTGCTCCCATTTTTAGGATTATTTGTTGCTGCTTTTGCGGCTTTTGGACTTTACCAAGGCTCTGGATTAAACCCAGTAGAAGAATTGCGGCTTTCTACATTGGGAATTACTTTGGTTTACTCCTTACTCGGCGCAGCCAGTTTTTTCTTACGAGCTGCAGAACTATACTCGCGCTTAGCATTTATTATTGCTTTACTTTTAAGTTTATTCTTTGTGCCCTTAGCTCGAGCAATTACACGCAGTTTTTTAGCTCGAGCTGCATGGTGGGGTGTCCCTGTTGTGATTCTTGGAGCAGGCGAAACAGGTCGAGTTATCGCACAGAGTTTACAAAAACAACCTGGGTTGGGTCTGAAACTTGTAGCATTTTTAGATGATGACCCAAACAGACACGGTGAACTCGAGCATGTTCCAGTCATTGGTGGTTTAGAACTTGCGCCAATTCTGGCTGAACGCTATGGTGTGCGTCATGCACTGCTTGCCATGCCTGGGGCAAAACGTGAAAGGTTACTCGAGATCATTGAGGAGTACGGTTCTTTTTTCCCAAGACTTTATCTTGTACCCGATCTACTTGGTGTTGCTAGTCTTTGGGCAAGTGCCAAAGACTATGGGGGATTACTGGCACTTGAGGTTCGACAAAACTTATTGCAACCCTTTTCAAAACGTATCAAACGAACCATGGATCTATTTTTGGTATTGCTGACACTGCCTCTACTATTGCCATTAACCATTCTGATTGCTATCGCAATTTCTCTCGAGTCTAAAGGAGCGGTATTTTTTATTCAGGAGCGAATTGGACGGGGTGGTAAACCTTTCCGTGCTTATAAATTCCGCAGTATGGTGAGTAATGCTGAAAGTGTTCTAAAAACTGCGCTCGAGCAAAATGCAGCGTTGCGTGAGGAATGGGCAAAAGACCAAAAACTTCGCCGAGATCCTCGAGTCACCAAAGTGGGATGGTTTTTGCGTAAAACCAGTTTAGATGAAATGCCCCAACTCTGGAATGTGTTTTTAGGTGAAATGAGTTTAGTTGGACCTAGACCAATTGTACAAAATGAAATTACTCGTTATGGCGATGCGTTTAAGTTATATTCTAAAGTTACACCTGGTTTAACGGGTATGTGGCAAGTCAATGGGCGTAACAACACCACCTACGCTGAACGGGTGCGGTTTGATGCTTATTACGCCCGTAATTGGAGTGTTTGGTTAGATATATACATTCTAGCCAGAACTTTTAGAGCAGTGGTTCGTGCTGAAGGTGCGTATTAAGCAGGTCTGGATGCTTCCCGACCTTTTTACCGCAGCAATCGCTCGAGCCAAGTGGCAAGACTATACTTTTCTCGAATATGTACAGCTGGTGCTTGATAGGGTGTTTGAAAGAAATCGGTTGGAACGATAGGCTCGAGTGGATTGACCACACAAATGTTGTGTGGATTGTAAAAATCGTGATTTTTCACGTGGCTATTGGTGGTAATTAACTTGCGATTCGCTCCGAGCATTTCAATAGTTCGCATGGTCAAACCTCGTTGATGCGATTTCTGCACATCTATCACAGCTTTGGATTCACTCAGTACATCAGCAATTGTTGCAGCTGATAAGGATTGAAAATGCAGTTCAGTAGGATTAACTTCTCGGTAAGCTTTAGAAAATGACTTATACGCGTTAAAAATCGCTTGACTTGGATGATAATGAAAATAATAGCGTTTAAGGTTTTGCTCAAGAGCACGATCAATTCGTTTTATAGTTTCATACCGATCCAAACGAAAAGTACCGACACTTGAGACATCGTAAGTTCGAGTCTCAAATGGCGTATTTGGAACGGCTGCATACTTAGGAATATAAAACAAAGGCTCATACTCTAGAAATGGGTTTGTGGCACAATCCACGGGGTCAAATGAGGCAAGGAGGTTAAACCATTGTTTGACCTCGAGTGTCAACCGATTTTCAGAAAGTGAGTCGTAAGTGTAATACACAAATTTTGCTTCTGGAAAAGCTTTTTTATAGGCTTGTATGACGTTTAAGTTCATACCCTCACCACGTATGACAAAAACATAGTCATACTTTTTTTGGTTACGCTCGAGGATTTCTCGGTGGTACGTCGTAGTGCGATTCGATAACAACATTGGTGCGATCCGCAAAGCAATTTTGGTTAGGGTTGAGTTATCAGGACGTGTATCATATGCGTCAACATTTGCCCCTAAACGCATTAATTCAGCAGCGATGGCTTTAGCATAGCCAAAAAATTCTGGACTAAAAAACAAAACATTTTTACCTACCAAACTCATCTGTTTGCCTCAAGAGGCTTGTAGACAGCAGGTACTCCAACAGCCATTGAGTCATCAGGGATGTCTCGAATTACGACAGCATTCGCACCCACTTTGACGCAGCTACCAATTTTGATACCACCTAATACTTTGGCACCTGTGCCAATAGTCACGTCATCGCCCACTGTTGGGCGTGCTGAGCTGGTAAAGGCAAAATCCACTTCCTTAGCACCTAGAACAACTTGTCCAAAAATGACACAGCGCTCACCAATTCTTTCAGCACTGAGCACTGTACCAACCGTGTGCGGTAGGTACAACCCGCCACCAATTTCTGACCTGATGGCAATTTCGAGTCCAAAGAACCAGAAATTGAGCAAAGAAAAGAATTTTGCAAGTGGACTGAGTTTTTTTTGCCAGAAAAAATGCGACAATCTGTACAGCACCACAGGCATAAATCGCGGTGAGAATGCCTTGAGAATCACTCGGCGTATATTTTTTGGAGCATTTGGCGTATTAGCATAAAAATCTTGGCGCTCGAGATCGGCTAACAATAATTCTTGTAAGGTCATTATGCCCCCATGCGTTTTGCTTTTAGTTCGGCTAGTGCAGCATCCAAGCGATCCTCTGGTAGTGGTTGAGATTCAACCCAAGCAGCAAATTCAGCGATGCCTGTTTCGAGTGTGACAGTTGGTTGCCACCCGAGTATCTTTTGAATTTGGCGGATGTCGGCATAACCGTGTCGAATATCCCCAACCCGAAACTGCTCTGACACAGTTGGTCTCGAGATTTCAGAGCCACTCAAAGCCGCAAATAACAGATTGGCTACCTTGAGAACTGAACTAGGTACACCGCTGCCAACATTAAGCACAATGCTGTTTGCATCTGTCGAGTCAAGGGCAGCTATAATGGCTTTCACCACATCGTTGACATGAACAAAGTCGCGGCTCTCAAGTCCATCTTCAAAAATCGGAATGGTTTTTTGCTTACGAATACGGGTTGAAAAGATCGAGAGTATACCTGTATAAGGATTATGTAAGGATTGACCTGCCCCATAAACATTTTGGAAACGCAAGATGCTCGCTGCAATACTGGCTGAAGCACATGCAATCCGAACCAAATCTTCTTGAGCGTACTTTGTGGCTGCATAAATTGAAGCAGGATAAACTCGGGCTTGTTCAGGTGTTGCCATGCGTTCAATGTTGCCACCACAAACTGGACAAACTGGATTCCATTGTTTATTCAAAAGAGCTAAATAATTTCTTGGGTGAGGTGTAACCATACCATCCATAGCACACAAATACGCGCTTTCACCATATACAGATCTTGAAGAAGCCAAAACCACTTTCTGTACTGCGTGCGGCTTGTTAACCAAGTAATCTAGTAATAATGCCGTGCCTTGGGAATTAATGGCATTGTACTTAGCTAATTCATACATAGATTGAGCCGTACCCGTTTCAGCCGCTAAATGCACAACAGCTTTTGCCTTAGCAAGAGCGACTTCTAAAGCAACTAAATCAGTGACATCGCCTTGCAAAAAACGAATTTTTGGTAACTCGAGTAACGGAAAAACAGGTTTATCGCCATGAATTTGGGGGCTGAGGTTATCCAGCAAAAAAACTTCTTCGCCTCGAGCTGTCAATTCATAAGCCAGTCTCGAGCCAATAAAACCTAAACCACCTGTAATCAACGTATACATTATTTTTTCTCCACATAGGCATGACCTTGCACTCGGATACTCGAGATATATGCCAGAAATCGCATCAGATCAAAATACCGATTTGCTCCAAGGATGCGTTGCAAAATCTTTAAGCCCAGCAATGCCCAACGGATAAGTCCCGATTGACTCTCGAGATCACGAAATGTTTTACCACCCAAGACGGGTTTACCAAATAAGTGATGCTTTGCTGCAAATTGGTATGCATCTGAGCCAATTTTGAATGGGTCAGTATCTGTAAACATTGTTGGCTGCTCGAGTAACAAAGCAGCATACAAACGCCTTAACGTTGGTGAGATCAACTTTCCATCAGCAAACATCGAAAACCCATAAGGAATTTGGGCAAAACCAAGTGGTTGATTTGCCTGAATTGCAACCCGATACCCAACAGCCACAGCTTCAAAATCGGGTCTAGAACCATCAGGAACTCGTGTTTGTTTTCGCGCAATTACAGCAGCATTATGGTCATCAAACGAACTAAAGTGCACAAAAATTAATGGTGTGTCTTCATTGATCCACCAAGACTCGTCTCGAAATGAAATATGACGCTCGTGTAAATTCCAAAAAGCCACATTCAACCCCAAATTCCTAGAGACGCTCACACACTCAAAAAACCCAGGCACTAAACTCATCCATTTTTGATCCACAGCCAAACCAGATTGTGGTTCATAAAAACCGAGCTCGAGACAACGGTCAGACCACCATCGCAAAAACGCGCTAGTACTTGGGTGGCGTGCTACTGCAATAAAACCAAGATTAAACACGCCAAATTTGAGTAACTCCACATCATTAGGTTTTTTGGCATCTTGAATCGGTTGTAAATAATGGGGAGTTAAAAGCATTGAATGCGACTTGAGTTCATCAAGTATCGGTTGCAACGAATGAAACACACAAATATCAGGATCAAAGTATAACACAGATTCAAATTGCTCAAGGAGTAATTGCAAAACTCGAGGTTTCACATTGGTATTCAGTTCAATAATGTCAAAACACATGGCTTTTTGCAAAAAATTTGGAATACCTAAATCTTCTGCCCAAAGAATACGCAAATTAGGCTGGGTTATTTTCTCGAGAAGTGCTGGATTCTTGCGGTCTACCAAAACTAAGTGGTATACAAAATTTGGATTGTGTTGAATGCAAGACTCTATAAAAACCAAGGCTTTTGATACATAGTTAATAGAACAAATTGTCAAAATTGCCTGCTTTTTCAATACGCTATCTGACATCGTTAACCCCGACCCACTTGCCATCCACTAATCGTTTGATAACCTTAGCAGGTACACCAACAGCCAACGAATTGGCTGGAATATCGTTGTTAACAACACTTTGTGCACCTATAATGCAATTGGTACCAATGGTCACATTATCAAGGATTTGAACACCATCACCAATCCAAGTATTTTCACCTATAACAATTGCCCCTCGGCTGTGCAGGGTTCGGAATTTAGGCATGATGTCAACTTCAAAGTGAGCAAGATTACCATGCGAATGATCGCCAATGAACACATTGCTGCCAATTAACACACCTTTTTCAATACAAATACTGTTGATACAGGCAATATGCACATTGTTACTAAGATTGACATGATCGGACAGTATAATTTGTGGCAAAAAAGTCTGACCATAATATTGATCAATTGCTTCTAACCATAAGCCAGAACCACAAGAAAAATGATTCCCAAAATGAATAAACTGTAAACCACGTACCTTACAGGGAAAAACGAGCTTAACTTGCTTTTTTAGGGCAAAAGATACCAATTTTGACAAAATAGCATTTTTACTATTTTCTAAAACAGCAACAAGAAAAAAAATACCATCAACTTGCCAACGATCCTTGATTTTACGCAGCATGCTTACCTCGTAAACGATTCATTATTGGCAAGGCTAATTTTACTAACAAATCAGGTATTTGTAGAACACATATAGTTAAAATGGGAATAAAACGATAGGGATAACATGACCAAATCAGCTTAACCTCTTGGCTCCAATCTCGTGCTACATTTTGTTCAGTTGTATTTAGTCGTAACGCAATTGAAAAACGCAATAAGAATGGAAAATGCTTCACTCGAGTTTGTGCAACTGCAGTTTCGGTAAAGCCCAAGGTCTTTGCATATTCTAAAATCTGTTCAAATTCAGCAATAAACACTTTGTAGAAATTATACCCACCACTATTATTGCCCCGCACCGCTAAACCAATATCAGGCAAATACGCGGTTTTGTTTTGAATGAGCACATCTAAAAACATGTAACACTGACATAGGCTCGACAAACCTCGTGCACCTAGAGGTAGAGCTGTCAAACTTCGTCGGAAAACCATGATTGAAATAAAAGTGATATTGCTATTTAAGAAGATTAAAAAATCATTGGCTGTTTGCAATACTGCAATTTTTGGCAAAATGGCTTCTTTTAAGAAACGAAGATCATCTTTGAATGGGGCATAATTGACAATAATACTATTCAGAGACGGTGTCTTGTGTAGTATCTTCAGGATGTTTGGTATTGCACTAGCTGTAACAATATCATCATCGGATAAGATCCAAATAAACTCGCCCATGGCGTATTTTGTCACCACCGTAACATTAGATGGACCGATATTTGAGTCTTGTCGAATAACAACCCAACTGAGTTGACTATACTGTTGTTGAAAACGCACAAGCAATGCTGGTGTCTCATCAGAGGACGCATTGTCTGAAATAACCAGTTCAATATTAGCTTGTTGATTTACTGGAATAGATTGAACAATAGCGGTTAAGGACTCCTCGAGAAATGTCACTCGATTATAGGTTGGAATACACAGTGACAGCAATTTCATACATACCTTTGCCTAAATTGTTGTTTGACCCAAGAGAAATTCAAAACTGCCATTGGAAAAATCGCAAGCATTGTGGCGATGGGTGCACCAATCACACCGATTCTTGGAATAAGTACAAGATTAAAAACAACATGGATAATAAACCCAACCATAAGCCAGTAGACCTGTGGTTGGATAAAACCCATGCCGTTCAGAACAATCGAATTAACATTGACCCACGTCCATAAACAAGCCCAACAAGCCAAAACAATCACGAGGTTTGGTTCAAATAATTGCTTGCCTGTCCAGAGTTGTACAAGTGGTTGATGCAATACAAACAACAGATAACTAGCTCCAAGCATACCAGCAACAGTTACTAGACTCGAGCGTTGCCAAACATTTCTAGCCCAAACCCATTCTAGCTTTGCAATAGCTCGAGTGTATGCAGACTGAAGTGGTGATAGTAGTGCTAAGTGTAGTGTGATAAGCACAGAAAATAATCGTTGCAAAATCACAAAATGCCCAACTTGCTCGAGATTGGTTGCTCCTGCGACAAATAATGGTAGTGTGCCAAAAATACCAATACTAAAAACAGCCAGTAACCAAAACCAGAGGCTCGAGTGCCAAATTTCTTGGAACGTGTTTTGTAAGTCGGTGCGCCTAGGTATTGCCAGTTTCCATTGACGTTTTTGTATAAACCAAAGCACTGCTATGATGTTGAAAATAACAGCAATACCATAAAATGCAAAAATGGCAAGATAGAAGTTGGATGATCTTGCAATGATCAAAACAGTCAAAGCGAGCATAATACTTTGGCTGATGTCTAAAATGCCACGTTCAAAAGCCTCTTCATACGCATAAAACACTTGCGTTCCTAAGTTAAAAGCCACGGTTAAACCACAAGCAATTGCAAAAAAGAAAAAAATTGAACGTAAATTTGTTTCGATATTCGGCAGCACAAGCATAACTAAACCTGCTAGTATGCCAAGCGCACTGCCAAAAATAAGTAATAGTAGTGAAATACTCCAAAATAAACGAGCCTCAAGCTTATTTTGTCCACCTCGAGCATTGAGATCGGCTAGTTTTAAGCGTAATGCTTGTCCAAATCCTAAGTCCAAATTGGGCATCAAGGTATAGATTGTGTAGAGCAAAGCCCATAGCCCAAAAGCAGTGGCATCTAATGTTCTAGCTAGAATCCCAGTAATCAATAATTGACTGGCTGCACTCGAAATTCGTCCGCCCATCGAAGCTACTGAACCAAGGGCTAAACGTTTACTCAAGGCTTGCGTCGCCATGATTAAGTGCCTTCCATCTCGAGTGGTTGGTACTCAGGTTCCATTCCAGTGATTGGTTGACCAAAAGCAATTTTAGGGTAAACATTGGCATTGGTATCAATCATGATTTGCAATAATTGTGGTTTGTTCGGTTCAGCCCATAACCACTCGAGACCAGCTTTAACTTCTACTTCTTGGGTAATGGTTTGAGCTTTAATGCCGTAAGCCTGTGCAACTCGTGTAAAATCCGGTGTATCGTAACCCCAAAGCGTGGATTGGTATCGTTCATGAAAGTAAGATTGCTGAAATTGCCTAACCATGCCGTGTGTGCGATTATTGATAACAACTAATTTCATTGGGAGTTGATTACGAACAATGGTTTGCAATTCTTGAATATTGCATTGAAAACCACCATCGCCTGCAATTACCACTACAGGTTGCTGACTGGCAAAAGCAGCGCCAATAGCAGCTGGTAGGGCAAACCCCATTGATCCCATACCACCAGAGGTCAGGAAGCGTTGATCTGATCCAATCTCGAGTGATTGGGCTGACCACATTTGATGCTGACCAACATCCACAATAAAAGCGCTGGCTTGGCTCGAGGCTTGGGCGAGTTGATGCATAAACTGATTTGGGTTGATACCTTCTATATTTTTTAACTCGAGGATATCCGCAAATTCGAGTTTCATAGCGGATAATTGTTGTTGCCAACTTGAGTAATCTGTTTTGACAAGCCAAGTAGCATTTAATTGAATGGCGTGCTCGAGAAAAGAAGGTAGGTTCTCGGTGAGTGTTTCACAACCAATCACACGGTTATTCATTTCAGCGGTTTCGATATCTACATGAAAAATAGGTTTTTCGCCTTTGAATTCTTTGGTCATTGCACCTGTTTGACGCACATCTAAACGGCTACCTAAGACAATCAGTAAATCGGATTCACCAATAGCAAGATTTGCCCAGCGATTCCCATAGCTACCAATCATGCCCACATGTAAAGGATGCGAGTATGGGATGGTATCCACACCCATCAGCGAGTAAACAACAGGTATACCAAGCTGCTCAGCAAACTCGAGAAAGGCTTTGGAAGCTCGAGCCGCTCGAATACCGCCACCAGCCAGTATGAGGGGTTTCTTGGCTTGTTGTAGAGCCTTTCCAAGCGAATGGAGGAATGCAATTCGTTGTGGAAGCTCAAGGGCTTGTTTGAGCACCTCGAGTTTTGGAATACTTGGTTCACCAATTTCAACGCGTTGCACATCCATTGGAATATCTAGTAGTACAGGTCCTGGTCTGCCCTCGAGTGCTAACAAAAAAGCTTTATGAAGCATTACAGGGAAATCGTCTGGATTTTGGATTTGCCAAGCCGCTTTGGTGATCGGTTTAACCATGCTTATAATATCGGTTTCTTGGAAACCCAATTGCCGAATGGCTTTATCACCTTTTTGTTCATGGCGATTGACTTGTCCTGTAATAAAAACAGTGGGAACAGAATCAAAGTAACAACTGCCAACACTGGTTAGTAAATTGGTTGCGCCAGGTCCACTGGTGGCAAAAGCAACACCAGGTAGTCCCTTGATTCGCGCCCAGCCCTCAGCGGCAAAAGCAGCGCCTTGTTCGTGGTGCATGGAAATAATCTTAATGCTTGTATGTTGGTGGATGGAATCAAGCATAAAGGTAATCATGCCTCCAACCAGTTCAAACACATGATCTATACCTTGTTGCTCGAGGTATTTACTGAGGTAATCTGCTACTTTCATATTGTTTGCCACCAGTGAATTGTACGCTTTATTGCTTCTTGTAGAGAAATTTCGATAGATAGACCAAATTCTGTTTTGATTCGGTCAATGTTGGGCACATACCTTGAGATACTTTGATTGGGTTTGGCTTGATCAGCAACTTGGATGGTTGAATTTGGGAATTCTGCACTCACAGCTTGTGCCATCTCGAGAATTGAACGACTGTCATCACTACCAACGTTATAAGCTCGAGTTGTTGTACCATGAAACAAAATTTTGAATATCCAAGATGTGTGTTCTGCCATATATAAGTATGAACGGGTTGGTGTGCCATCTCCCATAATTTGGATTGGTTGTTGTTTTATGGCTTGTCCAATAAAGTTCCCAATTGCAAAGTGTGAATCAAGGGGCAAATGAGCACCCAGTACAGCAAAAGTTCGACTAATTTTGAAATCTAAATCAAATTCAAGTTTGGCGGAATGAAAAAGCAATTCTGATGCTCGTTTAGCTTCGCCATACGCTGCATTTTTCTTTGAAACATCTGGTGCGCCAAAGTATGATTCTGCAACATAGACCATATCAGATGGAATTTGTCCATAGACCGCGCCACTCGAGGTAAACAGAACTTTGGCTTTAGGGTTTATGCGGCAGAGTTCAATAAAATGATTCGCTGCCTCGAGTTGTTGCATCAAGATTTTGCTAGGTGAATTTGCATTTATATTTTGTACTTCAGCAGCAGCATGAATCATAAAATCTATGGGTTCATTGGGAAATGTGAAAGACGTAGCATCACCTTGAATCCAGTTGAGATTCGGATGATTTAAATGCGGCATGACTACTTTGAATTTTTCAGGGTTTCGAGAAAGAGCTGTGATCCGAAATTTTGTATCAAAATGTTGATTGGCTTTGAGTAAAGCCTCAAGAATCCATTTACCAAATAAACCAGTAGCCCCAGTAATAAACCAATGTGAATCATGTCTCGCTCGAAAATCTGTTTCCAAGCGATCAAGCATAAAATCATAATCCAACGGGAGCAAGGGTTTCATCAGATTCCTAAACCGCTTTTCATCTTCAAAACAATGAAATCCAGCATTTCTTGAGATAAACCTGGGTAAACCCCAATCCAGAAGGTTTGATTCATCACCCGATCCGTT
Source organism: Deinococcales bacterium (assembly GCA_013298595.1). Lineage (GTDB taxonomy): Bacteria > Deinococcota > Deinococci > Deinococcales > JAAFIG01 > JAAFIG01. Next base: position 213,199 of record JAAFIG010000001.1, on the reverse strand, counting down.
TCGGTGCTTCCCCCCACGACTCGATGCACAACATCTTTATAAGCGGGTTGACGCAGTAGATTGCCACCAAACAAGAGGCGTGTGCCGATCTTGTGTTTCTCGAGGTGTTGCACCAAGACATTTCTCGAGACGGGTGCATCTTCGCGCACAGTGATAGGAAATCCAAACCAACTTGGTTCTGAGTTTGGAGTAGCTTCTGGGAGCACAAAGTACTTTTCGAGTGGTAGTAATTGTTCGAGTAAGTAATGAAAGTTCTTTTTGCGTTTGGTGATAAATCCATCTAGTTTCTCGAGTTGGGCTACACCAATGGCTGCCTGCATATCTGAGAGCTTGAGGTTGTATCCGATGTGGCTGTATGTGTATTTATGGTCGTAACCATGTGGAAGTTCGCCAAGTTGCCAATCAAAACGTTTACCACAGGTGTTGTCCACACCAGGTTCACACCAGCAGTCGCGCCCCCAATCCCGAAAGGATTCTACGAGTTTTTTCAGGAGTGGATTATTGGTTAGAACTGCGCCGCCTTCACCCATGGTGATGTGATGTGCAGGATAGAAGCTAATTGTGGCAAGATCACCAAATGTTCCAACTTTCTGACCGTTGTACGTTGCACCGAGGGCATCGCAGGAATCTTCGATCACCCAGAGGTTATGGCGTTTAGCGGTTTCCATCACGGCAGCCACATTAAATGGATTGCCTAAGGTATGCGCTAACATAATCGCTTTGGTTTTGCGCGAGATAGCAGCCTCGAGATGCGTTGTATCAATGTTATAAGTGGGGATGTGAGCATCAAGAAAAACGGGTACAAGATTATTTTGGATAATTGGGTTAACAGTGGTTGGGAAGCCTTCGGCTGCTGTAATGACTTCATCGCCTGGCATTAAACGCCGATCCTCGAGTAACGGGCTGGTTAGGGCAGACAACGCGACCAAATTAGCGCTCGAGCCAGAATTGACCAGTAAACATGAACGCACACCAAACCACTTAGCGAATTCGCGTTCAAATTGCTTGGCGAAACGTCCTGTGGTGAGCCAAAAATCGAGGCTCGAGTCTACAAGGTGCTGCATTTCTGTATGGTCAAAGACTTTGCCTGATACAGGCACAACGCTTTCATCTGGGGTAAAGGTTTTTGTGGGGAAAGCAACACTATGATATTCACGCACTAACTCGAGAATTTGGCTACGGATTTCTTCTTTTGAACGGCTCATAGTGCACCCAATAATTTCTTGTACCAAGGAATAGTTCTCTCGAGTCCGGTTTGCAAAGTATGCGCGGCAGTCCAACCCAATAAGCGTTTGGCTTTGCTCGAGTCGAGGTATTGATGTTGAATCTCGAATTTTGCCGTGTTTTCGATAATTGGCGTAAGGTGCTGAGCATTCATGGTTTGAAGTACTGCATTGACAATCTCGAGCACTGTAAACGGTTTTTCTGGTGAGAAATTAAAACCATGCCCCCGAATACCGTCTCGAGGCGAGGCTTTAGCTAACTCGAGGAAAGCATCTATAACATCTTCGACAAATAAGTAATCACGCTGCATAGAGCCGTCAGAACGTAATCGAATCGGTTGATTCTCGAGGGTGGCTTTGATTGTCCCTGGGATAATCCGACTCCAATTGAGGTCTCCTGCCCCGTAAATGTTGCCACAACGAGCAATGGTAATTGGCATATTGTATGTGTGTGCGTAGGTTTGCGCGATGATATCAGTACAGGTTTTACTGGCATCATAAGGGTGTAAACCTTGCAAAGGCATATCCTCGGTGTATGGCAGCACTGGACTATCACCATAGGCTTTATCACTCGAGGCAACGACAATACGTTCAACGTTTTGCTCTCGGCACACCTCAAGTAGTTGATAGGTACCTCGAATGTTGGCTTCAAAGGTCTCAAGTGGATTTCGCAGGGCTGTGCCAACAATGGTTTGTGCACCTAGGTGAAAGACTGTATCAATTTCAAATTTCCCGATGGCACGGCGTAGAGGTGCAATATCCTCAAGCGCGCCATTGACCACATTGATTTTTTGAATATCACCAGAACGCACCAATTCAGATTGTGTATCCCAATCTTGTACCAAAGCCACCACATGCTTTTGTTGCTCAAGTAAACGCCGCACTAAACTCGAGCCAACCATGCCAGTTGCACCAGTGACTAAAATTTTGTTCATGCCCAGACCTTCCAGGGTGCTTGACTTGATTGCCAAAGTTCCTCGAGAATACGTTTTTCACGCAGTGTATCCATCGGTTGCCAGAAACCCGCATGTTGAAATGCCATCAGTTGCTGTTCATTGGCAAGACGTTCGAGCGGGTCGCGTTCCCAGTAGGTGTCATCACCAACAATGTATTCGAGGATTTCGCGCTCGAGAACAAAATAGCCTCCGTTTATCCACCCTTCACCTGTTTGGGGTTTTTCGATAAAAGACTTAATTTGTGCGCCTTCGAGTAGCACTTCTCCAAATCTCGAAGGTGGTCTGACAGCAGTCATAGTGGCATGCTTACCGTGTGATTGATGGAATTCAAGCAGTGTTTTGATGTTGACATCAGCCACGCCATCGCCGTAAGTCAACATGAAGGTTTGGTCATTGCCTAGCCATTTTTGAATGCGTTTCACCCGTCCGCCAGTTTGGGTATGTAGACCTGTATCCACCAGATGCACTACCCAATTGGGTTGTTTACCATGATGTACTTCGGTTTTACCAGAAGATAAATCAACAGTGATATCATTATTTTTTGCATAGAAGTTAAGAAAATACTCTTTAACATATTCACTCATGTACCCAAGGGCAATAACAAACTCTGTAACACCATAGTGGGCATAGGTGTTCATAATGTGCCACAAAATGGGTTTACCACCGATTTCAACCATTGGTTTAGGGCGCAAATGGGTTTCTTCGGCAAGGCGAGTACCTAAACCACCTGCAAGAATGACGGCTTTCACGTTTATTAGGATACCAATAAAATATGGGTAGAAGTGTGCAAACTGCAACTAGATACCTTATTAAGGTAGAAATTAAAGAGACCCTAATAAATAAAAAGCTCGAGCAAATGCTCGAGCTTTGGCTGGGGAACGTGGATTCGAACCACGATTAACGGATCCAAAGACCGTTGTCCTGCCGTTAGACGATTCCCCAGCGAAGGGAGTCCAAATAGGACAACGGCGAGGAGTGTAACGGATTTTATGGCGGAGGTCAAGGGTATTGTAGACTTAGGGTGTGAATGCCTCGAGTGATGCTGCTTTACCACATATTATTTTTGTGGAAGATAACCCAGATCATGCGTTTTTGATGCGTCGGGTGCTTGAGCCGTATTGTCAGTTGACGTACGCAGCTGATGGTGAGCAGTTACTCGAGGTTTTGGAATCTTGGATGAATGAGTTGCCGCGCTTAGTGTTGATTGATGTGAATTTGCCGCGTTTAAGTGGTTTAGAGGTACTCGAGAAGTTGCGTTTAAAACCAGAGTGGCGTTGCGTGGCAATGGTGGTGTTTAGTACTTCTAAGTTGCGGCTCGAAGTGGAGCGTGCTTTGAATGCTGGGGCGAATAGTTTTGTGGTCAAACCTGCGAAATTTACCGAGTTCCGCGAGATTCTCGAGCAAATTGTGGTTTACTGGACTCGAGTCAATGCGACTCCGAGTTGATAACGCGAGTTGCATTGTTGGTTGGGTTGCTTAGGTATGATGTTGTATGCCGATTTGGTTACGCAATACCTTAATAGTTCTTGCTGGCATTGTCTTAGCTTTGGGTTCATTGGTTTTTATTGTCTCAAGACCATTACCTGCCGATGCTGTTGCACTGGCTGCTTTGGTCTCGAGCGAGACTGTACAAGTTGAAAATACAGCTGCGTTTATTTCGTTTATCCCTAAACTAAAAGACTCGAGTCAGAAAGGACTGATTTTTTATCCTGGTGCTCGAGTTGCTCCTGAGGCTTATAGTGTTGGCTTAAAAGCTGTTGCTGAAACGGGTATTAAAGTTTGGAATGTTAAAATGCCACTGAATTTTGCTGTTTTTGATAGTAAAGCGGCTGATAAGATCATTGCTGCTCATCCTGAAATCACTTCATGGGCAATTGCTGGACATTCACTAGGTGGGGCAATGGCGTGTAGTTATGCTAAGGACTCGAGCAAGATTAACACCCTAATTTTTTGGGCTGCGTATTGTGATAAAAGTTTTGATCTGAGTAACAATAGCAGTATTCAAGTGGTTTCAATTAGTGGCGACCAAGATGGACTTGCCACACCAGAAAAAGTGGCTGCCACCAAAGCTTTTGCTCCCTCGAGTACAAAGTATATTGTGATTAAAGGTATGAACCATGCTCAGTTTGGAGCTTATGGTGAACAAAGCGGTGATAACCCAGCCAAGATTTCATCTGCGGATGCAACAAAGGCAGTGATTGCTGCTACACTCGAGGCATTGCGCTAATTTGCTCAAGTAGCTGTTGAACTGCTTTAATCTGGATTCTTCCGTGGCTGCCAATCCACAGTAAAAGCTCGAGCCGACGAGTATAAAATTGGTGGAGATCAAAATCAAATAACTGCCTGGCAAGTTCTAGGGCAGTATCCTCGAGATAGGCTATTTCTCGCTCAAGGGGTAACCATGCTGCATTGCCCCAATCTATCAGTGCGACGTATTGATTATTTTTGCAGAGTACATTGGCACTCCATGCGTCGCCATGAGCGAAAACTAAATTATGGCTGGTATGGGGTTGTAAAGCGTACTTGGTCAGTTTTCGTTCGGCTATGGATAGTTGCTGGGCAAAATTTGACTCAAGCAAGGCTGGGTCGGCAGTCCAAATTTGGTGCTTTGTTGTACAAGGTTCAAATGGGTGTTGGTGGAATTTTTGTAAATCTTGAAGCATTTCCAGCCAAATGTTTTTGGGTGCATTTGGTGTGGTACTTTCTCCATCAAGTTTCTCGAAAATACTGTGTTTTTCAGACCAAAAAAGTGGTTTAGCTGTGCGAATTCCGATCTCGAGGGCATGCAATGCAATCAGGGCTTCTCGAGTGTGTGAGACATCAGCATTTTTGGCAATGCGGACAACGTATTTTTCACCAACCCAGACTTCGTTGGCTAAACTATTGGCTCGCTCGAGGTTCGTGTCGGTTAAGCCGTATTGCTCGAGAATGGTTTTTGGACTCATAATGTCGGTGCACTTTGGCTGCCTTCGACCCAGCGCTGACCAGTGGCAGTAATCTCGAGTTTCCACACGGGTAAACGCTTTTTGGCTTCATCAAGCATCCACGGTACTGCCTCGAGACAAGCTTTGCGGTGGGCACTAGCAGCGCCAATGAAAATTGAGATTTCGGCAGGCATGACTGTGCCTGTGCGGTGCACTAGGACAACCTTGCCGAGTTCCCAATGTGCTCGAGCTTCGGTTGCAATACGCTGCATTTCTGCTATGCAAAAACTTGGGTAGGCTTCGTACTCGAGATGGACAATGATTTCGCCTTTGTTGGGGCTGCGGGTGCTGCCTGTGAACATGGCTTGCCCGCCCCACTCAGCATGTAGTAAATGCTGGTGCAGTACCTCGAGTTGTAACGGTTTATCCGTCACAATAAATATGTCATCACTCGAGCCGCCCGAAACAGGTGGAATTAAGGCGAGGGTGTCATTTGGCTCGAGAATGGTTTCTGGGCTGGCATAGGTATCGTTAATGGCAATCATGGTGCCGCGTAACTCGAGGCTAAATTGTTGTGTTAGCAACTCTGCAACGTGGCGAACACTCGAGCCATTGGCAACTTCGAGGCTTGTTTCTGACATACCAGCCACTCGGCGATGCTGGGCAAAAAAGAGCACATTGACTTTCATACGCTCGAGTGTATCTTATGCCATGAGCGTTTTTGTCACCTCGAGTTTGAAAATAGATGAAAGTGGTTTGATGCTACGAAAAAACGAAGCCAACCGTAAACTCTGGCTCAATGGGTTTAACGATGTGCTCGAGCTAAAAGTCTTTGCCACAAAACCAGACATTCCAGTGCAACTGACAGATAAGGCTGGATTAACTATGTATTACCAAGCCGCAGCCAAAACACAAAGTGCTGAAGTCCTCGATCTCGAGGTGCGTGAAGTGGTAAGTATCCAAGCGATTCGTTTAACCATGCGGGCTGTGGCAAAACCAACAGGGTTTACGTATGTCTCGAGTTTAGCTTTGCCTTTTCGGGATGGCAGTTTTGTCCTCAAAATTCAGGCACTTGAAACAATCGCTCGAGATGATAATAGCCAATTGGCTGATGAATTACATCCTGCTCATGGTTTAACCCGAGTTCGCAGTGAATTAACGCGGCTCGAACAAACCTTACAACTCGAGGCTGCGGTTTTACAGCAACCACAGTTTGGGAAAAAGCCTTTCTGGAAATTGTTTTAATTTGCAATGCTTTTGTTATGCTTTCTAAACTCGGGTAATGGATTTAGTGAGTAATCTCGGTATGAGTAGCAATATTCTCGAGATGCCTCATTCTGAATTTTGCTTGTCTCACTTTCATTGTGCGTCAAATTGGTGGTATCGTTGGTTATCACCACAATTTAGGAGGCAGGAATGCAAAAACGACTTTTTGGCGTGGCATTGGCAGCAGCTTTTGGGACATTGGTATATGCACAGAGTAGCTCAGGTGATTGGCGAGAAATTAGTGTACCTGGCTTAGTGTGCTCCGATGGTAGTCCGTGGAAATTCTATGCGGCTCGAGGTAACAGCCAGAAAGTGGTGGTTGATTTTCAAGGTGGTGGTGCTTGTTGGAATGATGCCAGTTGCGACCCGAAAAATAATTTATATCAACGCACTTTAAATAAAGGCGATATAGAATATGCCCAAGGTATTTATAACCGTGCCAGTAGTGCTAATCCATTAAAAGGCTGGTCTCATGTTTTTGTGCCGTACTGCACTGCCGATTTACATTGGGGTAACAGCGAACAAAAATACAGCAGTGGCACCATTCAACACCAAGGTGCACTGCATGCCAAAGCAGCACTCGAGTACACCTATAAGAACTATCCTTTTGCCCAAAATGTTTTTGTGACGGGTTGCAGTGCTGGTAGTTATGGTGCGGCAATGTGGGCACCACATATTATGCAGCATTATGATAAAGCTCGAGTGGCGCTTTTGGGTGATAGTGGTTTAGGGGTTACAACCAGCGCTTTTGCTAATTTAGCATTTAATTCTTGGAAACCTGGGGATGCGATTCCAGATTTTATTCCTGAACTTGCCGAATTTAAAACTGATCCTGGTAAAACTCGAGTTGATCTGATTTACAAAGCTGCGGCTAAGGCTTTTCCTAAGAATAGTTTTGCACAGTTCACCAGTAACACCGATAATGTGCAGATTTTCTTTCATGCCTTGGCGTTGGGTTTAGCCCAACCCACACAAGCTTCGGCGACTGAATGGATTCAACAAGCTTTTGCCAGTATGTTAGGGATTAAAGCTGTCACACCAAATTATGCCAATTATGTTGCTCCAGGCAATGGGCATTGCATTATTGGTAGCCCCAATTTTTATACCACCAAAGTGGGCGATAAGCCTTTAGTTAACTGGGTGCGACAACTGATTACCGAAACACCAGCCGATGTGATTGCACGTCCGCAATAAGTGCAGTGCAGGAGCTGTGGCATTATGCCACAGCTCCAACTCGAATCTTTGCCCGTAAAGCCTCAGGGTCGGCGCTGTGCTTAGCAGCAATCACTTCGTATTCTAGGTTCTCGAGGATAAAATTATCCTGAGTTTCATCAAAGTACATCAGGTCTGTATGTAGTACCTCGAGTTGTACCAATTTGCTTTGCCCAGCAGGTACAAAAACTCGAGTAAAAGCTTTTAATTCTTTTTTGGCACGTTCAACTTTTGAACCAAGGGCTGCCACGTAAATTTGCACAATTTCTTCGCCGTCTTGGGTGCCGACATTCCGAACTTCAAGTGAAATGTTAAGGCTGTGGCTGCTGTTTTCAAGCATTAAATGATGATACTTGTAAGTTGTATAAGATAAGCCAAAACCAAATGGATAGGCTGCTGGGTGATTGTCTCGCTCGAGTTTACGATAACCATGCCATAAATCGTATTCGATACTGGTGGCATCACGGTCAAAAAATGGGTAATGATCTTTACTGGTTGCAATACTAAACGGTAATTTGCCACTTGGGTTGACAGTACCGCTCAGCACATTTGCCAGAGCATGCCCACCTTCCATCCCAGGGTACCAAAGCATGACAATACTGGAAACACTAGCTTGCCAAGTATTCATTAACACCGCACTACCTGCCATGATGACCACTACCACATTTTTATTGACACTCGAGACAGCCTTGATCAGGGCTTCATCTTGGGGCAGTAAATCTAAACGATTACGGTCACCACCTTTAGAAAAAGCACCAGATTCAGCAGCTCGAGCCGCTAAACCTTCGGCGACTGCTTGGGCAATGGCACCTTCTTGTGGTGTTTTTGGCAGCGGAAACAACGAGCGTAAACCACTGGTGCTTTCGGGTGAAACAAATTCGCCTTCGTCGGCTTTGGTATAACCAACCACCAGAATAACGGTATCCGCTTTTTTAGCAATACTCTGAGCACTTTCAAAACTGCTACCATCATCATATTCGACATTGGCAAAAGCAGCAGCTATTCCCTCGAGTGGTGTGATCACATACTTGGATTTGGTGTTACTTGAGCCACCATCGCCAGTGTTGATTTCGTTAGCGAGTCGCCCAATGACAGCCAGTTTTGTGCTAGTCGCCAAGGGTAGTAACTGATGGGTATTTTTCAGTAAGACAATACTTTTTTCAGCAGCTTCTCGAGCCAGTGCTGTGTGATCAGTATTGGCTAAGAAACTTTTTCTAACTGTTATATTTTTTTTGTGTTGTAACTGCATGCGGAGCATTCTCAGTACGGCATCATCTATTCTCGAGATTGGCACTTCATGATTCTTGACTAGTTTTAAAAGATTCTGATCAAAATGAATGCGAAAAGGCATCTCGAGGTCTTGTCCACCAAGTGCAGCTTGTTTCGCATCGCGCATACCAAAAATCCAATCAGTCACCACAAAACCATGAAATTTCCAACGGGTTTTTAGAATATCAGTTAGTAATTCACTCGAGTGACCAGCCCATTGACCATTGACGCTGTTATAAGCACTCATGACACAGGCAACGCCAGCATCTATGGTGCGTTTGAAATGGGCTAAGTAGACCTCATGCAGTACTCGGGGTGAGGCTTTGATATCAATACTGAATCGTGCATTTTCCATGCTATTCAGGGCAAAATGTTTCACACACGCCATCACATGTTGCTGTGCGCCAATGGTCAATGCCACACCAAATTGCCCAACATGAAAAGAATCCTCGCCGTAAGTTTCCTGAGCACGCCCCCATGCAGGATGACGTAATAAATTAATACATACACCACCAAATAAATTAGCCCCAACAGCTCGAGCTTCTAAACCCATGGCTTTACCAATGCGTTCCTCAAGCTGTACATCCCAAGTCGCACCTCGAGCCATTGAAACAGGAAAGGTCGTGGTTTCATCAATCACAATGCCTCGTGGACCGTCGGTAAAACGAATCCCTTCGATACCAAGTCGCTCGAGTTGCCCTGCATCCCATGTGTGACGGTTATAACCACCCGAAAGAATATCGGCAAGTCCAGACCAAAACGGATAAGTACCACTCATGGCTTCAACTTTTTCCTCGAGTGTCATCTGTGCGAGTAATGCGTTTGCAGCTAATTCAATATCTTTTTTCATGACTGCCTTTCTACTGGGCAATGGGTTTGCAACCATTGCAGTACACTCTGACAAATGTGTAGATGTTCGGCTTCATACATTAAAATGTGTCCACTCGCAAATAACACTGTGCTGGCTTGAGTTTTCAGTAATTTTTCTCTGGCAATATCGGCACTTTTGGGGTTAACTGTTTGATCGTTTTTGCCTTGAATAATCAGAGTAGGCACTGTAATTGCTGTCAGTTGGGCTGTGGCAACGCGTTGCACAGCTACTAATTCGCCAATACTCGAGAGAGGAATACGTACTTCTTTGCGTAAACGAGCAATCAGTTGCTGATCGGAAAAATCGGCATCAGGTAAGTACTGACGAACATTGGCTTGGACTTCTGAGGTTGTAAAATCTGAATCTTTAAATGGGTACATCCACGGCATCAGATAACCAACCCATTTTGCGAATGCCATTTGCTTTTGTGAACGCAACTGAAAAGCCGCTGCCATCAGCACTAAAGCATCAGATTGCTGCTTGGCAACAAGTAGACTTGCCAGTAAACCACCCATCGAAAAACCAATTACAATCACCCTCGAGCAATCTTTTTTTAAGCGCTCAAGTTCTTGTTGACAATGACTGTACCAGCTTTGCCAACGCACACCTTTGAGGTTTTCCGGATTGCCACCATGTCCTGGTAAAAGTAATGCCGAAACACTATAGCCTGCGTTGTACAAAGTATCTGCTAAGGGACGTAATTCGTAAGGTGAACCAAGAAATCCATGAATCAGTAAAACCCCAACTTCTGATTGAATTGCCCGATATGGTGTACTTGGGCGCGACATTTCATCAAGAATATTTGCCATGCTTTAGCCTTTCACCGAACCCGATAATGCGCCACTGACAAATAAACGCTGCGCCAATAAGAAAAAAATTAGTACAGGCAACACCGATAAGGCTGTACCAGCAATCAGAGCACCATAATCAATGGTGTTTTCACCAATTAAACTCGAGATTAACAGAGGTAACGTCCGTCCAGCATCGTTGTTGCTATTCATAATTAAAGGCAGAAAAAAGCTATTCCACTGCCCTAGAAAAACAAACACACTTAACGCTGCTAAACTCGAGCGAATTGTTGGTAGAGCAATACGCCAGTACACCTGAAATTCATTAGCACCATCTACTCGAGCTGCATCGGAAAGTTCGCTGGGGTATTTTTGAAAAGCTTGCCGACAAAAGAAAATGGCAAAACTACTCGAGAGTGCAGGGAGCATAATTGCCCATGGTGAACCAAGTAAATTAATACTAAACGGATTTTGTCCAGCCATTAATTGAAACAATGGCACAATTGTGACTTGTGGCGGCACAATCAGGGTGATTAAAAAAAGGGCAAATACATTTTCTCGTGCCTTAAATTGATACTGTGTTAAAGCAAACCCCGCCATGCTTGCGACCAGCAAAGTCAGCACTGTTGTGACACTAGCAATCAGTAAGGAATTCCACGCTGCAAGAAAAAAACCACGGGCAATCAATGTCTCGAGGTTTTGCCAAAGAGCTAAACCAAAATCAATCCGAGGAGGAATACCCAATACGTCAGCCGAAGTTCGAGTGGCAGCCGAAAACATCCAATAAAATGGAAAGACTGCCAGAAAAGCCCCAATTGCCAGCACAAGCACCACTGCTGTCTCGAGCAAAGAGAAACGTTTTTTCATCGCAACCCCGAGTTACAGTGATTCGGAAAAAACAAAGCATGACGGCTTTTGCTTCTTATACTTTCCTTTTGTCGCTTTTTGTCCCAAGCGCTTATCATCCTTGCCCCCGTTCACCAAGACGCAACTGCAAAACACTCAGTACACCAATCAGAATCACCAGCACCCAACTCAGTGCTGCTGCATAATGAAAATCAGCACTCGAGAAAACAGTTTGGTAGAGGTACAAACCAATGGTTAGGGTTTCGTTGCTGGGTCCGCCTCTGGTAACAATTAAGGCTTCGTCAAAAATCTGTAAAACACCAATGGTACTTAGTACAGTGGTGAACAAAATCGTTGGACGCAAGAGTGGCAAGGTGATATACCAAAAAGATTGCCAACCACTCGAGCCATCTATCTCGGCAGCTTCGTAGAGTTCATCGGGAATGGTTTGTAAACCAGATAAATAAATGACCATCATAAAACCTGTGTAACGCCACGTTAAAAGCAGCATGACCGTAATTTTTGCCCACCACGGATGAGTGATCCACGGTACGGCACTGAGTCCTAAACTCGAGATGAGGTAATTGACTAAGCCAAGGTCTTCATTGAGTAAAACCCGAAAAAGCACACCCACAGCCACTAAGCTCATGATGCTAGGCAGGAAAAAAGCGCTGCGAAATAGTGCCCTTAATGGAAAGCGTTTAGAATTTAAGGCAATTGCAATCAATAAAGCAGCCAACAACATAATGGGTACTTGGACAACCAAGAAAATACCTGTGTTAAAAAGCGCTTGTTTAAAAACATCATCGCCAAGTAAACGCTGATACTGCGCCACTCCTGCCCAGCGAATTTCGCCATCTATGTTGCGCTGAAAACTGAGAATCAAAGCTCGAGCCACTGGGTACACTGTGAACAAGGCATACAACAGTAAAGCTGGGGTCAGGAATGCCCAAGGTGTTAAAACAATGCGTCTCGAGGTCATAAAAGTTTTGAGGTGAAAGCGTTAGGTTAAAGGCAAAAGTGTATGACTGATTTTTACCTTTAACCCTTTTCTTTACCGTTACTTACCTGCGATTTCGCGCCCAGTTTGGTTCTTCAGATCGTTGGCTGCTTTATCAAGAGCAGCTTGCACACTCTGATCCCCTGTTAAGACACTGGCTTGAGCGGCAACCACAGCGGCAAAAGCTTTGTCATAATCGCTCGAGTAACGCAATGATTTACTCAGGAACGCCGATTTCTTAAATGGAGCAAAAACATTTGGGGTAGCAAAAAATGCGTCAGCGGCATTGAGTACAGGGGCGCTTAGGCTAGGTAAGAAACTGGGCCAAGCGCCGCGTTTCTCAAGGACATTTTTGCTACCATAGGTTGTGTACCATTCAACAAATGCCCAAGCTGCTTCTTTGTTTTGGCTGTTGCTTGGAATGGCTAAACTCGAGCCACCAATGTATGCCGTTTGTCCTCCGCCAGCGGTCAGGCTTGGCAGTTGGGCAACTCCCCATTTACCTTTTTGCTCTGGCGTAAAGGCTTTAAAAATACCAATCATCCAAACTGGTAAATTCACTCCAGCCACACGGTTGCCTTTGATTGCACCAATTAAACCATCGGTGCCTTGAACATTTGCCAGAATGCCAGCATCCCAAGCGCTTTTAACAAAGCTAAGCGCACGAACCATTTTGCTGCTGTTGACAGCAATTTTTCCATCTTGGTCTATGTAAAAACTGCCTTGTTGTTGAATTAAGGTTCGCATTAGCGTTTCTGAACCTGTCACATCAATGCCTGCCATTTTGATACCAGGATTGGCTATTACCACTTTTTTACCAGCCTCGAGATAATCGTTCCAAGTTTTAATACTGCTGGGTTCGACACCTGCTTTCTCGAGCAGGTCTGCGCGGTACCACATGCCTACAGGAGCCGCATCGGTTGGCATGGTCAGGAGTTTGCCTTTGACTTCGCTTTGTGCCCATTTGCTGCGGTCAAAGTTGCGTTCCCATTTTTTACCCCAAGCGCTCAGGTCGGTAAAGGCATTAGGGAAACGGGTGCCATAAATTTCGACCCGTTCTGATTCAATCATGACGACATCGGCAAGTGGTACATTGCCCGCAAAACTAGCAGTGATTTTAGGGTAAGCATCAGCGTACCCAACCGTGGTGAATTTTACTTGGATATTGGGGTAAAGCTTGTTGAATTCGGCTAATACCGAGCTGTAACTGGGTTCTGCCCAACTAAATAAGGTAATTTCGCCTTTGATGTTGGTATTGCCTTTTTGTGGGTTGGTAGCAGGAGCATTTTGGGCTAATCCTACGGCAACAACGGCTGAAATTCCGAAAGCGGCAAATACGGTGACACGATTTTTCATACATCCTCCAAGTGGATCAGGCTAAGGGTAGAATTGCGATGTGGGTTTCTAAACTCGACTTTAGTAAGTTTTTCTGCTACCGTTTGCAACGTGAGTCACAATCAGGCACATTATCGGGTTTATGCTGCGTTGCGCGGACATGAAATACTGACTCAACCCGAGCTGGCATACCAAACAAAACTGAGCCTTCCCGCTGTGATACAAGCAGTGAGACGTTTGGAAAAAAATAATTTACTGCTCGAGCAAGGCGAACAACGCGGGCAGGGGAGACCAGCCAAGCGATTTCGTACCAGTCCAGAATTGCACCATATCCTTGCCATAGACCTTGGCGGTTCGAGTTTACAAGCCGCAATTTTTGATTTATACGGCAAACAACTCGAGCAAATCCAAACCATCAGCATGTATCGTTTCTCTAAACTTTCCAGAGAGGATGCTTTAGCTCATCTACGCGAAGTTGTCGAACAATTCCCTCGGGCTAAACGCATCGGTATTTGCTCCCCAGGCATTGTCACACCATTTGATGCGCTCGAGCGCAGTTGGATTTTTGGGCTTCGTACCTTAGAACGCCATAGTTTAGAACAATACCTTGGTAAACCCGTTATCCTCGAGAACGATGCCCGCAGTGCTGCATGGGGCGAATTTCGCCGTGGGCGCGGCACCAATAACTCGGCTTTTATTATTTTCGCCTTTGGGATTGGTGCAGGTATCGTTTCTGACGGCAAACTGATGCGTGGTACTCGAGGGATGTCAGGCGAACTTTCGTATTTGCCAGCCAATTTTGAGGTTTTTGCCCAACCACGCTTAGGTTCTTTGGCATACGATTTTTTTGATATTTTGCGCTCTGTTAGCCCAGACCCACGCCAAGATCATTGGGAAGCAGAAGTCTTCCAAGCCGCTTTTAATGGTTCTAAAAAAGCTAAAAATGCAATTCAAAAAGCTGTGCAGCACATTGCTTTTGCCATTGCAGGGGTTATTACCACACTCGACCCAGAACGAATTATTTTGCGCCAAGAATTTCCTCACACCAAAGAACTTGTCCTCGAGCCAATCAAAGCCATGCTTTCAAATATTGGCTTAGCCACTTCGCTCGAGCTTTCGAGCCTAGGCAAAGATGCAGGTTTAATTGGGGTTGGTTTATTAGCAGCCGAACGACTCGAGGCGGAATTACTTGGTTTGTGAGACAATAATAGACTTCGGGCGAAAGTCATTTCATTTTGATTTTGGGGCAGGGCGAACACAAGCCCCTCCCCTGTGAGATTGAATTTGGGGACTTTCGCCCGAGGTCTAATCTTATTTGGTTTTTAAGACCACATGTTCGGCACAAAAACCTGGTCCCATCGCGGTTAGAAGTGCATGTTCACCACTTGGTGTTTGCCGAGTCATAAATCGCTCGAGAGCAAATAACACAGTTGGACTGCTCATATTGCCATGTTGCTCGAGAATGATTCTTGAATCCTCGAGTTTATTTTCTGTTATGGATAATGCACTACAAAATGCCTGCATGACTTTTTCGCCACCAGGATGGGTGATGTAATGCTCGATATCAGATAACTCGAGCTTAAAGGGTTGTAAGCAATGTTTAATATCGGCATGAATATAATTTTCAACAATAACAGGCACACTTTTTGATAGTAAAACCTTTAAGCCAGTGTCCACAACTTCCCAACCCATCACATCTTCGGTGTTATCCCATAAAGTACTCGAGCCGCCCAAGACGCTCAGCCCAGGGTGTTGATCAGACAGCACCACAGCAGCGGCACCATCGGCAAATAAACTGGTACTGACCAGATTGGCTCGGCTTGGATCGTTGGCTTGAAAGGTTAAACTCGAGCATTCAACGCAGACCAACAACACAGTGCTATTGGGTTTACCACGAATAAATTCGGCAGCTCGGTTCAGCCCTGCGGCTCCACCAGCGCAACCTAAACCCCAAATTGGTACCCGCACAGCATGACGGCTCATGCCAAGGCGTTTAATCAACCAACTATCTAAACTGGGTGTGGCAAGCCCTGTACTCGAGACAAAGAAAATTGCATCAACACTCGCTGCTTCAAGATTGGCTCGCTCGAGGGCAATTCGAGCAGCCCGTTCAGACATCTCGAGGGCTTGGGTGGTATAAATTTCATTGCGTTCCGACCACGAGCGCAACTCATAATACCACTCAAGTGGCGCACTTAAATAGCGTGTTTTCACATGACCGTTATCAAAAACACTGAGTAACCGCTCGAGATCACGCGTTGAATGCTTAAAAATAGCATGAATTAAGTGCCGTACAGCATCTTGAGCCACTTGATATGGCGGTAAAGCCGTGCCAACAGCCACAATGTTGGGAAACTCGGAACGCATCAGGAATTACGCATCACTTTCTGGGGTGTCACAGGTTTCTCGAAAGACATATTGTGATAATTTTTTACGATGACGACTACTCCAATCAATACTTGGACGGCGTTGCCCTTCGCGCAAATAACCAAGGCGATACACTGCCATTAATTCGAGATGATCTGGGACACGTAAAATACTTTTCATTTTTGCCCAAGATTCAGGAATTTCCATGGGTGTACTAATAAACTGAATGCCCATACCAAGGGCATGGGTTGTTAACCAAATATTTTCCATGGCTGCACCCATACCAAAAACACTGTAAAACCCAGATAATTTCTCGGGAATATACTCGGTTTTATCAAGCATCACACCAATCAGTAATGGGCTACCAGCGACTAAATCTCGATTATCCTTACCTAGCATTTTAGGCACACCCAAGGAACGCATAATATTGATACCAGTTGGCGACATCACCTGTTTAGCAAAAGGTTTAAGTGGACCAGGTAACTGATCAAAATGAATGCCATCGCCTCGAGCTTCTAATTCGCTTTCGGAAAAACGAAAATACGGACGGTAACGCTCAAAAAATAAACCCGCTTGAATCAAATGCTCCATCGAATGACCCGCGATTTCTGCCACTTCAAGAATTCGCGCTTTTTCCTCGAGTAAAACAAAACGCCAAGGCTGCGAATTAAAATGACTTGGCGCTCGAGAAGCCGCTTCCATCAGTAATTTCTGGTGTTCACGGCTGACAGGACGTGGGTCAAATGGACCATTGGTGGTTTTACGATTTCTAAGCACCTCGAAAAAATCCATACACTTAGTATGACATGCAGTATCTGGGATTGCGTGACAACCACTAGCAACCACTGGCATTATTAGGATTGAATGCCTTACCATCCACTAAAAACGAATTTTGTCTGACTTGTAAGAGTAAACGCCGTTGCAAACCAGTGGTATCGGTTAAGACCAACACGGCTGTGTTAGCCGAAACCAACTCGAGATTCCAGCGCCCAATTGCCTGATCTTTATCCACACTTGAAAGACCATCGCCATTGGGAATACCAATCGAAATCGAAGAAGTGCGGGTAAATTCAAATTGTCCAGTGCTGCATAATCGCAAGCGGGTATCGTTTGAGGTACTACCTGTACCATTGACACTCGAGTCAAAACTGCCACCGCTGGTGGTTAAGGCTCTACCCGTCAAAGTATTTTGCCAATCAGCACGGGTTTTAGCATCACCACTGGTACTTAAACCCTGAACCGATTTAAAACTAGCTGCTACTGCTTGTAAACTCGAGTCCACCAAAGCTTGTTGTCCAGCATTGGTAAAAGCCAGCAACAACGGACTAAACCCATTTGCATTGGCTACAGCCTGCATTTTTGCTGTGGCTAAACCCGCAGCATCAGCAAAAGCAGTTGTTAAACTCGAGCCTCGCTGGATAGGACTTCCAAGTGGTTGGAACGTTAATTGTGGACTGAGTGGGAATGGTTGTGCCATTAAGCGCTGATACTCGGTACTGTTGACCCCTTGTTGTAAAATGGCAATCACCCCAACACCAGTTTTGGCAAAAACCAGTACCTGTGCACCAGCCGATTCCTTAAACTGGGCAATAAAACCTTGTGGCACAACAACGTGTAAACCAAAATACGAATTTTTTAGGCTTGTTCCAGCCGTATACTGACGTTCGTTCTGCATTTCAATAACAGCCGCACCTGCCGCCGCCTCGAGTGTTCCCACAGAATTACATGAAGTCATCAACGCCACCAAACCCAGCACTGTTAAGCAAAACTTTTTCATAAAAACCACTCCTGACTCGAGATCATGACTAACCTAGTCATTTTGTATCTCGAGTTTACCGAGCAAGCGTCTCAGTAGCGTCTCAGTTCAAAATCGTTTATGGCAAAAGAAAATTTGCTTTGCTGACTCGAGTCTTGGCTGGATATTTGAAAACATGGGATAATAGCAAAGGCATATGCGTTTCATATTCTTTTTGACTTGGTTATCTGAGGGCTTCAATTTTTTGGTTCAAAGACAAATTTGGGGGATTTAGTGAATAAAAGAGTCTTCTCCAAAGCCGAGTGGTTGCTGCTGTTTGCTGTGCTTGCTTGGCTGATAGCGCTTGGTCTTGGTGGTTTAACTTTGTTTTTTTCGGTTCCGGAATTTACGGCTTTGCAGCAACGTGGTATACAAAAAAATGCCAGCGTTTTTCAAAAATTACCGTATCGTTCATTGTGCAAAGATCGTACTTGTACACCGTTTGCTTTGCGAGTTTCGTTTAGCATCTCAAATCCAGCACGTCCACTTGGCGAATTGAAATTTGCTGATTTGGTTGTTAGTGAAGCTGAGTATAACAACGCAAAACTTGGTGACACAAAACGAATTATTTTTCTCGAGGAAAAACCCGATAAAATCAGATTGGCTCAACAAACGCTGGCTTGGACTCCGTGGGGAAACTTTGCTGCCACAATTGTTTTACTCATGATTGGCGGAGTCTGTTTGTTCTCGAGCCGCCAATTGCAGCAAAAACGCATCTAATGCTCGAGATTTTATCTACGTCCAGAGCAGGTTACTCTGTGGACTTTGCATCAAGTGTATCAGCATCAAGCTGGTTGTGTGATTTGTAACGATTAAAGTAGCTATATTTTCAGGAGAACTATTTGTTAGACTGTTTTATGCAAAAACCAAAAATGTTCGTTGCCCTGTTGGGCGCAGTCGGTGTATTTGTAGCTTGTCAATCTGTTCCAGTTCAAGACCCAAACCTAGGTGGTTTTGTGGCTGATACACTACCAAGCACCACGAGTGAAACGGCAATACCACTGCGTTTACAAGCCACTATTTCTTATACTACTAATCAATGGACAAATGGGGCACTCTCTAGCAGCATTGTGAGTCCTGCAAATCTGAAACCATTAGGTGGTGATCTTTCAGGCTCGAGTATTTGGAAAAGCAATAACCCAGAAGTGTTTCGTGGCAATGGGTGGTTAATGCAAAATTCGCGTACCGATGCAGCTCGAGGTGGTGCTGCAACACCACTTTCTGGGACGCATCCTTTGTACCTTTTTCATATTAATAAAAGTGGAGTAACCCGTTATCTGCATGTGATTGTCACCAATCCACAAACAACAGGTATCACTATTTCAGGTAAAGGTTCAGTCTACACCAATCAAGAAAAACCGCTTGGAGTCAGTACAGGGCAAAGTTACCAAGTGGCTCGAGATTGGCTTGATAACACACCACGTACCACTTTCTCGAGTGTGACATTGGCTTCTCAGCAAGCGTATCAAGTTTATCGTGCCACTATGCCAAATGGTAGTTTAGTGGATGGTCGTTTTGAAATAACAGCCAGTGCAGGTGCTTATTATTATACTGTTGTTACCTCGAGTGGCACATTGACCGATGCAGTGAATGCAACCCAAGGTGCTCCTGCGACAGGCGATTTAGCAGCCCTGCCTGCACCAGATAAATTTGGACGTGAAGCAGGAATTTATGCGGCTTCTGGTTGGAATGGCACAACGAATGTAGATATTCCTGCTGCACCTGCCCATATTGGTTTGGATTTGAATACCACAGGAAAAAATCCGAGTGGTACAGTAATTTTGCAAGATCAAACAGCGGCTTTTAGTATGCGCTTATCGGATTCTTCAGATCGTACGCATGGTAATTACGGGCATCGGTATGCAGTTACCTTGGCGCTGAAGAATCTTTCTAGCACAGCTCGAACCGTTCGATTGAGTATCGGTTCTAATGTGACTGGTACAGTTGATACACCATCTTTTACGTATAATGGACCAATCACGCTCAATGGCACACTAAAAAATGTGTACCTTAAACCAACTGCGCCCAAACAAGTTTTAGCCACTTGGAACATTGCGGCTAATGGCGTTTTTAATGGCAATGTAACGCTGTATGTGCCTGGTTTAATCACAGTCAATCAGCAATTAATTCTCGAGTCTATATAAAAATCAAGGCATAGCCAAGAAGCCCGCCCAGTGTAAGAGTTGCGTGAGTTCTCGAGCCGCCTTTGAATCTGGGTAGAAGTGTTAAGCAAAGCAAAGTGGGTAGTAAACCCCACCAACGCCCGCTCGAGAAAAGGCTAAGGCAACTGGCAATGGCACCAACAAAAACACAAAAATACAGTGCGTGATGCACCCAGCGGGCTTTGTGTAAATGATACAACCGCAATTGCAAACCCAAGCCCAGTAGCAAATTGGCACAATATAAAAACAATCCAAGCCAAGGTGTGAATGTGGGCATACCGCACTTTAACAAGTTTGTCTGTGATTTTTGAACATGTGCCATAAAAAGCTTCTGCTAGAATTTCCTCAAGCGCTGCTATCCCCTCCCAGATAGCAGCGTGGTTTATTTCAGGTTTGTATCAGGTGAACCGCGTAAACTGGCTTTTATGAAAGCTCGAGTTTTACTGATTGAAGATGATGCCGCTGTACGAGCCTCCCTTGCTTTGGGTTTACGACTCGAGGGGTGCGAAGTTTTAGAAGCAACGGATGGAACGCAAGGTTTAGCCTTGTTGGACGCACTGCCTGATGTGGTGTTATTAGATATTGTCTTGCCTGGAATGGATGGTTTTGGCGTACTCGAGCGAATCCGCATGCGGTCTGTTGTGCCTGTTTTAATGCTGACTGCCTTGGATGAAGTACAAGCCAAAGTGCGTGGGTTAAAAACAGGGGCGGATGATTATGTGGTTAAACCCTATTCTTTATCCGAGATTTTAGCGCGGATCGAAGCGTTGTTGCGGCGTAGCAAAACTGAAGTGGTGCGTAGTCAATTTGCTGATGTTGTCCTCGATTTTTTAACCCTTGAGGTGCGCCGAGCTGGGCAGATTCTTGAAGTAACCCCGAAAGGTTTTCGGTTGTTACAAGTTTTATTTGAGCATCCACAACGGGTTCTGGCTCGAGAATCCTTGATGCGAGCTGTCTGGGGTGAAGAAGTAGACCCTAATACCTTAGATGCCTTGGTTGCTGGTTTGCGACGCAGCCTTGGTGCACCAAATTTAATTCAAACCATTCGTGGTGTTGGCTATGCGTTGCGTTCAAATGGGGCAAACGCATGACACTGCGTTTACGTTTGCTATTGTGGCTTGCGCCATTAGCCATGTTGCTGATTGGGCTAAGTATTTGGTTTGTTAGTCGGCAAACACCTCAACTCGAGTTTAAAGACACAACCGTAGCCAGTCAAGAAACAACCCCTCGAGTCAGCAGTAAACCTAAGGCAAAACCAGTGGCACCTACACCCCAAGCACCGAGTGCCAAAGCCGCCGAACCTGATGCTGCTGCTCAACGTAACGAAAATCCATTTGTGGCAGACCAAAACAGTGTTTCTTTAAATGTGCCACCAGCTGTGCCAACACCTAAACCAGTGGTGATTCCAACAGCTCCACGCACTGTCACATTGGCACAATTACAAACTCGTACCGAACCAGCGCTGCTGCGTTTTAATGCAGGGCAACTCGAGGAAGTTCGAGCCAGTGATGTGGTGGTGCGGGTCAGTAATCAGTCATCGTTGTGGCTTTGGGCGGTTTTGTTGTTAACCATTGCCTTATTTTTTGGTTCGTATGGGGTGCGGCGTTCATTGATTCCACTCGAGCGTTTTGCTGCTGATATTGCCAGCCGAAATGCTAATCAACTCGAGGCACTAGCAACTCCGCCACTGCCAGAATTAAAACCAGCAGTCAATGCCTTGAATGGTTTACTGGCAGATTTACGTAACACCCTCAGTCGAACACGCCTACAAGAACAAAGTGCTAAACGTTTTGCTTATAACGCCTCACACGAATTACGTAACCCATTGACGGCTGCTAGAAATTATCTCGAGGTACTCGAGCGTCACCCAGAAGAACCTTTTGCAGCTTCATATGCCCTTGAAGCGGTCAGACGTACCGAACGGGTTTTAGGCAGTTTATTAACACTGGCTCGGCTCGAGGGTCGCGGCACAGTCCAAGGGCAACCCATCGCATTACGTGATTTCCTCGAAGCCAATTTTGAATTACCAGTTCAAGGCGATGCCACCATTAACGCCGAACGAGATTTACTCGAGTTAGCCATCGAAAACTTGGTCAAAAATGCCGAAGATCATGGCAGTGGTGCAACGCAATTTACACTCGAGATTACTGCCGAACACACTTGGATTTGGCTCGAGGATAAAGGGATTGGTTTTAGCCCAGAAATCCTGGCAGAAGCTTTTGAACCTTTTGTTAAACAAGGCACTGGCACTGGTTTAGGTTTAGCCATTGTTGCAGCTATTGCTGACGCTCATGCAGGCAAAGTTAAAGCTGAAAATTTAGCACAAGGAGGCGCTCGAGTTGGTATTGGTTTTTTAAGTGCTCACTCGTAGCTATTGTATGGATCATGCCCCCAATGCTTTATTTGACCTTGCTGTGAACCGTGCAGCCAAAGTTACATCTGTACTTGGTTTAGCGCATCTCGAGGTTTGGCATAGCAAAACCCGTTTTGCAGTGCGAGTGCCACTCGAGGGTTTACGGCAGGCATTACTGATTAAACCCAAAGGTGAGTGCTTTTGGAGTGGTGGTACAACAGGACAATGGCAGTATGGCAAGGCGAACACGCCATAGAACCAAATTATTTGACTGAAGGTAATTTGTCTATCACAATCAAAATCTGCAATTCACGCTTTTTTAACGCCCCCTGACGTACAATGACCCCAGTAACAAAAACTGAGGAGGTCGTATGAAAAAATGGTTATTTGTATTGGTCGCACTTCTGGGATTCTCGAGTTTGGCAGGAGCACAACGCTTTTCGGTAGGTGGTAGCCTCAGCGGTACAGCAGGAAGCGATATCACCAGCAGTTTGGTTTTTGGTATCAACCTCGAGATTGAAGATTTAGCTCGAGTTGGACCAATTGGTATTAACGCCCGAGCCGACCTTGAAGGACGAATTATTGGCAATAGTTTTGGATTAGGGCTGGGTTTAGCTGCTTTGGCAACTTTTCAAGTGCAGAATTTTGTCATTTATGGCGGACCTCGAGTGGTCATTCCATTGGTGCCAAGTGGACCTTTTGCAGTGGGTGCATTGGCAGGTGCTAAGTATTCGTTAGGTGGTGGTTTATCGGCATATGGCGAACTGAGTTTATTATTTACTAACCCAATTTTTTGGCGATTAGGTTTTGGTGTGCGTTACAGTTTCTAATACTCGAGGTACAAGAGTAGACGAACTAGGTGTTTCGTCTACTCTTCTTTTTGCTTACGGAGGCTGCGTAAAGCACGGTTGACAATCCATTTGGTTTCTTTGCTCGGGCTTTGCTCGAGCCAACGAGCACAGACAGATTCAACCCAGTTGCCTTGGGTTTTACTGGCATCGTTAAGCCAGTTGGCAACGCTGGCTTGAACGTACTTTGAATCATCAGAACGCAATGGCTCGAGTAATTGCAATGCCAATTCAGGCTTGTCTTTGAGAGCTTGAATATGAGCGCACCAAACGCCACGTGGACGGCTGACTTCACTGGCAAAACGTCTGAGGTTGGCATCATCAGCTTGTGTCCAGGCTTCAAGCAATGTTAATCCAATGCCTAGGTTTGCGTTCAAATGAGGTCGCCAAGCCATCCAAGCGATTTCTCGAACACCAAAATGTAAATCGGCAGCAAAAGGTTGCACTGCCTCGAGTTTTGCTTGCAATGTTGTGGCTCGGGTTACAGCAATAAATGCTGCCCAACAACGAATTGTATCGGAGTGGTGGCTCGAGAGCAGTTGAATTGAAACCCCTGCATTATCGAGTAAACCTGCAATGCGTTCGGTGCGCTGCATGATGCCAAGCGTTGCAAGGTCTTGTACAGCCGCAAGCAAGTTTTTTGTTTGTTTGAGTTTAAGCGAAACCAAGGCGTGTTCAAGTAATTTTGTGGCATCAACAGCCAGCCATTCAGTTAAATTAACACTCTCGAGGGTGCCTGTATTTAACCCTTCAAGAACTGGTTTGGGGATGTCGGACACACGGGTTGCACCTTTTCGATTCTCGAGTTTCATGGTTGTCTCCTGATGTTGGTACAAACAACAACTTTATAGTCAGTTTCAGGCATAGCTCGAGGTTGATAAAAAGAATCTTGAACTATGCGTGCGGTTTTAATTGCTCGAGCCGATTAGCGGCGGCGGCAATGGTCTCGAGTGATTTACACATCGCAAAACGCAGGGCATTGGGGGCGCTGCCTCGAGTACTAGGGTCGTAAAAAATTGGTACTGGCATGGCGGCTACCCCAATTTTGGTAACCAAATGTTTAGCAAAACTGTGTACATCGCTCGAGAATTGATCAATACCTGCGACAATAAAATAACCACCTTCGGGCATTAAGGGGGTAAAACCAACATCTTCAAGGACCGCGTATAAAGTGTTGCGTTGCTGAATAAAACGTTCGTGCAGTTGCTGATAATACTGGTTATTGGCTGCTTGCTCGAGGCTGCTGGCAATGGCTTCTTGGACTGGTCCTGTGGCATGAAAAGGCATCCATTGGTGAGCGCCACGCAGGGCAGCACTGATATGCGCTGGTGCAACTGCCCAGCCAATACGCCACCCAGTGACCGAGAATATTTTACCAGCACTGCCAATGGTGATGGTGCGTTCGGACATGCCTGGTAAACTGGCAATACTGATGTGAGGTGCAGCAAATGCTAAACGGTCGTAGACTTCATCCGAGATAATCCAAAGGTCATGTTCTATGGCAAGGGCAGCGATTCCCTCGAGTTCGGTTTGAGTAAAGACTTTGCCTGTTGGGTTATGCGGGGTGTTCAGCAGTAAAACCTTAGTGTGTGGTGTGATCGCAGCGCGAACTTTCTCGAGGTTCAAAACCCATTGCTCACCTTCGATGTCTAATTGCACAAAAACAGGTACGCCATCGCAGAGTTTGACTTGTGGGCTGTACGAATCAAATTTAGGCTCGAGTAAAATCACTTCATCAAGCGGATTGACCAAGGTTTGTAATGCCACATGTAAAGCTTGGGTAGCACCAACCGTGATGGTGATTTCATTCAAAGCATCTATGCTGCCAATTTGTGGCTCGAGCAAATCAGCCACAGCTTGTAACAATCTCGGCACGCCTCTAGGTGGGCTGTACTGATGTGAAGCGGTTTTGAAAGCTTGCTGGGCTGCTTCAAGGACAAAATCAGGCGGTGCCCAATCAGGGAAACCCTGTCCTAAATTGACAGCTTGATGTTGCACTGCCAGCATTGTGAGTTCCGTAAACGGATTGGGCGTAAAACTTTGCACTCGAGTTGCTAATTGCATTGAGTCCTAGCATACAAGAAACGCTTCACCCATGCCCACGTATTTTCTTGGTAGACTCGAGAAGCTGTGATAAGTGGTCGCCTCAAAGATGTTCCGATTGAAGATATTCTCACCCTGATAGCGGGTGGGCGAAAATCGGGTGTGTTGGTGGTTAATCTCGATGAACGCGAAGCCAAAATTCATTTTGAGGATGGCAAAGTCTTATATGCCAGAGTCGAAGATGGCGCTAACCTTGGCGAGTACATGGTGCGTTTAGAATTCACAACCCCTGAGGATATCCAAAAACTTATTGCTAAACAAAAACAAGAAAACCCGCACACTTTACTGGGCATGATGGCAGTTCGTAACGGTGTGATTAACGACCAAGATTTACGAGCGGCACTCGAGGCGCAAGTACTCGATGCAATGGTTGAAGTGATGATTTGGGCGGATATTCCTCGGTCTAAATTTCATTTTAAGGAACGCGGCTTAGACGCTTCGCAAGTGCCAACCCCACATTTACTTGATGCCAGCGGTATTTTGATGGAAGCTACGCGCCGCTTAGACGAATGGCGACGTGGGCAAGTCAAACCCTACGATGTGCTCGAGATTGCTGTAGACATCGAAAATGATACCCGTACCAGCCGTTTAACCATTGGGCAATGGGAATTAATTTACCTCATAGATGGGCAACGCAGCGCTGCTAGTATTGCGGCTGAGTTAAATACCCCAGAAGGGGATACCTATCATCAATTGCATTTAATGCTCGAGGCACAGATGGTACGCCATGCCGAAGTGCGCCCTGACGACCCTTGGGTGATGATTGTTTCTAATTCCCAAACCACCCGCCGACTCTGTACCCTCACCCTGACTCGAGAACGTTATCGTGTGATGCACGCCACAACTCTCGAAGCAGCTAAGCAATTGTTGGCTTCACGCCGACCCAATACAGTGCTGCTAGATTGGGAAGACCCACTCGAGACTGTCAAAGTAATTCGTGAAAAACGCAATTTAACACCTGTTATTGCGATTGTCACCACCGAACCCAAAGTGGGTTTTGGGTTATTTCGTAATACCAGTAGCACCAATGTGCGGTACTTACTCAAGCCTTACACCGAAATGCAACTCATTCGCGCCATTGCAGCTGTCACAGCTCGAGCTTTGTAAGACTTACGTAATTAAGGTATTCTTAACCCATGTCTCGAGTCCTAATGATTGGTGCTGGCGGTGTCGGCGGTGTGGTTGCTAAAAAATGCGCGCAGAACGATTCGGTATTTACTGAGTTAATGATTGCCAGTCGCACCAAAGCCAAATGCGATAAAATTGCTGCCGAAATTAAAGAATTCTTTCCAAATAGTAAAACAGTGGTAACCACAGCCCAAGTGGATGCCGACGATGTCGCAGCCTTGGTCAAATTAATTGGTGAATACAAACCCAAAATGGTGATTAACGTTGCCTTGCCATATCAAGATTTGCCAATTATGGATGCGTGTCTCGAGACGGGTGTGCATTACCTTGATACTGCTAATTACGAACCCAAAGACCTTGCAAAGTTTGAGTATAGTTGGCAATGGGCGTACCAAGAACGTTTCCAGAATGCTGGTTTAATGGCGCTACTTGGTTCGGGCTTCGACCCAGGCGCAACCAATGTTTACAGTGCTTACCATGCTAAGCATCACTTTGACGAAATGCACTACATGGATATTGTGGATTGTAACAATGGTAGCCACGGTAAAGCCTTTGCTACCAATTTCAACCCAGAAATTAATATCCGTGAAATTACTGCTAATGGGCGTTACTGGGAAAACGGCGCATGGGTCGAAACCACGCCACTCGAGATTAGCCAAGATATTTACTACCCTCGAGTCCAAACCCGTAAAAGCTTTGTTCTGTACCACGAAGAACTCGAGAGCTTAGTTAAGCATTTCCCAACCCTTAAACGTGCTCGTTTCTGGATGACCTTTGGCGAACAATACATCAAGTATTTAAGTGTGCTCGAGACAGTCGGTATGACCAGCATCGAACCTATTCGGATTAAAGGTGTGGACATTGCCCCGATTGAATTCTTAAAAGCAATTTTGCCAGCTCCTGAAAGCCTAGCTGCCAATTACACAGGGCAAACTTGCATAGGCGTGCAAATCAAAGGCATTAAAGATGGTAAGCCAAAAACCCATTTTATTTACAATGTCTGCGATCATGCCGAAACCTTCAAAGAAGTCCAAGCCCAAGGCATTTCGTACACCACAGGTGTTCCAGCCATGATTGGTGCTATGCTGATGCTCGAGGGTAAATGGATGAAAGCGGGTGTGTGGAACATGGAACAATTCGACCCAGACCCATTTATGGACGCAATGAACAAATGGGGTTTGCCGTGGCACGAACTAAGCGATATCGAACTGGTTAAGGATTAAATCAGCAACCAAAACACCTCGAGCCTATAAACTCGAGGTGTTTTATTGTTTACCAAAAACTAACCTAAAGTCGAGCAGAAAACCTTGGTCAAATACCAGCGGTTTTCCTTTAACTTGCTGATAGACTTCTTATTCAAGGAGCAATTGATGAAAAAACGTTGGTTAATTGGGGTAGGTATGTTGGCTGTTCTCGCAGGGTTTAGTGTATCGAGTGTTAGCGTTGCACAAGTCGAAGGTTTGAAAATTATTGCACCAGCTGCAACAGGTGGCGGTTGGGATCAGACGGCTCGAGCGATTAAAGCTGTGTTGGAGTCGACAAAATTGGCATCGAATGTTGATGTGGTCAATATCCCAGGGGCTGGTGGCACAATTGGCTTAGGGCAATTTGTCAATGCTAAAGGCGATGAGCACACACTCATGGTCATGGGTTTAGTCATGGTTGGTGCTATTCAAACCAATAATTCCAAAGCCAATTTAGATATGGTCACACCAATTGCGCGTTTAACTGGTGAGTACGAAGTGATTGTTGTGCCTGCCAGTAGTAAAATTAGTAACCTATCAGAATTTATTACAGCGTGGAAAGCCAATCCAGCAGGTTTTGCGATTGCTGGAGGTAGTGCTGGTGGCACAGACCATATTGCAGTTGGTTTACTTGCCCAAGCTGGTGGTGTGGACGTAACAAAAATAAGTTATACGCCTTTCTCAGGTGGTGGCGAAGTGGTTACAGCCATGCAATCAAACCAAGTGGCTGCTGGAGTCTCGAGTTTATCCGAATTTTTACCCTTAATCGAATCGGGTAAATTACGGGCAATTGGTGTGACCAGCGCAAAACGTGTACCCGGTGTCAATATCGCAACGTTTAAAGAACAAGGTATTCGTTTAGAACTCGCCAATTGGCGTGGCATTGTTGCCCCACCTCGGATTAGCAACGAGCATCGCCGTGACCTTGTCAACATGATGAATCGTTTAAGTGCATCGGAATTATGGCAAAGTATCTTAAAACAAAAGAACTGGTTGGATTTATACCAATCGGGTAGCCGTTTTGATGTTTTTTTGAAACTCGAGGATGAAAAAATCACCAATACTTTACGTGGCATTGGTTTGATTAAATAAGCACTTTACCATTGTGTAACTCGAGCAAATACTTTTGATTTGCTCGAGTTTTTTTTGATAAGCGCAGCTACGCGTTTAATCTGTTATTCTCGAGCCTATGAATTGGCTCGATGTTTTATTTCCCCTGTTCACAGGTTTGCTGGCAGGTGGGCTAGGTGCCATGCTTGGTTTAGGTGGTGGTGTAGTCGTCGTACCCACTATGGAATTACTGGGAGGGCAATTTCTCTCAAGTCCGCATACATTGCAACAAATTATTGCAGCTTCACAACTTGGGGTACTTTCGGTGGCTGTTGCCTCAAGCGCAGGGTATTTAACTAAGGGCGGATTTGTGCGTTTCCAAACAGCTTATTCGCTTGCACCTTTAACAGTTTTTGGTGGCATTGTTGGGTCGTTGTTATTACTGGTACTCGAGCCTAAACTGATTGCCACAGTTTTTGCAGTACTGCTTTGTTACACGGCTTTTGAGCTGATTCGTGGTTTAAATAAACTCGATATCGAACGCCCTGAACCTTCTCAATTCGCTAAACCAGCCCTGATTTTTGGTGGCATGATGAGTGGTTTACTGGGCATTGGTGGTGGCACAATTCAAGTACCCGTACTGAATTTACTGGTTGGCTTACCATTTCGGGCAGCCGTGGCAACCAGTACCTTTATGATGGGTTTTACTGCCATAGCCAACGCCAGTATTCAAATTGCTAGTGGCAAACTCGAGCCTGAACTGGCTGGTGCAATTGCTTTGGGGATTCTGATTGGTGCTCGAATCAGCAGTGGTTGGGCAACTCGAGTGCCTGTGAGAACGTTAAAACTGATGTTTAGTGCTTTGGTTTTGTATAGTGCTTTTGATTTAATTCGTAAGTACTGGTTTTAAAACGCTGCCTCGCTTTGTAAAATAGTAAGGATACTCAGTGAAAAGCAAAAATCAACAATCTGTCACACCTACACTCGAGCAGCAATTGGCTCGAGTATTTGGTTTGGGTTTAAGCGCGGCGATTCTATGCTTAGCCATTGGTGTTGTGATACGCCCTGTGGTGTGGCTAGGTATTGCTGCTTTAGTGCTTGTGCCATTGATAGGAGCAACTTTGGTTTGGCAAGATAAAACAGTCCAGCAAAGCACTCGAGTCAGTATTGCATTGGCTTTTTTTGGTGTGTTATGTGCTGTTCTTATTGGCTTATTTTTACGACGTTAAACCATGTTCAAGAAACCAAGTAATCCTTGGCACTTTTAAATCAAAAGCTGCTTGGAAGCCCTCGGGTTTTTTCTCGAGAAACCAGTGCAAATCATGCAAAGTGGTTAAAGCAATATAAGCAGGAACGCGTTTTTCTACACCTTCGGCTTTGGCTAACTCAAGAATTGCTGTTCCAGCTGTAGCAATCGGTAATAACTCGAGTGTGCCTGTAAAAAGTAACGCATAATCTCGAGCAGCATCTTCTAAAGCAGCTTTGTGCCAATCCACAACTCGGACTTGGTTAGGCAAAGCAAAAAGAATGTTTTCAAACCATAAATCCAAATGACAAAAACTACTTGCTGCTATTAAAACACCACTCTCGAGATCGGTTTTAACCCGAGCAAACATGGGTTTAAGTTCGGTTTGGTAAGCCCTTAAACTCAGCTCGAAACGCTCAAGTTTTTCTTGGACTATCTGTAAATCAACAGGTGTATATTTTTCTTGATGTAATTGCTGTAAAAATACGCCCAAAGCAGGTAAAGCTTCCATAATCGTATTAGCCTGTACTGGCGCACCATCGAAGCGTTTCATAATCAGTACTTCAAAACCAGCAATTTCTGTGGCTGCAACTAGCCATTCGCCCAGCCCAGCTCGAGTCATATTGGTGGCTTCGAGACGGTGCATGCCAGTGGCGTGCTTATAAACCTTAATCACTTCATTACGGTCATTGCTGTAGACCCGCGAGTGGTAGCCACCGCCGATTAAAGTAAGTTTTCCTAATTGCTTCTCGAGCGGCATGGCAAAGGGATAATAACAGATACGTTTACTTAGTGGCTAATCCGTATTCAACTGCATCCACAAGGGCTTTCCAACAGGCTTGTAAAACATCTTCAGAAATGCCCACGCAAGTCCAATCTCTCGAGCCATCGGAAATGGTGATGGCTGCTCGGACACGCAAGTTTTCGTCTCGAGTATTTAAGCTACGAACTCGCATACTAATGGCTTTGAGGCTCGAGCCGTACTGCACAATCCCAGAGTCCTCGGAAAGTTTGAGAGCAGATTGAATGGCTTTTAAGAAAGCTTTGACTGGTCCGCTGGCTTCGGCGGCAACGTATTCTTCCTCGAGTCCAATGCGGACACTTAAACTGGCTTCAACCACAGGTCGGTCGCGTCCGCGAATAGCATCAAATAAACGCACTCGTTCGACTGTTAAAACTCTTGGGTATTTGCCTGTGAGTTGCCCTAAGGCTAACTCGAGGCTGGCGGGTGCATCTTCAAAGGTGTACCCATCATCTTCTAGTTTTTTGAGTTCAGCTAAGATGCGGTTGCTCGAGGCGCTACCATCAGCTAAGTTGACATCGTATGTTTCAGCAATTCGGGTTAAGTAACTGGGTCTCGAGACTCCTGGGATAATCAGCTTGCGAGCATTGCCAATTTTTTCGGGCGGAATGGCTTCGTAAGCTTCTGGGCTGCTCAGTACTGCTGCAACGTGGGTATCGGTTTTGTGTTCGTAGACGCGCCGACCAACAAATGGTGCATCGTCCATTTCGGCACTTTTGCCAACCAACTCGGCAATCTCGAGGGCAACTGGTGTGAGTTTTGCTAGTTGGGTATCCGAAACCACACGGTGTCCCAGTTTTAATTTCAGAATTGGCAACAAAGCGGTTAAATCGGTAATACCATTCCGAGCACCATACCCATTGATGCTGCCTTGTAAATGGGTTGCTCCTGCCTCGAGTGCTGCTAGAGCATTGGCTAATGCTAATCCAAAATCATTATGTAAATGCACACCAACTGGTATATTCCCTGCAATTTCGAGTACGCGTTGCACACCATTTTTGATATCAGCAGGTAAGCTCGAGCCGTTGCTATCGGCAAGAACCACAGTATTTGCCCCTGACTTGAGCGCAGTTTGAATAAATTTAAGGGCGTATTCTGGGTTGTCTCGTAGGGCATCAAAAAAATGTTCTGCCATTAAAATCACTTCTCTGCCCGATTCACGCATCCATGTCACGCTATCAGACAACATCAACAAGTTTTCCTCGAGCGTGGTTCGTAGCACTTTTTCGATATGTAAACCCCAAACCTTGCCGTATAAACTCACAGCAGGGGTATTACAAGCCAGTAACATCTCGAGTCCTTTATCTTTTTTAACCAGTGTTTCAGGGCGACGAGTCGCACCAAATGCCACCACTCGAGCACGTAATTTTAACTCGGCGATTCGTTCAAAAAACTCGAGGTCTTTAGGGAACACACTTGCCCAACCACACTCGAGGTCATGCACACCAAGCGAATCGATTAAGGGTGCAATGCGGAGTTTATCGTCTACCGATAAGGTCACGCCACCAGCTAAGGCACCATCGCGCAGGGTCGTATCAAGAATTTGAATGGTCATGGGAACAGTCTAAAGGAGGAAAGAAAAAAGAGGAAGGAGGGATTCTCCTTCCTCTTTTTCGCGCTTCTTTTATTTCTTAATGCCAGTGCGGTTTGGATCGGTTGTGACAATGTACGGCATATTGGTTTGGTAGTACTTACCACTTGGGTCAAACCAATAAATGTACTCGCCACCAGTACCTTGTCCTTGACCACTTTCGGCTCGAGTGACTTTGCCGTCTACATCGCCACGCATGGTTTCGTTACCATCTATCGAGTAGACAGTAATGTAATGCTTTTGATTGGCAAGGTTTAAGACATCACGGCGAATCTGATTTTGCTGCTCGGCACTGCAAGCTGCAAGGGCAATAGCGAGTACAGCAGGAAGAGCTAAGAGTTTGATATTCAATTTTTTCATGGAATTACCTCCTAGCTTTATTGTACGCGGTTTTACCTAGAAAAGTTCCAGTACAGCCAGTAGCTTCTCGAGTACAAATAAATCAAGGTCAAATGATTTCGCCTTATGCTTAGCTTTTTAACCTCGAGACTAATAATTCTGACACAAAACTGACAACCTCACTATACAACTAAGCCATTAGTGTTATCCTCTGCCAACACAAATCTCATCTCGAGACCAATTCTTGGTTGGGTTTGTTGTTTTTTTGGAGGAGATTCTATGAAGAAAAAAGCATTGTATTCAACGTTAGCGGTCGGTTTTGGAACCATGTTGGCATTCGCGGCAGTTCCGAATAACACTTTGATTTCGATGGTCATTGGCGATATTACAACCCTAGACCCAAGCCAAGCCTACGATACGGC
The DNA here is from genome assembly GCA_013298595.1 of Deinococcales bacterium. Classification (GTDB taxonomy): domain Bacteria; phylum Deinococcota; class Deinococci; order Deinococcales; family JAAFIG01; genus JAAFIG01. Next base: position 180,059 of record JAAFIG010000001.1, on the reverse strand, counting down.
ATCTGGTGAGGGGATCGAGAATATGTACGAAACCCTACTTGGTTATGAAGGTCGGGATTTGGCTAACCTCAAACCTAGTCTAGCTACGGCTTGGAAGTTTTCAAACAGTGGTAAAACCCTGACATTTACGTTGCGTAAAAACGTAAAGTTCCACAGTGGCGCAACCATGACTTGTGATGATGTTGAGTACAGCTTTGAACGGCATTTGATTACCCACGATACAGAAGCCTACCCATATGTTTCCGATACATTACTTGGTTTTTCGTACTGGGATGATGCCACCAAAGCAAGCACTAGCTTTGCCACTATCAACAAAGCTGCTGAGTGCAACGCACAAGGTCAATTGGTTTTAACCATGCCTAAAAAAGACCCAACAGCTTTGGCTAAACTCTCGTACCTCGCCATGAGCGTTGTCGAAAAGAAATACACTGTTGGCTTAGGCGAATGGAGTGGTACCGAAACCGATTGGAAGAACTGGATTGCTAAAGACATGGCAAACTCGGCACTGAGCCAAAAACCAAACGGCACAGGTGCATACCGCTTTGTCAGCCGCAACGCTACCCAACAAGTCTTTAAGCACTTCCCAGAATACTGGGGTGGCGCAGCCAAGATTGAAAATGTTGTAGTGCAAAAAGTTGACGAACTTGCTACTCGAGTTTTAGCCTTAAACAAAGGTGATACCGATATTATGTCCGTTATTACTCGAGCTAACTTAGCCCAAGTACAAGGACAACCAGGCGTTAAAGTTCTGGATGATTTACCATCAAGTGCTTCTGAAGTGTACTTCATGAACCAAAACATCAAAGAACCAAAAGAACTGGGTAGTGCAAAATTAGATGGTAAAGGAATCCCAGCCAATTTCTACTCGGATATTAACATCCGTAAAGCTTTTGCCCATGCTTTTGATGCCAATATTGTCATCAGCAAGATTTTCCTCAACAAAGGCGAAATTCGTACCATGGCAATGCCAAGCACTTACCTTGGTTACGACAAGAAAATTCCTGTTTACACATATGATGCCGAAAAAGCCATTGGATTCTTCAAAAAAGCTTTTGGTGGTCAAGTTTGGACCAATGGATTTGAAGTGAATATTTACTTCAATACAGGCAATGTGCGCCGCCAAACAATTGCTGAAATCTTCAAATCCAATGTTGAAAAACTCAATCCAAAGTTCAAAGTGAAAGTTGTTGGTATTGCATTCTCAGAACTCCTGAGCAAAGCCGACGAAGGCAAATTATCCAGTTTGGTTGGCAGCTGGGCAGCCGATTACCCAGACAGCGACAACTTCTTACGTGCTTTCTACCACTCCGACGATGGAGCATTCAAAGGACGCTTGAGTTACGTAGACCCAACCATGAATAAACTCTTGGATCAAGCCAAGAGCACCGATACTGTGGCAGCTCGAGTTACTTTGTACAGTGCCATTGGTCGCCGTGCTTACGATCAAGTTCCTGCTGTGTTAATGCCAGCCGCTGTTGGTTTCTTAACGTACCGCGACAACGTCAAAGGACTTGCCGAAAATTGGAGTCCTCTTGCCAGTGGTTCATTCGGAACCCTTTGGAAGAATCTTTCTAAGTAATAACACGCTTGAGGAGGGGATGTATTTCCCCTCCTTATTCATTGATAAACAAGAGAAAAATTATGCTGACTTATATTTTGCGCCGCTTAGCCAGTTTACCACTGGTGATGATTGCCTTAACCCTATTAATTGTTGGGTTACTACAATTCTTATCACCTCGAGAACGGGCAGTGAGTTTTATTAAAAGTGAAAATCAGATGCGAAACATCGAACTGATTATCAAAGAAAATGGTTTGGATCAACCTTTTTATGTGCAATACTGGAAATGGTTAGGTAATGCTGTTCAAGGTAATTTTGGTTTTTCAAAAGCCAGCAGCTTACCAGTATTAGACACCATTTTGCAGCGTTTTCCAGCCACCCTCGAGTTAGCTATTTTTGCTAGTTTGATTATTATTCCGCTGGCAATTTGGCTTGGTACTCTCAGTGCATTAGGCAAAGATAAACTCTTAGATCAAGTACTAAGAGTGGTTTCTGTGATTGGCTATAGCTTACCGACTTTTGTGGTTGGTATTTTGTTACTGGTTGTGTTTTATGGAGCAACCAATTTACTGCCCGGTTTCGGTAGAACCGATACTGTCTTAGCTATCACTGACCCTGTGCCCGTTGTTACAGGCATGATAACTGTGGATTCAATACTGGTAGGTAAATGGAATGTGCTGGTCAATGCTTTGCAACACATGATTCTACCTGTGATAACGCTTGCCACAATTCAAGTTGCCAGTACCTTAAAAGTCATGCGAAACCAACTGCTTGATGTGCTGAAAGCCGATTATGTACGAACCGCCAGAGCAAAAGGATTAGGCTCTCGAGTTGTCAATATTAAACATGCGCGTCGAAATGCGATTTTACCAATTGTTACATTGGCTGGTTTTACCATTCAGGGATTATTATCAGGGGCGGTAATAACCGAAACCATTTTTTCTTATCCTGGCATTGGTTCGTGGGGTGCAACGGCTGCTGTACAACTTGATTACGCTGGAGTGATGGGTTTTGCATTGTTTATTGGTGTTATCGTTGTGCTTAGTAATTTAGTCATTGATTTAATGTATGGATTCTTTGACCCTCGAGTGAGGTTTGACTAATGAGTGCAATAAGTGTTGCCACATCTGATATTCCAGAAAAACGTGAAACATTTTGGGTTTCTCGACCAGTGCGCCGTTTTCGGCGCAATCCATTAGCTGTGATTGGTTTATTGATTGCAATAGCGTTTACTTTAATGGCAATTTTTGCACCACTACTAGCGAACCCAAAAGACAATTGTTTACGCGACCTTGGTGTTGCAGAAGGCACAAGTGTTTACAATCCATTCGCGCCACTCTTCTGGAAAGCAATTGTTGTTCCACCACAAAGTTGTTTTAGTGTGTACCGTATCAGTTTTGCTAGTGTACCCACCCCACCCGGTGTAGACGGTGCAATTCTTGGTACCTCGAGCGGGTACGACATTTGGTACGGCTTGGTTTGGGGAACCCGTACAGCTTTTCAATTATCACTCGGCGTGGTTATTCCCACTGTGATTATTGGCATTTTTCTTGGCGGACTTGCTGGTTTCTTTGGTGGTTGGGTTGATAACATCATCATGCGTTTAGTAGATATCATTTTTGCTTTACCCAGTTTAGTATTAACCATTGTGATTGTCTCCATGTTCGGTAAAGGCTTAGATAAAATTGTCCTTGCTTTACTGCTGCTTGGTTGGGCTGGTTACGCTCGAGTGATTCGCGGCGAAATTCTTAAACTCCGCAACCTTGAGTACATTGAAGCTGCACGAGCTTTAGGGGCTGGGAATTTACGGCAGATTTTCCGCCACGTGCTGCCTAATGCCCTCACACCAATCATTGTGCTGGCAGTACTTGACTTTAGTACCGTCCCACTCTCAGCGGCAGCCCTGAGCTTCCTAGGCTTAGGCACACCCCCAGGGTACGCCGATTGGGGGCAGATGGTGGCATTCGCTCGAGCCTTTATTATCGGACCAAGCGGCGAACCATTTGGTTACTGGTACGTGAGTTTCTTCCCAGCATTGTTTATTTTGCTGTTCAGTGTAGGCTGGAATTTATTAGGCGACGCATTACGCGACGCACTCGACCCTCGAGAAACCTAGACAATGTGTGAAAGAACAGGTCAAAAGCAATTGCTTTTGACCTGTTTCTTATGTGGTGCTTTTCAAATCCTGAGGACCAAAACCCAATGGCAACAAAGCCCGCACTGTAGACTCGAGCACCTCACCGTTATGATTGGTCATATAGACAATAGCATCTGGTGCAAATTCAAATAAAATCTGGCGACACGCCCCACACGGACTCGAGGGAGGGCTGGCTCGAGTAAACACGGCAATCCGAGCAAAGGTTTTGACACCCTCGGAAACCATTTTTTGAATCGCGGTTTGTTCAGCACAGCGCCCTAAACCATAACTGGCATTTTCGACATTACAACCCGTAAATACGCGCCCATCATTGGTTTCGATAGCCGCACCCACAAAGAAATTTGAGTAAGGAGCATACGCCAGCCCCGCAGCTTCTTGTGCTCGAGCCATCAAGTCTTCTTTGGTCATGACAGTAGTGTAATGGAGAAAGCAAGAAGGAACAAGGATGAAGAAATAAAACCACAATGCTTTTTACTTTTCTCTGTTTTACGCTGTTCCGCGACTGATCTTAGCAGCGTTGCGTTCCTCAAGATCATCTGGGTTGACAGGTTCAGTATTCGATATTCGACGAGCTTTGACTTTTTGCACCCGTCGGTCATCGGCAGCTTCAACAATAAATTCCCAACCATCGTAAGTGGTGGTTTCGCCAACTTGTGGAATATCGTTAAAGGCGTGCATGATAAAGCCAGAAACAGTATCAAATTCATCCTCGTCTTCCTCATTGATACTAATATCCAGTAACTTCTCGACATCTTCAAATGGCATATCGGCTTGTAACAAATACACATCATCCGACAAGCGCTGATACAAAACCTCTTCGGGTTCATCGGTTTCGTCGTAAATCTCACCAACCAACTCCTCGAGCACATCCTCGAGGGTAGCAAGCCCACTGGTACCTTCGTACTCGTCTACCACAATTGCCATATGGGTTTTTTTCTCACGCAAACGATTGACAAAATCGCGTAAACCCATGCTTTCAGCCACAAAAATGGCAGGACGCATAATGTCACGCACTGTTGTGTGATCCAAATTCTCAAAATGCGTCAAGACATCTCGAGTATACGCAACTCCAACAATATTATCTTTATCATCATCGTACACAGGCACCCTCGAGTACCCATGCTGATTGTATTCTTCCATAAGGTCGCGCAACGGCACATCCGCTTCGATGGCATTCATTTTGGTACGTGGAGTCATGATATTCCGCACGGTTTTATCACCAAAATCAAAAACCTTATACACCATCTCTTTTTCGCCTTCGCCAAGCACACCCTGCTGACTCGAGGCATTCACAATCATACGGATTTCATCCTCGGAATGAGCAGCGTATTTGCCACCCTCGGCGGGTTTAACACCAAACAACAACCGAGTAATCCCAGCTCCAGCCCACTCAAGCGCCCTCGAGATCGGACCAAACACAAACGCAAACAACTCGAGCGGCTGAATTAAGACCATAGCAATCGATTCGGCTTTGGCAATAGCAATACTTTTAGGGACTAATTCGGCAAAAATAACCGATAAAACCGCACTGATACCAATTGCAATGGCAAGGCTAATCCCATCCACAGTTTTCTCGGCAAGCGACAGCGACACAAACAACGGTTTAACCAAACCACCAATTGCAGGTTCGGCAACCACACCCGTTAACAACGAAACAACCGTAATCCCCAACTGATTCGCCGCAATAAAAAACCCAATATTGCCCTGCGCCCGCTGCACCCGCAACGCCTGCTTCGAGCCACGCTCGACTAACTCCTGAATTTTCGTTTGCCGCGCACTGACCAACGAATACTCAGCCGCCACAAAAAACGCATTCAACAAAATCAACACCACTAAAATACCTAAACCAGAAAGTTCCATTTGCTAGACGCACTCCAAAACGCGTCACTCCGTACCAGTGAAAACCCTGTCGGAGTCAAAAACCAAACACCCAAGCCACCAATTGACTCGAGGTAACACAGATAGCGCCAAGCGCTAAAGCACTTAATTTACGTAAATCAGAACTCGGAGGTTCTTCGATCAAAGCGTTATCCATACGATTAACGCGCCACCAAAGCGACGCGATACCCACAAGTATAGCAGATTTTAGACTCGAGCCGCCCCTTGACACTTTTTAATCACTATGCTACCTTCTTGTGCGCTTCATAGCGATAGCAGTTTAAGTTGTAGTACCAGTTTCACATGGGTTGTAGTATCAGTTTCACATGGGTTGTTAGCTCAATTGGCAGAGCAGCTGACTCTTAATCAGCGGGTTGATGGTTCGAGTCCATCACGACCCACCACAAAGAACCCGCCGTCTCGAGACGGCGGGTTTGTTTTACGTTCAAAAATAAAATCCTTTTAAGTATTAAAGAATTGACGCAGAAATACCACTGAACGTTGCATACCCGAGTGTATTCAGAACCTCAAGTATGGTCTTAGGTGGATTCTTTAGACTCAATTGTAACGTTTTAATTGCTAAAATTATAAGCAGAGGTTCGAGTTGCAAACGCTCAAACACAAATTCATCTGGATGCAAGGCTTTTATATCGTACTGAGCTAAAATACCGAGCGGAAAATCCCGAAGATTCTTGGTGATAATCACATCAGCATTCGCTTTGATAGCTGCTGCTAAGACATGACGGTCATCAAAATCAGGTAACTCGAGTCTTGTTTCAATTGCTTCAAAATCTTGTATTAAAGCATCTGGAATGGCTTCGTTCATACGTTTTGCAGTACGAAGAATACGGCTTGGCTCGAGGTCAGGGCGTTTAGTAATGACATTTCTTGTCCATTCAGCTTCAATTTTAGCTGACCAACAAATACGAGCAGCACCAGCAATACCCAAGTGCATAAAAAAATCTCGAAGCGGTCCAGGAAAAAGGACATTGGCATCTAAAATAACAATTGGAGGTGGCACTCAGTACCCGTAACCAAGCTCTTGAGCTTCTTTGGAAAGTTCTTCCATAATCTCGAGACTCTTTTTGCGTTGAGCTTCCTTGTACCGCATTGCATCCTTGAGCAGCACCCGCCGATGAGTACCAACCATACGAAATGGCAATTTGCCATCGTTCAAGAGTTGCACCACATAAGGACGTGACACATTAAGTAAGTCTGCTGTTTCTGCCGTAGTTAAGTCCGAATCTTTAGACAGTACACTGACTTGATGACCATTGGCTAACTGAGTCGTTACCTCGAGCATGATTTGCAGCACATTTCTAGGCAAAGTGATTTGTTCGGAACCAATTTGTAACTGAGTGCTACGCCCTTCGTGTTGTGCGAACAAACGACTAAGTTCTCGAGCCGCTTTTATATCTGTGGGTTTGAGTGTTTGAGAGTTCATGCCTAAAGCGTAGCAATTAAGTGTAATAAACGCAATAAACAAAATTAATTTCTAACTTTAATCAGCTGAATTCTTGCGGTTTTTACCCGATAAGTAGGCTTTTACATCGCTACACACTCTTCGTTCTGCCGATGCTCGAGCTACAAGCATGTCAGAATTTGATTTCCCCCGTACCTAGCACCTCTGTGGGTACACTTGAACCACCTGCTGGCTCGAGCGAAATGGCAATGACAGCAGCGGTACTTGGCAGACTGGTATCGAGGCTCGAGTTGAATGTTTGTAATGGTTTTGGTGCCGCTTCGCCTTTAGCGATAAACCATGCTTGGTATGTTTTGCCTTTTGGTGGCGCGGGTAATCGCAAGGTAATAATTGTTTGTCCATCTCGAGTTAAAAAAGCTGTTCCAATGGCTGTTTTTTGCGTGGTGGATACCAATTGTACGCTGCTGCTTTGCGCTAGTACACTGGCTCGAGTCGAGGCTTGTTGTTGTAAGCCACTAATTTGTGTCTCGAGTTGTTGTCCGCGCCACCCAAGCACTGCCACACCTGCAATGGCTGCTACAGCAATCACCTGAGTCCAAATCGGTGCTCGAGTGGCTGGGATATTGGTTTTGGGTTCGATGGTGGCTGGAATATTGGTTTTTGCTGCCACAGGAATTGATTGTGGCACAGTACGAACTTGCTCGAGAATACGCTGCTCGAGATTGGCTGGGGCATTGTGCATGGGTGTATTGCTGCTCAGGGCGTACAAACTTTTTTGCCAAGCAGCCACTTCAAGTCGCAACGTAGGGGATACCTCGAGCGCGGCTGCCACTTCAAGCATTTGTTCAGGCTCGAGCGTGCCAAGCGCATATTGAATCAGGGTATCGGAATCTGGAAGAGCTTTCATACTTGTAAATACGCACCTCGGGTACAAAATGGATGCACTGAGTGCAACATCCAATGAGCAGATTCTAAACGTAAACCCAGTAATGCACCTCGAGATGAACACTTCTATTACCGATGAATACTTGATTTACTCGCTGGCAGCCGCGCAAGAAACGGCTTTGCTCGAGTTGTACCAACGCTATTCCAGAGCTGTTTTTAGCTTAGCTAAACGCATCCTACGCACCAGCGAAGATGCTGAAGAAGTCACCCAAGATGTCTTCGTTAAACTCTGGACAAAAGCACTCGAATACACCCCGCAAAAAGGCAAAGTTAGCACATGGATTATGACCATCGCGCATCACAGCGCTATAGATTCCCTACGAAAACGTAATGTCCGCCATACCCTACCAGCCTTAGAGGATGAACTCGAGCAAACCCCAGACCTTGGTACGCAACGCGACCCTCTCGAAATGATTGCCATGCAAGCTGCTTTAGCTAAACTCGAACCAAGCGAACGATTGTGCCTCGAGTTAGCCTACTTTGAAGGGCTAAGCCATATTCAACTTGCTGATAGACTCGAGATGCCGCTTGGTACGGTTAAAAGCCGAGTCAGAATTGGTTTGCAAAAAATGCGTGATGCACTCGGCGATTGGTGAAATACAATCGAATGTGGCGCAAGCCGTGCCTGTTGCTTTCGGATGATCAATTTTTTGCATAAGAATCGTTAGCTCTAAGCCACTCTCAATCCGACTTCTTGCTCACAAGACAGTACCTTTCGGACTGTTCGCGCTTCTCTCGCCAGCGAAAGAAAGGAAAAAAATGTTCTAAAGCCCTCTTTTGCTGGCGAGAGAGGGTTAGGTGAGAGTGGCTTGCAACGATTGATTATAATTCGACCTTCAGTAAGACTTTTCTGATGAAATGAGAGCCAATGCGAAGTATGCTTCATCGTTATAGTTGCGTCAGGGAAAATGTTTTTACTTTTTAGGGCGATCTCGAGTCCAGATAAATTACATTACTGTGTTCAAACTAAACTTGTTTTGACATACGATAGCCACCATGAGTTAGCTCTCATTTGCCTTGCTTTACGCTGCTTCTATGCTCAGCGAAGAAGAAAAAAATCGGATTCGAGCCGAGGAAGAAGCCGAAGCTCGAGCGTTACTAGAACGTGATTTGCAAGTGCAAAAAATTCGGGCACTCGAGTCGTATCGGGCTGATGTGCGCTCGGAAGTGCGGGCAGATTTGCAACCTCGAGCGAGGAATAACTGGTGGTTTTTGTTGTTAATTCCTGTGCTGGGTTTGACAGTTTTTGCATTGCTGCCTCGATCCTCGCCAAGTGGTATTGCCGAGGATACCAGTGGTGGTATTGCCAACTCGAGTTTGGTGGAGCGTTGCCAATCTGAGGTGCGTAACTACTTAAATGATGAAAACGCAAAATTCCCTGATGTCGAAGAAATTTCTTCGCAAATCTCCTCGAGTGCCGATGGTAAACGCTGGGATGGTTGGGTGATTTGTCCAGCGCAAGAAACTGTGCAAAAAGCTGAGTTTAGTTGTCAGTACACCCCTGCTACCGATCAAGTCAAAGTTGAAATTATCAAATAATCCGTAGCGGTGAGGCGTGCCTCACTGTATTGCTCGAGGTCAAAGGAGTTTGTATGAAAAAAATTGTGTTGGTGCTGTTTGGTGTTTTCGGTATCGCAATCGCGCAAAATGCCACGGTGACTGTACCTCGAGAAAAAATCAGTTTGGTTTGTACAGATACGTATTTCAAAACTGAACGAATCAATTTTGTGCTACCAGACGAAGCATACTCGAGTTGCAAATTGCTTTTGCCACTCGCATTGCGTGAACGCTGGGGTGGTCGCCGCGAATTTTATGTCATCCCTCGAGTTTCCGCGACGTTGTTCGCTCGAGATGACAAAGGCAAAGGGCAGTGGTTGCCATTAACTCCGTTGGTCAATCCTGGCGATGATGCGTTTCATCGTACCGTGCCAAGTAAAGGCTATAAGAATCTCGAATTGGTGGGGAAATTTGGTAAATTATCAGATCGGGCTGGGACGTTAAAACCCGATACAGTGGGTGCGGGTGGCAAAGTGACGGTTTGTGTTTCCCCTGTGTACAAAGGCGAGCAGCCCTGTGTGACTTTTGATGTCACTGCGCGGTTTCGGGTGTACTCGAGGTAAGGTTTTTTGGTGGGGTCATTTGCCATTTGGGATTGATTTTTTTAGCAACCCATAAGCCAAGCCAGACCAAACCTGTAATCACAAAGACCATTAGGTAATCGATCAGTGGGATGCGAATAATTTCGTTGAGTTTGAACAATTCTTGGCTCGAGTACACATAGACTACCCCTGCCCAGTACGCAACGAGTAAAGCAATACGCGACCACTGCGGAATTTTAATGCCGTACAGTTGAGTGACTACTGTAATTCCAGCAAAGCCAAAGAAGAACATTGTCCACAATCCTTTTCCTTGGTTAATGGCAACCAGCGTGCCGTGCAGTAACACTGCGAACTCGAGAGCAAACGTCCACCAGCGGTTGGTGTGTGCTCGAGTGTAAAAAAGACAGCCTTGAAGCATTAAAAGGAACATGTAAATGAAGCCAATCAAGTGCCCGCTGGTATTGACCATAGGGTGGTACCAGAAGGTGTAAATGGTTGCCCAAGCAAAGAAGTACCCATGGTACTTTTTGAGGAAATGCACAACTTCGCTACTCAGTGGTGCGGGCTTACCAAAGAACATGCCACGTCGTTGGTTTTCCATGATTAAAACCAGTACCAATAAAATGATTACACTGCCTTGACTCGAGAAAACACTGACATCTTGGGCGAGTCCATCGTAGAAAATATGGGTTTGTACGAGGTGCAAAACTATAAATACGGCGTTAATCACCATAGCTGTGATGTTGATTTTGTGTAAACCATTGGTGTATTTGCCCACTTTGGTTTGGGCGTACCAGATTGTCCACCAGACAGCGATTTGGTGTAAGAAGTACAACCCCCAAGCGCTGGCGTGTGTCCAGAATGTGGGTTCAGGCAGTTTCCAGTAGTAATGAGCGGCTCCTGTATCTGGCGCAAGTTTAACAGCGTTTAAGCGCTCGCCTAAAACCCAAATTAAAGCTGTAAACAAGAAACTAAATGCTACACCGCCCCAGAGTGCAGCGCTACTCGAGGGTGGTTTGGGTTCAGAAGCACGAGGGATGGTTTGTTGCATAACTGTATCCTGCGCCGATTTTGCTTTTGGTAACTCGAGTCAGATTACAATTCTCGTGGAAGTCTTGGTTTTGGCAACTAGAATCTGGCTAACCTCGTATTCTAAGGTTGGAGGAAGTCTATGACTGACATTGTAATCGGTTTAACTTTCGTGCTTGTGACTTTTGTGTTGCTTATTTGGGGTTTGCTTTACAAAATGCGCCCAGTTTCGCAACAAAAAGCCAATCTTAGCAATTCAGGAGATGCCAGCTTTCTTGCCAGCACTGCCATTGATTCCTCGAGTGATTGCTCTGACGGGGGTAGTGGTGGTGATTGCTAAACTCGAGTTGGGTTTAATCGGCGTGATAAGTTTTCTAAAGCACCGGCTGCAACTTGTAGAATCGGTTTGCCATGCCCAACAATTAAGTTGCTTGGCTCGAGTTTGGCAGCCACAGCGATACTACGTTTGGCTTCGCGCATATCGAGCGTAAAAGCAGCAAAAGGGGTGCGTAAACCAAATAAGTTCATGCAGAAATCGCCGCCAAATAAGGTTCGGTTGGACTCGAGGTAATAGCCCAGTTGCCCTGGCGCGTGTCCTGGCAGTGGGATGGCGCGTAAACCAGCCATGATGGTCTCGAGGTTGGTCGCGCCTTGTAATTCGCGGTGAACAACACCAACAGGAGGTGTGCGGGCTTTGGTTTTTAACCAACGGCTAAAGCCATTTAAAGTTGCGTCGGCTGGTAGTTGCTGTTTTTCCAGTCCTCGAATCACTCGAGTTTCTTTAGCGTGTGCCCAAACGATTGCGCCTGAGGCTTGTACCAATTTCTCGAGATCACCAACATGGTCAAAATGTGCATGGGTGATAAGGATATGCTTGATGTCTTGTAGTGTCCAATTGTTCTTTGCTAAGGCTTTAGCAATTTTTTCACTCGAGCCAGTTTCGCCTGTATCTATAATGGCTAAGCCACCACTGGGCAACTCGAGAATACCAATATTAGCTATTCCTAAGTTGGCTATCCAGACACCATCGGTTATTTGTTGCATACTTTTATTCTACGCTACTAACCATTGCGGTAAACAGCAGGTGTGACCCCAAAAGTGCGTTTGAAAAGCCGAGTGAAATGTGCTTGGTCAGCAAAACCAAATTGTGCGGCAACATCAGCTACAGCATCTTGATGACGCAAAGCGGTTTTAGCAAACTCCAGTCTGCGTTGCACTAAGAAAGCGTGTGGTGGTAAACCATGCAATCGCTTAAAGGCTCTTAATAAGGTAAATTCGTTTAAACCTGTTACGGCTGCAAGTTGCTCGAGGCTTGGATTCTGGGCAACATTGGCTTCTAAGAACTCCCTTGCTACCCGTACAGCTACAGGTTCAAGAGACACATTTTTAAGCGGCTGATGAGTATCGGCATAACACAACAGCAAAGCACTGAATGCTTCGAGTAAAATAGTGTCCTGCTCTAGCTGTGAAGCCGCAGAATTCATCATCTGATGAGCTGCTACCAATTGTTTCTCGAGGGTGCTATTTCGAGTGACAGCGTGCTTAAAAAAAGGTGTACCAGACCATCCTAAACCCATTGCAACTTTTTCGAGCAAAGCAATGCTGGGGTAAAAACAACGATACTGCCAACCATACTCGAGTGGCGCGTAACCTGTGTGAACCTCATGCGGATTAACCATGATAATACTGCCAGCCACTGCATGATGCACAGTTTTTTGATACGAAAAAGCTTCAACACCTCGTTCAATCACACTGATCACAAAACCATCATGGCTATGCGGTGCAAATGAGTGTTGTACAAAGGTCGCGTGGAGCCAATCAAACTCTGTAAAACGCTTAAATACCGCTTTTTCAAGTGGCAAATCAGGCTCGAGTAATGGTTCTGGATTCATGCGGGTTGGGTTTCTTCAACAGGTTTTTGCTCGAGCGCATCCCAAAGTGTTTCGTCAAATAATTGGGCTTTAGCACCAAAATCTTTGGTTAAACCACGCTGCACCAAGTAATAAGCTAAACCAAAAGCGGCAAAACTGGCTAAGGTACTTGGTAGGTACATGATGCCATTGGCTTTTGCCACTAAACCGTTAAAATCTTTTGTGCCAAATTTCGCTGTTACTGTTTGAAAATTTACCCAGAAATTAATTCCTGCCATGACCAAACTTTCAATAGCAATCACGGCTGTGCCAAGTGTTAAACCTGTTTTCACACTTGGCGCAGAAAGTAACTTCTCGAGCAGCGGTTTACGTTCAGTTGTCACATCCTGCATAGCAAATCTCAGAAAAATAGCAAAAAAAGGTTTACCTAAAATGAGGCTCCCACCCATAATGAGCGCAAATACAATTGGACGATACGAATCTTTCAGGGCAAATGCCCAGCCATCAATTTGCAAAAACGCTAACCCACCACCAATCAATGCACTCGAGGCTGCTACAGTCGTAATTGGATTGAAAGCTCTAGTACGTAAAGTATCAATCAAAATATAGATAACAGGTATCAGCGCTGCAACAACATAAGCAGGCACAATACCAATCAAGTCGGCAACACCAAAACCCACAGTTTTGCCATCTTTTAATTCAGAACCAAGCAAATGAATGCTACCAAGAGACAAACTCGGAGCCAGAATAGAAATTGGAATTAATAAAGTAAAAACGAGATCCCAAACGATTTTAGGTAAACCAGACTTTTTTTCGGCAACAGCAGACATGGGTAACACTTTAACCCAAACTCTTTGAATCTCGAGTGAAATCTTTGTGTAGTTAATAGCTATTTGATTGTCTCGAGAGCTTTTTCCTCGGCTGGTATCCGAAACCCAAGTAATAAAATTGCATTCAGTACACTAAATACCACGGCTGTTACCCAAGCATTAAAAATCAAGGGCGTAACAAATAACTCGAGGGCGACCACCATGTAATTGGGGTGTTTGACATATTGGTAAATGCCACTACGTACCAATTTTGCATTTGGCACAATAATAATTCTGGTGTTCCAGAGCTTGCCGAGGCTCGAGATAATAATGTAGCGCAGTATTTGGGCAATAACAAAAATGCTCAGCCAGAGCCACCATAAGCTCGAGAGTGTAGACCCACGCAGGAAACCCTCGAGGAATAGTGCAACTACCCAACTCGAGTGTAGTGCCACCATGTATGGGTAGTGTTCTGGGGCGTGTTCGATGCCGCCATTTGCCATTGCCCAAGCTTGGTTTTGTTTGGCATGGCGTAGCTCGAGTAGGCGTTGCACAATAATCAAAATGGTGAATGCGAGTAGCACTGCTCGAGCTTACCTGTTTTTTGGGTTTAGAGTATGGCACTGATGATGCTACTGGCAATACCTGAAACAATGGCGGAGAGTATTAGGGTAATGACAATTTTGGTGCTGTCAGTCATGTTCATGCTGCTTTGAATGGCTAGGTAACCAAAGTAAATGCTGGCGGCTAGAGCGGCTAAGGGTAGGAGTGGCACCAGCAGAATTCCGATTAGGCTGATTATCAGAACAAATCCGATGATTGAGACCAGGATTTGAAATGGAATGTAAAACAGGGCAAATGTGTATGCCACTTCGTCGAGTGTACCCGTGCCATCTTGTTTGCTGCCAATAAAATGCACCATGTAAACAAAGACAAAAAAGCCGACCAAGGTACTGATAATGCCGCCAATGGCGCTGAGTAATCCACCTTGCAGCCCAAGGAGACCAATGATTGCTGCGCCAATGGCGACGTAAATTAGGGCATCGCGCATTGTGCCGTGCTTTTCGTACTTCTCGAAGGTGGCAACGCTGGGCTTGGTGATCACTTCGATACTTTGTTGGAACATCTCGGGAATGCTGACACCGCTGGGTTGTGACATGAATTACCTCCAAGGTTCATCGTAGCACTTGGTGGTATTCTCGAGGTCATGAATCAGGATTTGCAGTTGTTTTATGGCTTGGTGCAACGCACTCGAGTTGGTGTTCTGGATTGGCTGGAGACGTTACCTGAGGCTGTTTTTGTGCAAGAACGTTCAGATTTTGCGTATGGGAGTTTACGAAATGTCTATGCCCATATTGCTGAGTGTTACTTGTGGTGGGCGGGACATGTGGGTTTTGAAACTGCTTGGGAGCAAGACCCAACCACGCCAGAAGATGCTCCGCAAGATGTTGCCCAGTTACGGGTTATGTTTGCTCGAGTGGATACTGTGGTGTTGAATGCGCTCGAGCAATGGTCGGATTGGGATGCTCCATTTGAATGGGTTTCACCGCGTGGATTTAAGGAAACACTCTCGAAACGCTGGTTGTTGTTGCATCCCATTACTCATGAGTTCCATCATAAAGGGCAGGCATTAGCTTTGGCTCGAGTGATGGGTTTTCCGTACTCTGGTAAAGCTGATACGGATTTGGTGTCACCGTTTTAGCCTCTGGTTTGTTCGTAAACTGATAAAAAATTCCAAGCTTCGATCAGTAATTTTGCCTCGAGTATCGAAGCGGCTTTGAGTGCCAGTTGCAAATCTTGCCCTGTTAAGCGGCGTAAGCCTTCAAGGTCATTGTTTTGAGCGCAGAATAAGGCACTGGCTCGAGGTGAACTGCGCCTTGCCAATACGCGTTCTCTGGTGAGGATTTCAAAGGTTTCGTTTTCCAAGAAAAATCGCTTAATTTGTTCTAAAGCTTCTGGGAAAATTTGGATTTGCTCGAGGGTGGTTAAAGCATCATTGCGTTTGATTTTTTGGTCTAAACACAAAGCAAATATCCCTTCGGCAGCTCGAGTGGGATTATTGTGGCGCTGCATTTCGCGCTCGAGTTGCTGTTCGAGTAAAGTTTGTAAGGTCATTCCATAAAAAGTCTCCCCAAAAGTAGCAGGGGAGACTTGGGTGCAAAGATGATTTACTCTGCGGGTTTGGTATTGGCTTTTTGCATACGACCACGGTCAGCTTTGATCTTGCTGGCTTTACCACGCAATTTGCGTAAGTAGTACAGCTTGGCACGACGAACCTTGCCGCGTTCGATAATCAGAATCTTGTCAATTAACGGGGTGTTAAATGGGAAGATACGTTCGACACCTTCGTTGAAAGCAACTTTACGGACAGTGAAGCTTTTGCCAGTGCTTTTGCCGTTGATGGCGATACAAACACCTTCAAAGCCTTGTACACGAGTACGCGTACCTTCTGTGACTTTGTAATCAACACGAATGGTATCGCCTGGTTGAAAATCTGGAATGTCAGAACGCAAGTGTTCTTGTTCGATGCTTTTGAGGATTGCTCCACGGTTGATCTTCATAATTCCCTTTCGCCATAGGCGGAACACGTTTCTTAATGGTTACACACCCGAAGCGAGGTGTTATAATCCCGACGCGTTCACTACGGCTTGCGCCCCTGACCGATTTGGTATCGTCGAGGCAGCCGTAAGAGTGTACACGAAATAAACACCATCTGGCAAGTGCCAATAAGGAGACAAATGTCACGCGAAATAAAACTCACCAAAGAAGGCTTTGAACGTCTGCATAAACAACTCGAACTCGAGCGACAACGCCTTGTCGAAGCCACCATTATTCTGCAAGAACAAATGGAAGATTCCGATGATTACGATGGCAGCGGTTTAGAAGATGCAAAACGCGAAAAAATGAGTATCGAGCAACGCATAGACGAACTCGAGGATACATTAGCTCGAGCCAAAGTGCTTGAAGGCGCAGAGAGCACTAAAGCCATTGGTTTTGGCAGTGTCATTCAGCTTAAAGAAGAAAAAAGCGGCAAAGAACTCGAGGTGCAACTGGTATCAGGAGCCGAAGCCAGCGTTCCAGGCGGTTCGATTCGTAAAGTCTCGGATGATAGTCCATTAGGGCAAAAACTTTTTGGACGTAAGAAAAACGAAGTTTTTGTTGTTGAAGGTGCTAAAGGACAATTAAAGTATAAAGTCCTGGACATCCGGGCTTAACCCAAATGTAAACCTCCTCGAGAACATTCTCGAGGAGGTTTATGTATAAGTGTTGTTTTTACTTAGCGGCTTGTAAATTAGGTGTTAAGTACTTATTGGTGTACAACTCCGAACGTGGCAAAGCAGTTTCGATACGTCCGACACTTTTTAATAATGCAATCGCGTACTCCCAATTATTTGGATTGGAATAACCAATGCTGGTGGCTTTTGAGAAATTGCTTTGGTATAACTTAGCGCTTTTCTCGAGCACTTTTAAACGATCAGCTGTCATATTTGGCACGTATTTTTTAGCGTACTCAAAAGCTTGTTTGGTGTTATCAATGGTTAATTTAATACCGCGTTGCGAAGAATCTAAAAAGCCTTTGACCAGCGGTTCATTGGTCAGGGTTTTATCGAGGGCAATCACACCATTGGATGGGCTTTTATTGACCAAAGCAGCGACCAAAATATTTAATTTTAAGCCTTTAGCCTCGGCAACAACGGCTTCGTTATTGACAAACCCGAGTACAGCATCTACCCGATCAGCAGTTAAAGCCTCGAGTTGATTAAAACCAACTTCAACAATCGTAATGTCTGATTCTTTGAGGTTTGCGCCAGCTAACATGGCTTGTAAACTTGTCCAGGAGCTACCAAATTTACCTGGAATACCAATTTTCTTGCCTTTAATATCGATAAAACGCTTGATGTTCTTTTCGCGTTTGCTCATCAATGCATTGGGTGTCACTTGGTACATTGCCATGACATACTTAAATGGTGTGTTCTTAGGGTCTTTGGAACGCAGTAAAATCACATCTTCGGCATCGCCAACAACAAAATCGAGCTTACCCGAAGCCAGTAACGGATATAATTCGGACGTAAACCCATGTTGAAAGGTCACATTTAAACCCTTTGCTTTGTAATACCCAGCTTCAACAGCTGCGTAAAACGGAGCAAATTGCACATCAGGAATGTAACCCAAACCTACCCGCACATTGGTCAGATTACTTTGTGCGCTCGAGATACTGGCTAAACTACCCAGCAACACGCACGACGATACAACAGCCAACAAGCCAAACTTTACCTTCATAATTTCCCCTTCTTTCATCCGGACTTTAACCGTCGGTGGCAGCTTTTCTGCCTCAACCTCGAGTGATAAATTCTCGAAGCTCGCGGACTTATTCCCGATTAAGGACTTCACCGCCGGTGAGGAATTGCACCTCGCCCTGAAAGGTTGAGCTGACGCTCGAGGCAAGAGTTTAACTTTTTCTCTGTGAGAAACAAGGTGTGACTTGATGAGGAACGGGGGAAGGGCAGAGGAAGGATAAAGGCGTAAGGAGGAAAGATGTAAGGTCAGACCGTAGCGGCGAGGCATGCCTCGCCTAATGGCTAAAAGCTAGGAACTATTTCCTTCTGTAACGCAACACCCAGCGCTCGAGGGCAGAGATCAGCACATACATGGTGATGCCAAGGACAATCAGGATGATTACAGCAGCAAAAAGCAATTCGATATTGCCTGCGTAACGGGCACTTTGGGCGAGTGCACCTAAGCCACTGGCTCTTTGACCAGCCGTGTCTGTGTTGAAGGTAAATTCGGCAACAATAGCTCCAATTAAGGCTAAGCTGGCAGTATTTCTGAGTCCGCCGAGCATGACGGGCAGTGCCCCTGGAAACTCGAGTTTAGATAGCATTCCCCAAAACCCTGAGCGCATGGTTTGGAAAACTTCTCGGTAGAGTTTATCCACTTCTCGGACTCCAATCATAGTGGCAGTCAGAATCGGAAATAAACTGATTAAGGTGGCAACAATCACCCTCGAGGGTGTACCAAAACCAAGTAAAACCACCAGAATTGGTGCAATAATAATGACGGGTACAGCCTGAAGAGCAACCACAAACGGGGAAAATAAGCGCTCGAGGACTCGGACTTTACCAAAGGTGTAACCTGCACCCACCCCAAGTACCAACGACCAAAGTAAGCCAAGCCCAGTAATGCGTAGCGTCTCGAGGGCACCAAGCAGCAGAATCTCTTGTTTCTCGAGAATGGTTTGCCAAACAGTGCCAAGAGTTGGAAAGATCAGGGTTGATTCTGGTACAAAAATGAGCCATGCCAATAACAGTGTGGCGACCATGCTCAGCACACCGATCAGTTCCCAAGGGAAACGCAGGTTGGGTGCGGGTTCTTCAATATGGGTACTATCGGCAACACCAAGCACATTACGCAGTTGTGCCTCGAGTGGTTCGGTAAAAGCGGTGATTCGTCCTTGTCCTTTGGTTTCTAAAATAAGTTCGATTCGTCCATCCTTAATAACTGCCACTCGGTCGGCAAGGTAAACAGCTTCGCGGATACTATGGGTGACAAGTAAAATTGTTTTCCCTGTTTTTTCATGAATTTTCTTTAACTCGAGGTTAAAGCGTTCACGGACTAAAGCATCTAGGGCAGCAAATGGTTCGTCCATCAGTAAAATGGGGGCATCTTGGGCTAAAGCTCGAGCAATGGCGATTCTGGCTCGCATACCACCTGATAACTGATGCGGATAAAGGTTGGTAAAGGCTTTCATACCAACCAGGGTTAAAGCTTCATCGGCAGGCATACCAGCGCCACCCAGTTCGGCAGGTAATTGCACATTTTGTTTGACTGTACGCCAAGGTAACAAACGGTAATCCTGAAAAACCATGGCTGTGGCAGCCCGTACCTCGAGCTTACCCGAACCGCTGAGTAAGCCAGCAATCAGGCGTAACAAAGTGCTTTTACCACCACCACTGGCTCCTAGAATGGCAATAAATTCGCCTTTGGCAATCTCGAGCGATACGTCTTCAAGCACAGTCCGACCAGAAAATTGCAAAGACACATGCTCGAGTTGAATAACAGGTGTTGCTGGCGACTCGAGACTCATACCTCGACTGTATCATACGGAATTGTGTTAATCAGTCGTGTATTTTGACTGATTAACCGACTAAGCGCGAACAGCCCGAAGGTGCTGTCTTGTGAGCAAGAAAAGGAATAACAACAACACGGAATTAACGTTTGAAGCGCGAACAGCCCGCTTCGCTCCTGTGTGCCACCAGTCCAGCCATGGGCGCGACGGTGCTGTCTTGTGAGCAAGAACGACAGTTTGACCGTTTTTTGCGACCCAAGCGCGAGTAGCCCGTGAGGTGCTATTTTACGAGCAAGAAGCCCGTCAGGTGCTGCTTTCAGGGTCAAGATGGTCAAACGAGAGTGATTAAGTTAATTCCGTATCAGTTCTGCATAAGGTAAATTAAGCCCATGGAAAATCTTGAGCTGATTCGCATACTGCGTTTTGATGGTGTTTTGGATGCTGTGTGGTTACCGATTACCAATCTTGGTTCGGAACTTGGTTATGTGGTGCTGCTGAGTATTTTATTTCTGCGTTTCCCAAAAATCGGACGGCAACTTGGGATTTGGTTTGGTATTTCTGTCACCATTAACACAGCTCTGAAACTGCTTCTTGATTTACCACGCCCTTATGATCTCGAGACCAGCCTGACAAGTGAGGCGGCTAAAGAAACAGCTGGCAGTCCAGGATTACCCAGTGGGCACGCACAAAATGCCACATTTTTTTGGGGTTTCTTGGCACTGGATAGCAAGTTGTTGTGGTTTAGAATTCTGGCAATTATCTTAATTATACTGATTAGTTTCTCGAGATTATCGCTTGGCGTGCATTTTCTTGAGGATGTGTTGGTGGGTCTGCTGATTGGGGCTGGACTGGCTTTGCTGGCGAGTCAATTCAGCATTCCCGAAATCAATTGGCAATACAGCCTTGGTTTGATACTGCTTGGTGGTATTGCGGCTGCTTTACTACCTGAACCATACTCGAGGAGTATTGCTGTGGGTATTGGTTTTGCTGTGGCTCGAGCTAATTTTGCACCACCACAAGCCATTGCAGCTCAAATTGGTTTTGTGTTTGGTGGCATTGTTCTGGCATTGGTTTTGTATTTTGCCTCGAGTCTTGGTTTGCCCGAAACTATGAAACGCAGTGGTCTTGGCAGTTATATCAGGTATTTGGGTATTGTTGCAGCGGTTGCCATTGCTTACCCAAGGCTGTTACGTCAATGGTTGCCACAACAAACGCAAAGCCCGAGTTAAACACTTGGAACTGTCCCGAAAATAACTTCCCTATTTCAGGTTTAGACCGAAAACATACAATTGGTCACAGGGCGGACACGGGGATCTGCCCCTACCTGACGTATTTTTATGATTTTTGTAGGACAGGCGACCATGCCCGTCAGGTGCATCTTATGGTCAAGAAACCTCTGTGTCTGTCCTGCTTGGAAACGATGAAATATCGTTTCCAAGCAGGAAGTTATTTCAGGACAAATACTTATCGTTGTCCAACTCGAGACCGCAGAGCAAATAATGCCAGAAACGCCAGTACAGCCATTAATCCCGATATGGCAAGTGCAGCTTCGTAATCACTCTCTAAAGCACTATAAACAGCTAATGTCATAGTCCGAGTACTTCCCTCGAGTGAACCAGCAAAAAGAATGGTTGCGCCAAATTCGCCTAAAGCTCGAGTCCAAGTCAGCACAATACCTTCAAGTAAAGCGGGGCGTAGTAAGGGCAGCGTAATTTTTTGCAGAACAAGTTGTTCATTAGCACCATCCACTCGAGCAGCGTTTTCAAGGTCAGGCTCGAGTTGGGTTAAACCAGCTCGCACTGTGCGAATGTAATATGGTGCAGCAACAAAGAGTTGAGCCATGACCACAGCCGCAGGGGAGAAGGCAAGTTGTACACCTGCTAACTCGAGTCCGTTACCCAGTAAACCATTGCGCCCAAAAGCCAGTAGCAAACCAAGCCCAGCAACAATGGGTGGCAAAACCAAAGGTAAGTCGAGCGCAGCGTCCAGTACAGCTTTACCCCAGAAATTGTAGCGAGCCAGCAAAAATGCCACAGGTGTGCCAAAAAGTAATGTTATCAAAACAGCGATACTGGTTGTTATTGCACTGACCCGCAGAGCCTCGAGCACACCTTGGCTTGAAAAAGATCTTAGGTTCGAGAGTGCCTGCCAAAGAATTGTTGCTACTGGTATCAGTAAAAAAAATATCAGCATAATCGCTGGCAGCAGTAACCAAAGTGGTACTCGGCTCGAGGTTTTCATGGTTTTTTCAAAAACCCCCATCGCTGTAAAATACCCTGCCCAGTAGTGCTCAGTACAAAGTCGTTAAAGGCTCGAGCATCACTCGAGTCGCGCAGCACCCAGAGGGGGTATGTGGCAATAATATTTTCTTTTTGTGGAATGGCAATTTGAATCACACTGCTCGAAAGATCTGGAGTCACATCGGTCAGATACACAATACCTGCATCGGCTTCGCCTAAACGAATTTTTAAGGCAACTTGACGAACATTGCTTTCTTCAGAAACCACGTTTTTTAAAACCCGAACAGCATACTCTTTACCAAACCGAACCGATAACTTTTCGAGTACCTGACGGGTGTATTTACCAATCGGGGCATTGGCTTGAGCAATCACAATTTTAGTGTTGTTGGCAGCTAAATCAGCCAAGGTTTTTACTTTTGCAGCACCACGTTTTGGTGTGATCACCACTAAGCGATTACGAGCAAAAATACTTTGACTAAAACTAGGAATTTTCAGATTGATATTTTCAGCACTGGCAAATAAATCAGCGCTTGCACCATTCTCGAGTTGGGTGCGTAGAATTTGTGAACCAGCAAATTGGTAACGAACCATCACCCCTGTTTGTTGCGTAAAGGTTCGTCCAATTTCCGTAAAACTTTCAGTTAAACTCGAGGCAGCAAAAACAGTAATCGTCTGACTTTGACTCGAGCTTGAAGAGCCTAATAAGACGATAAGACCAAGCCAATACCATATGCCCCGATGTGACTTGGCAGCAAAAAAGGTGGGCATAACCCACCTTAGCATTTGCTTTAGACTGTTGTGATGACTCGAGTTGAATTAGCCAGTACTGTCACCGAAAAAGATATGGATGCCTGCGCTTGGCAGATGCACTGGTCTCTGGTTAGGGTACAAAAAGCTCGTGGTTTACGCCCTCGGGTTGTTGTTTGGACAGATAGTCGCGTGAATGTTGAAATTCATGTTGTTCAAGTCCAATCTGCACCCATGAAAGTATTTTTATATGGTACAGAAATTGCTTTGGTACTCGAGGATTTACAAACAGTTTTTGCTGCTCAGATTGTTACAATTAGCGACGACGACCAAATAAACGCAGTAATGTCAGGAACAAGTTAATAAAGTCGAGGTATAAGTTCAGTGCACCAATAATGGCGTAACGTTCGCTCACATCGCTATTGATCGATTCTCCACCCCAGCCTTCACGGTTTGGTCCGTACATGGCAATGTTTTTGAGTTTTTGCATATCGTATGCTGTTAAACCACAAAAAAGGACAACACTAACAATGCTGAGGATAAAACCAAATGGTCCGCTTTGTAAGAACATATTAGCAATGCTGGCAATAATAATGCCAACTAAACCCATCAGCATAATCGAACCAAATTTGGTTAAATCAACTTTGGTGGTGTACCCAATGGCTGCCATAACACCAAACATGGTTGCAGCTGAAACAAAAGCCGAAACAACGCTCGATTCGGTATAAGCTAAAAGAATCGGGGTCAGTGTTAACCCATTAGCAACAGCATAAACAGCAAACATTGTACCTGCAACTGCACCACTCATGCTCGAGATAAACATGCCAAGAACAAAAACCAAGGCGAGTTCGCCTAGAATGAGTGCAATGCGATTATCAAAAACAAAGGATAAAAGCGCATCGTTACTTTGTGTGAACCACGAAACAAATGCGGTAATGGCTAGACCAACAAACATCCAAGAGAATGTGCGGTTGAGAAAGGCTCGGAAGACGAGTTGTTGTGAAACTGTGGGTGAAGTAACCATAGGATTATTATGGTACGACACATTTGTGTTTTATGCTGTGTTTTTTGCTATTTCATCTGCTATGACACCAACGCTTTGACTGGCAACCAATAATGCTTGGGTGACAGATAAACGAATTTGTCCGATACTGGGAATTGGCATTAAAGAACGATCCAATTGAAATGAACCTGTCTGCCATAACAATATTTCCTGCAAAGCGGCAATACCTTTGTTGTGATTGGTTAAAGCAGTCAGAATTGTGCCATTCTGAAAATGAATTAAACCCTGCCCATGCACACTCGAGAGCTTCAAACAACCTTCAGGGCTGACGCTGATAATGGCTTGTAGATCATCGGCGAAACCAGTTTCATCAATTTCGCCATGGAAACTCGAGCTTGTTAAGGCAAGGTTATTCAAATAATTCTCCCGTAGAGTAGTCTCTCATAACGGAACGTTCAAGATTGTGGTGTACCTTTATATTGCTGTGATAAACGAACTCGAGGTAAATCATTGGTATTGAGTGCCATGTATTGGTGCCATAAGCTCTGGGAGTTAGCGACAGTACTAGCGTTTATATCTGTTTTCAGACTGACCATAGAGCAAAACGCTACAGCGCATTACTTGATACAAAAAAGGACAAACGAGAAACATAATTGTATGCAATCGTGCGAAAAGAATGTCTCGAGCATTTAGTGCTCCACACGCATGTGTGGTGAGTTTACGTTCTGGTATGAGCAAGTAAAAAGTAACAAGAAATTTATTTGCTGGGGTATTTCAAACCAAATCCATACGCAAACAATGGGTCATACTTACTGTCACCAATATTGAGCGGCAATTGATCCACAGATTTAAACCATGACATCGGCAGTGTGCCAACAAAGTTATTGTCGCCAAAGAAGACATCGCTTATGCCAGCTCCTTCTGTACCGGGCAACCACGCAGCCACCACCGCGTGCGCCAAAGGTAGAATCCTCGAGATATTAACGGGTCGCCCTGTGACCAATACCACCACACAACGCGTGGTGGCACAAACATTGCGAACCAGCGCTTCTGACCTCGACTCGAGGTCGAGGTCTGCGTTATCGCCGTTGCCTTCGGCATACGGGCGTTCACCAATGGCAATCAGGGCAAAATCAAACTTTTTAGGAGTCAGGTCTTTGGCTTCGGGGTACTCGAGTGCTGTGATGTTTGCGTTAGGCGCAACTTGCCGCAAACCCTCGAGAATCGTGGTGCCAGGTGTGATTGCACCTGCTTGTCCTTGCCATGTTTTGGTCCAGCCTCCGCTTTGTAAACCAATATCGTTGATGTGCGAACCTGTGACCAGAATTTTCGCATTTTTAGGCAATGGCAAAAGGTTATCTTTGTTCTTTAATAACACCAAAGATTCTGCCACAGCTTGACGCGCTATCTTGCGGTGCTGGCTCGAGCCAATTTGGGCAATGTTGCTGGTATCTGGTAAGGCTTGTTCAAACAAACCCAACAAGTATTTTTGGGTCAGGATGCGTAGCACCGCATCATCTATTCGTGCCATTGAAATCGCACCAGATTTGACATTATCAAGCAGTGCCCGTATCGCATTTTGGTAATCAAAAGGCACCATAATCATGTCCAGACCAGCATTGATCGAAATTGCCATTTTTTCGGTATAACTGGAAACAGGAATTTGGTCAATGGCTTGCCAGTCAGAAATCACAAAACCAGTAAATTTCAGTTCGGTTTTTAAGACACCTTCAATTAAGTTTTTATGGGCGTGCATTTTCAAACCATTCCAAGAACTGAACGAAGGCATCACACTACCAACACCTTTTTGAACAGCTGCCACAAAAGGTGGCAAGTGCAAGGCTTTTAGTGCTGCATCCGCCCCTCGAGTATCGCCTTGATCTATTTTGCCTTTTGTGCCAGTACCATAAATTGTGCCACCATCACCAAGAAAGTGTTTTGCCGTGGCAAGTACACTGCCTTTATCACTAAGGTTTGTGCCCTGATAGCCTTCAATGATGCTGCTCATCATCGTGGCAAGCTCTGGGGTTTCACCAAAACTTTCATACGCCCGTCCCCAACGTTCATCTCGAGACACACACAAGCATGGCGAAAACGTCCAACGGATACCAGTGGCATAAACTTCATCGGCAGTGATACGCCCAATTTCTTTAACCAAAGCTGGATTTCGAGTCGCACCCAAACCAATGTTATGCGGAAAGATGGTTGCACCAAACACATTATTATGCCCATGAACCGCGTCAATACCGTACAGCAAAGGAATTTTTAAGCGAGTTGCTAGAGCCTTGCGTTGAAAGCCTGCCACCATATCCGCCCATTGTTGCGGTTGGTTACCGACTCGAGGCGCAGAACCACCACCGCTTAATACCGAACCGATAAAGTAATTGGTGATAACTTCAGGGTTTTTCTCGGCGACATCCCGTTCGATTTGGATCATCTGTCCGACTTTTTCTGGCAGTGTCATTTGAGCCAAAAGCGCCGCTGCTTTTTGCTGCGCTGTTTCAAAAGCAGTTTGTTGGGCAATCACAGAACAACATAAAAGCAAAACAAGTGCAACAATTTTTTTCATAAAGCTCCTTGTGAAAATGTTACACCTTCTGAACTTCTAAAACTGAATATAGCGAGATACTGTTTTGCTGCGGATGATTGTTGAACTTGCTTGGGTGATAAGGGTTGAGTTCGTTACGCAATCTGGTGAATTTGTGTTCATGTGCTTTGGTCTACAAGGCGTTTCTCGAGTCAAGCATTGTAATGATTTCTTTGACTAAAATACGAAGGAAAGCTAAATCACTTTCCTCAGCATCACGATAAAAGCCGAGTTTCCGTATGCACCCAGACAGCATCTACGAAAACACGGTAATATGGTGTTATGTCTGTGATTCCTTATGTGATTGAACAAACCGGTCGTGGCGAACGTGTGTATGACATCTACTCGAGACTTTTGAAGGATCGTATTATTTTTGTTGGCACACCCATTGAATCGCAAATGGCGAATACTGTAGTCGCTCAGTTGTTGTTGCTTGATTCGCAAAACCCCGAGCGTGAAATTCAAATGTTTATCAATTGCCCTGGCGGAGAAATTTATGCTGGTTTAGCTATTTATGACACCATGCAATTTGTGCGTGCCCCAATTCGTACCACTTGTGTCGGTATTGCCATGAGTATGGGCAGTGTGTTGCTGATGGCAGGGGCTAAGGGTCGGCGTACAGCTTTGCCTAACAGCCGAATCATGATTCATCAGGGGAGTGCTGGTTTTAGAGGTAATACTCCTGATGTTGAAGTACAAGCCAAGGAAGTTTTGTCGTTGCGTGAAATTCTGACAGGTTTGTATGCCAAACACACAGGTCAAAACTCCGAGAAACTCTTGCACGATATGGAACGTGATTACTTTATGACTCCCAATACCGCTAAGGACTACGGTTTGATTGATGAAGTTGTTGAAATCATGCCAAAAAGTGTTGGCGATGCTTTACGAGGCTCAGATGAGTAAGCAAGAAAAAGCTAGGAGCTACAGTTCAGTAGTGCCATTGGAGGTTGATTAAATGGCTCGCTGTTCTTTTTGCGGTAAAGCTGCCCATGAAGTCGAGCATCTGATTGAATCGCCTCGAGGTAGCGCTTGGATTTGTAATGAGTGCGTAGCCCAAGCCTCGGCGATGTTAACAGCGGCAAAACCGGCTGCTAGTACCAGCAGCGAACCGTTTGCACTCGAGAAAGTGCCAACCCCTAAGGTGATTAAGGCACATTTGGATGAATTTGTGATTGGGCAAGATGCGGCTAAAAAAGCTGTGGCAGTGGCAGTTTTTAATCATTATCAACGCTTACTGCACCCAGATGCCAATTTGCAAAAATCAAATATTCTGCTGATTGGTGCTACAGGTACAGGTAAAACCTTAATTGCTGAGAGTGTTGCTAAGATGCTCGAGGTGCCTTTTGCAATTGCTGATGCGACAACTTTAACCGAGGCTGGTTATGTTGGTGACGATGTTGAAAATGTCTTGGTGCGTTTGTTACATGCGGCTGGTATGGATGTTGGTAAAGCCGAACGTGGCATTATTTACATCGATGAAATTGATAAAATTGCCCGTAAATCCGAATCCACTAGCATCACCAGAGATGTTTCAGGTGAAGGTGTGCAACAAGCATTATTAAAGCTTCTCGAGGGAACTGTGGCAAACGTGCCACCTCAGGGTGGACGTAAGCATCCTGGTGCAGAACTGGTGACAATCAACACCAAGAATATTTTATTTATTTGTGGTGGAGCATTTGATGGTTTAGAGATCATTGCTAAGGCGCGTTTAAATCAAAATATTGTTTCTTTTGCTCGTACTGCCGAACTCGAGCAGGGTTTCCTCGAGTTTATTCCCGAGGATCTGATCAAATTTGGCATGATCCCTGAGTTTGTTGGACGTTTACCATTGGTGGTTGCCTTAAAAACTTTGGATGAGGATGCTTTGGTGCAAATCCTGACCGAACCTAAAGGGGCATTGGCACGGCAATACCGAACTTTATTCTTATTGGCTGGAACCAAACTCGAGTTTGCCCCTGATACACTGCGTGAAGTTGCGACTCGAGCCATGAAACGTGGTACAGGTGCGCGTGGTTTACGAGCAGTACTCGAGCCAATGATGACTGAGTTAATGTTTGAATTACCTTCGGATGATGTGCAAACCCTGACCATTGAGCCAAAACACTTAGATGCGCCATTAGATGCGTTACCAACAGCCTCTACGTTACAACTTGAGTCTAATGCACTCAAGAAGACGGCTTAAACGTCACTCAGAATACATATGCTTTTCAAACTCGAGGGGTATGCTTTGCCACATGAAGTGAAGCCCTCGAGTCTTTGCAATGTTGGTTTTGAGTGCAATCTTCTTGTGTAGAGTTGTTATGATAGCGAATCACCACCCGTTGTATGGAGTATTACCACCTTGTAAGAGTGAAGTTGAAGTTGTTCGTTAGTTTGCAGTTGTATTCTTGTACAAATCGGTTCAGCAGCACCGACCCAAAAGTCCGCTGAGGCTAGTGACACCGCCTAAAAAGCGTGCCCGCGCATTGCGATCATCATTCATAAAGGAGAACAAATTATGCGCTGGGAAATACCTGTACTTGCATTAAGAAGTTATGTTTATATGCCTGGAAATGCCAACACTGTGGCTGTTGGTCGTGCCAAATCGCGCCGTAGTGTCGAGGAAGCTCAAGCTTCTGATCGCCGCGTGATTCTTTTAACTCAACGCGATCAAAACACCGACGACCCAAGTGGCGAAGAGCTATACGATATTGGTACTTTGGCAGCCATTAAACAAGTGGTGCGAATGCCAGATCAAACACTCGAGGTGCTTGTCGAGCCTATCGAACGCGTCAAGATTACGGGGTACTTACCATTACCGTATTTACGGGCTGTGGCAGAAACCATTTACCCAAATGTAGATGCCGATGCAAATACTTTGCGTGTCCTGATAGACGAAGCTAAATCTTCGTTTGATAAGTACGTTGGGCAGAACAAAAACATGCGGTTGGATAACATCCATCTTGAACACTTACGTCAACTCACCGACCCAGGTGTGATTGCCGATACCATCACCCATCATGCAACATGGGAAGTTTTAGACAAACAAACCATTCTCGAGACACTTTCGATTCGTGAGCGTTTAGAAAAAGTTATTGGTTACTTAAACCGCGACTTAGAACGCTTTGAAATGGATAAGAAAATTGCTGCTCGAGTCAAAGAACAAATGGATCAAAATCAACGCGAGTATTACTTGCGTGAACAAATGAAAGCCATTGGTAAAGAACTCGGTGGTGGCGAAGAAGCCGTTGCCGAAGTGGACGATGTGCGCCAGAAAATCGAAAACGCTGGTATGCCCGAAAAAGTCAAAGAAAAAGCCTTAAAAGAATTAGCTCGCCTCGAGCGAACCCCAGGTGGTAGCCCAGAAAGTAGTGTTGTTCGTAATTACTTGGATTGGTTACTCGATGTGCCTTGGGTTAAACGCGACGAAGAAATTCTTGATATTAAACGCACCCGCGAAATCCTTGATTCCGATCATCATGGTTTAGACGAAGTCAAAGAACGTATCCTCGAGTTTTTGGCAGTACGCCAATTAACCCAAGGTATGCGCGAAGAACTTGATGCTAAAGCTGCCAAAGACCGCGACGATAAAGACAAAGAGGATATGGCGTTACGTGCCCCCATTCTGTGTTTGTCTGGACCTCCTGGTGTTGGTAAAACCAGTCTTGGTAAAAGCATTGCAAGGGCATTAAACCGCCAATTTGTACGGATGAGCCTTGGTGGTGTGCGCGACGAAGCCGAAATTCGTGGTCATCGCCGTACCTATATTGGTTCCTTACCAGGGCGGATTATTCAAAGTATGAAACAAGCGGGTGTGGTTAACCCAATTATTCTCTTAGACGAAATTGACAAGATGAGCAGCGATTGGCGTGGCGACCCTTCAAGTGCCATGCTCGAGGTGCTCGACCCAGAACAAAACCATACTTTTCAAGATCACTACTTGGAAGTGCAATACGATTTATCGCAAGTCATGTTCATTACCACTGCCAATAATCTTGGTAACATCCCACGACCATTACTTGACCGTATGGAAGTGATCGAAATCCCTGGGTATACACTTCAAGAAAAGATCGAAATTGCTAAAGGATTCCGTTTGCCACGGCAAATTAAATCTCATGGATTGGAAAATAAGCTCCAAGTCACAGACCATGCCTTAGAGCGAATTGCTCAGGAATACACCAAAGAAGCAGGTGTGCGTAACCTTGACCGAATGATTCAAAAACTTGCCCGTAAAGTGGCTCGAGAAGCCCTCGAGAAACCGTGGGAAGGTCTCAAGAACGTAGATGGCAAGGATGTCGAAGATTACCTTGGTGTGCCAATGTTTGAGATTGAATCGAAAGAGAAAAAATCGCAAATTGGTGTTGCCACAGGCTTGTATTTCTCCTCGGTGGGCGGTGGTATTCTTTTAATCGAAACCCTTGCCACACCAGGTACTGGTAAAGTCAGTTTCACAGGTTCCCTTGGCGATGTGATGAAAGAGTCAGTCCAAGCTGCTATTGCTTACTTGCGTGCTCATGCCACCGAGTATGGTGCTGACCCCGATTTCCATAAGAACTTGGATATCCATGTGCATTTCCCCAGTGGTGGTATGCCAAAAGACGGTCCAAGTGCGGGTATTGCCATTGCCACCAGTGTGATTAGCGCCATTACTAAACGCCCAGCTCGAGCCGATATTGCCATGACGGGTGAAATTAGTTTACGTGGCAAGGTCTTAATTATTGGTGGTGTCAAAGAAAAACTCCTTGGAGCGTACCAAGCAGGTATTCGTAAAGTATTGCTTCCTAAAGGCGATGCCCCATACTTAAAAGATGTTCCTGAGACCATTCGCAAAGAACTCGAGATCACCTTGGTCGAAGATGTGCAAGAAGTTCTTGATACCATGCTCGAGCCGCTTCATCTTGTGCAGGACGTGGTTCCGCCAACTCCAGAAGCACAATTTGCCAGCGAAGAAGCACCAATCATTGTGCCTACAGCTACAATTGTTCCTCAACCTGGTGCGTAAAAAATCTCACACAAGTTGCCCCGTCCTCACCAAAGGATGGGGTTTTTCATAATCATCATAGGGTAAAGTCCATGTGTTGCGCTTTCAAAAACTGCAAGCAACGTCGAATATCCACAAGGAGAAACCATGAACAATAGAATCCGTGCGCTCGCTGCCTCCCTCGCCTTAACTACCGCTTTCGGTGTTGGTTTGGCACTCCAAGCAAAATTTTCAGACATCCCAGCCAACCATTGGGCATCAGGTGCAGTCAGCCGCATGGTCACTGAAGGTATCGTCACTGGTTATCCAGATGGCACATTCAAAGGACCAAACGCAGTCAACCGTTACGAAGTGACTGCGATGTTTGACCGTTTATTCTCGAGCAAACGCTTCAAAGCCCTCGAGAGCACCTCTAAACTGGCTGCCCAAGTCAACACCGACATTGCTGCTTTACGCAGTGCCAGCAGCAGTAACGCAGGTTCAATTGCCGCGCTACAAGCAGATATCGCGGCTTTAAAAACACAATTGGCTGGTGGCACAAATACCACTACCAATAACACAACCACCACAACCACTGCTACAGATAACACTGAACTGATCGCTCGTTTAACAGCTCTCGAGGAAAAAGTGGCTGCAATCAGCAGCACCGATGCTGTTTCGTTCAATGATCGTATTGGTTCACTCGAGGAATCGGTCAAAGCCTTACAAGCGGCAGCTCCTGCCACAGGTACAGCAGCAACTCCTGCCAGTGCAGATCTCGAGGCAAGATTGAAAGCCCTTGAAACCAGTACAGCTACAACCAATGCTGATATGGCAAGTAAACTCGAGGCGCAAGATACCCGTATTGCTGCGTTGGAACGCCAAGTGATTAACCTTAATGGCTCTGTAGCTGCATTGCAACGCGCTTTGGCAGATCGCCCAACAACTCCAACCACCACAACACCTACAACCCCGACCACCACAACTCCAACTACACCGACCACTCCGACCACCACAACCCCAGATGCACCAGAACCAGATGCAACCCCAGTCGTGGCTGCTAAACCAGCTTTGAACTTTGGTTTGGGTGGCGCAGCGAATATTCTCCCAGGTGGAACATACAGTGCACCACTCGGATTAGGCGCATTTGCTTATGTTGGTTTAAACCTCAGCGATAGCTTTAGCATCCGTTTGAACGCCGACCTCTCGGAAATCCCCAGCGCAGGTGCAAACCTGATCCTCAACCTCGGCGCACTTTATGCTGGTGTTGGTGGCGGTGTGGTCTTCGCTAACGGCGGATTCTACGCAGGTGGTGTACTTGGTTTGAACATTGACTTCACACCAAACTTTGGTTTGTTCGTCGAAGCCAGCCCACGTTATAACTTTAGCAGCTCGAGCTTTGGTGTAAAAACTGCGCTTGGCTTGCGTTTAGGCTTCTAAAAATTACGCACGTCCAGCTAAAAACCCCGCCTTGGCGGGGTTTTTTTATGACTCGAGGAATTATGCGGGTAGCAAGTTTTCGGCTTGAAATAAATTAATACCACTTTCTATCAGTGCAATTAAGCGTTCAAAAGTGGCTTCTTCTTCAACTTGTTCGGTTAAAAACCATTGTAAAAAACCAAAACCCGTAAAATCAGCTTCTTTGAGTGCCAGCGCCGCCATATCCTGAAAAGACTTGGTTACTCGTTGTTCTTGCTCGAGGCTTTTTTGGACTGTCTCGAGGGCACTGCTGTACTGCACAGGAGCTTCGGCAATGGCTGGTAATTTTGCAGCGCTTCCGGTCTCGAGTAAGAAATGAAAGATTTTCAGGGCATGTTCGCGTTCTTCAGCACTTTGTTTTTCAAAGAATGTTGCCCATCCTTCAAGATTCTGTGTGTGGAAATAGGCTGCCATACCAAGGTAGGTTTGCGAAGCAGCAAATTCGTAGCCGATTTGGTTTTGTAAAGCCTGTGTTAAAGCTGTCGAAAGCATATAATCTCCTTTTGAACCTTCTTATTAGGAATGATTCTCAATAAGAATAGCAGAATTCTTGAGAATGGCAGTTAGATAGCACACATTGTTTGAGCGATAAAAGGATATGGGCGAGGCAGTGTGCATTTTTTACTTCTCGTTCAGCTTGTACCGCTGCCTAACATTCGTCCCACAAGGAGCGTGTATAGTTCCAGCAAGCAGTACGACGTATGGAGTTGTTATGAACCCGCTCATCATCACACAAATGGCAGCACTCGAGACTCGGTTGCGTCAACTTGTGCAATCAGACGTTGAATTTATCGAATTAATCAGTGAGAATTTACTTGATGCGGGCGGTAAACGTGCCCGTCCACAATTGGTGTTCTTAGCCGCTCGAGCCTTGGGTTTACAAGACCCTCGAGAAGTAGATTATGCCGCTGTGATAGAACTTTTACACAGTGCCAGCCTGTTGCACGATGATTTAATAGATGATGCTGATACGCGTCGAGGCAAAGAGACAGCTTTTAAGCATTACGGCAATGTGGTCAGTGTGATGAGTGGCGATTATTTGTTATCTCGTTTGATGATGTTGTTAGCAGATTTTGGTGCTGATGCAGGTCATTTTGTGCGTTTAATTGGGAATACTTCAAGAACCATCTGCGAAGGTGAAGTGCTGCAATTTCAAGTGGCTGCACTAGGTACCTATAGTATTGCCAATTATTTCAGCATTATTACAGGCAAAACCGCTTCCTTAGCTGCTGCTGCAACTCGAGGCGCAGCTATGCTGGCTAAATCCGATTTACAAACCCAAGATGCCTTGGAAACATTCGGACTCGAGTACGGACGGGCTTTTCAAATCCAAGATGACATTCTGGATTTAATGTCGGATGAACAAACCCTTGGTAAACCCATCGGTGGTGATTTACGCGAAGGGAAAGCCACATTACCAGTGCTTTATTTGCTCGAGAATAACAACCAAGAAGCAAGGGATATCCTCGAGCGTCGCGCTGCTCATACAGGTGATATTGCTCGGATGCGCCAATTGGTGATTGAGGCTAAAACCGATGAAGAAGCCCGTCTGGAAATGCGTCGTCGTTGCAATAATGCGGTTGTTGCACTCGAGATACTGCCAATATCCCCTGCCCGCAGTGCTTTGGAAGCTTTAGCGACTCGAGAATCGGAACGAGTTGCATAAAGGCAACGTCTAGTTACAGTTCTTGTTCCTCAAGCCAGTACAAACTGAGAACATTCGAGCCGTACACGCGTCGCTCGAGAGTAAATCCTGGTATTTCAGGCAATCTGATTTGAATCGGGTGTTGTGAAATCAGCACACCTTCAGGCTCGAGTTTGACAAGGGCAAGGGCTTTTTTGGTGAATTGCTCGAGGTTTTCTGTGTAAGGCGGGTCTATAAAAACAATATCAAAATGGCTGGCAGACTCGAGGAATGTCAGTGCATCACCACGAATTATTTTAGCTTCGACTTTTAATTCGCGTTTGTTACGCTCCAAAGTTGCAATTGCTTGGGCGTTTTTTTCGACCATTGTGACAATAAAATCCCGTGAGGCTGCTTCTAAACCAACCGCACCAGCACCAGCACATAAATCCAGTAAACTCGAGCCAGCGCCAAAATGCACTGTGATTAAATCAAATAAGCTTTTACGAACTCGGGCTGGTGTGGGACGCGCTGAATCGGGAATGCGAAGCGAACGTCCTTTGGCATGACCACCAAGAATACGAAGCTCAGGCATGGAATGGCTCACTCGAGAACATAACTACACCAGACTGTAACACACTATAAAACCAGCATCTGCCATTTCGCGCATCTCGAGCCGAGCAAACTCGTGTAGACTGGAGCTGTGATTGAAGTTCCGAGTTTAAATTTGCAAAAGATTTTACGTGGTGGCGGGGATGCCTCAAATGAAGGACAGACAACTGTTCTCGAGTTTACAGTGCCAACACCACATGGTGAAGAAATTACGGTCTTGCCATTGGTTGGCGCAGCCGAGTGGCGTGCCATTGCATCACATGTCGGTGCAAACGAGTACTGGTTAGCTGGTCGGGTTAGAGCGACACTGATGCTCGAGTGCGGACGCTGTCTTGACCCTGTAGAGCAAACACTCGAGGCACAAGTTGAGAGTTTATTGCGTTTTGATGCCAGTATCAAAGTACCTACGCGCACACTGACCGAAGATGACGAAGAAGTCATTTTATTTGGCGATCCTAATATTGATTTAACAGCCCTACTGGCAGAAGCACTCAGTCTCGAGATTCCTACAACAGTGCGTTGCCGCCATAATTGCAAAGGGTTATGCAGCGCTTGTGGTGCTAATCTTAATGGCGTTGAAGCTTGTGTGAAATCCTTGGTGGAATGCCCAGTCTTTGGCGAAAAAGCCAAGAAACCAAGTAATCCTTTTGCTGCTTTAAAAGATTTATTTAAGGATGAATAATATACGCTACGCCATCACTATGCTCGAGCCAGGCTTTCTCAAGCTGGTCGCGTTTGTAAATCACCCGCACCGCTTCGTCTGAAGCATGAGCTGGGTCGTTGACAATCGGATCGCCATTTTCGGTAAAGCCGCGCAGCACGATTAAATGCCCTTGGGAATGTCCAATGGGTGCGCCGTCAAGTTCGCCTTCGCGCCAACCCATAGAAAGGGCAATAGGAATACCTTTAGCAATAAAACGTTCAGCTTCAATAAAACTTGATAAATGTGCCACATACGCATTTAAGCCTTGCTTGCCAGCATATGCCATATTAAAAGCCCAGTTGCCAGCACCCTTATAGGCTACATCCCAAACAGCTTGAGCTGCCTCTGGCACAGTATTTGCCAATGGTTTTTGCAATTCATGCTCCCAATACTCAAGTAACATGGTGGTACTGGTTGGGCTGCACCAAACCCTGCCACCTTCTGGGTAAATCATTTGTGAACGTTTAGGCACATTTAACTCAAGCCCCCAGGCTTGTTGGCTCGAATGTAAACCCAGCACAGGTGCGGCATCGCTCGAGAAAGTTGCTGCTAAACCTGTCAAAGTGGTACTGCCACGTAATGTCACACGAATTTGTAGTGCATGGGCTAATTCTTGACAAACCAACGTATCAGTCTCGAGATAGACTTTTTCATCGGCATCGGTAAATGAGGTATTGGCAAAAGGATCGGCACTCCAATGCGCCACTCGTAAAAACTTAGACCAATTTTGCCCAAAACGCACCCGAGCCTCGAGCAACAACCCCGAGCCTGACGGTGTGGCAGCATTCCAAGAAACAATACAACGGGTAAATGGACGTTCAATCACAGCTGTCTCGAGCGT
Organism: Deinococcales bacterium; assembly: GCA_013298595.1. Classification (GTDB taxonomy): domain Bacteria; phylum Deinococcota; class Deinococci; order Deinococcales; family JAAFIG01; genus JAAFIG01. The sequence goes on along the minus strand of JAAFIG010000001.1, from coordinate 143,447 downwards.
GCCCTGACCAGAAACAAGAAGCTGATCAGTATTGGCAAGTTTTACACCTTCAAGTGCAGCGTAACGCAAACTATCTCTGGTAAAAGCTGTCCAAGTACTGATTGGATGTTCTGACATATTCTTATTTTTCTTGTCCAGTATGGGATTTGTGTCGCATTCAGATGAGAAGCTAGGGTTAGTTAACGATCTTAGCTTCTTTCTTTAACCTTTAGGCATCAATTTTTTCGTGTTTAGACCACGGATAAACAATCCAAGCATTAGTGGCAAGCACATAATAATCTGGTTCGAGGGCTGTTTCCGACATTCGTGGTTTGTAGTGCAGCACAGCAGTAATCGGTACCCCACCAGCTTGGTGGACTCGAGTGGCAACAGCTTGAATGGTTCGCCCTGAATCCCAGACTTCATCTATAATTAAAACCCGTTTGCCATTGAGTAATGGATCGGCTGGAAATTGTAAAAATGTGGGATGTGAACCTCGTGCGCCTGTGCGATCATCGTAGAATTCGACAGCTGCAACAACAATATTACGAATACCAAGACGATAGCCCAAAATTGAACCAGGAATCATACCGCCACGGGTAATGACCATCATCAGGTCAACGCGTTCGTCTTGAAGTTTAGTTGCTAGGATATCAACTTGTTCGGTGATACCCTCCCAGGTTTGAAAGTCTTTATCCATGCTTTGTTAGCTTAATCTATTGCTTGTCAGTTTGGAATACATACTTTCAAAGTTGACGACCCAAAATATAAATGGCTCGAGCATCCAAACCAATCTTACCTGTTTTATCTAAACGTTCAAGCACATGATTAAAACGCCAATCACGTGCCCACATACGTTTTAACTCGAGTAAAACTTGGCGTTTATTTTTAGCGTATTCAAAAAATTTTTCTTGCGGACGACGCACCAAAACTAGATCGGCAAAATGGCTATTCTCAAAAGCCGTGTACACCTGAGCAATGAAATCCTCGAGCATCGCCGATTCCAAAATACGTTTCTCGGCTTGGGAACACAGCACCTCGAGCAAATCTTCATCAAGCCGACGCGGATTGATGCTTTGAAAAGTTAATCGCAGGTTCTCGGGCAAATTATTTGAAATATAAAATTGTTCTTCGGCTCGAGCTGTAATCACAAAACCATGCGCTGACTGCAACTGCTTAATTTCAGTGCCAACATCAGCAAGTGGTAAACGAGTCGCTTCGGAAAAAGTGCAGAGCAGCATAAATACAAGTTAAAACCAAAACCTCGAGTAATTTGCCTCAGTGTTTAGGTAGAATCAACCCATGAACCCAGTACAAAGTGTACAAAATGCCATTGCAACAGGCTGGCAAAAAGTTTTAGACAGCATCATTGCCTTAAACCCAATCCCAGAACCACTACGCCCAATACTAGGCTCGAGATACTTCTGGTTTTTACTGTGGTTAGCCGTTTTCTCGAGCCTAGGACGTAACGTACTTGGCGAACGCTTTGGCGCTTGGATAGGAGCCATCCTTGGTGGGTTTATCTGGGCAGTTTTAATGCCACGCCCAGAACTCGAGGTAAGCGCCTTAATTTTTGTACTAATTATTGCTCCTGTGCTACTCAATTGGTTTGCAAAAACAGGATTAGGCAAAATGACTCGAGGTGCAAAAACCTGCCCTGATTGTGCCGAAGAAGTCAAAACCCAAGCTAAGGTCTGCAAACACTGCAGTTATCGGTTTGAACATCCAAAGTAAGTTTCTTCACAAATCGAATTTCAACCCATAGTACACTGCTGTATGGAAGGGCATTTGCTCGAGGTGGCAACAGACCAATTGCTCGAGGTAGCAACAAACCAATTGCATATTGCCACTAACATGGCATCTATCAACCCTGTCAAGGCTGAACAACTGGCTAGAGAATTGCTGATAACAGAGCCAATAAAACAACAAATTTGGTTTCAAATACAAGTCAGACGAGTTATTGTTTCCTCGTTATACCAACGCGGAGAGTACCAACAAGCTCTAACAATCATCGAAGAAGCCCAGCACCTCTACACAAATTATCAATCAACAACCGAACCAAGTTTAGACCTCGAGTTACTCAAAGCCGATATCACACTGTCTATTGGACAAATCCATGCCAATCTGGGATACGTCGCTAGTGCATTAGAACACCATCAGCAAGCCATACTGATTTTTGAACAACACAATCATCAAAGAGGTATTGCTCATGCTTTACACGGTGTTGCCAGCTTATGCCGCGAAACCAAAGAACTGACACGTGCCAACGAATTAGTTCATCAATCACTCGAACTGATGCGAGCCACCAACGATGGAGCAGGCGAAGCGATTGCATTGGTATCGTTAGGCTTAATCGCTAACGAAATGGGGCAAGGGCAAACCCGTATTGCACAACTTGAAACTGCACTCAACTTAGCCAAAATGTACCACGAAGTACGAGCCGAATGCCTCGCCATCGCTAATCTAGGTTGGGCACATATTCAACAAGGTAATCTTGAAATTGCCGAGCAGTACTTCACCCAAACCGAGCAGCGTGCTAACAGTATTCAAAGCCGACAATTTCTGGCATTTGCCCTGAGTGGATTTGGCTTGATTTGCCGCTACAAAAACCAATATCAACAAGCTTTAACCTATGCTGGACAAGCTTTAGAACTCATGGAAGCACTGGGTTTACTACGAGGACAATACATTGTTCTCGAACATGTTACCGAATGCTACGAAACCATCAAAGATTATCAAGCGGCACTCCAAACCTACAAGCAATTCCACGCATTAGAACGCAGAATTTTAGCAGGTGAAGTCCACCGAGACAGCCTACAAATTGCCTATCATCTCGAGAAAATTCTAGCCCAACGTAGTGTTGAAGCAGCTGTTAAACGCAGCCAAGAATTAGAAGTCGCCAATGCAAAATTACGCCAACAAACCACCACACTTGAGCAAACAGCGCGTTTGGATGCACTCACAAAATTACATAACCGACACGTACTCAACCAAGAACTTCCACGCTTACTCGAGCAGAGCAAACAAAGTAATTTGCCTGTTTGTGCCATCATGATTGACATAGACGATTTCAAAAAAATCAATGACATCCACGGACATCTGATTGGCGATGATGTACTACGAACCATAGCTCAAATTCTTCAAGCCAACACCCGCCCTAACGATTTATGTATCCGATTTGGTGGTGAAGAATTCCTGATTGTGCTACCCAACGCCAATCTCGAGCAAGCAACAATTATTGCTGAACGCATCTGCCAAGCTGTGCCAGCTTTTCAATGGCAAAAACTCAAAAAGAATTTACAAATCACAGTTAGTATTGGAGTCAGCAACGACGACCATCAAGATATTATTGCCCAAGCAGACAACGCCATGTACAACGCAAAACGCAACGGCAAAAACCAAGTTCAAACAAGCCAAGCACCGCAACTCGGTCAAACCCAAAACGGTACTCGATTACACGATTAACGCCCCTCGAGACCCGCATTTTTGGCTTCAGTCGCAGCATCCGAAGAATCATAAGCCCGAATAATCCGACCCACCAACGGATGACGCACCACATCAGACTCGTTAAAGTAGACAAAGTTAATACCGTCAATATCTTTAAGGATGCGTTGTGCCTCGGTCAAACCACTCTTTTGATGACGTGGTAAATCCACTTGAGTGATATCGCCAGTAATCACCACTTTGCTCGAGAAACCCATACGCGTTAAAAACATTTTCATTTGCTCAGGCGTGGTGTTTTGAGCCTCATCGAGAATAATAAACGCATCATTAAGGGTTCTTCCACGCATGAACCCCAGCGGTGCAACTTCAATACTTCCACTTGACAAGTAACTTTCAAAACGTTCAGCATCAATCATATCAAAAAGTGCATCGTACAACGGACGCAAATACGGGTCTACCTTAGCTTGCAAGTCCCCTGGTAAAAACCCCAATTTCTCACCAGCTTCAACCGCAGGACGCGTCAAAATAATCCGCTTAACCTTCTTTGCCTTAAACGCTGCTACAGCCATTGCCACAGCGATATAACTTTTACCCGTACCAGCTGGACCAATACCAAAAGTAATATCCGAGGAATTAATCGCATCCACATACCGCTGCTGACCCTTGGTTTTTGCCTTCAAGCGCTTAGGCAACTCGAGACCACCCAGATTCACTGTGCTTTCCTCAGTGTGAATACGCTCGCCGTTCAAGCCAAGCTCGAGACCACGTTCAATATCTTCCATACCCACATCCCCGCCTTGACGATACAAAGCCAGTAAATCCCGAATCAGATTCTCGGCTGTTTCCACCGCCGCTTTACTACCCTCGATACGAACACTATCGCCTCGAGCCAGAATTCGTGCCTCGAGTTTCTCCCGCATTCGTTTCAGGTGCTTGTCGGACTCACCAAACAATGCCATAGCTTCGGACGGATTTTGTAAACGAATACTTGCCACACTAGGATTATCGGTTACAGGAGTTATTTGACCACTAAAATTCTGTTTCAACGTACCAGTATTTTACCTCGAGATTGTCAGGTGTCATAGTGGCAAAACGGCGTAAGCCATCGGCGTAGCGGAAAGAGAAGGTAAGCGAAAAATGACTCGAGTAAAATACGTTATTGACAAAAAAGCTTTGTATGGTTACAGTTTGGCATGAAACGAGTGACTGGGATTGGTGGCATTTTTTTCAAAGCAAAAGATGCTACGGCATTACAAGCATGGTACAAACAACACCTTGGAATTGATGTCCAAGAATGGGGTGGAACAGCATTCAATTGGACAGACGATGAAGGTAAACCAATGGCAGGAACAACCATCTGGTCTATAGCTTCGGCACAAAGCGACCAATTCGCATCAAGTAGTGCAGGTTTTATGGTCAATTACCGAGTTGAGGATTTGTACGCCTTAGTCAAAGTTTTGCGAGAAGAAGGCTGCAATGTGCTCGAGAAAATAGACGATTCAGAGTACGGGAAATTTGCTTGGGTGATTGATCCAGAAGGCAATAAAATTGAATTGTGGCAACCACCTGTTGGTCAATAGCCTCGCGCCGTAGCTTTTTGAGAGAATGGCTGAGCGGTTTGCACAGAGCAAAAAATTGTTGCCGAGGCATAAGCATAAGAAGATTTCGAGAGCGTAATACTCAAGCAGTAAAAAGTTGTGATGTAAATCTCCCTACCTGTTTTAATCAGGTGATCCTTCGTCACTATAATCATCATACAAAGGCATAGAGCCGAAGCGACCATTATCTCTAGCTATATGCCCAATGCCTCGATTTGCATCTCGTCGGTCAAAGAAATTTTGTTGAAAAGCATCCTCGTCAGACGATAATGAAAGCCGTTCTCGTGTAACTGGCATTCCAATTGGTTTGATAGGTTGATAGTTTGATTTAATTAATGATTTTTCTTTTGGAAATAACAAACTGGGTTTCCCAACTAGATAAAGTCGCAAATAATCTAAAGCCCGAGTAACACACACATAAAGTAGCTTTGCATCAAATGGCTTTTCTCGGGAATATGTATCTGCGTCTGCAAATGGAACAAGCACAACTTCAAACTCGAGACCTTTTGCTTCAATGGCAGTTAAAACTTTTATTTGTGTTAATTCTTGATCTACTTCGTTGTCAATACTTGAAAAATTGATACCATTTTCCCCTAATGCGTCTAGGACTTCAATCTTTTGATTTTGTGTCTTGCATATAATCCCAATTGTTTGGGTTTCTACTTGTTTAAGTTCTTTTACATCTTTTGCTAATTGGAGTAACATCGTAAGATTATTAGAAGCTATGTATACTGTAGGTTCTGATCCATGACGCTGAAAAGGTATTGCTTCTGTAATATTTGGCAATCCTGAGTTTTGCAATACTTTATTTGCAAATACTGTAATTTCGACAGTTGAGCGATAGCTATACTTAACCTGCTCGATCTGAAAATTTTCTTTTGGAAACATAGCACTAATGTCTTGCCAACTTTTCAATCCCCTATATTCGTGGATTCCCTGTGCTATGTCTCCGGCGATTGTCATTGTGCCATCGCCTATTAGGTTTTTAAGAACATAAATTTGCAAAGGTGAGCAGTCTTGTGCTTCATCAATCATTAAGTGGTCAAATTCAGGCTTTTGCACGGGTGTATCGATTTGATGTAACATCATTAAGCCGGGTAGATCATGCAAAGCAATAACTCGAGGGGGGCGGGATTTTTTGTTGTCTGGGTTTTCTTGTTGTAGTTCTTGTATTTCAGTATCTTCGGAATCCTCTTCTATAACATCTTCATTTCGAGACATGCTTTCAGGTTCAAGTAGCAAAGCCAGTTCTTTTGAAGTGAATAAATCACTACCTAATTCTTTGAGCAGTTGAAAATTTTTAAAAAGCCTTGTATACGCCGTATACACTTGAAACGGTGTCCAATATTGATTCGTAAAGCGCAAAACTAAGCCACGAATAGTATTAGCCATCTCTGAATTTATTTGTTCACTCAAAGTAAGTCCAGCTTTTTCTAATGCTATTTGAGTTAATTTCCTACGAAAGTTTTTTTGTTTGGTTTTCAAGTCAACTGTTAGATTTGCATATGCAGCGTGCACTTGCCTTATCACCTGATGACTGAGTAGCAAAATTTCAGTTGACCTAGAAGCATCATCTCCCTGTGGAATTTTTTTACTAACTAAGCTCAACCCTTGGATTGGAATTTTGACATTCCAAGTTAGTGTCTCCAAGTAACGTTCAAGGAGTTGCTTAATTCGCAAATCACCACGTATGTGTGAACGCATCCAGCCTAAATGTTGCTCTTCAGGTGTATGTTCCAAACTAAGTTGTAAATCGAGAACAGGATCTTCAAGAATATAAGTTTGGGATTGTGTTGAACTATTTTCCTGAAACAAACGCAAACCAAGTTTTCTCATTGCAAAAGCACCAAATACAAACTGTCTCAATCCGATAATCTCAAGATTTGGTAATAGAGCTGTCATCTGGCGCAAAAAATATGTGTTTGGTCCCATAATACGAACACGGTCAAGCGTCAATCCATTATTTGTTTCTGAATAAGCCAGATACGATAGACGATGATAAAGAATAGCAGTTTTTCCACTGCCAGGCACACCGTTTATTACAAGCGTTTGATTGTGACTAACACGAATTAACTGGTTTTGATCTTTTTGTATTGTGGCAATAATATCTTGTGGTGTAATTGAATTTCTGCGGTTAAGGGTTTCCTCAAGTAGTGAATTATGTGAGGAACTGTTTTGTGCTATTTCTTTATCTTCAGTTTGTATTGTCCCTCTAATAAGATCAGATATGTCTTTTAGTTTCCAGTCTACTATCAAAAACTTTCGTCTTAGAGAGATTTTTATTGTGGTTATGCTATTTCTAAGCTCAATTCTCTCTACTTCATTGTCAGAATAGATTTTCCCACCAATAGCGGACTGCCAATTTACAATGCGCCAACCGTTTTCTCTGAGACCGTGCTTGCCAACATAAATCCTTTCAAATTTTTTGTCCTGTAATTCATAATCAAGTCGTCCGAAATAAGGTCCTTCTCGAAGTGATTCAATTCCTTCACGGAGCTTAGAAATCTCAAATGCAGCACCCCTCGAATCACTAGGATAAACTCCTGCATCTACTGCTTCAGGTAAAGATTTGAGGTGACGTTCAATAGCTACTCGTGCTGTATCTATTTGTTGAGATTCCTCTTGATATGCTGGATGAGTTTCGGCTTTCATAAGTTAAATTTAGCGTATCAGAGTTTCAAGGAGCCTACATTATATTTAATTCTAAACTACCACCCAATTGTATATTGGCAGTTTTTCCTCAATTGGTTGACGTGTCTCAAGCCAAGTATAAAACCTCCAAGATTCGGCTTGAAGGATTCTCGAACCTGTAACAGGTTGTAATCTTTGCCAACTTATCTGCGTTGCCATAATAAATGAGAACCAAGCACAATTTGCATCGCTTAATACTTCAATCGTTTGCTCGAGAATCCTATACTTCTCCTGCCCCAAAACCTTCCACTGCCCGATGTGTCGGCGGATGAAAACCCAGCACAATCCTGTCTTTCGGAACACCAAAACGCATAAGCTGCACTGCCACTTCAATCTCGGTGTTGTTCTCCTCGAGCCAAATTAAGTCATTGCGAATGGCAATATGAATGAGTGTCCCGTACAAACGCTGATTGCCGCGCCAACCTTGCATATAGACTTGGTATTGGTTGTTTGCTGTATCGAATACAAATTCGTACTTAACATCTCTTGTTTGCCATTCTTCAATGGGGTAAACACCTGCCAAATGGCTTTTTGGAAGTCGCTTAGATTGTCAAATGGAATACTAGAACTTAATGCCATGCTGTTATCACCTCGAGAATATTGTCACCACCACTCGAGCAATTCCTCTGCAAAGGCTTGTGGCGCAACTTTCTCGCCTTGCTTGTAGGTGCGTAACTGCCCGTAACGACGTAACTCTTGGTTTGGCTTGGTGTACACCTCGAGTTGCTGGGCTACCACATCATGAATCCATACTTCTGGAATGCCACAAGCAGCATAAATTGGGAGTTTAACGGTGCGGTCAGTTTCGAGGGTGCTGTCTGAAACTTCTATCAGCCAGAGCACATCTTCAGCTTGGTTTTTACGGTTTTTGTATTGCTCTTTGGGTGGTTTTAACAGGGCTAAATCGGGTTCTGGTTGGTAATACTCGAGGTGTACATTCAGTGGCATTTGTGGCATTTGCACAAGGCGTTTGCCGTAAGTATCGGGCAGAATATCCACGTAATTGGCGAGAATATATTTGTGTGGGTCGTTCTGGGGCGTAAGTATCACCACTTTTCCCTCGAGTAATTCAGCTCGAGTTTCTGGTGCAAAGACTTCTGCAAAGAACATGCGTTCAAATTCCGCAATGGTAAATAAGTGCGGTGTGAACGGTTCTGCTGTGTTTTTGTGCAGCACTTGCGTCATGGGTTGATTATACTCTTTCACTGCCATTTTGGTGCGCGTTTCTCGAGGAATGCAGTCACGCCTTCGCGTAAATCGTTGGTGCCACGAATCCATGCGTTGACTTGTGCTGCGTGTTGTAGTCCGTCTTCGAGACTCATGCTGTATAAGCTCGAGATCAGGTTTTTGCTGGTGGTTAAAGCGGTGCTCGAGTTTGCACTGATTTGCTTGGCGAGTTCTAAGCTGCGTTCTAAACTTGTGCCTGTTGGTACGATTTCGTTGATTAAACCGATGCGCTGCGCTTCGAGAGCAGTGATGAGTTTACCTGTCAAAAGTAATTCTCGAGCGTGTTTTTCGCCAATGGCACGAATCAGAAAGACACTGACTATTGCAGCGACAAAGCCTAGTTTAACTTCGGTGTAACCAATTTTGCTGTTTTCGGCAGCCACGATTAAATCGCAAGCCGTAGCAATTCCCGCGCCACCTGCCACGGCTGCACCTTCAATCGCGGCAATGATTGGTTTGGGATACGAGTAAATACGTTTTAAGGTGTTAGCAATTAAGCTCGAGTCTTGCTTTTGCATTTCTGCCGAGGCATCAAATAAGTTTTTTAAGTTGTCTAAATCAGCCCCACTCGAGAAAGTATGGGCTGCGCCTGTTAAAACTATGGCACGAATTTGGCTGTTGTGTTCAAGCCCATCCAGTTGGTTGCGTAATGCCTCGAGCAGGGCAGGGGAGAGGGCATTGCGAACCTCAGGGCGGTTCATGGTCACAATGGCAACACAATCTTTGATCTCGAGTAATACCAATGGGTTCATGCCTTTAGTTTAAGGCTTATGAAAACTTTTTTTTCAATATGTTATTGATGCTTAAAATGTGCTACGAATAATGTGTCATGCGATTATTGTTACTCGAGGATGAAGTCCAATTACGAACCGCTTTGGCAAGTGGTTTGCGTGAAGAAAATTATGTGGTGGACGAATCTGGTTTAACTGAAGAGGCTGTTTATCAAGCAACCCTGACCGAGTACGATGTAATGGTTTTTGATGTGATGCTACCCGATGGCAGCGGATTTGAGGCTTGTAAACGTATCCGCGAGGCAGGGGTTCGTTGCCCTGTACTTTTTTTAACAGCTCGAGATGATGTGCGTGATCGGATTGCTGGTTTAGACGCGGGTGCCGATGATTACTTATGTAAACCCTTTGACTTTGGCGAATTGCTGGCGCGTTTACGGGCACTCTCGAGACGAGCGGGTAGTACCGCCGAGTTACAAATTGCCGATTTGCGTTTAGACCCCGCTAAGCAAAGAGTCGAACGGGCTGGAACAGTGCTGGCTTTATCGGCAAAAGAGTATGCGTTGCTCGAGTTTTTATTGCGGCACCCTGAAGAAGTCTTGTCTCGAGCACGGATTGCCGAGGCGATTTGGGCAGACGAAAGTGGTTTTGATTCTAATGTTGTGGATGTGTTTATTTCGTATCTGCGTGCCAAAGTGGATAAACCTTTTGCCACAGCTTTAATTCATACTGTTCGAGGCATGGGATATGTGCTGCGCGAGGAAAAATGAGTTTACGTTGGCGCTTGTTGCTCGGATTTAGCCTGACTTTGCTGCTGGCAGTTCTGGGCTTAGGTGCATTGTTGTATGCCATTACCGCGCAGAGTTTAGAGCGGTCTTTTCGGCTCGAGTTACAAACCTTGGCTCGGCAATACGCGCAATTGGCATTACAAGCCGAACAAGTGAGTTTGCGCGAACCGCCACCTTCGCCATTAGCCGAACGCTTAGGTAATGTCAGCGCGTTTTTATTGCGTCCCGATAAAACCATTCAAGAAACACTCGGCTCGAGTCAAGACTTTATGTTACCAACTTCTGCTTGGCAAACCCTCGAGCGTAACCAAGAAACAGTGGCTGGTTTAAACAATTTTCGAGCTGCTGCTGCTTTCCCAATTTTCTCCAGCAGTGGTGTTTACCAATTAGCTTTTGTGGTGGTGGTTGCCGCCGATGATCTTAGTGGTGCCAGCAGTCTCGAGCAATTACGAACTTCGATTGTGCTGTGGGCATCGGCTGCCACGCTGATTGCGTTGCTACTCGGACAAGTCCTGACCTCGTGGTTACTGCGCCCATTACGACAAATTGCCAGTACTGCTGCTGCTGTCTCGAGTGGAAATTTAACCGCCCGAATTCCGAATGCGGCTCGCCCTGACGAAATCGGCGCACTCAAACGCGACCTGAACGCCATGCTTGTCCGACTCGAGCACTTGGTCGAAGCCCAACGCCGTTTTACTGCTAATGCAGCCCATGATTTACGCACCCCGATTGCTGTGCTTCGCACCGAACTCGAGGTTGCTTTGCGTCGCCCCAGAGAAGCCGCAGCTTACCGCGAAGTGCTTGAGCGAGTGCTTGAGCGCTGCAAAAGTTTGGGTGTTCTGACCGAGGATTTACTGGCATTAGCCAGACTCGAGGCGGGTTTAGAAAAACCAGTGCCACTGGTTTTACAACAAGCCCTTTCCAGCACCATAGAAACCTACACTCGAGCTGCCGAGCAACAACAAAAAACCTTTTACCTCGAGTTGCCAGCCGACCTCGAGATCATTGGTGATACCGTGGCACTCAACCGCATCTTTGCTAATTTACTCGGTAATGCACTGCGTTTTGCCAAACAAGAATTTGGTCTTCGTGCCGAACGCAACGCCGAAACCATCTCCATCCGCGTCTGGGATGATGGCACAGGCATCCCCGAATCCCAACACAAGCAATTGTTTGATCGCTTCCAAAAAGGCACTCACTCGAGCGGCACAGGACTCGGACTTGCCATTGCCCAAGAAGCCACCAGAGCACACAACGGCACCATCAGTCTCGAGCTAAGCCAAACAGGAGCGGTTTTTTTGGTACAACTGCCCAGTTCCAATCCTCGTTTAACCCAAACCCAGTACAATCCAACACAGGTAAAGTCATGAAACGAATCCCTCGAGCCTTACTAGCAGCAACCATGCTGTTAAGTACAGTAGTGTCTGCTCGAGCCGAACCCGGTGAACACATAAACCATCACAACGAAGCCCCAGCCCCAAGTGCGCCAGCGGGTCGTCCAAGCTCGTTTTTCATGCAACCGAACCCACGTACCCTCGACGTACCACGTCGCCTCGCCGATATTCGCCGCGACCTCAAAGTTGGTGCAGCATGGGTTGCACTCACAGCCGAAAAACCCACAGCCCTGAAAGCCAGCCTCGAGATCAACGGCAAAGTCGTCGCAGCCCTAACCCTTGATCCAAACAACGGCAAACCCGTACCATTTCTCGAGCGCAGCAACTACCGCCCCAGCGCCCTACCCAGCGAAGTTGCCCTAGGCACGTACTTAACCGACCTGCGTAAAGAAGCTACCGATCTCAAATTTGGAGCGTACTTATTACCCAGCCCTCGAGGACTCGAGGTACAAGTCTACTGGAGTGGCAAATTGGTCAGTTACTTGTACGTTAATCCAAACAACGGTGATGTTGTCGCCGATGAAAGCACCACTCGAGAAATCAGCAACAGCCCATTGCGAGTAAAGTAAGTAACCGCAGTTGCGGTTAAAGTTATTTACGAAATTGAAAGTAAAAATTTCGCCTAATATATTGAAGCAGGGAGGGTACAAGCGCGAGTAGCCCGTCAGGTGCTATCTTACGAGCAAGAAGACCCTCCCCTACATAAAAATCGTGATTTTATCTCGTAGGGGCGACCCTTGTGGTCGCCCTGTTCTTATCCGCAACTGACGTTAAGTAGAAATCAAAAAAATGAATCGTTCGAGTTAGGTGATGATGATCGTTGCGTGGCGAAAAACATTGTTGGGTAGGGGCGAACCTTGTGTTCGCTTGTTCTTATCCCTTCAATGTCCATTTGAGTGAAACACCAAATTGTCCGTTCCAGTTTAGCTCGAGCCTGAGGGCGCTGCTGCTGGTCAGGTTGTAAAAACCATAAGCGTAAATGTTGTAAGCAAATGGGTTGCCGATGTTTAAGTAGCCACCTATGGCGATGGTTAAGTTGTCTAAGACTTGTAAATCGTACTCGAGGTAGGGGTAGATAATAATGGCGAAGTTAGGTGGCATTATCACATCGGTTTCGATGCCAGCATATACGCTGTTTTGTTCGTCTATGAACCAAGCTCCGTCTATGCCAAGTAAGGTGGTGATACGAAAACCTAAGGCGCTGGTGTTGGGGATTGGGTTGATGATGGTGTCTTCTTCTTTGCCGCTACCTTGTCCTTCTTTGCGGGCTTGGGCAACCACATTGATTTGGGTTGTGCTGGTGCTGGGTGGGGCGTAATTAAAGTTGATGTTCAGTCCAGCAAATCCTGTGATAAACCATGTTTCGCTCGAAGCGATCAGTAATCGGTAATAAGCGTATGGGTTGAGTTGCAAGACCAGTACCGAGCCGATGGGCGCGTTTTGTAATCCGATTTTTGTACCAATGGTAACTTCGGGGATTAGGTTGTAACTGATTTCAAATTGCGATAAAGCTGCGACGCTGGTAAAAGCGCCGCTGCTCGAGAATTGCATACTCGCCGAGAAACGTTGTGCAACAGCACTCGAGCTGAGTAAAAAAACGATGATGCAGATCAGAATTTTCGCCTTCATACGTGTCCTTAGCTTATACCAATTCTGTTTTAATATGAGGCGTACGCCTCATATTAAAACCGCTCTAGAGAGCGTAAGAAACTCCGTCCAAAACGGTATTACAGCACTTTCTCGAGTGCAAAGAGGGAATGCTGGTTGGCATTCCCTCGAGGTTGTTTGGGTTGTTTACTTGCTTTCTGGTAGTTCGATTTCGATTTTACGGGCTAATTTGCTGGTGGTAACAAAGCGCACTTCGACATTATCGTTGATTTGTAAGTCGGTAAATGCAATGTGAATTTCGCCGCGTTCGACTTTTGTGTTGGCATCGGTGCTGTAAATAATACCTGCGACGGTGATGGTTTTGGTAGTTGCATCGATGGCACTAATTTTACCTTCGACTTTGCCGTCAGCATCGTTGACTTCTGATCTTTTACCTTTGAATTCGATTTTGCTGGCTTTGACTGAACCATCAGCTTGGATTGTGCCTTCAACTTCAACTCGAGAACCATTGACTGGTGTACCTTCGAGGATCGCATTGGAATAATCCACTTGGAATCCGTGAACAACTAAGGTTTTTGCGGTTGTGTCTACATTTCCAGCTGTACCTTCGAGTTCAATGTCGCCGCTGCGTGGTTTTTCGGGATCATTTTCGTTTTTGCTAACAATGCGATTGGCAATTAAAACACTGCTAGAATTCAAAGTGCCTTTGACTGCAACTCGCTGACCATTGGTGAGTGTTACATTGGTTAAGCCGCTGTAATCCACGACTTGCATGCCAAGCATAAAGGTTTTCGCGGTGGTGTCTAAATTAGTAACAACACCTTTGACTTCCATACCACTGGGTTTTTCGCCTTTCTCGAGTTCGATGCGGCTGGCGAGTAACGAACCATCAGCTTGGCGTAAACCAGACACTTCGATGTAATCGCCGATTTTTAAGGTCGCTAAGCTGAGGCTGCTGGAATCCGAGCCTTCGTAAACGGTGTTGAGATCGGCTTGGATAGTTTGACCAAGCACAACAATGATGGAAGTAGTAATGTCTATGCTCGAGATGCTGCCTTTGATTTCGGTATCTTCGATAATTTCGTTCGCTTCGACACTGCCATCGGATTTATGTTTGCCGCGCACATCGACAACGCTGCCATTAGCGATGCTCATTGCGCCAACATTGGTTTTACTACTAATCACTTTGGTGCCAACCACAGTGAAACCTTGTGGTGTGACATTGCTGGCAACACCGACTAATCGCACGTTTGGTAAATTTGCATTGGTTGGTGTGGTGTTACAAGCTGAGCAGGTGGCAATGGCGACCAGTCCGAGTATCGCTTTCAAAAGCTGTTTCATAAATGCTCCTTTTGATGTTTTTCAACATCGTCACATCTTGGTGATGGCGGAAGCTTAAAGTTAAAAGGTTAAACGAACGTTAAAATAAGAATAAATACGTTCTGTAAAGATTTATTCTCGAGGTGAGTTTGTGAAAATACCTCGAGTAATCCGTTTATCAAATCTTAAAGAAGCGCTGGTAAATCTACTGATTTTGCCCAATCAACAAAGCACAACCTTGCTCGAGTTGGATGGTGATGGCACCAAGTGCAATGTTGGAAATACCAAGACTCGAGCCAAACAGTAAATCGGCGTGCTCGAGATTCCATTTAGCATTGATTAAATTGATACCTTGACAAGACTCGAGGGCAAGTAAACTAAAAGTTTGTCCTGTCTCGAGCGGAATTTGTTGAGGCGAATTTGGGCAAATAATCCAACCGCTTTCAAAACCACTCTC
>JAAFIG010000001.1:0-128203 GCA_013298595.1 Deinococcales bacterium | reverse complement strand
GTTGAATAGTAAAACCATTTTTTGTTTCTCGAGCAGCCAGTAAGGCAATACCAAGAGCATGATCGAACCTGCCACCAAAAGCACCAAGAATGGTGGCACTGGTTGCCCCGAGTTTGCGAGCGGTTTGCACTGCTAATTCGAGATCGGTGCTGTCTTTTTCGGTCGGATGGGTTTCTTTGGGTGCAATTAAGTGTATCCCGTCGCTCGAGTCAAAATCGCCAACCCAACGTGTCACCTCGAGGTTTAAAGTCAAGGCATGAGCGGCTCCGCCATCGGCTGCGACCACTAGCGTTGCGGCTCGAGCCAATGCTGTCACTTGCGGGGTGATGGTTAGTTGTCCAGCAGCCAAAATGAGAGCGTGCATGGTTTACTTGCGTTTCGGTGCAGGTTTTTCTTCTTCAATATCTTTGCCATCAATGTTTTGAATCGCACTGACAAAATCTTGAACATTATCAAAGTCGCGGTACACACTGGCAAAACGAATATAAGCAACGTCATCTATGGCTCGTAAGAACTTCATGGCTTTACGCCCAATTTCTTTACTTTGAATCTCGGTTTCGCCCAAGCCATCTTCTAAACTAAAAGCAAAAGAACGCAGTTTTTCGGCATCCACAGGGCGTTTCTCGCAAGCAATAATCAAACCACGCAAAAGTTTATCAGGGTCAAAAGTTTCTTTGCGCCCAGAGCGTTTCAAGACAGTTAAAGGCTCGAATTGAGCGCGTTCATAACTGGTAAAACGATAACTGCAATTTGGGCATTCACGTCTGCGGCGAATACTGGCACCTTCATCCGAAGGTCGAGAATCCACAACTCGAGTATCTAAGTGTTGACAACGTGGACATTTCATGATGCACCTCGAGATAAATAGCTCATTCTAAGAACTCCCGTGGAATCAATTTTTTTCGTTCAGGTAAGACCGATAATTTTACACCAATGGTTTGCCCAGTAATTCCCCGAGAAGCGGATAAAGCCAAACTTAAAGCACTTTCGCCAAGTCGAGCATCAAAATCTATGCCACCTGCAATTCTTGAGGGCACAAGGGCATTCACTCGCACGCCCTTATCGGATAAACCACCAACAATACC
Source organism: Deinococcales bacterium (assembly GCA_013298595.1). Lineage (GTDB taxonomy): Bacteria > Deinococcota > Deinococci > Deinococcales > JAAFIG01 > JAAFIG01. Next base: position 127,118 of record JAAFIG010000001.1, on the reverse strand, counting down.
AGACAAATAAGCCCGTAAACCTCGAGTATGAGGTTCGTTATTATCCGAAGGCGGCAAGACCAGCGTTGCCCAAGCATCTGGTGCACGACGCATCAAAGCTTGCAAAACTAAGAAACTCGAGCGGGCTTGAGTCTCGAGCATTTCATTAAATTCTGCTTCGGTGAGTTTCTTAAAAGGCGTAATACTGACCCCATCGGCAATATGTACTAAACCAGAAATACTGCCATAAATCTCAAGAATTTTATCAAAAACCTTTTTTACCTCGAGTTGCACAGCGGTATCGCCTTTCACAGGAATGGCAGAAATGCCTAAGCGCTCGAGTTCCGCTGCTGTTTGCGCTGCTGCTTCGGGATTAGGGTCTATGGCAACCACAGTGGCACCCGCTAAGCCCAGGGCTTTAGCAATGCTATGCCCAAAGCCTCTGCCTGCGCCACTGACAGCAATCACAGTATCCGCAAGGGGTTTAGCAGCAATAGGAGAAGATGTTGGTGTCTGGGTCACGGTACTAGCATACAAGCCATAAGGGGTGCTTGCCAAACTGCCGATGGCATGCTACACTCCCCAAGCTCTGAATAAGAGTATCCCAAGAGGGGCTGTGGCGCAGTTGGGAGCGCGTCTGAATGGCATTCAGAAGGTCAGCGGTTCGAACCCGCTCAGCTCCACCAAGTAAAACCCGCCGTTTGGCGGGTTTTTTTATGGCTCAAGATATGTGTTTTAAGAATTTTTATGGCAGAGCGAAGTGTAACTCGAGCTTGCAAAGATTGAGAATAATCCTTTGCCTTTAGCTTCAAAAAGAATAAGTCTTTGTCAGTGACAAATCACAGACCTTACTGTAAAGATAAAAACGTGGTGCAAAATATTTCTTGCGCTATAATGCTAAAGTGAACCTCGGTGAACCCAATGTGCTTCATAAAGCGCTTTTGCGTTTTTTCGGGCGTGCCGAGATTTGGCTGGAAGGGCAACAGCTCGAGTTAGGACAACGTAAAACCTTAGCACTACTGGCATTTGTTGCCCTCGAGGGGCTTGTCAGTCGTAACAAATTGATGATGGTTTTCTGGGCAGATCATGATGAAGAAACTGCTCGGCGTAATCTGCGCCGCGAACTGCATCGTTTACGCGAGGCAGGTCTGCGCGATGTACTACAAACCCCTGAAGACCAAGTGTGTCTACAACATGGGCTTAACACCGATGTGCAGTTATTTGAAGCGGCAGTTAAAAATGGTAATTTAGAAACTGCCCTCGAGTTATACCGTGGTGAATTACTTAGCGAACTTCGGGTTGAACCCATGCCTATGTTTGATGCTTGGCTCGAGCAGTGGCGCGGGCGTTTAAGCGAACAGCGTAAACACCTGCAACTCGAGCTTGCTGAGTGTTTTCAAACCAAAGGAGATTGGACACGCGCTTTGGAATTGCACCAAGCTGTACTACAAATCGATCCATTACAAGAAGCCCAGCACCGCGAAGTCATGCGTTTACAGCATTTGCTTGGGCAACGCGAAGCCGCATTGCGCCAATTTGAGCAATGCAAACGGATTTTGCACACCGAACTTGGTTTAGAACCCTTGCCTATCACACTACAACTGGCGCAACAAATACGCCTAGCACAACGCAGCAGCCCACTCGAGTCAGCTGAATCAGCACAGGTTTTGGTGGCACCAACTTGGGTGGCACCATTTGTTGGTCGCACTGTGGCACTGGCTATGCTCGAGGGTAGCTTAACCCCACTGACCCTTGTGTTAGGCGAAGCAGGTATTGGTAAAACCCGTTTACTCGAGGTGTTCGCCCCTCAAGCCTTGCGTGTGCAATTCAAAGCAGTCTCGAGCCAAACACCGTTTTATGCCATTGCTGAAAGTTTGCGTCAAGCTTTGAACAACCCTGAAATCAGAGAGCGTTTTGATACGCTCGAAGCGATTTGGCAACTCGAGGCAGCTCGTTTAATGCCAGAATTGTTACCAAAATCCCCAAAACGCCCTGCTCAAGAACGACGGGTGTTTCTTGAGGGTTTAACACAAGTGGTGCTTTGTTGCGTCACGAATATAATTATTTTTGAGGACATCCATTGGGCAGATGACAGTAGCCTCGAGTTATTGGCGCATCTGTCGCGTCGTGTGATGGGTGAACCCGATGCTTGGCGAATAGTAGCAACTGCTCGTCCCGAAGAACTCAGCCACCAAACCCAAGATTTGCTCGAAATACTGCGCCAAGACCAATTATTAACCAATTTTCCCCTCGAGCCACTATCGTTACTTGAAGTGCAGCAACTTGCTAACAGTATCAATGCGAATGCTGATCTTGCCCAAAATCTGTTCACTGCTACTGCTGGCAATAGCTTTTACATCTGCGAAACCTTACGCCACTGGCTTGAGAACAATGCTGATACTGGTATTGCCCCGAGTGTACGTCGGGCTGTGTTGCAGCGTGTGGAAAAACTTGGTAAAGCAACCCAGCGTTTGCTTGAAACAGCGGCTTTAAGCCAAGATGGTTTTTGCCTCGAAGATATCCAACCTGCCACAGCCCTAAGTGAATGGGAAAGCCTAGAAGGACTCGAGCAAGCAGTACAAGCTCATATTGTCATAGCACGCGAATCTGGTTACGGATTTGTTCATGAAATTACCCGAGCTGCGCTACAAAGCACCCTCAGTCTCGAGCGGCAACGCCTGATTCATAGCAAACTGGCTGTATCACTCGAGCAAACCAACGCTGACGCTGCACGAATCGCAGGGCACTTGGAGCAGTCTGGAAACGCACAAAAAGCCGTGCCGTGGCGTATCCAAGCTGCCAAGCAAGCCGAACAAGTCTATGCTCATAACCAAGCTCTCGAGCAATACCGAATGGCAATGCAGTTTGCTAATCGCAAGGATTTATTTACGCTTTATCAAGATCAAGTGCGTGTAATGACAGCACTTGGATTGTCACAAGAGCGCAGCGTTGTCCTCGAAGAGATGAACCGACTCGCCTTAGAATTCCAGAACCTGCAATGGCAGGTACTTGCACAATTACATTTGGCTCAGCATCTCAATCAAACTAGGCAGTATCGGTTAGCCATAAGCACCATAGATACCTTGCTTGCACAACACAACTTATCTTCTCAAGATTTGGCTTGGGCGTGGCTAGAACGTGGTATCGGTTGGTTTCGGTTAGGTGAACTATCTACTGGTAAGCACGACCTGTCTGATGCGTTGAAACACGAGGACTTACTCGAGCCAAGCACCCATGCTGAAATCCATTCGTGTTTGCGTGTCATTGCACTTTACGAAGGCGAAGTGGCAGTAGCCGAATACCACGTGGCTCGAGAGATGGAGATTGCCGTGCGATTTGGCAGTGTGTCTGGAAAACTCGGCGCGACCACAGGAATGGCACGTATTGCAATGATTAAAGGTGAAGTGCTGCGTGCAACCAGAATGCTTCAAGAATCACTCGCGTTAGCCATGCAAATCGGTAGGGTTGGCGAGCAGTTATACGCACAAATGTGGCTTAGTTACAACCAGATTCGCCTTGGGCAATGGGTAGAAGCAGAGATCAACATTCAACATGCCATGACATTAGCAGTACAAAGTGATGACAAGTTGACCCTTGTTCGATTGCTACTTATGCAAGCGCGGTTGCAAAACATCCAAGGGCAATTAGGAACAGCTTTAGATAGCGCACAACACGCCCTCAAACTCGCTAAAACAGTCAGTGCTGTCGCAGAAATTATTGCTTTGCGTCGTCTGGCGACACTTTTACTTGACTTGGGCGATACGCAACAAGCACAGCAACATTTTCAGCTTGCTTTGCAACATGCCCAACATGTTCAAAGCAAAGCGTATTATTGCTCGCTCGAGACAGGCTTATTACGCTGTGCTATCAAATGCAAAGACCGACATGCCAGCCAAACTCACCTTGCAAACGCTCTGGAATTCAAGAGCTTAGCTGAACATAACGAACAGACCGATTTGCGATTTGTTCAAGTGAAATACCTGCTTTGGTCTGGCAACATAAATGAAGCTAAAGTGCTGCTTGAACCACTTCGCAGTTCTAAGTTTCCAGAAGACCAGTGGCGTTTCTGGAAATTTGAGTTGCAGCGACAGATAATCTCGAAAACCTCTGGGGATGTCGTACAGGCATTGCAACTTGTGCAATCAAGCCCAGCAAACCCAAGTACGCTCAAGCTTCGGTACGTGCTGCTTAAAATACTTGAAAACACATCTGCCAAAAAGTATCAGTATTTTCAGCGAGCCACAAAAAAACTGATGCTCGAGATGACAGATTCACTCATTGGATACCCAGATTTACAAACTGCTTTTGGCGAGTTATTTATAGATTGACTAAAAAGTACCACACTCAAAAATATTGTCCTCGAGCGGATTAGTATAAGTAATAGCTAATTCGAGTATTACTTTTTGCAGTTTGTAGTAAGGCTTGTGTCAAATACAGAAAACATTAAACAAATAGTTTGAACATATTTGGTATCTGACCCACAGGTTTGCAAATGGTTTTTGAGGCATCAGGTTTTGGTCGTGTTGCCTTTAGTTTTGAATGGCAATTCGCTTAGGAATTTCCAAATGGTTTCAAATGGACCATTTGAAAAGTGTTTAAGCCATAACTGTGACAACACCACTAATGCCGTACCAATACCCAACCAGGCTGCTAGTGCCACAAAAGCATTGGGTTGGCGTGCTAACCCAATGCCCCAACCATAGAAGAGTACCGATGCAAAAATACCTTGTAACATATAGTTGCTTAGTGCCATACGTCCAATTGTGGCGAGACTATTTTTTATCAACTCGAGCCAACCGCGTTGAAATCCGTAGCCGATCAACCCTATATAACCTAAAGATAAAATTGGTGCGAATACATAGCGAACCATGATGTCTAAACCAAGCTCTGGTAGGAAACTCAAAGCATTGAGTGGTAAACCCAATCCAAGCCCCCAGAACATGAAGCGGCGTAAGGTCTGAAGTTCAGTTAGCCCTCCTACGCGAAATAATCGTACTCCAAATAAAAATAGTCCAGCACTTAGAGGAATCACAAAAATTGGTTCGAGCCGTAAAGACCAAAAATTTTGTAAACGGTACTGTAAGCCTTCAAGATACGTACCACCTAAATAAACTCGACTGATTTCCTCGAGGTTGCCGAAGTCTTGGCTGTTTAAACCTATGGTCACGGCTATCGCCATCAGCAGATGAATCCCAAAGGCTGCCCACATCGCAAAATGGATCAGTCGTTCACCTTTGGTGACTAGCCAAGCCACAACCATAGCAGTCAGTGCGTATCCCATGAGGATGTCGAATTCGATAACGAAAATAAAATGCAGTAACCCATCCAAAAATAGAATTGTTGAGCGCCATAAATAAGCTGGTAGAAATGCGGTGTTGTGCCGTTTAGCACTTTGATATTGTAATTCGAGTCCAATCCCAAAAAGAATGGTGAGCATTCCTAGGAATTTGCCATTGGTCAAGAAAAGAGTTGCTTGTTGTAAAGCGTGCTCGATTTGGCTCGAGTAACTGTTTTGCCCAAAAAGTGCTCCTAAATTACCAGCGTTGGCAAAAAGCCAAATGTTTGTACCTAAGGTGCCAAGAATTGCTGCACCACGTAAAACATCGAGAATTTGTAATCTTGATTGCATAAGCTCCTTGTTAGACCGATACACTTGTATCGGTCTTGAGTTTAGCATAAATCAATACAAGCGTATCGGTCTTATGTCATACTCGCAGCATGCAAGCCACCAAAGACCGTCGTCAAACCATTGCTCAGGCTTTATTGCGCTTGGTTGCCCAAGGTGGCATCGAAGCAGTCAGCCTACGAACCGTAGCACAAGAAGCAGGATACTCATTGGGTATGATTCAACGTCAGTTCCCAAGCAAAGACCAACTGCTGCATTTTGCTTTGCAATACTCGGTACAACAACTTGAGCAACGACTCCACCAACGCCTGCTCAATTCCCAAACAATGAGTGCCAAAGCCGCCCTGCATAACATCCTAATTGAGCTATCCAGTACTCAAGACGAAGCTCGAGCTGAAACCATAATTTGGCTTTCCTATCTCAGTCACGCTGTGACCACGCCAAGCTTTCGCCCACAACTTGAGCAGCACTACCAACCAGCCAGACAAGGAATTGCCGAAATTATTATTTGGGGGCAGAACCAAGGCGAACTTAGCCGCGAACTCGAGCCACAAACGACTGCCAGCAGCTTACTTGCCCTCAGCGATGGTTTAGTCATACAAAATTTAACTGGTATTATCAGCCCTGACACCACAAAAGCTGTCGTTGAACAGCAAATCGCGGTATTGCTGGCATAAACCAACAACACATTACCCGAGGATACAAAAGATATCAGGTAACATGTTGCATTAGATTTGCCCAATAATCATCGCTATCAAGGCTCGAGCATAGGCAGAAACTAATACGAATAAAAAAATTAACGGCATAGAAATGCTCTAGACTTTTCAGGAGAATACCCCGAAAAACTTGTCCTTCACGTATCAAAAAATTTTCGCAACGGCGACGCAACGGCTGCTCCGTATGATCTTAGGCATGACAACAGAAAATCATGATAAAAGAAACCAAAGCTAAATAGAAGTCGTAGGTTGTGTAGCGTGACAGGTCGTAATCTATTGGCAATATTCATCGCCTGCTCTGCCGTTCTACGTAGGTATTAAAACGCCATCAAATTGCGGTCAAACAACTGCAATAAGGGGATTATGCCGTAGGTGCGGTGTAATTATTCGCTTGACAAAAATGCCATTGTGCTTTTTTGTCCACATTCTCAAAGGAGGAAGAAAATGGCTCGCAAGATTGTTGTGACAGGCAATATGAAACTCTCGGACTACGAAGTCTTTGGTGCAAACGAACGCAGGACGATTCCTTTTGAACAAGAAGCAACACTCGATGATAACCAACTCCAGCAACTTCTGGAAGTCATTGAAGCTGTGGGGGGTGAGGTGCGCGGAGAACTAGACATGGACGCACGGCTTCTCGGTAACGGAGATGTTCGGCTCAAAGGCTCCATCCGTCTGTATGAAGGTACTAGTGAAACTTCCGAAGATCTGGATGGGGAACGATACTTCAGCTTTATTGTTAAGAAGGGTATGACGGTGAGCTTTGATCGAAAAGTTGTGAACACAGATGAAGGTGACCCCGAAGATTATGTGCGTGTGTCAATGACTTGTAAAAACCTTCATGTTTGAATGGTTTCTGCAAATTTGAACTGTTTTTTGTATAAAGCACAATTGAGTTCACAATCCAATTGTGCTTTATATTCATTTGTAAATCCAATCACTTTTCATAATGGCTACGCAATAGCTGCCCAGTCGTATCTAAGTATAAAATAAAAACCTAACAGCATTGGTGGTTTAGGGCATTAAATTGCTATTTAGGAATGGTTTTGTCGTTCAATTCGTTAAGCTCGAGCACATGCTTGAGTCGTAGCTCAGCCAATTTGCTTTCAAATGTACGCACCAGTCAACTCAAGGTAGAATACAATCCATGAGCCTCACCCCAGACTGGGTAAAAGACGCTGTTTTTTACCAAATTTTCCCCGACCGTTTCGCTAAATCTTCTCGAGTTGAAAAAAGCAGTAATCTCGAGCTTTGGGATTCTAAACCCACCCCACATGGGTACAAGGGTGGCGATTTACTTGGTGTGGTCGAGCATTTAGATTATCTCGAGGCATTGGGTGTCAATGCGATTTATTTTTGCCCTGTATTTCAAAGTGGTGCGAATCATCGCTATCATACCCATGATTACAAAGTTGTAGACCCAATGCTTGGTGGTAACGAAGCCTTAAAAACTTTGCTCGAGGCTGCCCATGCCAGAGGTATGAAAGTGGTTTTGGATGGTGTGTTTAACCATGCTTCACGTGGTTTTTTTCAATTCCATGATGTGCTCGAGAATGGTTCGCAAAGCGCGTACCTCGATTGGTTTTATATTAAAGGCTACCCTTTGCGGGCTTACGAAAGCCGTGAACCACCCAATTACGAGGCATGGTGGGGCTACCCTGCTTTGCCAAAATTTAATACTGATACACCTGCTGTCCGCGAATACTTGTGGGGTGTTGCCGAATACTGGATGCACCAAGGTATAGATGGTTGGCGTTTAGATGTGCCAAACGAAATAGATGATGATGCCTTCTGGCAAGAATTTCGTCGTCGGGTGAAAAAAGTTAATCCAGAAGGCTACATTGTTGGCGAAATCTGGGAAACCGCAGGGCGTTGGTTGCAAGGCGATCAATTCGATGCTGTTATGAACTATGTTTTCTCGAGTCTGGCTTACGATTTTCTGGCAGGTAAACGCATCCAAGCCAGTGTGGTCAAAGATACAGGCTTAAAGCATCTTGGTAGTAAAACCTTGAATGCCCAGAGTTTTGCCCAAGGTTGCAAAGATTTACTGGCACTTTACCCGTGGGATATTAATCTTGTACAAATGAATTTACTCGGTAGCCACGACACACCTCGAGTTCATAGCATCATTGGAAACGATATTGCCACCTATAAACTATTAACGATTTTCCAAATGGGCTTTCCCGGTGCGCCATGTGTTTATTATGGAGATGAAGTTGGCATGCTTGGCGAACGCGACCCTGACAGCCGACGTGGTATGCCGTGGGATACACAAAAATGGAATACTGATATTCTCGAGTTTACCAAACAAGCTATTGCCATCAGAAAACGTATCCCAGCCCTGCGGCGCGGCGAATTTAACATTGTTTATGCCGAAGGTATGACTGTTATTCTCGAGCGCAAAACCGAAACCAGCCGAGCTTTAATTGTCTTAAATGCAGCTGAAACCAGCATTACTCTTGAGCTAACGGGTGCGTTCACAGATGCGTTCACAGGTGCTCGGGTGGAAAATAATTTCGAGTTGGCGGCTAGGTCAGGTACAATTCTCGAGGCGGTTCAGTAAAGTGTTTTTTCGCCCCTCGAGAATTTACACCCCATTTGTAGGTGGGAAATTTTTTGGTCAAGAAGAACTCGAGAATCTGTTACGCAGATTCTCGAGTTAAGCATGTGCGCAAGTCCTACTCACGTTCAAGTTTGTAGCGCAGCTTTTTTGGCTTTGTGTTTCGCTTCTTCTTCATCGCGTAAAGTTCGGCGTAGAATTTTGCCAATCAAGGATTTTGGTAACTCGAGCCTAAACTCCACTTGCTTTGGAGCTTTGAACGAAGCCAATTGCCCTTTGCAGAATTCAATAATTTCTTCGGCAGTGGCACTCGAGCCGTCTTTTAGCACAATAAAGGCTTTGACGGTTTCGCCTCGGTATTCGTCTGGTACGCCAATCACAACGCATTCTTGGACAGCGAGGTGTTTATAAATGACTTCTTCGACTTCGCGTGGGTAGACATTAAAACCACTGGCATCAATCATGTCTTTTTTGCGATCAACAATGTAAAAGTAACCATCTGCGTCCATGCGTGCCATGTCGCCAGTTAACAACCAGCGTTTGCCTGCAATTTCTTTGATGCACTTAGCGGTTTCGTCCTCGCGTTGCCAGTAGCCTTTCATCACATTATGACCTGCAATGGCAATTTCGCCAATTTCACCAACAGGCATTGGCTCGAGATTCTCGGAAAAAATTGCCAGTTCAACACCAGGAATCGGTACGCCAATACTGCCTTCGCGGTACTTGCCATTGATGGGGTTGTTGGTAGCACAAGGGCTGCACTCGGTTAAACCATAACCCTCGAGTAAACGCCCACTACTCAGTCCTTCAAAGGTACGGGCAACCTCGAGTGGTAATGGGGCTGCGCCTGATAAGCAAAGTTTGATACTCGAGAGATCATATTTTTTGATGTCAGGGTGGTTATTAATGGCAACGTACATGGTGGGTACACCAGGGAACATGGTGGGTTTATGTTTATGAATAGCCTCGAGCACATCTTTAATTTGAAAGCGTGGCAATAAGATAATGCTGGCAGCGCTTTTAATTGCCATGTTCATAGCCACTGTCATACCGTAAACATGAAAGAACGGAATTACGCCAAGCATTACGCCTTTGCTGTCCATATTCTCGGTTGTCCAACTGACAGCACTGACCACGTTGCTCATTAAGTTGCGATGGGTCAGCATGGCACCTTTGGGTACGCCTGTGGTACCACCAGTGTATTGCAGCAAAGCCAAATCATCGGGGTGTACCACGGCTTTTGGTGCTGAAGTTGGGCTTCCCTCGAGCAGTTTTTTAAATGGGAAAATAAATGGTTCGGGTTTCACATCAACCCAAGTGCCATCTTTTTTGGCTTTTAATGGGTACAACATGTTTTTTGGGAACGGTAAGTAATCGCCGATTGATGTCATAACAACACGTTTGACAGGTACACTGGCTGCAATTTCACGGTAACGTGGATAAAATAAGTTCAGCATTACCAGTGTTTCTGCGCCACTGTCACGCAATTGATGCTCAAGTTCCCGAGCTACGTATAAGGGGCTGGTATTGACAACCACAGCTCCAATCATCATTGCGCCGTAAAAAGCAATCACAAATTGTGGGCAATTAGGTAGCATCACAGCTACTCGGTCACCTTTTTTAATACCTAGTTTCTCGAGCGCATTGGCAAATTGCCGAGCTTGGTCAAAGAGTTGTTGATAGTTCATGGTAAAGCCAAGAAACTCGAGTGCCATGCGTTTAGGAGCGCGTTTGGTTGCGCCTTCTAGCAAATGGTAAATCGGTGCTTCTGGGTAAATCAGGGTTTTAGGAACACCTGCGTCGTACTGCTCGAGCCACGGTTGAGTCATGATTACCTCGCTATCTTTGAACTTAGTATAAGTTCTTTGATGTGAAAAGCAAAATCAAACATAGCATTCTCGAGATTTGTTGGCTGGTTGGTACTTTACACCGATTAGTATTGTTTGTTTGATGACTCTGTTATGCTAGGCAATTATGTCCACGCAAATGCGTTTGTTAGGACCACCTGCGGTGCAAACTCATGAAGGGGGTACATACTGACTTGGTTCAATGCTGGAAATATCAGTAATTGGTCACTTGGGTCTGCTGAATTTACCTTACCAGCACCACAACTCGAGGCTATAAATCAAATTATTCAGGACAAGCAAGTGGATAACGATGGCTTGGTACATTACTCGAGTCAAATGGGTTTTCGCTTGGGTACTACAACTGATTCTTTTTTCAATCACACTCAATTAGATCATATTGTGGATTTGAAACCTGCTCCTGGTTCGTGGTACCGAATGTACACCAGTGCATTGGATGGGTACTCGCACAATGTGATGTTCTATAAGTCAATGAAAGGGGTGAGTAATGCTGTTATGAATCAAAACCCAGGTCCTTTGGTTGCACAGACAGGGAATTTAAGCGTTTACGCAACACCCTGATGAATTTATACCAGCACCAACGGTACCCCTCGAGCCATAACTCGAGGGGTATTTTAGTTTTTAGGTTGTCTCGAGTTTTAGAGTTTGAATAACTCGGATTGAGTGCGTAAAGTGGTGCCATCTTCTTTAAGGATTTGCTCAAGTAAACGCACCAAGCGCAGTTCTAAATGTCCGCTGTGGGCACTGGCATAGAGTTCGGCAATGGTGCGTTCAATGGAAAAAGCGGCTTTATAGGAACGTTTACTTTGTAGGGCATCAAAGACATCACAAACAGCGAAAATTCGGGCTGCTAACGGAATATTCTCGGTGGCTAAACGACTAGGGTAACCCATGCCATCCCAGCGTTCGTGGTGGTACAAAACAATGTGTTTGGTGGTGATTGGTAAGAAGGGAATATCTTTGATCAGTTCAAAGCCATTTTGTGGGTGCTGTTCGATCAGACGGCGTTCCTCGGCATTGAGTTTAGCGGGTTTACGTAGTACTTCATCGGATATAGCAAATTTACCAACATCGTGCAGATAGGCTCCCCAACGCACAGCCCGTAATTCACTATCGGGTAATTGTAATGCTTTTGCCATGCGAACGGCTAAATGGGCAACGCGTTCGGTATGGTTACCTGTTTCGAGGTCGCGCATCTCGAGTGATTTACCGATCATGGCAAGTGCGCCTTCGTAGGCAGCTTCTAAGGTCTCAAGGCGTTCTAAGCGTGATAATAACGCACCGATCATGCCACCAGCTGCTTCAATCAGAGGTTTTTCGCTACGAGTCCAACCTTGTTGTTCAAAGCGGTAGACCACCAATGCTCCAAGTAATGTGCCACCGCCGTCAAGCATGGTTGCCAGCATCGAACGTACACCGATTTCGCGCATGCCAGTGCCAACAGTGTCAATACTTAGCTCTAAGGTGCGTTGTACGGGTTGTCTCGCCCATGCCAGCAGTGGCTCGAGTTGGAGGCTACGAGCAATGGTTTGTGGGTTTGGGTTTTTACCCACTTCGCTTTGGAGAATAAAAAAACCATTTTCAATGCGGAGTAAGACAACAGCATCAGCAACTGCTAATTGTCGGACACGTTCTAAGGCGCTCTCGAGCGAAGCGGCATCGTTACCCTCGAGTAAACGCGCTAAATTGAGTAGGTTACGGCTTTCAAAAATTTGCCGCTCTAAGCTTTCAGTAGCCCGAATTCGCTCTAAAGCACTGCCAGCCACTTTGGCAATCACTTCGGTTAAACGCTGATCTAAATTGGTGAATTGCTCTGGTAAATTTCGAGCGACTAGTAGTACGCCAAGTGGTGCACCATGAGAATCGAGAATTGGCACAGTTAATTGGCTATGTGGTGGGCTGTCATCATTAGGTGTTGGATCAAAGGCTCGAGGGTCTTGCATGGCACTACTCGAGTAAACTGTGCCTCTGGCTTCCAGCGCTGCCCACGATAAACCTTGTCCCCGAGGGACTGCGCCTGAAACCATGATTTGAAATAAACCACGGGCGGATAAGATTTTGAGATGCGAATTATCAGAGGCTACTAATAAAAATGCTGAATGTGGCACGTTCAATAACATGACAGCTTGCTCGAGGACACTTTCGGCAATGCGGGCTGGTGTTCTGGCATCATGTAAAGCTTCGGCGACGGCTTCTAAACTGGTGAATTCTCGAGAACGTGCTTCGAGGTCTGAGCGTTCACGTTGGGCACTCATCAGGGCGGCTAGTTGAACAGCAAATTGGCGTGCACCTCGAATAGAATCTTGGTTAAAAGCATTTTCGTTGGAAAAATTATCTAAGTTTAAATCTGCGACCACTTCGTTGCCCACAACGATGGGTAAGTATAAATTGGCTCGCAATTTTTTAGTGGCAAAAATTTGTTGTTGCAAAATCGGATTTTGTCCAAGAAAAATTTGTGGTTGGCGTACAATGCGCGGATCACCACGATGCCATCCCATCACATCGCCATGCCATTCTCGAGCATTTTGTTCGTTTAATTCCACACCAATTAAAGTACTGTTATGCCCTTGTTGTGCTACATAACGAAAATTTGTACCAATCCGTAAACGTAAACTACCTGCTTCTGCCCCAGGAACAAGTAAGACTGCCGCATCCAGTAAACGCCCCCAGAGTTCTTGGTCAGAATTGCCTCCAACCATTAAACGCGCTGTGCCAAACATGGTGGTCAGTAAATTATCGCTAAAGTTAGTGCCATTACGGGTGGTGTTGGCTAAACGCTCGAGGGTTCCAAGCAAACTTTGGTACGCCACCATTTGCGAAGCGGGAATGGTTTGCCGAGGATTGCTTTGCTCTAAGTAAAATGCCATCATCACCAACGCAACGGCTGCCAGAATAAGATGTGACTCGAGGCTGTATGGGCGTTCAAGAAAACGCCACCATACCCAACCAGCTGCACCAACCAGTACAAATAAAATATTGATACGAGTTAGCCCCCAACGTTTGAGCAGCAAATCAAAACCAACCAGTACAGCGGCTGTGACTAACATAAAAACACCATGCCACGCCATCAAAGAACCATGTGGGTTAACACCTAAAAACAGTAATAAACCACTGGACTCGAGTAAAGCTAAAAACCCAGTTGCAAAAGTTGTGACTAATACTGCTGCACGCCACGGCACAGTTTTCTCGAGCAAATAATCTATTAGTAAAGCTGCTTGGATGACAACATAAAACGCGTCAAATAACCAAGCATCTGGTTGGGAAATTTGTACAGTCCATGCCATCAGTACAGCGATGACTAAGCCAATTAAAAATCCTAGCCGTCCAAAACGGCTGCGACGCTGATGCAGCAGTAGTAGCAAGCCAAGAGTTCCAACCGCAGTTGCCAGATCAAGCCAATTCATGAACCTGAGAAGAGCCTTTCTGCAAAAAGAGGTCGGGAGCCGAGTATCACAGCAGATTTGTTAATATGTGATAAATATAACACTTGAATCATAACGTACAATCAACCAATCATAGCAACAATCACACCATGTCATAGAACTTGTTTCTCCAGCGAGCTGCAAACATAGCTTGCAATAAGCCATGACCCAACTACTTCTAACATACTCTTGGCATAGAAGAAAGTCTGTTAATCCTGTTAGACCAAAGTCGAAGGTAGCACAAACGCGTAGTACAAGTCACGACAAAACACATCAAAACTGGGTATGCTCGAGCAGATGTTTACTTTTAAGCAAAAAATTCCTGTGACTGTTGTTGGTGGTTTCTTAGGGGCTGGCAAAACCACATTGGTCAATCATTTAATTAAAACGGGTCAAAAACGATTTGGTGTGATTGTCAATGAATTCGGTGATGTTAACGTTGATGGTGCACTGATCGAAAATATGGACGAAGACGGTGTTACCGAATTTTCCGATGGTTGCCTGTGCTGCGCTGGACGCGATGATCTTGCCGAAGCAATGCTGAAACTGAGTTTACGTAAAAACCCACCCGAGCATTTAATTGTTGAACTTTCGGGGCTTGCCGACCCAGTGCCAGTGGCACAAACAGTGCTCGAGCCGCAACTGCGTCATATCTTTGATTTAGATGGCATTATTGGTGTTGCCGATGCCCGAAATTTGTATCAAACGCTGCAAGAAGTGCCCGAAGGAGCAGTGCAACTTGCGTATGCCAGCAGTATTATTCTCAATAAAACTGATTTAGCTACACCAGAACAACTCGAGGTTGCCAGAGGTTTAGTGCAGCAACTTAATCCGTTGGGGCAGATTGTTGAGAGTATCAATGCCAATGTGGATGCCAAAGCTCAACTCGAGCAAGGTGCCTTTGAATCCGATTGGCAACCTGATGGGCATGAGCATAAACACACCCAAGGGATTAAAACTTTTACCTTGCACCACAAAGAACCGCTTGATGCAATGGCATGGAATGCTTTTATGGAAGAACTGATTCTGGCACGACCAGGCAATGTTTTTCGCGCCAAAGGTTTTCTGGCGTTTCGTCAAATTCCTGATGAAATTATTTTCCAAGCTGTTCGAGAAATCGTTAAAGTCACCAAAGGGGCACAACGCCACGAAGGTAACTCGAGTTTAGTGGTGATTGGACGTGGACTCGAGGAAACTGAGTACCGTGAGGCTTTCGCTCAATTGCATCTGCCTTTGATGCCACGCCGATAAATTTGTGCGCCGAGTTGATATTAAAATTCTTTTAGCCTTACCCGGTATTGCCATGATGCTGATTGGTTATATTGGTAGCCGATTGCTGGGTATTCCATTACTAGACACCAGCCCAGAGATTGCTTTATTTGCCAGTCTGACAGCTTTTTGCTTAGCCATGTTTTTATCCAGCACCTTCGAGCAATACATCCCAAGTTTTCGCTTAGCAGGTGGACAACTCGAGGGAATTATTTGGCAATTAAATTTAACCCCAGTCTGGGCTTTTGCTTTATCGCTCACCAGTGGTATTGGCGAAGAACTTTTCTTCCGAGGATTACTGCTTGGCTTAGGCATCAAATTTCTCCCAATCTGGCTTGCACTGATCCTCCAAGCCATCATCTTTGCTGCTTTTCACCCAGCTCCTCGAGCTGCTTGGGGTTACACTCTCTGGACAGGTTGTATTGGTATGCTCTTTGGTATCATTACAATTGTTTCTAACAGCTTAATCCCCACGATGCTGGCACATTATTTATTTAACCATCTGAACTTTGATGCAGCCCTCGAGCGAATGGGCAGTAAGCCTTAGCCCCCATGTTATCTGCCTAACCCTTTCTCAGGCGATTATGCGGCACAATACACCAAGAAAGAGGTATCTATGCGCGAAAGAATGTTTGCTCTAACCACACCAGAAGAAGTAAATGTATTTATTTCAGAAAATCCAACGTGTGCCATTTTCAAAGCAGGTACGTGCCATAAAACCATGCAAGGTTGGGGAAATATCGAATCGTACCTCAGTCAACGCCCAGACGTACCCGTTGGAGTGATTCGGGTTGTTGAAAGCCGCCCAGCCAGTAACCATGTTGCAGAAATCACAGGCATTGTCCATCAAAGCCCACAAATTATTGTTTTCCGCGATCAACAAGCCAAATTTGACTTAGATAACTGGAATATCACCAAAGAAAACCTCGAGCCAAACCTTGAGCAGCACTTACCACCCGTTGCAGGCGAAGTCGTTGCTGCCGAGAAACGCACCAGCTTAGACCCCTATAAGAACTTAATGGATAAATACATTGCAGGTAGCATCTCCGAACAGCAATTCCAATGGACATACCTCGAGATGTTCCGCAACGATGCAAATCTGCGTTCACAAGACGAATTTTCCTTATTAGACAGCTTGTTTGGTAACCCAGACGACCATCATATTCATGCAGGAGCCATTGTCCAACTCGAGATGCAGCAACAAGAAATAGGAGCTGTTGCACCGTTACTCGAGCGAGTCCAAGAATTGCGTCAACAAATGAATGCTCTGTAAAATTTAACAGTAAAACCCTCGTCTAAGCAGACGAGGGTTTTTTATAGCCAACAGTTCGGTTTTCAATTTTTCGCGGCTGTGACACATTTAAAGTTCGCCCTGTGGTATCTATTGAAATGTAGTATTTAAATACCCAACGAAACATATTTAACAAACAAGTATTCCTCGAGTCCCCAATGCCCACCTTCGCGTCCATAACCACTTTGTTTAACTCCACCAAAAGGAGCTTGAACAGTACTTGGTACGGCATCGTTTAAACCAATAATGCCATACTCGAGGCTTTCGGCAACGCGCACAGCTCTGGAGATATCTTTTGTCCAAATATAAGCGGCTAAGCCAAATGGGGTGTTATTAGCAGCGCTTATGGCTTCGCTTTCGGTATCAAAAGCAATAATTGGTGCCACAGGACCAAAGGTTTCTTCTTGTAAGACCAGCATATTGCTCGAGACATTTCCAAGCACGGTTGGTTGGAAAATCAGCCCTTGTTCAACTTTTCCACCAGTAACAATAGTGGCACCTTTGCTGACAGCATCGGATACATGGCGTATAACTTTTTCAAGTCCAGCTTGGTCTACAACAGGTCCGATTTGCGTGCTGGTCTCGAGTGGATCACCAATTTTCAGGGCAGCAACAGCTGCGCCAAGTTTTTCGGTGAAAGCTGCCACAATATCGCGTTGCACATAGACGCGGTTAGTGCAAACACAAGTTTGACCTGCATTGCGGAATTTACAAGCAATCACATCTTTAACGGCTTGCTCGAGGTCAGCATCGGCAAAAATGAGGTACGGGGCATGCCCACCAAGTTCCATCGAAACACGTTTTAAGGTGTCAGCGGCTTGTTTGGTCAGGATTTTGCCAACTTCGGTGCTACCTGTAAATGTAATTTTACGAATGCGTTCGTCTTGCATCATGATTTTGGAAACACCAATTGGGTCGTTAGTGGTAATGACTTGAAAAACATCGCCATGACCACCAGCCTCGAGCCAGAGTTGTGCTAATTTCAAGGCAGTTAAGGGGCTTTGCTCAGCAGGTTTAAGAATCATGGTGCAACCTGCGGCAAGTGCAGGTGCAAGTTTGCGGGTTACCATGGCAGCTGGAAAATTCCACGGTGTGACTGCGTAAACCGCACCAACTGGCTGGCGAATGGCAAATAAGCGTTTATGGGCAAATTGACTGGGAATGGTTTCGCCGTAGACTCGTTTGGCTTCTTCGGCGTACCATTCGATAAATCCAGCCGCATAACGAACCTCTCCGAGTGCTTCAGAAACAGGTTTGCCCATCTCGAGGGCAATCATTCGGGCTATTTCTTGTTCGTCACGCAACATCAAAGCATGCCATTTTTTCAGCAAAGCCGATCGCTCATACGCCGTGGTTTTACTCCACCACGTAAAAGCGGCAACACTGGCTTCAAGGGCTGTTTGGGCATGACTGGCATCGCAATCCGCCACTCGAGCTACTTGTGCCCCATCAAAAGGATTGGTCACTGCAAAGGTGTTTGAGGTTGTCACCCATTGCCCCGCAATAAAAGCTCTGGTTTCGCCAGTAAAAGTTGAAGACATAGACACTTAATCTACTCGAGCTTTGAATCTGGAAACGGTATGACACACTGCAAACAAAAGCGGGTATGCTCGAGGTATGAGTTTGAAAGCCTTAATTTTTGATTTTGATGGCACAATTTTAGATACCGAAACACCAGAATTTACTGTCTGGCAAGAATTATATAAGCGTTATAACCAAGAACTTGATCCAGCCGATTGGGGCAAAGGTATTGGCACATGGGGCGCATTTGACCCTTGGCAAGACCTCGAGCAAAAAGTAGGTACGGCGCTACCCAGAGAAATCTTAGAACTCGAGCATCGTACCGAAGTGCTTAAACGCATCGCCGCTTCGGATTTATTACCAGGTACCAAAGCCTTAATGCTAGAAAGCAAAGCCGCAGGCTTAAAACTTGCTATTGCTTCCTCGAGCAGTTTTGATTGGGTCTCAGATTGGACAGCTAAACACGGAATCCTCGAGTATTTTGATGCACTTGCTACCCGATACGAAGTTGAACATGTCAAACCAGACCCAGCTTTGTTTTTACTGGCATTACAAAAATTGCAGCTCGAGCCTGCTGAGGCAATTATTCTCGAGGATTCACCAAATGGTTGTAAAGCCGCACTAGCCGCTGGTGTGACATGTATTGCCATACCAAATAATGTGACCAAGAATCTCGAGTTCCCAAAAGGTGTGCATAAAATAGCGACACTGGCAGGTGTCTCGTTGCAGCAAATAGCAGAAAAAATGTAGTAATTGTAATAAGCTATTACAAATGAAACTGACTGATACCGACATTCAAGAACGTCTCGCCGAACAACCAGCGTGGATACTCGAGGGAAAGCACTTGGTACGGCATTTTATATTCGATGCTTACTCGAGTGGTGTGGCATTCGCTGTCCGAGTTGCCATGCTATCCGAAGCCATAGATCATCATCCTGATAGTCTCGAGATAGGTTGGAAAAAAGTTCGTGTGGCATACCTAACCCATAGCGTGGATGGCATCACGATTCTGGACTTTGCGGCGGCTACTCAGGTAGATGCCTTGGTATAAACAATATAATCGCTTGAAGTCATACCTAATGCTTGCCGAACAGCTGCTCGAGCATAAATACTACCCATAACATTGCCTGTGCCGTTGTACGCACCAACTGCCCAGACATCTGGTTGCATCTCCTCGAGAATGGGTAAACCCGTTTGGCTATAGGAAACACTGGCAGCCCAACGATGCGTGATTTGAGCATTGACACCAAGGTCTACGCGCAAAAATTGCTCGAGATGGGTTTGTAATTCCTCGCTTGGGGTGTGCTCGAGAGTCCATTCGTTGTTCTCAAAATGATCACGGAATCCACCAATGGTAATCCGTCCATCGGGTTGTTGTTGCCAGTATTCGTACCCCCAACGAGCATAAACAGGTTTGGCAAAACGAGCAGCTGTCGGAGCTGTACCGAGCATTTGTAAACGGGTTGTGCGAACTCGAGACTGTAACTGAGGAAAAATTTGCTCGAGTTTACCATCTACAGCAACAATAATTTTTTTTGCAAATATGCGGTAATGTTCGGTACGAACAACCCCAGACTCGAGCTGTTTGACCAATGTGTTCTCAAATAACTGTGCGCCACGTTGCAGCGCAATTTGGGCTAAGAGTCGCACTCGAGCTAACGGGTTCATGGCGCAATCTTTGGGGAAATGCAGCCCAATGCCTTCTTGCCCTTCAAAGCTTTCAACGGGTAAACCATCAGCTTGCATTGTAGCCAATTGCACAGCACAATCCTCGAGTTCATCTGCCGAACTTGCCAAACGAATACTGCCAGTGCGCCGAATTGCAGTGGGTGTCAAAGCAATCAGATGCTCTATTTCTGCAAGTGTTGCATGGTACAAGGCTGTAGCTTTGGCTGCGCCAATTTCCGCCACCACTTGATGATGAAATTTAGCAGCTCCTGCCAGCATAAAACCACCATTTCGTCCAGCCGCACCAGACCCAACTTGGTTGCCATCCACAGCAATAACACTGGCACCGTGTTGTAATGCCTCGAGTGTTGCCGCTAAACCACTGCCACCTAAACCAACAACACAAACATCACAACTGGCATCAGCCTCGAGCTTTGGTAATGCTACCCACGGATGATCATCCCAAAGTGGTCGATTTAGGGTTAAATTCATGGCGCTAAACGCTCCTTACGCCATATCCCAGCCTCAAGTACAAAGGCAATTCGGTCATGCAATCGTGCTTTGCGACCTTGCCAAAATTCAAAATACGTAGGTACTAACCGAAACCCGCCCCAATGAGCTGGGCGCGGCATACTATCAACATGAGTTGCCCGTAAATCTGTCACCATTTGCTCGAGAACATGCCGTTCCACCACTTGGCTTTGTGGACTGGCAGCACTCGCAAGCTGACTCTCAAATGGACGGCTGGCAAAATACGCATCAGATTCAGCTGCCGAAACTTTCTCAAGTTTCCCCTCTATCCGAACTTGCCGCTCGAGCGCAGCCCACCAAAAATTTGCTGCCACAAACGCATTACTGGCAATGTCTGTACCTTTACGTGATAAGTAATTGGTATAAAACACCAAACCAGTATCTAAACCACGCAATAGCACCACACGACTACTTGGCATTCCTTGGCGCACCGTCGAAATAGTCATGCCATTTGGCTCGAGAATATTTGCCTCTGCTGCCTCTGAAAGCCACATTTGTAATTGCTCGAGCGGTGAATCTAAAACATCTAAAACATCTAATTGCCCATGTGTGTAATCTGTGCGTGTCTCGAGTGGTTGCATAACAGTAGTCTAGCAAAATGAGTATGCCGCGATCGTAGTGGCGAGACATACATCGCTTTTATCGAAATTTGGGAGCTTGCAAATGTTCCTCGAGCCATTGCAAGAACGCATTTAAGCGGTACACACGCCTGTCTGGTCTGCCACTGCTCGAGAGTTCATGGTTTTCGCCTGGTACCCGAATCAATTTGGTGGGAACACCTACCTTTTTTAGAGCAACATACCATTGCTCGGCTTGTTCAATCGGGCAGCGATGGTCTTCTTCGGAGTGCAGAATCAAACAGGGTGTTGAAACATTTTTAACGTGTTTCAGCGGTGATTTCTCCCAGAGATGCTCCCAGTCTTCTGGGAAAGTGCCACGCAATTCCCTTGGTACAAAACGGTAGCCAATGTCGCTGGTGCCTGTTAAAGAAATCCAGTTGCAGAGGCTGCAATCAGCAATCGCCGCTTTAAAGCGCTTGGTATGACTGATTGTCCAGTTGGTCATCAGTCCGCCGTAACTGCTACCGATAATCGCGGTTCGGTTTTGATCAAGGTAGGGGAATTGTTCTAAGCAAGCATCAAAAAATGCCAGCAAATCTTGGTAATCCTCGTTCAAATAATCGCCTTGAATACCAGCTGTTTGGGCATCACCGTAGCCAGTGCTACCGCGAATATTACAAAATGCCACAGCATAACCAGCCGATGCTAAGACTTGAAATTCGTGCATGTGAGTGTAGCCCCAAGCCCAAGCCGGTCCACCATGAACATATAAGACGACGGGGCATTTTTTGTTGCGTTTCAAATTGGTGGGTTTCAATACCCAGCCTTCTATTGTAAAGTGGTCGCGCTGAAAAACAATATGCTCGAGGTCGTGGTTTGGTGAACTGTTATTGAAATTGGAGAGTTGCCGACTGACAAAATACAGCTCACAAGGATGAGCAGGATGCTCGAGCAGATAAGCCACGCGTCCATCGGTGGTGGCACTAAAAGCAGAAATACTTGAACCCTGCGGTTCGATCAGGGCTTTAGCGCTGTCTTTGTGGATCGAGAATTCATATATTCTGCAACTGCCGCTTTTTTCAATCAAGCATAGGATCGTATCGTCAGAACGCCAAAATGGGGTGATTGGATATGCACCTAATTGCGAGTCGGCATAAAGGCTGTTACCAACCCGTAAATCAGCTTCGGCAGCAACAGGTTGCAATTTGGTATTGCGCTCGAGCTTGGCATAGTACAAATGGCTGTCACCGGGTTGACCGAAAAGATCGGGGTTGGCAAGCACAGCAAAATGTAAACCATTTGGCGAAACTGCAATGTGACCCAACGAGCCGTGCCAATTGGTTAAACGCTGTGGTTTTTTCTGTCCCAACATTAGCAAAAATACTTCCGAAGCCAGTTTGTCATTGCTGGTTTGGTTTTGGCTGGCGGTAAAGACCAAACCCCAACCAGTTGGCAACCATGCAAAAGAACCAATCTCAGTTGGGTGTTTGGAGACACGCTCGAGTTTTCCAGATGTCAAATCCAATACCCAAAGGGCTTTTGGTTCGGTAGCACATAGTCCTGCGCCTGCAACACCATCTTCTTTGTAGCGCAGATGCTCGATTTCTCGAGGTAAACCTTCGATGAGGGCTATATCCACCCAATCACCTCGAGATAAAAAAGCCACTCTTGTGCCATCCACAGAAAATTGTGGACTTGAGATACCAGATTTTAATTTGGTCAATTGTCGAGCTTCGCCACCATGCACAGGCAAGATAAATAACTGTGATTGATCGTCCACTACCCGAACAAAGACCATTTGCAAACCATCATTTGAGAATCTTGGGCTGCTGTCTATGTGTTGACCCGAAGTGAAAGGTTGTACCTCCTGCCCGTCTCGAGACAAATAAATCTGCGAGGTATAGCCTTTTTTATTCTCAGTCACTTGGCTGACTACACACGCCACAAAGCGCCCATCGCTCGAGACAATCGGTTCAGAGACGAATTTCAGATCGTATAAGGTTTCGGCGGTTTGTTTCATGGTGCAAGCATATTTCCTGTGAAATTGCAGTGAAGTGAGATCAGTTATTGAAATATCTCTTCACACTTGGTATTGATTTACAAATGCTCCTCGAGCCATTGCAGATAAGCATTTAAGCGGTAGACGCGTCTGTCAGGTCTGCCACTTCTTGAGAGTTCATGATTTTCGTTGGGGATACGAATAAATTTGGTGGGTACACCTTGGTTTTTCAGGGCAATAAACCATTGTTCGGCTTGTTCGATGGGGCAGCGATGGTCTTCTTCGGAGTGCACAATTAAGCAAGGTGTTTTAACATTTTGTACATGTTTTAATGGTGATTTTTCCCAGAGTCTTTCCCAATCTTGAGGGACTTTTCCATGTAATTCTCGAGGGACAAATCTGTAACCAATATCGCTTGAACCCGTAAAAGATACCCAGTTGCAAATACTGCGGTCGGTAATAGCGGCTTTGAAGCGGTTGGTGTGACTGATTACCCAGTTGGTCATGACACCACCGTAACTTCCGCCCACAATAGCTGTGCGTTTTTTATCAAGATACGAGAATTTCTCTAAACAAGCATCGAGGAAAGTCAGTACATCTTGGTAATCTTCATTGAGGTAATCACCTTGGATACCAGCGGTTTGAGCATCTCCGTAGCCTGTGCTGCCACGGATATTGCAGAATGCCACAGCGTAACCAGCCGCTGCTAACACTTGAAATTCGTGCATGTATGTGTAGCCCCAAGCTGTTGCGGGTCCACCATGCACATTGAGCACCACTGGGTATTTGCCATTGCGTTTAAAAGCTGTGGGTTTCATTAACCAACCTTCGATGGTAAAATTGCCGCGTTGCACAACAATATGCTCGAGGTCGCGGTTGCTGGCGCTTTGATGAAAATTGGAGAGTTGCTTACCTACAAAGTGTAGTTCGCATGGGTGGGCTGGGTGCTCGAGTAAGTAGGCTGTGCGTCCGTCTTGGCTGGCACTAAAAGCAGGAATACTCGAGTGTTGTGGTTCGATACGTGGTTTGATGCTGTTATTTTTAATCGAGACTTCATAGAGACCGCCGCTGCCACCTTTTTGTCCGATGCAAAGAATTGTTGTATCAGAAATCCAGATTGGTGTGTTGGGGTATGCACCATAATGCGTGTCAGCATTAACAGTTTGGGTCATCAGCATGTCAGTATTCGCTGCGAGGCGTTGCAAAGTGGTGTTACTCTCGAGTTTGGCGTAGTAAAGGTGGGCATCGCCTGGTTGATCAGAAAAATCTGGATCGGCAAGCACTGCAAAATATAAACCATTTGGGGATACGGTAATGCCGCTAAGCGAACCACGCCAATTGGTTAAGCGGCGCGGTTTTTTCTGTCCGAGCATCAGCAAAAAAACTTCGGCAGACCATTTTGCTGTACTTTCGATATTGCGAGCAGCAGTAAAAACCAAACCCCAACCATCTGGTAGCCAAGCAAAACTACCAATATCGGTGGGGTGTTTAGAAACACATTCGCAGTTTTCGGTGGCTAAATCCAGCACCCATAATGCCAGTGGTTCGGTGGCTAAAAAACCTGTACCAGGAATACCATTTTCTTTGTAACGCGAATGTTCAATCACCCGTGGTAAACCTTCTTCGAGTGCTGTATCTGTCCAATCGCCTCGAGATAAAAAAGCCACTCTTGAGCCGTCAGCAGAAAATATTGGACTCGAGACACCAGCTTTTAATTTGGTCAGTTGTCGTGGTTCGCCGCCGTGTAATGGTACTGCGAATAATTGTGGTTTTTTCTCGATAACACGCACAAAAATCATTTGACTAGAGTCGCTCGAGAATTTTGGACTGCTGTCTTTGTGTTTACCCGATGTTAAACGCTGAACTTCTTTGCCATCCCGAGATAAGTAAATCCCTGAAGTGTAGGCTTTTTTATCCTCAGCAACTTCGGTGACAACACATGCCACAAAACGACCATCGCTTGAAACAATGGGTTCAGAGACAAATTTGAGATCGTATAAGGCTTCAGCAGTTTGTTTCATGGCGCAAGCATACTTGTTTGTGAACTTGCGACACAGCCTAAATTTGTTAAATCACATCTGTCGCTTCGAGTTTACCTTTTCGTACTTCAATCACAACCAAAGGACGATTGAGAATCGCACCAGCTTTGAATTGCACTGCACTGGTCACACCAGGTGCGGGTTTACTCGAGAAACCATCCAAGGCTTTTTTGACACTGGCTCGAGTCACAGTACCACTGGCACTTGCGCGTTTCATGGCTTCTAACAGTGCTCGGGTGGCATCGTAAGCTTGCATGGCTCGAGCGTTAGGTGTACCACCGCCATAGCGTTTTTGGAAAGCTTTGACAAATTGTTGGGTATTACCAACAGTGCTGGTGGCGTGGAAAAAAGACAACATCGTTAAGCCTTCAACGGCTTCACCACCTTGTAAGAGTTCTTGGCTGTAAGCGGCACTGCCTGTTAAAATGGGTAACTGCACTTTTTCAGCGGCAATTGCTGTGGCAATACGGGCGCAATCTTGGGCTGTACCAGCAATAAAAATGGCATCTGGGCGTGGGTCGTCTTGAAAAATTAGATAATCGGCAGGTAAGCCTTTGCTGGGAAATTCGATTGGCACAGTGCTAATACTTTGATTTTTTGCTTCCTGCATAAAGGCATCGGCAAGGCTTTTACTATAGGCATCCTTTGGGTCAAAGTAGACAGGGATACGGCTGTAATTGCGTTTCTGAGCAATCTTTGCCAGTGCTTTGCCTTGCACACTGCTTGGCACGGCTAAACGGTAGGTATAACCACCTTTGGTACCTAACCGATCATCTGTAGCAGAAGGCGTAAGATGGACTAAACTTCCAGCATTATAGAAATCAGCAGCTGCTACGGCTGCACTCGAGTTGACAGGACCAATCACACCAAGCACTTTGCTTTCTTGAACCAAACTACTACTGGCTTGGACAGCTAAAGAACGATCATTTTGGTCATTGCGAATTTCGATAATCACACGTTTACCAGCAATACCACCAGCTTGATTGACTTCTTGCAATGCCATATTGGTGCCTTGCAAAATGGCTTCGCCTTGTTGCACACTCGAGCCGCTGGTAGGAACCGATAAACCAATCACCAGTGCATCCTGACCGAGTTGCCGAGCAAAAGCATTATTGCGAACCAAACCAATTAAAGCATCGGTTGGTCTCGAGTTTAACCAAGCATCGGCTTTTTCGATGGCATCTGAGTATGTTTTGGCTGTGTAAGCCGATAAAATATCGGCACGTTCGGGGCGTAAGTTGTCTTCAACCACCACGCTGGGTGTCACTAAACTGGCTTCGGGATAACCACTTGTTGCAGCGGGTGTTGTTGTGGTTGTGGTTGCAGGTGGTGTTGTTGTGGGTGGGTTAGTAGGCGTTGTTGTGTTAGGTGGTGTAGCAGGTGGAGTTGAAGGTGTAACTGGTGCCGTGGTTTGTGGAGGACTCGAGGGTGTTGTGGTTACAGGTGGCGGCGTTGTAGGAGTTGTCGTTGTTGGGTTAGTGGTGGGTGGTGTACTTGGTACTGCCGATTGACAAGCGGTAGGCACAGCAATTCCTGGTAATTGAATATTGCAACTTTGATGTTGCTGCCAACCAAAGTACGCGGCAATAGCAATGACAATAATTGGAATCAAATTCTGAGGTTTCATGGATGTAGTCTACTCGAGAATAGGGGAGAGCAGCTACTGCTCAAATTATGGTTTACTTGGCGTAACCAAATACATTTACTGAGTGGCGTAACCAATATTGTTTACTTAGCATAACCAATCGCTTTGAATTTACCGTTCTCTACGGTAATAGCGACCCACGGACGGTTATTCATGTCGCCGTTAGCATCAAACTGGATGGGTGAGGTAATGCCATCAATGGGTTTTTTGGTCAGGCTTTCTAAAGCAAGGCGTACACCTTCGCCATTTTCGGGTTTGGCTCGCATACGACGCAGGGCTTCAATTAAGGCTCGAGTTGCATCGTAGGCTTGCATCGCATTGGCGTTAGGAGTGCCGCCACCAAATAAGTTTTGGAAACGTTTGGTAAATTGAGCCGAGTTTTTATCAGTTAAGGTGCTGTGCCAGAAACTGGTGACCACAACTCCTTCGATATCTTGACCACCTTGGGCTATCAGGTCTTGCCCGTAGGCTCCATCGCCAGCATAAATTGCTTTATTAAAAGATTTTTCGACTTTAGCAACAGCAGCAACATCAGCTGTGTAAGCTGCTACAAAAATGGCATCTACAGCAAAATTACCAACTTTGGGTTGGGTGTAATTATTTAAGGAAAATGGAATATCCGAGGTGGTCAGGTTAATTTGGCTGGCTTGGGCTTTAAAAGTTTGAGCTAAACCCAAAGAGTACGCATCGCTTTCATCAAAAACAACAGCCACACTTTTTGCCCCTCGAGATTTGACCAGCCGAGCCAACGCAGCGCCTTGAGTGCTGTCAGATGGTGCAACACGGTAAATCATTTTTCCCGCATTGGTAATTTTAGGGTTGGTTGCGGCTGGCGCAATAATGGGTGTACCAGGGCTGGCAGCATTATAAATGGGTGCAGCAGCGAGTAATGTGCTGCTCGAGTAAGGTCCAACAATACCCCAAATAAATTGGTCTTGGACAAATTCGCTGGCGACTTTGATGGCTGTGGCACGGTCACCAGCATCGTTAAGTACCCGTACTGTGATTTTTTGTGGTTTGCCTTTACCGTTGCGTAAGAATCCGCCAGCTTCGTTGACTTCTTTGCTGGCAAGATAGACACCCTGTAAGAATGCCTCACCGACTTGACGGAGTGGTCCGCTGAGTGGGGCGGAGACACCAATCATGTAATTATCGCCGTTAGCAAGTTTGACAATGGCTTCTTCGCGCAGCATTCCTGCCAAAGCATCAGTTGGGTTTTTACGCCGAAAAGCATCAGCATCGGTCAGTAATTGCGCCCAATCTTTTTTTGCACGTAAAGCATACAAAGCTTGAATTTCTGGTCGGACAAATTTGATTGGTTCAATCTCGAGCGAATATACAGGTGCTGTCGTGGGGTTTTTTATAGGCACAGGTGGTGTGTTTGTAGGTGTTTTTGTAGGTGTTTGTGGTGGAAATCCTGGTAAATTGAGTTGCCCACGTTGATACAGCGTGTAAGCACCGTATCCAAGCAGCAACATGACAATCAAAGGTAGAATAGGATTACTTTTCATTTATCTAGTCTACGCGAATTTTAGGTTAAACGTTCCCAGACCGAATTGAACCCAGTCGTTTAGCAGCCTCGAGTAAGGCATTTTCATCGGCAGCCGCATACGAAACTCGAGCAAAATTCCCGTTGCTTTCGGCTGGAAAAAATGCTTTACCTGGTAGTAATTGCACGCCAAGTTGTAAAGCGGCTTGGGTGAACTCGAGATCGTCAGATGGTAACGGTAACCAAATGCCAAAACCGCCATTGGGTGTTTTTGGTACTGCAAAACCATTTTGCTCGAGGGCATGAATTAAGCTGTCTCGGCGTGATCGCAATTGTTGGCGCATGTTTTTTAAGTGCTTACCCCAGCCTGCACTGCTGACCAACTCGAGGGCAGTGATTTGTAAAACCAGTGGTGTGAACATTTCCGAAATAGCTAGTTGCGCGCGTAATCGTTCTCGGACTGCACCTCGAGCAATGATTGCAGCCACTCGCATACTTGGCGCACTGGCTTTGGTGAGGCTACGAATACAAATTACTCGACCATCGGTGTCATCAAGAATCAGTGGGCGGGGTGGTGTACCCGATAAGGTGAAATCTTGGGCATAATCATCTTCAATAATAAAAGCATTAAATTTCGCTGCCACTTCAAGTACCGCTTTGCGCCTTTCAGGAGAAAGAATTGCTCCTGTTGGGTTGTGGTGTGTGGGTTGTAAATAAGCAACTCGAGCACCACTGCTCGAGAAAGCACTTTCTAGCCAATCTGGACGTACTCCAAATTGATCTATCGGCACTGGCACAGTGATAAATCCAGATGAACGGGCTACTGCTAAAGCGCCAAAATAGGTTGGTGATTCCATTAAAACAGTGCCATTGGCTGCTATCAGTGCTCGTAAACAAGCGGCGACTGCGGCTTGTCCACCAGGGGCAATCAGCACATCTTGACTCGAGAAATCTGCACTGAGTTCTCGAGCAAACCAGATGCGTAAAGCTTCTAAACCACTGGGATGACTGCGAGTCCAGGCATCGCCGCGTCGTAAGGCTGCTGTGGCAGCTTTATTCAGCAAAGCATGGGGTTGTAAGCGCTCATCTGGGTAACCGCCTCCAAGTAAAAAATAATCGGCTCGAGGTGGATTCATCAGGATTTGGGTTTCTTCGCCAAATGGTACTCGAGCACCCAACGCTAAACTTTGCCAAGATGTGTCTAGTGCAGCCTGATTAAGTGTTTTCTCGGCAACAAAAGTACCAGCGCCTGGTTTGGTTAAAATTTTACCCTCAAGCGTTAAGATTTTTAAGCCTCGAGTAATGGTGACAGGTGAAATACGATAACGCTGACTGAGTTCACGCACACTGGGTAATAACTGATTTGAGTTTGCATTGGCTAAAAAATCTTCTTTGAAACGCAATAAAAAACTTTGCTCGGCATTGCTGGTTGCAGTCAGGCTAGGCATAGTGTTACGATACTACATGAAGAATACCAGTAACGCTACTGTAGAAAAATCAATAACGCTACCACTCGAGACACAAGCAGTCCTGTGGGCGTTTCTTGGCGTACTGATGTTTTCCCTGACTTTGCCCTTTACCCGAATTGCTGCTCCAGCGTTTGGTGGTTTTACAGTTGGTATCGGACGAGCTATTATCGCAGCCAGTTTGGCAGGGTTACTGCTTTTTTTCAGACGTGAACACCTCCCAGATCGCAAACATTGGCGCAGCCTAGCCCTTGTTGCCCTAGGTGTGATCTTTGGTTTTCCAGTACTTTCCAGCATTGCTCTACAATTTGTAGACTCGAGCCACGGCAGCGTCATCAACGGTTTACTCCCAGCTGCTAGCGCTGTTGCAGCTGTTATTTTTGCCAAGGAACGTCCACATTGGACATTCTGGATTGTCTGCGCTATAGGTGTTATTGCCGCAATTTTATACGGTATCACCAGGGGTGCAGGCAATTTACAAGCAGGGGATTTATTAATGCTTGCAGCGGTCAGTCTAGGTGCAATTGGCTATGCCGAAGGCGGCAAACTAGCTCGAGAAATTGAAGGCTGGCGAGTCATTAGTTGGGCACTGGTTTTTGCCTTGCCACTGCTGATTATTATTTTTCCGTTTGCTTTCTCGAGTCATGCTTTCAATCCAACTCCGATGGCATGGCTTGGATTTATCTACGTTAGTGTATTTAGTATGTTTCTTGGGTTTTTTGCTTGGTATAAAGGACTTGCCCTTGGTAGTATTGCTAAAACAGGACAAATCCAACTGATTCAAACGCCATTAACACTGCTTTGGTCTGCCCTGATTCTGCACGAATACGTAGACCCAATCACCATGCTTGCAGGAGGTTTTATGGTACTGGTCGCAATACTAGCCAGATTTACTCGAGTAGCAAAATAGCTGCTACCTCGGTGTGCTTAACGTTGCCTTCGTCTTTTCTCCTGCTTCCGCTTTAAGGTCTCTATGATTGACTTAACAACCCTGTTTGCATTTATTGGTTCGGTTTTGCTGTTGTTTCTTTCGCCTGGTCCTAATATGTTCTTTGTTTTGTCTCACGGTATTGTTCATGGCTCGAGAGGTGGTGTAGCAGCAGGGCTTGGTATTGTTGTGGCGGATTTGGTTTTAACAGTTTTAACTGCTACAGGGGTAACAGCTTTGATTGCGGCTTGGTCGGGTTCATTTGATATTTTGCGGTTTGCAGGGGCTTTGTATTTGTTGTGGTTGGCTTGGCAATCTTGGGTTTCGGGTGGTTCAGCAAAATTCTTACAACGTTCGACAGTACCTGTTTCACAGATTTTTGCTCGAGCAGCGTTGAATAGTTTATTAAACCCTAAGGCGTTGCTGTTTTTTATGTTGTTCTTACCGCAATTTGCCAGTGCTGCTCGAGGCAGCGTGGGTTGGCAATTGCTGATTTTGGGTTTGGTGTTAACGGCTATTTCGGCATGTTTTCATTCGGCTTTAGGAATGTTCAGTGGGCAGATTGGGCAGTTTTTAAATAACAATCCTCGAGTGGCGAGGTTGCAAAGTCAGTTTCTGGCTGTGGTGATGATAATTTTAGCGGTGCGCTTGTTATTTCTTGAAAAGTGAAAGAGAGGTCATAGCAATGAATACTTGGTTAGAACATGATTCAGAAAACTTTGCGGCTATTCTCGAGCGAACTCGAGTGGTTGCTGTGGACGTGTTGCAAAATTTGGAGACTCGAGCGGTGGCAGTGCCTCCTGCTGTGACCAATTTTGCAGATGTATCTGTACAGGGTATGGGTTTTGAACAGGCTTTAACTGTTTTTCTCGAGCGTTTTGCATCTGGCTTTAGTGGCAGTGCAGGCTCGAGGTATTTGGGTTTTGTGACAGGTGGCTCGACTCCTGCAGCTTTAGCCGCAGATTGGTTAACCAGTACATTTGATCAGAATCCAACGTCGGGTTTAGATTCTAGTGCCCCCGATCTCGAGCGTGAGTGTATTGGCATGTTACGCCAATTTTTTGGTTTACCTACGGATTTTGATGGTGTTTTTGTTAGTGGTGCAACCATGTCTAATTTTGTGGGTTTGGCAATGGCTCGAGAATGGGTTGCTAATCAATCTGGGCGCAGTGTGGCACAACATGGTTTATGTGGTTTACCAGCAATAAAAGTTTTTTCAGGTGCTGCTCACTCGAGTACTTTTAAGGCTTTATCTATGTTGGGTATGGGGCGTAATTGCCTCGAGACAGTAGCATTACTGCCAAATCGTGAAGCTATAGATGTGGCAGCCCTCGAGCAAGCCTTAGCAAAACAGGCTACGCCTTGTATCGTTGTGGTCAATGCAGGCACGGTTAACACTGTGGATTTTGATGATATTGTTGCGATCCTCGAGTTAAAAAAACGTTATTCGTTTTGGTTACATGTGGATGCTGCGTTTGGTGGTTTTGCGGCTTTATCGCCACGGTTCTCGAGTTTAGTGCAGGGTTTAGAAGCTGCTGATAGTATTTGTATAGATGCCCATAAGTGGTTGAACGTGCCTTATGACGCTGCCATGAGTTTTTCGCGTCATGCCAATTTGCGTCTCGAGGTTTTTCAAAATAGTGCTGTGTACCTTGGCATGCCAAGTAGTACTCCTGATTTTGTGCATTTGACCCCAGAAAACTCGAGGCGTTTGCGGGCATTACCTGCTTGGTTTACATTGCAGGCATATGGCAAAGCAGGTTATCAAGAAATTGTTGAACGCTGCTGCGATTTGGCTTTGGCATTTGCCGAAAAAATTAAACTCGAACCACACTTTACTTTACTTGCCGATGTTCGGATGAATGTGGTGTGCTTTGCAGTAACAAGTGGTGCAAATGCTGCTTTCCTCGAGTCTTTGCGTGCTAGTGGTGAAGTGTTTTTAACGCCAACGGCATTACATGGTCAAGCAGGTATTCGGGCTGCTTTTAGCAACTGGCGTACCACTTTTGCCGATCTTGAACGTATTTGGCAAGCTATGCAAAACGCGCTCAATGAGGTCGTATGAATTTTATCATTTCAACCGATAATAATTTACTCGATACTGATACGATTTTTCGGATGCTCGAGGATTCATACTGGGCAAACCAACGTTCTCGAGCCACAATTCTTAAAAGCTTGGCACATTCTCTCAATTTTGGTGCTTATAACGGTACGCAATTGATTGGTTTTGCTAGAGTTGTCACCGATTACGCAGTTTTTGCCTACCTTTGCGATGTGGTTGTGCTCGAGCTATACCAAGGTCGAGGTGTTGGTAAGGCTTTGATGAAGGCAATTCTTGAGCATCCTGAACTCCAAGGAATTCGCCGTTTTATGCTTGCTACTCGAGATGCACATGGCTTGTACGCGCAGTATGGTTTTACGGCTTTAGCAGCACCAGAAAAATTCATGGAGCGTTTTGACCAAAGCCGCTAAAATTTCTTTGCTACGATACAAATATGTTGAATGTTTTTCGTAGTGCTAGTGTGATTGGACTTGTTCTTGTCGGTGTGGCTGTAGCCCAACTCGAGCCTTTGTTACTGGATCATCATCAAAAAGGTGTGAATTCTGTAGCCTTTTCGCCAAGTGGCACAACCATTGTCACCTCAAGCGATGACAGTACAGCTCGAGTTTGGAATGCTGTGACAGGCGAAGTCGAAATGAAATTAACAGGGCATACGGGTTGGGTTTTAGATGCTATTTTAAGCGCCAATGGCATGGCTGCAACATCTGATTCCGAAGGGCGAGTTGCCTTATGGGATGTGCCAAATAAAAAATTACTGCGAGTCTGGAGTGCCCATAGTGCATGGATTCGAGCACTGGCTTTTAACGAAGACGGCTCGAGATTGGTCACTGCCAGCGATGATAAAACTGCAAAAGTTTGGGATACCCAAACTGGTAAATTAGTGCAAACCCTGATTGGTCACTCGAGTTGGTTAACCAGTGTTTTTGTTGTCCAAAACCAAGTTGTCACTGCTTCTCGAGATGGCACCGTGCGTTTTTGGAATGCTGTTAGTGGCACAAATACCCGTACTATCGAAATCAAAGGTTGGATGTACAATCTGGCACTTTCTCCAGATGGCACTCGTTTTGCAACTGCCTCACAAGAAGGAGTCAAAATCTGGAATCGTATTAACGGGCAAGAAATTACTGAAGTTGGTGCTAATCGCATCACGTGGAGTGTTGCCTTTAGCCCAGACGGAAAAACCTTAGCTGTTGGTAACGACAACGGCACCATTGATATCTGGGATGCCAAAGGACAAGAAAAACAACAAACCCTTTCAGGTCATATCAGCTATATCAAATCCCTACAATTTTCGCCAGACAGCAGCAAACTTGCTAGTGCCAGCCGAGACGGAGTTGCCCGAATCTGGTCTATGAAATAGTTAAAAGGGCGAATCCCGCCTTTCCTCCTTTCAGCTCGAAGCCAAAAATGTTACATTCCCCCATATGCCTGGTGTGTTTATCACGTTTGAAGGTCCTGAAGGTGCGGGAAAAAGCACACAAACAAAACTCTTACAAGCTGCCCTTGAACGAGCTGGCTATGCTGTCGAGTTAACTCGAGAACCAGGTGGTACACCACTGGGCGATGTGGTCAGAGGTGCATTGCTCAATCCCGATCTGGAGATTGCTGCTTTACCCGAGTTTTTATTATTTAGTGCTTCTCGAGCACAACTGACTAAGGATGTGATTGTGCCTGCAATTGCAGGCAACCGAGTGGTGATTTGTGATCGTTTTTTTGATTCAAGTTTAGCCTACCAAGGGTATGGGCGTGGTTTGAATCTCGAGTTTTTACGAGAAGTGACATGGGAAGCTACGGGTGGTTTGCGTCCGCATGTGACGATTTTGCTTGACCTCGAGCCAAAACTTGGTTTGCAACGAGCTGCCAGAGTAGGTGCGCCTGATCGTTTAGAACAAGCCGATTTGGCATTTCATCAAAAAGTCCGAGCAGGGTTTCTCGAGTTAGCCCAATTTGAACCTGAGCGTTTTTTAGTGGTGGATGCCACCCAAGACCCACAAGTGATTCATGAACATATTTTATCAGCAGTCACGGGTTCGTTAAGTGCAATGGCAACCTGATTATTTTTGTCCAACTCGCACAATTTCTTTAACATTTTGAATCTCGAGTAAGGCGGTTTTAGCGACATCATATTCGCCTTGATGCCGAACTTCAAAGCGCAAACCAATACGTGCCTCGCCGTTGTTAACATTGGCTTCGACTTTGAGAGCACTTTTTCGTAAGCGTTCAAGCACATCGAGTACATCTTTAAGTAAACCAATGCGGTCTTGGGCAATCACTTCGATATCCACAATGTTGCTGGATAGACTGGTCACATCCCAACCAGCACTGACCATGCGGTCACTTTCCTCGAGCCGCAAGCGTTTGCTGTTGCTGCAATCATGGCGATGAATCGTCACACCACGCCCTCTGGTGATATAACCAATGATGCTGTCACCACGAATGGGTTTGCAGCATTGGGCGAATTTTACAGGGGCTTGAAGCCCATTCTCGAGGAATACGCCATTGGTGCTGGGTGGTGGTTTTTCTTGTGGCTGCGGCAAAGGTTGGCTTGGTTCAAGGTCTGGGACAAGTGCTCGGGCCACTTGTTGCGGCGTGAAACGTCCGCTGTTCAGTGCCATGTAAAGGTCGTCTGGGTTGCGGCTGCCCATCAGTTTTTCGGTGATATCCTCGAGATTTTTGGTTCGCATCAGTTTACGAGCAGGTAATCCGCGTTTTTTCAGGTACCGATCTAAGCTTTCGTGACCGTGTTGTAGGGCTTCGCTGCGTTCTTGCACACGGAAGAATTGGCGGATTTTACTTTTAGCACTGCGGGTTGCAGCAAAATCCATCCAGTCGCGGCTTGGACCTGGTGAATTGCGATTGACAATGATTTCGACACGCTCGCCATTGTCGAGCTTATACGATAATGGCACAATACTTCCATTAACTTTAGCGCCAATTGCATGATGTCCAATATTGGTGTGAATATGGTACGCCATATCAATTGGGGTTGCACCTAAAGGCAAAGAAATACTTTTTCCTTTAGGTGTAAAAACAAAAATACGAGTGGACAATAAATCTTGTTGCACCGCATCCACAAAATCGCCAGCATCTTTAATTTCACTCGATAAAGCTTCTAAATTCTCGAGCCAATTCATCCCTTGGCGTAATTCATCTAAACCAGCACTTCGGGTTTCAAAACCACTACCATCTTCGATTCCTTGTTTGTACAACCAGTGCGCTGCCACGCCATACTCCGCAATGCTGTGCATCCGAGTGGTACGAATTTGCACTTCAATAGGTTGCCCCTCGAGCGAAATGACTGTGCTGTGCAAACTTTGGTAACCATTGGGTTTAGGCACTGCAATGTAATCCTTAAAACGCCCAGGAATTGGCGTATACAAACTATGTGCCACGCCAAGCGTGTGATAACAAACCCGTTTTTCGCGTTGTAAAGCCAGTGCTTCTCGAGTTGAACCATCGCCACCAGATAACTCGGCATCAGAAACAGCTCGTGGCTCGAGCACAACCCGAATGGCAAGTAAATCAAAAATTTGTTCTAAACTTTTGGTATCGCGCTGCATTTTTTCCCAGATACTATATAAATGCTTGCTGCGACCCGTAATTTCAAAACGTACCAACCACCGATTTAACTCACGATCATTCTCGAGCACTTCACGCAAATCGGCAATCGCATGTTGCACGGTGGCATCGCGTTCGGCTTGTTGTTGCCGAATGGCTTGGGCAACTTCGGCATAGCCAGTTGGGTTGAGGTACAAAAAACTTAAATCCTCGAGTTCCCATTTTAAACTACCAATTCCCAACCGATGGGCTAATGGTGCGTAAATCTCGATGGTTTCGGTGGCAATTCGCACTTGCTTTTCGGGTTTCATACTGGCAAGGGTTCGCATGTTATGTAAACGATCCGCTAATTTGACAATAATGATGCGAATGTCTTTGGTCATTTGCACCAGTAACTGCCGTAAATTCTCGGCTTGTTCGTCTTCGATACCATCTTTAGCTTGCTTAGATAATTTAGAAACCTTGGTTTCACCTTCAACAATCCGTCGTACTGTTACACCAAATTCGCTTTCGACATCCTCGAGTGAAACATGGGTATCTTCGACAGTGTCGTGCAATAACCCAGCTTGAATGGCACTGGCATCCAAACGCAAATCTGCCAGAATCACAGCTACAGCCACAGGGTGCGTGATATACGGCTCACCGCTTTTACGTAACTGCCCATCATGGGCAAAAGCCGCAAAACGAAAAGCTTTTTCCACCCGCTCTCGAGCACCCACCGAGATATGCTCGAGCCGCTTAGCTAACTCTGGGTAGCCATGCAGTAACAACAAAGCATCACCACCAAAGGTTTGCCAAGTAGGTACAGCCGACTCGAGTGCCGTCATGGTTTGGGTAGTTTAACGCGAGTTGCAAGGATTTGGCTATGTCGTTACGATAGTGATATGCCAGCCAAGGATTTACACCACCAAATAGTTCGGACTGCCCTCGAGAAAGATGGTTGGCGTATTACACACGACCCGTACCATATGGCATGGCGTGGTAGAGATGTTTTTATTGATCTTGGCGCAGAAATGATTGCTGCTGAACAAGGTAATGCCCGAATCGCAGTAGAAGTCAAAAGTTTTACAGCTCGTTCAGAAATTACAGAACTCGAGCGGGCAATTGGGCAATATGTTTTGTATCAAAAAATTTTGCAACGCAAAGATGCTAATAGAATGCTATTCTTAGCCGTTCCTAACACAATACTGATTAATTTGTTTGAGGATAGTTTTGGAGAATTACTACTCGAAGACCACAGTCTTAGGGTACTTGGCTTTGATGTACAAGAACATGAGGTGACCAAATGGATTCCGAATCGACCATGACAGAAATTGCTGTTGTTGAGAATTTACTTAATCAATACGCCAGTATTCCGTATGCCCACGGCACCCTACAAGGTCAAACAATTTTTGATCGAGAACGCCAAAGATTTTTGCTGCTCACCATTGGCTGGGATGGCGACAAAAGAATCCACAACATTGTTGTGGACATTGAAATTCGTGAGAATAAATTTTGGATTCATCGGGATGGTTTAGAAGAAGGCATTGTGGCTGATCTTGAGGAACATGGAATTAGTAAAGACCGTATTGTATTGGCATGGTTTCCTGAAATTGAACGCCAATACACCGAGTACGCCATTCGATGACTCCTCTTGAGATAGCTTCGTTTATTGGTACGGTGGTTTTTGCTGCCAGCGGTGCAATGCTTGGGGTGCGTAAAGGTTTTGATTTACTGGGTGTGATTGTGCTTGGTTGTGTTACAGCTGTTGGTGGTGGCGCGTTGCGTGACACTTTAACGGGTTCTTTGCCTGCCTCGTGGTTTAAGGATGAACGCTTACTCTGGGCTGCCATTGGTGGGGCAATCCTTGGATTTTTGGCATATCGTCGGCTCGAGAAACGTGAAGCTGAACTCGAGTTTTTGGATGCACTGGGTTTGAGTTTATTTGCGGCGAGTGCAGCTCAGCGTGGTATGGAACTTGGTTTTGGTTTACTGGGTGTCATTTTTATTGGCACGGTTTCTGGGGTTGGTGGTGGTGTTATCCGCGATATTCTAGCCAGGGAAGTGCCAAGAATTTTCTTACCAGGCGAGTTGTATGCCAGTACGGCTGCTTTTGGTTGTGTGGTGGTGTACTTCCTAACACCTCATGTCTCGAGTGACATTGTGCTGGCTTCTGGGGCGCTTGTTACGTTTATCTCGAGGTTAGCTGCTCGGCGTTACCGTTTGACATTACCTGTTCGTGATCCAGAAAAACCTCTGCTCTGAATGCTGCAATACTAAGAACTCATAAAATGGGCATGGTAGACTGGAAGTCATGAGCTTACTTAATCAAACAGCCCCGAATTTTGCCCTCAAAGCCCACACAGGTGAAGATATCAACCTCGAGCAATTTAAAGGTAAAGAAAATGTGCTCCTGATTTTCTACCCACTCGATTTCTCGCCAGTTTGCAGTATACAACTGCCAGAATTTAGTGCCATGAAAACCGATTTTGAGGAATTAAATACCACTATTATCGGCGTGAACCGCGACAGCCCTTGGAGTCATAAAGCTTGGGCAAAAGAATACGGTATCGAAGTACCTTTGCTTTCTGATATGACCTTAGCAACAGCCAAGGCGTATGGTGTTGCTATCGAGGATCGCGGTATTTCCAAACGAGCCACTTTTTTAATAGATAAAGCTGGTACTGTTGTCATGGAACATGTCGAAACCAACGCAGGTGATTTTAATTTACATGCCGACGAAGTACTCGAGAAAATTAAATCCTTGTAAATATTCTAGCCCAAGCCGTTTGTTTTAGAGCAAACGGCTTTTTGCTTGTTTTGTAGAACACCCAATACCCAAAAATGGTTTCAAGAACGTAACCTTTTTAAACTCAAACCTAGCAGTATGAGTATTTGGACTGCTCTTCCATGAGAAGCCTTCATCAAATGTTGGGTTTCTCACTCATGCTGATTTGCGAGAGTAAGCCCCGATGAAATCCTTGTTCACTTTTTTTGCCGCCCTTATGTTATCTGGGGCTGCTTTGGCGCAGACCACACCTGCGACACCACCAGCAGCGCAGCCAGCACCAGCAAAACCTGCACTCAGTTGGCCCCCGATTCTCGAGGTTGGTCAACGCTGGGTTTTAACCCTCGAGCCTTTAGGTCAATGGGAAATTAATTTGTCTGCTAAAGATAAAGATGGCGACCCAATCGGCACGGCGAAATCCAATGTTCAAGGTGGTGTGAATTACCAAACCTTTTTTTATTATTTAAAAACCTCGGATATTACCAATTTGTATTTATCCAATAGCAATGGTTCGGGGTATTTATGCCAATTTACCAAGGATTCTGTTAGTAAGAACCCATTGGATGTGACCATGATTGGGGCTGCGTATGTCAAAGCTCCAGGCAAGCCATTCGAGAAACTCGAGTCTATTTGTTTAGTTTCGTGGGTCAATTCGCCGGCTGCGCCGCTTTCAATTCAACCAACCACTGGTACAGTTCCAACACCAGCAGCGCCTGTAACCACACCACCTGTTGCAACCACACCGCCTGTTGTCACCCCACCAATCCCACCTGCTGCGGTAAACCCAACAACAGGCGTAGCCACTGATATCAAAGCACCACAAACAGCCGTTGCACTGGTCTGGCCTCCAAAAATCGAAGTGAAACAAAGCTGGTTAGCCCGAATCAGTAATCTGAGTTTTGATATTACTTTGCAAACCACAGCGGCTGGGATTGTACGCGGCACAGCCAAACGAGGCGCAGCTAATGGTGAAGCCTTTATGTTTTACAACTCGAGTGAAAACCGTTTAACCCTCGAGTTAAACGTCGGTGCAGACCAATTTATTTGCAGTTTTGACCTTAAAGGTATTCAAGATAAAGCCTATACTGGCACGGTTATTTACCGATCTGGCACAGGTGTAGCCCGACCGTTAACCGAAAAATGTGCTTTGTTCCGCTTGAAATAACCTTCTGCTCGAGGAACCCCAGCTTTGGCTGGGGTTTTTTCATGAAACCCCAGTACACTTTATCCATGCCTGCCATTGCCCCTAGGCTCGAGGATCCACCACAAAAACCACCATTAGAAGGTGGCGAATTGGTTGGTGTTGGTGCGCCTAAACGCCCCAGTCCAAACGATCAAGGTGCGGCTGTCAACGAACCTCGACCTGAACGCCGAGGGCAACCAAGCAAAGCCGAACCTCGAGTGCCACGCAAATGAGCTTCTATCTCGAGACATACATATTGCTTGCAACCCTAGGTTATACCTTTGCCACTTTCTGCGTTAAACTACCATTGTGTCTGAACCCGAAGCCAAACCCACGCTACTAGCTGGGCGTTACCAATTACGCGAACCCGTTGGCGAAGGTGGTATGGCTGTTGTTTGGCGTGCATTTGATACCATTTTAAAACGTGATGTTGCTTTAAAAGTGCTTCATGAATATGTGCCACCCACAGATCGGCAGCGTTTCAGACGTGAAATCCGTACCCTCTCGAGGTTAGCTCATCCCAATATTATTGGAATTTATGATCTTGGTGAAGAGGACGGTCGGGCTTTTTTCACAATGGAACTCTTAACAGGTGGGCATATCAGTAGTTTAGGTCCGCTCGAGGATAACCCCGAAGAACTCGAGCGTTTTTTACGTGTGGCAAAAGAAGCTGCTCGAGGTTTAGCGTATTTGCACGATAGTAAATTGGTGCATCGGGATTTAACACCACGCAATATTTTAATAGACTCGAGAGGACATCCTCGGATCATGGATTTTGGTTTGGTCTATGTTTCAGATGCCACCAGAGATTTAACCCGTACTGGGTACACATTGGGCACACCACAGTACATGGCTCCTGAGCAAGCTAAAGGTACGGGCATTAGCGCTAAATCCGATATTTATTCGTTTGGTGCAGTGCTGTACCGCAGCGCAACTGGTATTGCGCCTTTTGAAGCCGATAACGACCAAGGTGTGCTTTACCAACATGTGTATGAAATGCCTAAACCGCTCGAGGAACATAACCCAGCTATTCCTAAAGCAATTGGTGAAACCATTTTTGCTTTTTTGCAAAAAGACCCTTCTGCCCGACCTAACAATGCCGCTGAGCGTTTCTCGGAAAGTTACGACCGCTTAACCTTTGAACATTTCCCAGCGCATTTTCGAGGAGGACGTAACCGCACAGGCAATCATCCTGGTGGCGTTGCCGACCCAAGCCGTTTAAAACTGGTATGGCAAGTCCAACTGCCAAGCGAAATCACGTGGGGTACAGCCATTACAGCTTCTCGAGAAGCGCTTGCTATTGGCACTCGAGCTGGCACAATGTGCATTTTGGATGCGAGTAACGGCTCGAGATTAGCTGATTTTCAAACCACCGATGAACTCACAGCGCCCGCCGCTTTTGATGGCGACACCCTCGTTTTTGCTGGTTGGGATGGCATCACCAGAGCCATCACATGGCGTACCAGTCGCACACTCTGGTCGCATCGTTGTAAAAGTGAAATCAGTGCTGCACCAACCCTGTGGAACGGCGCATGGTTGATTGCCGCTCGAGATGGCACACTGAGCAGTGTACGAAATGGCAAACCTGAATGGACATACCAAAGCAGTGGTGCGATTGTTGCCACACCGATTATCTGGGGTGGTAGTGCTATTATTTGCGATGAAGATGGCAATATCAGCAGTATTAATTTGCAAAATGGTAAACGCATTTGGACATTAACCCTCGAGGGAATCCAAGCTACCCCAAGCATCACTCGAGACCCCAAAAACCCTGATGCAGCCCTACTGGTTATCCCATCATGGCAAGGCGAAGTGACCACCCTCGAGTTACGCCGCAATAACAACGATTGGTTACCAGAAACCGAAAGCCGTTGGGAATACGACCTTGAAGGTGAAGTCTGGGCAGCTCCTGCTATTTGTAGTAATACCGTCATCCTAGGCAACTGGGCAAAAGACAACGGTGTACTCCGAGCCATTCACCTTGAGACAGGCGATGACATCTGGACACACCAAACATCAGGTCGGATTACTTCGAGTCCGATTATTTCCAGAAGTATTGTTTACACTGCCACCGAATCAGGTGAACTCATTGCATTTAGGCTTGAGGATGGCGCAGTGCTTTGGCAAGATAACCTCGGCTCGAGTGTCCAAGGCACACCACTGATGATGAATGGGAATTTATATGTGCCAACACTGGACGGACGAATTCGATGTTACCGATAGTTGCTGTTTTAACGTTACAGCAAGTTTAAAAAATTCTAGAGGATTTCTGAACTGACCATGAATACAAAGGCAATGGCTTTTGTTATTGAACTAGCCACCCATCTAGCTCAATGCAATCTGGATACAACTGTAATACTGAAATTATTCACGTCCATCGTCTTGTGTCAAATTCCAGCGATTACCGTCTGGGTCGGAAAAAAATGCGACCCGTCCACCGCCACTGTGTGAATCTGTAGGTGGAGCGGAGAAGGGAATACCTCTGCTTTTGAGTAATTCGTAATCGTTGTTGACATCATTGGTATTGAGCACTAAACCAGTTAGCGGTTTGAGGTCAGGAAACCAGTTGGTCAGTGAAATAGTGGTATATGCGCCATGGGGTGCGACTTCAATCCAGCGAAATTGCTTGCCAAACATTTGAAAGGGGTTGTCGGTGACAAGTTCAAAGCCTAATTGTTCTACGTAAAATTGTTTGGCTTTTTCTTGGTCAGTAACTGGGATAGAAACAACTCGAATGCCGATTAAGCTCATGGTGTTCTCCTTTTTGCAGCGCTCATAATACATAAGTAAATACTTACATGTCAAGTTTTGTAATTTACTGTGCATTTGCGATTAATTAGCACAATGTTGTGTCACTCAAGAATTTTAGATAAGGCATTTTGCAACATACGCTGCCAACCATTGCCAAGTAAGTAACTGATGGCTATGCCACCAATGCCCTCAAAGCCAGTATGCTCGAGAATAACTTTGGTGCTGGTATTCTCGGCTTCAAGCGTCCATGTGACCATTGTTGGTTTATTCATTGCTCCACCAAGCCATGTGTAAGCCAGACGATGTTGTGGTTCGAGGATGGTGACTTGGCAACGCACAATGCCATCAAAACCAAGGGCTGGTCGAGTCCGAAATTCAAATTGATGTCCTACCTGACTTTCAAAAGTGTTAGGCATGAGCCAAAGCGCTAAAGCTTCACGGTCTGTCAAGGCATGCCAGACTCGTTCAAGTGAGTGCGGGTAACGCATTTCTAAGCGAATGTCACGGTTCACGATTGAACC
The DNA here is from genome assembly GCA_013298595.1 of Deinococcales bacterium. Lineage (GTDB taxonomy): Bacteria > Deinococcota > Deinococci > Deinococcales > JAAFIG01 > JAAFIG01. Next base: position 83,702 of record JAAFIG010000001.1, on the reverse strand, counting down.
TTGGTATCTAAAAAAGTGCCAAGCGCCTCGAGTTTTGTTGTCCAGAACTGTTGGTATTGTTGAACCCAATCGTAGACTTCACGTAAGCGTGCGGCTTGTAATCCATAATGGCGTTCGCGTCCAACACGGCGTTCTGTAACCAAACCTGCTAAACGCAATACCCGTAAATGCTGCGAAATTGCTGGGCGTGACATACGAAATGGAGCAGCTAAACTCGAGACAGATTGATCACCTGTTTTGAGTAGATCCACAATACCGCGTCGTGTTGGGTCAGCAATGGCTGTAAATAAATCAAAGTCAGTGCGTTGTGAAGTTGGCATACTTCCTAGTATACGTAAGTTTTAACTTACATAACAATCATTATTTTAGAAAAGACCTGAAGTAACTGTCTGATCGAGCCAGTGCAGTTTTGCTTCGCTGGCAAACAAATTATCCTGTGCAAAACTCGAGAAAACCCGAGCAAAATCTTCTTTACTAAAAGCGGTGTCTAATTTTTTTGCATAAACTCGCTCGAGTAAATTTAAGTAATGCGTTACATCGTAATCGTTGGCTCGCTCGAGATCAGATTCGGTTTCATCAGCAGGTAAAATGCCGTACCCTCCAACTCGGCGGTAAATACGAAGACGTTGCCCTTTGACCCAAGTCTGCCCAGCAGCAAGCATGGCTTCGTAAGCAGCTTCACGCATTTTGTTTCTTGAAGTGCTGTACTCGGACATGGTTTTTCGTAAGCGCACTCGAGTGGCAAGTTCTCGAGCAGTATAGAGGCGTTGCTCGAGTTTGCCACGAGTCTCGAAGTAAATGCGGCTGATTTCGTCGGTGTTGTTGTGCAACGCAGCTGTGACTATTTGTTCTGTGAAGACTTGCATGGCTGGTTCAAAACGGCTTGAGCGAAAATTCACACCACGTAATTGCACAGTGTTATCGCGGCGAAGCAGGGCATAATTTTTAATATCATGCGAAAGCATAGCTGTGTATAAATCATCAAACTCGAGGGTGATACCTTCTGGTAGCGAATCGGAAATGTTTTTAACAACGTCTCGAGCTTGACTTTCGGTAAAATTTGAGGCAAAAAAAACACCATCGGTATCCGCCTCGAGTAGCATTACTTTAGCTGCGCGTAATTGCTGAATCACATTCTCGAGAATATCGCGCCCAGTTTGTGTAATCGCATCGGCTGCTTTACGATCTGCAAACAATGCCATATTGCCAGCACCTAAATAACCATAAGCACTGTTCAGAACCAGTTTGAGCGCGGCTTGCATAGCATCATGATGTCCACCTTGTTTGGCTTTAGCGAGGCGCTTATGCTCGAGCCGAGTGACCAGCATTTGTTTAACCAATGCCAGTAGTACACCCATTTCATCGCAACTCGAGCCAATATCAAAAGCCCGCATGACACTTGGGTACAAACTGGCAATATCGGCTTTGACCACGTTTTTGACTAAACCAGTGGCAAATAAAAAAACCGCTCCACCATTATGTGGAGTCTCGAGATAAGCACAATCTGAACTTGGTAAAGCCCGCTTAGCCTGGTAATACGCCCGTACCAGCATTGGCTCGAGAATACCTGTGGCTGTGCCAGCACTGGAAATTCGTTCGTATCGGCGTGGAGCAAGTTTAGCTAAGGCAAAACTTGCTGGCAAAAGTTTTTGTGAAAGTTTATCAACTTCACGTACATCCTCGAGTGCATAACGGCGTACCAAATCGGGATTTGTTTGATACATACTGGCAATGCTCGAGCCTTCAAGGTACACCCGATCTGGTGCGCTTAAACCATAATGTTTTGCCACATCTTTAAGGCGGTGACTTGGCAATTCTCGAGTCACAAAATCGTGTCGCCAAACAGCATCTAAAGTATCAATAATTTCACGCCCAGCTACGCTATACCGATCACCTTCGCGGCGCAGTGGCTTTTGGGTTCGCCCTAATAGCAACGGAATGTTGTGCACCACCGCTCGTGCTTCAAGAAAAGGTAAATCAAAACCATTGATATTATGATTCTCGAGAATATCAGGGTTGCGTTGCTGCACAATTTTAACGAGATTGCGAATCAAATTGGCTTCGTCACCCTCGAGTAACAGCTCAAAACCAGTCGAATCCCTGATGGCAATTAAGAAAATAATTCCGTTGTTTGCCTCAAGTGCTGTGGTTTCCAAATCAAATTGCAAACGAATCAAATCTGTGTACTCGAGAGACTTAAAATATGTTCGACCCGAAGCCATCAAGTATTGTTCGTTTAAACCCACAGCATAAAAATCTGGGTGTTCTCTGGTCAAACCAATGGTGTTACGCAACTTTTGCCAATCATTGTTTTGAATCAGGTATTTGTACGTACCAGAACCAGGTAATTCCGTGATCTGTAAATCCCAACGAGCCTCGACTTTTTTGGCATAAACCCACGGTGTAAACGAATCTTGCTCGAGTTGTAAAACACCCTCAACACGCCGCCAAATCCGCACAACACCTCGAGAATTAGCATCCACAGAAACAATCCCCGAGGTGTCATCCCAACCCTCGAGCCAATGCAAAGAATGTTCAGGTAAAGCCAGACTCATTTTGTTAAAAACAGAATACACTTTCTCGAGCCGCAAAACCTAATGCGGCAACCCACCAATTTGCTCGGCACAATACAAACGCAAACCCTCAAGCGGCGCAGACACAGCATGATGCTGCCCACGCTGATAATCAAACACCACTCGAGAAGCACCAAGCAAAGCACAGGTAGTCAAATATGTTTCTTTTAAAACCCAAGAATCTAAGGACTCGAGACGCAAAGTTGGGTCTTGTAAATCCGCCATGAACACAGCTGCAATTGCCACATTTGTAAAAACCAAAGCGTACTTATCTGCGCCAGCTTGAATGGTAATTCGTTCATCGGGAAGTGTAGGGTTATCAATCATTAACCAAGTGCTCGAGAGGCGATCTTGCATGGTAGAAGCGTAACATGAGCAAACTCGTTGATGCTTTTTTGATAACGTTGGTTTGGCTTGAGTAGGTAGATTTAGCATCCTATGATAGGTATTTTCAAGCGATCAATGTTTGCTATAGCAAATCATAAGTACGTTGCAGCATACCTTCAATAAAATCTTCGCGAACCGATAGTCTTTCACCAACAATTGATTCAAACATGAAAACTGGAAATTCTTGAACCAATCAAATTTCTCAGTAGCCGAAATACCAAGCAATAATGCCTTCTCTCGAGACGCAAAACTTTTATTATTCGCTTGAGAATTCGCCATCCAATACATATCAGCGCCGTAACTGGTTCGGTGTGAGGAGAGTAGCCGCCAACCACTGCAAAAAGTTCTCGAGTTATTCTAATTTTATTGCTATTTGATGCTAAACCAAAGGCGACTTAGCAACAAATTTCAGAACCAAAGTATTAAAATGATCCGTATACTCACTCACAAGCAATTCTACTGCTAAGCACAATCAAACAATTGGTCGAGTCTTAGAAACTTAACTCGAGACAAAATAAGTTAAATTGAGTTTTGTATCACGAAACCATTTCTGTAAAATCGTCGTAATATCAATCATGGGATTAGTCGAAGAACTACAAAAACTCGAGCAACTGTACCGAAACGGTAGTTTGAGCGCTGCTGAATTCGCTCAAGCCAAAAGCCAATTGCTCAGCAATCCAGCATCCATTCCCGACCAAGCTGTTGCGGTACTCAACAAAGAAGCTCAACTTAGCCGCCTAGACCGTGAATGGCAATTCGAGCAACAAAATTATATGGTTAGAGGGCGGTACGGATCGCAACACAAACCATCAGTTGTAGGTGGATTAATCTCGGCATTTGTGATTGGTGGTTTCGGCACTCTTTGGACAATAACAACTTACTCCATCACATCAAATATGCCAAAATTTGGTGCATTTGAAATCGCTCAATTTATGCCACTTTTTGGCATCATCTTCACGATTTTTGGGATTTGGAGCGGCATCAACCAAGTAGCAAAAGCCCGTGCTTACCAGGTTGCTCAAGACAGTTATTCACAACGGCGAAACGAAATCGAACGCAGCTAAAACAAAAAGCGCAACCTAAGTTGCGCTTTTTTTCCTCGAGAAATCTTATAACCCTAAAGCTTTTTTGGTCAGCACAATAATTTCTTCCATTGTGTCAGCCACTGGTACATTGGCTTTTGCCATCGCCTCGAGTTTACTCTCGGCTGTTCCAACATTACCCATAATCAGTGCGCCCGCATGACCCATGCGTTTGCCTTTTGGTGCGGTGCGTCCACTGATAAATGCAATCACTGGTTTTTTCATGTTCTTTGCAATCCATTCGGCAGCTTGTTCTTCGTCTGCACCACCAATTTCACCAATCATAACAACAGCATCGGTGTTTGGATCATCGTTGAACATTGGTAACAAATCAATAAAAGTTGTCCCAATCATTGGATCGCCACCAATGCCAACTACAGTGCTACAACCAATGTCAGCAGCAGCGAGCATGGCACTGGCTTCGTAGGTTAAAGTGCCGCTTCTCGAGATCATACCGACGCGCCCAGCTTTGAAGGTGCTGGCTGGCATAATGCCGAGTTTGCATTCGCCTGGTGTGATTAACCCTGGGCAGTTCCCACCAATTAAACGCACATTGGGCAGAGATTTGAGTTCTTTGACCACTTTCATCATGTCCAGCACTGGCATACCTTCGGCGATATTAACAATTAATGGAATTCCAGCATGGGCAGCCTCGAGGGTTGCGTCGGCAGCAGCGGCTGGTGGTACAAAAATTATTGTGGCATCTAAGTCTGGGTGAGCAGCTTTGGCTTCGCTAACACTGTTGTACACAGGAATTGTTTTACCAAGCGCTGAAAATACTTGACCACCTTTACCTGGAGTGCTACCCGCAATCACTTGTGTGCCGTACTCGAGCATTTTTTCGGCGTGGTATGCACCTTCGCGTCCGGTGATGCCTTGTACCAGAACTTTTGAAGATTTGTTAATTAAGATGCTCATTGTGCAGCCTCCTTGACGACGGCGGTGGCAGCTTCCATCATGGTTGGGTAAATGTTAATGGGTTTGTCTTTGAGTAATTCGTTAGCTTCAGCCACGGCTGTACCTGCAACACGCATGGCAAGAGGTTTATTCAAAATGCCTTCCTCAAGTGCCCGAATTACACCTTTAGCGACTTCGTCCGCCCGAGTAATACCACCAAAGATATTAATTAAAATTCCTTTGACATCTGGGTCTTTGCAAACCAATTTAACCGCGTTATAAACAATTTCGGCTTTTGCGCCACCACCAATATCAAGGAAATTTGCGGCTTTACCACCGACCCTCGAGACCACATCTAAACTGGTCATGACCAATCCAGCGCCGTTACCAATTACACCAATATGCCCGTCTAATTTGACGTAACTAAAACCAAAGGCTTTGGCTTCAACCTCGAGTGGGTGTTCAGCTTCAACTTCACGGTACGCCTCGAGTTCAGGGTGACGGTACATGGCGTTATCGTCAATGTCTATTTTGGCATCAGCAGCAATCACTTCGCCTGTGGTGGTGATAACAAGTGGGTTGATTTCGGCTAGGGTTGCATCTGAACCAGCGCACGCATTCCACAAGCCAACCATCATGGCAGCAATCTTATTGAGGTTTCCCTCGAGACCAGCATCCAAGGCGATTTGACGGGCTTCAAAGGCACGTAAGCCCTTGATTGGGTCTATGGCAAAACGGGTAATGGCGGCAGGGTTGGTAGCAGCCACCTCTTCGATGTCCACACCGCCTTCTTTAGAGACCATCAAAGTAAAAGATTGTACATTGCGGTCGTGAATTAAACCACAGTAGTACTCTTTGGCAATATCTACGGCTTTCGCAACCAAGACTTTTTTAACGGTTAAGCCTTTGATATCCATACCAAGAATGGCTTGGGCTTTTTCAAACGCATCATTGGCATCCTTAGCCAATTTCACGCCGCCAGCTTTGCCGCGCCCACCAACATGCACTTGGGCTTTAATCACAGTCAAAGACGCGTATTCATTGGCGATGGCTTTGGCTTCCTCTGGGGTGCGGGCAATTTTGCCTGCTGGGACTGGCACACCGTAACTTGCCAGTAATTCTTTCGCTTGGTACTCGTGAAGTTTCATGTTCCTCCTAATGCCATGCGGGTATCTCCCAACGGCACAAAACGCTAAAGTTTACACCTTTTCAACCTTTGAGAATCGTTGTGCCTGTTACGGTGACAAAACTTAGGTAAAATACGTTATGCCAGCCAAATCAGAACGCCATTTGCTCGAGGCAGCTTGGATTCCCACATGGCAAGTTTTGTTTCGCCAGCGAATGAAAACCCCGCAGCAGAAATCACCCAAACCCAAAGGTAAAGCTCGAGAAAAGTATCTGTTAAACTGCCCATGTTGTGGTAGCCAAGTGTATTTGCTCGAGCAAAATGCTTTGTGGCATTTGCAATGGCAGTTACAAAGTGCAATCGATGCGTTAAAGGCACAGGGAAATCCAACCTCGAGTTATTTTTATTATCTCAACAATGATTTGTTCTCGTGGACGCAACATCCGCACCCGTGGCGCGAATGGGTTTGTGATGACTGCATTGCGACTAGACGAGCTGAGGTTGCTAATTTTGAAATTTTGTTTATCCTAAATTTACATAATTATGGGCAGCGCCGCCCATATTTTTACTTCGATCAAACACAAACTTGTATAACTTGCCAAAAACCCTTTGTGTACAGCAAATCCGAGCAACGCTGGGCACATGAAACATATGTGATTGAAGTCAATGCTCGCTTAAAAGACTGTGCCGCATGTCGCAAAAACCAGTATCATCAGCAGAAACTCGAGGCAACCACACGTGATGTAATCACCCAAGCTCGAGCCGAACCAACCTTTGAAAATCTGCTCAAAGCCAGCCAAATCTTACTCGAGAACACCGACCCTCGAGCCATAGAATTCTTGCGTCGAGCAAAGAACAAAGCACCAAGCCTCGAGCAAAAGCAACGCCTCGAGCAACAAATTTTCGAGTGGAATAAATTTGCTATAACAAAACTCAGTGAAGCGTAGCGGACGTTCTCATCTTTAGCACCTAGACTGCTTTTATGAGACTTACTCGCTCTTGGCGTTTATTGGTACTCTGTGTGGCTGGTGCAGTTCTGATTGCATGTGTGGCAGCGCAAAAGCAAACAACAGGAGCGGTACTTGTATTTACCAAAACGGCTGGCTTTCGGCATGATTCAATCCCAGATGCTGTAAACGCCATCAAAGAACTTGCTATGCGCGACGGCTTGGACATAACCACAACCGAGGATGCGGCTGTGTTCACTGACAATAACTTGCGCCAATACCGCGCGGTTGTGTTTGCGCTGACCACTGGCGATGTTCTCAATGACACACAGCAAAGTGCGCTTGAACGCTTCGTTAAAACAGGGGGCGGATGGTTGGGCATCCACTCGGCTTCTGATACAGAGTACAACTGGGCATGGTACGGGCAACTGGTAGGTGCGTACTTCAAAAACCATCCCAATGGTCTTCAGGATACCGTGGTGAGCGCCGACAGCGACCATCCGCTTTCACGTTCGATTCCAAGCGATGGCTGGCGTGTGCGCGATGAGTTGTATAACTTCCGCACGAATCCCCGTGGAACTGTGCGTGTGCTGGCTACGCTTGACGAACGCACTTATCAAGGCGGCACAATGGGTGCAGACCACCCAATCATCTGGTGTCGTGACCTCGAGAGTGGGCGTGCGTGGTACACGGGTCTTGGTCATAGCAAAGCGATGTTTACTGATCCTACTTTTCGTGCGTCGCTGTTAGTGGGCTTGCGTTATGCCACGGGGATTGAACCTGTTACTTGTGCGCCTTAAGAGCGCATTTGTAAAAGCCTCAAGTGGACAACGTACACAGGTTTTAACTCCCTGCTCGAGATTTTGGCAATGAGAAAATAAAATCTGCGCCGCCTTCAGGGTGATTCTCGGCTTGGATATGCCCATTGTGCGCTTCGATCAAGGTTTTGACTATGGCTAACCCTAACCCACTGCCCCCATCTTGGCGGGTGCGGCTGCTGTCAGTGCGGTATAAACGCAAAAAGACCCGCTCGAGGTCGGCTTCTGCGATCCCAACCCCGTGGTCTCGGATTTGCACCATAATTTCATTTGGTTTGTTCTGCACTTCGCACCGAATTTCTGTGGCTTCTCGAGTGTGCTTCAAGGCATTGTCCAGCAGGTTGTACAGCACTTGCTGCATTCGTTCGCGGTCAACCCGAATCAGGGCAGCTTCACCAGTTACAACAATGCTGCATTGTTTTTGCTTGGCGGCTTGGGCAAAAGCTCGAGCCGCGTTTTGCAGTAGTTCGGTTAAATCCAATTCAACAAAGTTAAACTCGAGACCGCCCGAGTCACTTAAAGAAAGTAAACGCAAATCACCAACTAAACGCACCAGTAAATCCACTTCTTCACTCAGGCGCTGAATCACTTGTGGCGAAGTTGGTGTGATGCCATCTTGGATGTACTCGAGTTCGCCTTTTAGTACTGTTAATGGTGTGCGTAATTCGTGGGCGACATCGGCGACCAGTTGCTTGTGTTGTTGTTGTTCTTTTTCGATTTGATCTGCCATCAGGTTAAAGGTCATGCCGAGTTCGTGCAATTCGTCACTGCCTTGATTGGTGTAACGTAAATGTCGTTCGCCACGCAAGTAACGGCGGTTGATTTCGGTTAAACCACGAATCGGTTTGACGAGCCGTGAAGCCAATATAGCCCCAATCAAAAAAGCTAAACTGAGCGCAATAATCGTTGCGCCAACCTGCGAAGCTTGCAAACTGACGAGCAACCGTGCCGCTCCTTTGGGGGCTTCGGCTTCTGGGACAATGCGCGGGAAGTTAAACCCAGTCCCAGAAATTTCAGGTGTTGCGATACGAATTCGCCCTCGAGCCGCTTGTTCACTCAGCCAAGACGCAGTGAAAGCAGCAATAAATGCCACCACCACAAATGCCAGTACAAAACGCGGAAATAAACGCATATCAGTTCTCACTGCCAGACCCGAGCCGATAACCAACGCCACGCACGGTTTGCAGTAAATCGCCACAAGTTCCCATGCGTGAACGCAGGTTGCGGATGTGGGTGTCTATGGTGCGCTCATCGAGGTTCTGCACACTGATGCCATCCAGTAACTCGAGCCGACTAAAAACCCGTCCTGGGCGACTGGCAAGCACCGCCAGCAAATGAAAGTGTGTGCGGGTGAGCTGCATTTCTTCGCTGCCGCAATGCGCCACAAAGGATTCTAAATCCAAACTCAGGTCGCCTATTTGCACTCGAGGGCGCTCTTTTGGAGCGGTTTTTGAGACGCGGCGCAACACGGTTTTGACACGCAGCAGCACTTCTCGAGGACTGAAAGGTTTAATAATATAATCATCTGCGCCAAATTCCAAGCCAAGTAAGCGATCAATTTCTTCGACTTTGGCACTTAAAATGAGAATCGGAATATCGGATTCGCGTCGAATGGTTTTTAGTACCTCGAGACCATCTGGGGCGGGAATCATAATGTCCAGCAATACCAGTTGTGGACGGGCTGCCCGCCAAAGCTCAAGCGCTCGCTTACCAGAATTGGCGCGTTCGGTGCGGTAGCCAGCTGTTTGCAAACCACGCTCGAGTAGGTCAGCAATACGCGGTTCGTCTTCGACGATTAAAATGAGTTCTGAAGCACTCAAGCGGACATCACTCCTTAGTTTATCATCTTGGGGGCATACCACCAGGAGGTGGACCACCCGCAGCCACCGTGACTTTGCCTTTGACACAACGCTGCAAAAATGGGTAGGTATCGGTGGCGTAGTAATGATAAATCCCTTTGGGGAATTCTGGGGTAACTCCTGTACGACCATTGCATTCGTCTAAATCACCTGAACCTTTAACATATTCCCAATCTTGCTTAAATGTTCCCATTGGGTAGAGGTTGGTTGCAGGACGGTTCGCATCTGCTTTGGCTTTGGTGCGGTAACTGCCTTTGATGACTTTAATCGCAGATTTGGCATTGGCGGCTTTGGTGTACCCATACCGCGCATAAATTGGGAAACCATCGGCTGCCCAAGCAATCAAGGTCATGGTTTTGCCTTTGTTTAATTTAGCCAAGTAATCTTCCGGGATGCCATGATAATGGTACTCACCGTCTGGTTGAACATGAGCGCCATTGCTGTCTGTGCCAAAATTAAATGATTTCTGTCCAAGTGCTTCCATTCGCCAATTGCCTGTGCCACCAGCAGCACTGCAACTCGAGCCAGTATCATCACAAGTTCCGCCCGTGTCAGGGTCAAATTTCACACCATTCAGGGCATAAGCAATTGCGCCTCGAGGACCGCCAAGGGTGGTGGCGGTGGTGGTTAATACGGGTTTTAAGGCGAACTTAGCCGAAACCTTGACTTCCGCAATGGTATTTGGATTATTGGCATTTGGAAACGTCCCAACAGCATGGTTTGGAATGCCATTGGCAGTCAGTAAACGTTCAGTGGCAGAACAAGTCCATTTGGATGTGCTGGTTTTTTTGATCGAAGCACTCGAGTTAAATTCGTTAATACTGAGCTTACATAACACACCTGCTGTACTGGTGGTATTGCTGGTTTGTGCAAGAACAGTGTTATGACTCGAGTTGGTGGTGACTGCTAAAGCAGTCAAAGCGACCACGGTGCAGCCAAAAAATTTTGTTGCATTATTCATAAATCTCCGATTTGAGCAGATTGAGGATGAGCCTAAAACGCGTTACCCTTTAGGAGAACATCACACGTTCAATAAACCAGATGCCACCCATGACAACTGCGCTCAGGGTTGCCAGCGTTGAGGCTGTTTGCACACTGCGATCACCAAACATTTTTTGTAGCAAAGCCAATCCAAGAATTGCCAGCACTGCCACACCAACTTGGGCAATTTCAATGCCTAAGTTAAAGCCTAGAAGCGTTGCGCCTTGTTGGGCTGGATTGATGCCCAGTGAAGTCAGTGCGCCACCCAATCCTAAGCCATGAATTAACGAGCAACCAAAAACCAAACCGTAACGCAGTCCTCGAGAAGTTTGCACTGAACTCGAGCGGCTTTTCCATAAGTCATATAAGGCTAATCCAATAATGGTTGCAGCAATGGCAGGTTCAACAATGTTTTCTGGGAAAGTGATTCCACTGTAAACCACAGTCATCAGGCTGATGGTATGACCAACTGTAAAAATACTTAGGGCAGACAAGATTTGTTTCCAACCCCAACCTGTGGCAATGACAACCAGCAAAAACAAAAGATGATCCAATCCACTCAGAACGTGTTCAATACCATGTTGTAAAAATGAGACAAACACATTCAGAGCAGGTTCGTATAATTTCCCTGTCGGGTGTTCTGGGGTTAGCATCAACAATTCTTCTTGTTTGAGGTTCTTGGTGATGGTTAAACCCAAGGATTGCTCAGTTTCTTTTTTGCCCCACAAACTGGTTTGAAACGACAATGGTTTATTCGAGTCTGCCAGCGCAAATCGACCCATGACCACGAGTTGATCGGCAGGTTGTCCCTCTTTTGCATCTTCTGGTGAGAGGGTCAGCATCAGTCCCTCGAGTGGACGCAAACCATCGGTATCGCTGAGTTGTAAACGCGCTTGAATTTGCTGTTTGATACTTTCGGTATGCAGACTCAGTTCTCGAGTTGATAACAAACCATCAGTGTCATCATCTATCTTCTCGAGTCCTGAGGTGGGAATGGAAACCAACAGATAAGCCCCATTTCCCGAGATGTTCAACGTGCCTTTTTGTGCCACCATCAAATGAGCTGATGCAGTGCCAAATAGCCCTGCTGTCAAAAGCAGGGCGAGAAGTGAACGGATAAACGTCATAATTTACCGTCCAGGAGGCGGTGGATTGCCTGTACTGACGACTTTACCTTTGACGCAGCGCTGCAAGAATGGGTAGGTATCAGTGGCATAGTAGTGGTACGTGCCATTGGGGAATTCTGGGGTGACACCAGTACGCCCATTGCATTCGTCAAGTTCGCTTAGACCAGCCACGTACTCCCAGTCGTTCTTAAACGTACCCATTGCGTACAAAGTGGTTGCAGGGCGGTTGGCATCTGGGGTGGCTTTGGTGCGGTAACTGCCTTTCATGACTTTGATACTCGAGGTCGCATCGGTTGCAGTGGTGTAGCCGTAACGCCCGTAAATTGGGAATCCATCGGCTGCCCAACCAATCAGGGTCATGGCTTGACCTTTGTTTAATTTAGCCAAGTAACCTTCTGGGAGTCCGTGGTAATGGTACTCGCCACTTGGTTGCACATGAGCAGTGTTGCTGTCCGTACCAAAGTTAAAGGATGTTCCTCCAAGGGCTTCCATACGCCATTGACCAACATTGCCATTCAATGTGCAGTTATCACCAGCATCGTTGCAGCTACCGCCCGTATCTGGGTCAAGTTTGACACCGTTGAGCATATACCCCAATGCACCTCGAGGACCACCCAAGGTCGTAGAAGTTGTGGTTTGCTCTGGCGCTAGGGTGTACGTGGCAGAAACATTTTGGGCTGAAATTTTATTTGGATTGTTAGGATTGGGAAATGTTCCCACCGCGTGATCTGGAATGCCATTGCCTGTTAGAACCCTTGAAGTGATGGTACAAGACCATTTAACCGTACTGAGGGCATTTACCGAAGCACTATCGTTCATCACGCTCTGGCTGTAATCGCACAGTACCCCAGCCGTACCCGAGGTTGCTGCTGTTGTTCCTGCTGGCGCACACGCCATTAAAGCCAGTGCAGCTAAACCACCTAATCTTATCAACCGATTCATAAAACCTCCTGCCTTCAGGTTGCAAGAACCTGTGGTTGGTCAACAATACGAGGACTTATGTGCAAATACGCCTGAAGAAATATGCAAATTCAAAGAAGAATTTTTGTTTTTGGAATGTTCGTATCCATTAAAATTCTGGTGGCTCTAAAACTGTGGTTTTCCTCGAGACGATATTGGCATTCGCAACTCAAGAGAGGAAAATACCCCAAACAGTGCCAAAAGGAGTAAAAAAATGATTCGTCCTATACTTGCTCTAACGGTATTGCTACTGACTTTTAGTGCCACTTCGGTTTCACAAAATACACTGCCCAATGTGCTGCTGGTCATTGCAGATGATTTTGGTATTGATGCCAGTCCGTGTTACACCGTTGGTAAGAACAAACCCAAAATGCCAAACCTCGAGAGGCTCTGTGCCAATGGGGTTGTTTTTGATAACGCTTGGGTTAATCCAACTTGTACTCCAACTCGAGCGACGGTTTTAACTGGCAAGTATGGTTTTAGAACCCAAGTCGGCTCGGTTGGCGATGTGCTCAACGAAACTCAACCAACAATTTTTGATGCTTTAAATCAACAAGGTGTGTACTCGAGCGCCGTGATCGGAAAATGGCACGTGGCTGCTCGCAATGACAGCACGCATCCTGCCAAGATGGGCGTGCCGTATTACGCTGGGTTTCTCGAGGGATCGTTAATGAATTATTATTCTTTCCCGCTGGTTAATAACGGCACAGTTTCAACAGTCGAACGGTATGCAACCACTGTTTTTACCGACTTAGCTGTGAATTGGGTCAAGCAACAGAAGCAACCTTGGTTTTTATGGTTGGCGTACACTGCACCGCACTCACCGTTTCATTTGCCACCAAAAAATCTTATCAGCAATCAAAGTTTAACGGGTTCTGTTGCCGATATTCGCGGCAATCCACAAGCCTATTACTTCGCGGCTGCTGAAGCACTCGATGCCGAAATGGGGCGTTTACTCGAGAGTATAGATCAGAAAAACACCATGGTTATTTTCATGGGCGATAATGGCACACCAGCCCAAGTGACCCAAATTACAACGGATCGCACTCGAGCCAAAGGCAGTGTTTACCAAGGTGGGGTTGCTGTTCCACTGATTATTTCAGGGGCAGGACAAGCCAACACCCGAGCCAGTGGTTTAGTCAATGGTGTGGACGTGACTGCTACCATTGCCAACATCACAGGCGCAAAATTGAGCAATTCAGACGGACAAAATTTACAACCAGCGTTGCAAGGAAAGTCACTAACTCGAGCCTATGCCTACACAGAAGTTTTTAAAACGGCGGCAAATACGGTGCAACAAGAAGGCGCAATAATAGAAGCCCAAGCCATCCGAGATGCACAATATAAATTGATTCGCTTTGCGGATGCTCGAGAGGAGTTCTATGACGTACAAGCCGACCCATTTGAAGCCAAGAATTTAAGTTCAAACCCAAACACAGTTCAAACCCAAGCGCTGATAAAATTACGAACTGAACTTAAAAAATTAAAACCTTAAAGTTTAAGTGTGATTCGAGAATCTCAGTGTTGTGCAATGGTAATCACATTTTGAATTGCAGTGTTGGCTCGAGATTTTCATGGCTTGAGTGACTCGGTTACTCAAGCTAATCAATCACTTTGGCACCAAATAAATTGACTTCATATTCTTGGCTGGTGAACAGCACAAGATTACCTTGGAGCAATTCGAGTGACACTGACCTCGAGAATTTCAGCACCACGCTGAACTTTGAAAATACTGGTCACACCTGCTTGATTTACAACTGGAATTTCATCAAATAACATGGTTGTGGTATCTATGCCATCAAACTCAAGAACAATGTCGCCTGTTTGAATTCCAGCCAAGGCAGCGGGTCCACCTTCGCGCACTTCAAGAAGTGTAAAACCAGTGCCATCTTTATTGGCAGCAGCTGGGTTAATGCCCATCATGCCTCGGTTTTGGAAGCGCGGTAATTGCTTAGCAATTAAACGAATTTGTCCTCGGTGGTTAATTTCGTCTTCAAATACGTGAAACCATGCAAAGGCTCGGTTGCCTGTGGTTCCCCAAAATTCTATGGGTTCCTCGAGCCAAGTATCATTGCGGTTACGGAATTCGGTAATGGTTTTTTCTCGAGTGGCTCGTAAATTATCTAAGTAATAACTGAGTGAATTACCTTTGATTTTTTCGCGTCCTAGTTCGCCTAAATCGCCACCTGCTTGCCAGCGTTCACCTAAGGCAGCAGTCCAATCGCCATTGCCATATGTGATGGCTTGATAACCAATTTCTACAGCTACAAAATGCTCGAGTAACATGCCAATACTGTTCCCTGTTGGGTCTGGTAGAGAGTCAAGCTCTTCAATAGTTAGACCCCGCACCATTTGCAATGTGGTTTCTCGAGCATAATTCATTTGGCAGAGCAACCGAGCTATTTGCGGTGTGAACCCTTCAATATCACCAATAAAATACGAACTAATCGCGCTTTTCATATGGCTGCTCCTAATTTAAGCGTTTTTTGGATTTTCTTGGGGCTTGCGGTAAATCAATTCGTGTCACAGACATGGAAGCATTTTTGTACTCGAGTTGTGTTTTAATGGCTCGAGCTTTTTGTTCGACTAACAAGGCTCGGCGGATGTTGCTTTGACGCAATTGCTCGAGTTCGGCTAATTCTTTTTTGCTGAGCACTAATTCATTAACACGTTGCACAGCTCGAGACCCTAGTTTTTCACTGATGGCTTTGATTTTTGCACGACTGATCTCGAGGCTGGCTTGTAGGGTTTCTAGTTCGGCTCGCATGTTCTGCGCTGCAGTTTTAGCATCTATTCCAAAGCGCTTGAGGATGTCAGCAAACTTTAAGCCTTCGGTATTGAGCACCAGTATTTGCTCGAGCCTTTCAAAGGCAGCTAAGTGAAAGCGTTTTTTACCTTCTACGGTTTCATGCTCGAGTAAACCCACTTGGTCGTAAGTGCGAGCAATGGCAGTGGTTGTACCAGCAATTTCGGCAAGACGGGCTAAGGTTACGCCATCTTTGAGTTCGGTTTTTTGTTCTTGATTCATCACAATGTATTCTACTGGTTTTGTTACTCGAGCAGTAGTAGGTCGTTTAGGGCGTATGCTTTTGTTGTGTCTGATTTGTCAAATAGACCATCTGCTGGTGTCTTCGAGCCGCTTCTTCAGGCTTTAGAACAACGTTTTTCATGGTCGCGATCTTATGCAGCGGGTGTGCTTAACGGCTGGTTTTGTTCGATGGGTGATGCTTTTTTGAATCCTGGCATTGTGTTGAGCAGTTTTGCGGCGGCACTTGCTGCACCCAATTGGATTCTTGGTTTATTACCTGCTATTGCTGTGGGTGGGTGGTTATTGCCACAAATTTTTGTCAGCGCGGCTGTGCGCCACATTCCAAGAAAAGTGGATGTGTATCGGGCAGCCAGTCTTGTACGCTCGAGTGCTTTAGCGACTATTGTGTTGTCTACAATTCTTTTTGCACAGGCACCACAGGTGATGTTAATTGCTTTTCTGATTGCCTTGATTGCCAATAGTTTAGCCAGTGGTGTCAGTGGTTTACCTTGGCTCGAGAGTGTTGGTAAAACCATTTCAGCTCAGGAACGACCTCGGTTTTTTGGTACGCGTAATTTATGGGGTGGGTTGTTAGCACTTGGTGCTGGTTTTGCAATTAAAGCAATTCTTGGCTCGAGTTTAGTTTTTCCATTCGATTACACCCTTATTTTTTTGTTTGGAGCAATTACGTTTAGTTTTGGCTATTATTTTTTTGGATTATCTGATGAACCACCTGATAATCCACCACAACCTAAAGCGTTGAATATTTGGGATGATTTACTGGCAATTCCGCAAACATTAGCGGCTAATGCAGATTTTCGTGTCTATGTTTTGTATCGTATTTTGTTTGCGGCTTCAACTATTGGTGATGCGTTTTTTACAGCCCATGCACTACGTAATGTTGCTGTTGGTAAAGAAGCCATTGGTACTTTTTTAATTGTTGTTGGTATTATTGCACCACTTTCAAACGCTATCTGGGCTAAATTAGCGCGTGCTTATGGCTCGAGAAGAATTATTCGTATTGCCCTTGGTTTTACTTTTATGGCACCTGTTTTAGCCTTACTGATGCCAAAAGGTGCAGGGATTGCATTTGCTTTGGTCTACGTTGCACAGGCTGTTGGTAATGCAGGTATTATGCTTGGTAATGCTAATTATCTTTTATCGTTAGCACCTCCCGAGCTGCGTGGGAAATTCATTGGTACAAGCAACACCTTAGTCGGTATTGCTGTTTTTACACCCATTATTGGTGGTTGGTTAGCCGATAAAGTGAGTTACATACCTGTTTTCATTATCAGTGCAGTGTTGTACAGTCTGACATTTGCTGTGGCTGTGCGGTTACGTCGAGACTTATAAATAATGAGTTCTCACTCATCGTCTCGAGTTATATACTAGCCAAGTGCGTTACGTATTAGCCTTCTTACTGGCAAGTCTGTTGCTGGGGTGTACTCGAGAACTCGATCAGTTTTCGCCGCAAATTGTGATTACTCGTCCCAAATCGGATATCACTCCAAACTCAAGTGTGGTTATCGAAGGGTACGCTTGGGATGACAAAGGTGTTGTTAAATTAACAATCAATGGCACTTTAGATTTACTTGCCAAGGGCGAAATGGCTTCGCAACGTGGGCGTAAAATTGTGAATTTTAAGTTTCCTGCCAGTCAACTTGATGGTGGTGCTTTGAAATACGAAATCCGCGCTGTGGATGCGGCTCGTAACGCAGGAACTCGAGATATCAGTGTGACAGTAGATACCAAAAAACCTGTGATTGAAATTCAGAATGTCGAATCACAAATAGATGCTGTGGTGGTACGAGGTCAAGCCACAGATAATCGCAAAGTACAAACGGTTTTCTTAAATGGCGAACCAATCAATGTTTCACCAGGTCCTGAAGTGCCTTTTTATCGTGTGATTCGGCGTTCTCGAGCCAGAGCAATCACAGTTCGAGCTGTGGATGGTGTTGGTAACGAAGCTATTCGGTATATTCCTGTTCCACCACCACCTGCGCCTCCAGAACCAGTGGTAAAACCAGGGGATACTACAAACGCTTCAGGAACAACAGGTACCACCACTACTACACCGCGTCGCCGTCGCCGACTTAGGAGTACAGTTACTGCACCAACCACACCTGCTATTACGCAACCTGCTACGGGCAATCGCTGAGGATAAAGAAAATAAGGACGAAGATTTTAGCTTCGTCCTTTCCAGTTGTTGTAACTTTATTTTGCGACAACAACCCAGTTGGTTGGCAATTTACGCATTGCACGAGCCGAAAGCCACATGGTTTGCTTTTCGCCATTGACCATGACCGACTTTTTTTGCAAGTTGGCGTATTTACGAACTTTTGAAATACCAGTGGTTTTTTTACCAACGCCACCTTCGGCTTTGGCTTTACCACGACGGGTGACGGAGTTGATAACGATGCTGGATTTTCCACTAACTGCACAAGTTTTTGCCATATTGAAGAACCTCACTAAAGTGACCCTGACCAATGCCAATTTGGGGTCAAGAACCGACCTCCTTGGAGGTCAAACTTGAGGAGTGTATCACACAGATGTGGCTCTGGCAATGGCGAATATTACCCGCACATAGTAGCGATGCTTGCCTAGGCGCTGCTTAACGTGATTTTCGCCCTTTACAAGGTATCGCTTTTGCAGTACACTTCCAAGGTTGCGTTCTCTTTAGAAAACCTCTAAAGGAGTGCTAAGAATCCTTAGGAGGAATTCGGAATGGAAGACACGTCTAGTAATCCGGTTGCAGAAGCAACCCCAGTCCCAGTCGCGGTTGTCGCGGCAGTTGAAGAATACCCAGCCATGACCATGGAGGACGTCATTGCGTCCGAAGCCGATCGCGTTGCCGAACTAAACCGTGGCGATGTTGTCAGCGGAACAGTGGTTTTTGTTGGTAGCGAAGGTGTCAGCGTAGATGTTGGCGCGAAAATCGAAGGGTTAATTCCTCTCAATCAACTCGCCGATGACGCACTCACCCTCGAGCAAGCCCAAGAACAATTCAAAGCCGGCGATAAACTCGATGCTTATGTTGTTCGCAGCGATATCGCAAATGGCGTTATTATTCTCAGCAAGAAACGCGCTGAGCAAGATCGTGGTTGGCGCAAACTCGAGCAGGCTGTTAAAGATGCTACTAGCATCACAGTCAATATCGAAGAACAAGTCAAAGGTGGTTTGGTTGCAAATATCGAAGGTGTGCGTGCATTTTTGCCAGCCAGCCAACTCGATGTGCGCCGCATCAATGATTTAACACCTTTTGTTGGACAACCACTCGAGGTTCGTTTAATCGAGTTAAATCGTAAGCGCAACCGCGTGATTATTTCTCGCCGTGCCATTATCGAAGAACAAAAGAACAAAGCCAAATTAGAAACCATCGAACGCCTTGCCCCAGGTAGTATTCTCGAGGGCAAAGTGGTTGAAATCACCGATTTTGGCGTGTTTGTTTCCCTTGGTGGTGTGGATGGGCTTGTGCACCGTTCCGAATTAACATTTGCTCGTTTTGGACACCCTAAAGAAGTGGTCAAACTCGGCGAAGCTGTCAAAGTTCAAGTCATGGATGTGGACAACGACCGTGACCGCATTAACTTATCCATGAAAGCCCTGATGCAAGACCCTTGGACAGCAGCAATGGAGAAATTCACCATTGGTCAACGTGTCAACGGTAAAGTGACCAACCTCACCAACTTTGGTGCTTTTGTTGAACTCGAGAGCGGCTTAGAAGGTTTGATTCACGTTTCCGAGCTTAGCTGGACCAAGCGCGTGCGTCATCCAAACGAAGTCCTTAAAGAAGGCGACGAAGTCGAAGCTGTTGTCTTACGCATGGATACCAAAGACCGCCGTATTTCCCTTGGTATGCGCCAAACCACCCCAGACCCTTGGAGTGCATTGCCAGCCAAGTACCCACCAGGTACACCAGTCAAAGGTAAAGTCACAGGCTTAACCGATTTCGGTGTTTTCATTGAAATCGAAGATGGTATCGAAGGCTTAATCCATATCTCCGAACTTGCCAACGAACGCGTCACCAATGCCGCTGAGTTATTCAAGAAAGGTGACGAAGTCGAAGCTGTTGTGCTCAACATAGACCCAGTTGACCAACGCGCCAGCCTCAGCCGCAAACGCGCCCTTGGCGGTGTGCCAGCAGCCGAACGCAAACCAAACTTTGGTAGCGCTCGAGGCAGCAAGAAACGCGAATTCGATTACGATTACTCGAGCAACTCGAGCAACCTTGCCAATGCCGACGCAGGTGGCGGTAAAGTTACCACTAAACTTGGTGATGTTTACGCTGATCTGTTCGCCCAATTTGGTTTGGGTGGCAAAAAAGACGATAAACAAGGCGAGTAAATTTTCCACAAAAAAAGCGCGAAAGAAAATCTTTCGCGCTTTTTTATGCCCTAAGAATTCTGCTAAACTTGACCAATGACGCAACTGGCAAATCTGAGTGTAGCCGAATATCTCGAGCAAGAAATGATTGCCGAGATTCGTCATGAGTACGTGGATGGCAAAGTCTACGCAATGGCAGGGGAGAGTAAACGCCACGAGGAAATTGTTCTGAACATCACCCTTGCATTGGCATTGCTTGCTCGAGCCAAAGGTTGTCGTTTCCAAACCAAAACCATTCAATTAGAAGTCTCGAGCACCCGTTACCGTTATCCAGACATCATGATTAACTGCCTTGATAACAATGATCCTCGAGTTGAGGAAACACCATGTTTTCTACTCGAAGTGGTTTCGGCGAGTACAGCCGATACCGACACCAATAAGAAACTGTTTGAATACACTCGTATACCAAGTGTGCAACGGTATATCTTGGTCGAACAACACTCGAGATTGGTCGTTGTTTACAAACGCCGTGACAATACGTGGTTACTTGAAACACTCGAGGATATAGGTGAAATAGATATTCCATGTATCGGTGCGACGTTAACTCTCGAGCAAATCTATAACGGACTCGAGTTTTAAGGCTTTCCTTTTGGTAATAAGCCTTGTAATCTTTGAAGCGAATCGCGTGGCAGTAAGCTCGAGACAACCACCAATGCCAGCAGCAACAACCACAATCCGGCATGACCGCCCGACAAGAATGCCAATGGCGCTAAACTCGAGAGCGCAACGGGTAAGGCAAAACTGGTGCCGAGTGCCAATATGCCAAGCATGGCAGCGATAATTGCGCCTATCCACATGGCAATGGTTGATGGAATGTAACCCAGCAGCACAGCCGCAGCACCAATGCCAAGTGCCATGCCAAGAGCAGCTAAAGCAAAGCGCTTTGGCTCGAGATCGAGTTTACGGCTGATGCCGTATAAAATTGCCCAGACCAGCATTAACAGCAGTGCAGCATCAGCAAAACGAAACAGTTTTAATAAGGTTTCGCGCAATGATAATTCTGGGAAGCTCAGTACCACATTCTGACTGGTGATAATATTTTTTAAGTTCCACTCGAGCGGACCAACTTGATTGGTTGGGTATAAACTGCCACGCAAAAATTTGATACTGCGAGGCGAATTAACTTTTAACGAAAAATTCTTAATTGGTTCGCGGCGTTGCCCAAAATCATAAGACCATGTGCTCGAGCCTTGATTTTTATATTTGACAATAAATTCAATTTTGGCGTTAGCAGCAATATTTCCTTGCCATGAGTAAAAACCAGAAGCCAAATCATCGGATTCCACTTTTTTACCAGCAGCGTTTAATTCAAAATCCGATAACGTTCCAGAATTTGCGGGCAATGGAAAATTAAAACTGACATTGACATCTTGGTTTAATGGGTTTTGCAAAGTGTATTTGCCAACAAAACCCGTGCGATAATACGAGCGCCCAGCACCAGTATCACCAAATTCAAAATTCACTTCGACATTGGCATTGTCTAAAGCAACGGTTTTGTTTTCAATCACAGTGTAAGTACGGGTGAATAAGATATTGCCTTTATCGCGCTTGATGCCATCTTGGACATCTTTAAGCACACCATTAAAATAGGTTTGTTGACTGAGGTAATTACGTAAAGTTGCTTCAGGATCGTTGCCGAGCCGCTTAGCGAAATCGGGTTGTAAAGAAAAAGTTCGGGTAAAACGTTGCACCACTTCGTAACTGGCACTTGGACTACCTTGCACTGTTTGCCCACCAGATGGATCCTCGAGCTTCGAGTATTGAGCGTTTTGTTGATTGGCAAATCGTAAAATAAAAGCTTCTCGAGCCACGGTTAAACCCAAACTGGCTAGACTTAAAGCCGCCAAAAGCGGCAACCACACACCTGCTTTGACCGCTCGAGACCAGAGTACATCTCGGGTTTGCATAAACAAGTTCTCTCGAGTGGCGTAAAGCACAATACCTGATACCAGAAATATCCCACTGGCACCAAGCACCCAAGGGATCAATGGCAGCAGTTGCGAGAACCAAGTCGAGAACCAACGCTCGAGCCACATCACAGTATTTTGAACCATGAATTTAGCTTAGCGTAATTTCTGAGAAACGGTGAGAAAATGCAGATTAAGCTTGTGTCTTACGGTGTCAAACGATTACGGTCACGAGGGAAAGCCCGAGCATAACGCACATTGCTAATCTCGAGAATTTTAGCCGTTAAACGCTCCGCACCGATTGCCAGTCCACCGTGCGGCGGCATACCGTGCTTAAAGACCTCGAGGTATGCGCCAAATCCATCCGAGGCAACATTGCAGTATGCCATGTTCTCGAGCAGCATTTGGTAATCGTGCACGCGTTGACCACCACTGGTAATTTCGATACCACGGAATAACAAATCAAAACTCTTGGTGGTGTTATCTTCAATATTTGGGTAAGCATAAAAAGGTCGGGCACTGCGCGGATACTTTGTGACAAACACAAAATCTGAACCGAAATGCTCGAGGAAATGCCGACTGATAATTCTTTCGCCTTCAGGGTCGAGGTCTTTGCCGCCATTGGTGTAACCATACTTTTCGATACATAAAGCCCTTGCTTCAGCAAGTGGGATACGTGGAATTTTATCGGGAACAGTTGGGGCTGGAACACCACACAAGGTAAGTTCGGTTTTGCATTCCGTCGCAACTTTCTCGAGCATGTATTTGAGAACCAAATTTTCCATATCCATAACATCTTCTTCGGATTCAATAAAACCCATCTCGAGATCTAAACTCATGTACTCGTTTAAATGCCGACTGGTGGCGTGTTCCTCGGCGCGGTAAACACAGGCGGTTTCAAAAACACGTTCGTAGACCCCAACCATAATCTGCTTATAGACTTGTGGGCTTTGGGCTAAAAAGGCTTTCTGCTCGAAATACTGCACTTCAAATAAGCTACTACCACCTTCGGCACCAGCGCTGACAATTTTTGGCGTAAAAATCTCGGTAAACCCTTGGGCAATTAACGCTTCACGGAAACCTTGAATTAGCACCGCCTGAATTTTTAGCACAGCCCGTTCTTTTAAACCACGCAAACTGACATACCGATAATCCAGCAACGTTTCGGGGTTGGCTTTCCATTCTTCCTTAGAAACCTCGACAGGAGCAGGTTCTACCGCCACACTAATCATCTCGAGACTCTGCACTTGCACTTCTAAACCTTGGGGTGCTCTGGCATTTGCTACAACAGTTCCAAGCACCCGTACACTCGACTCGAGCAAAGGAATATGCACGCCTTTACCAAGCACACATTGGGCTGTTCCTGTGCGATCACGCAAGACCAAAAACTGCACCCCACCCAGATCTCGACGAAAATGCACAAAACCCTCGAGTTTGACAGCTTGTCCAATGCAATTTGGTAATTCATTTGTTAATGTCCGCAACATACAACCCCTTAAAGAAAAATCCCCACTCGAGTCTCGAGCGGGGCGTTAAAAAACAACGAAAGCCCCGACGACTAATTATCGTCGTCGGCAGAATTGTTAAAAAAGCATTTCATAAGCTCGTGGAGTATAAGCGGCAACCTCGAGACTCGTCAAGAACAAGTGTTTGGGAATCAGGATGACAATTTGTCAAAGCTTTTCAGCGGATGATGCCATACTTTTCACTTCAGGCTCGGAGTATATTTGTGGTTAAAAGCAAATCAAGGAGTTTTATGGGCAGATTAGATGGCAAGGTTTGTATTGTCACAGGCACAGGTTCTGGTATCGGCAAAGCAATTGCTTTGCGGTTTGCCGAAGAGAATGCTCGAGTATTGTGTGTGGATATCAACGAAGCGGCAGTGCAGACAACGGTGCTCGAGATTCAGCAACTTGGTTTTATTGCCGAAAGCTTTGTGGCTGATATTGCCAGTGCCACTCAAGTTAAGGCGTTGGTTTCGAGGTGCGTAACCTTGTGGGGTCGGGTCGATGTGCTTTGTAATAATGCTGGGGTCAATCTGCCGGGGGTTTTTCACGAAGTATCTGATGAAGTGATTGATCGCACTTTGAATGTCAATGTCAAAGGTGCCATGTATGCGTCTCGAGCGGTATTGCCGCATATGCTCGAGCAAGGCGGCGGTAGTATTGTCAATATCTCGAGTGTCAATGGTTTGGTGTCTGAGCCGTTTTTAACGGTGTATAGCGCTTCTAAAGGCGCGGTGGTGATGCTGACCAAGGGCATTGCCTTGGATTATGCCAAACGGGGGATTCGTTGTAATTGTATTTGTCCGGGTTGGGTGGATACCCCGATCAATTATGCTCATGCCGAGATGTTGGGTGGTTTGCAAAAAGTCTACGATAGTATTGATGTTTTTCAGCCGATTGGTCGCCCAGGCGAACCTCGAGAAATCGCGCATTTGGCATTGTTTCTTGCCAGCGATGAAGCTTCGTTTATCACGGGTTCGATCATTACTGCTGATGGTGGTATGACAGCACAATAGTCTAGTGGTTGTTCTGATTTTTTTGTGCCAACAACGCCGCTTCGACCCGATTTTTGACTTGTAATTTCTGCAAGATATTGGTCATGTGATGCTTGACTGTTTTTTCGGTCATACCAAGTTTTAAGCCTATTTCTTTGTTGCTTTGGGCAAGCGCCACTAACTCGAGTATTTGTCGTTCGCGTGGGGTGAGTTCCTCGAGAATATCGTGGGGTACTGGGCGATTGGTGCCACTAGCAAGGTCGCGTAGCATGGCAGCCGCAAGGGCAGGGGGGACGTAAACTTCTCCACCATGTACGGCTCGGATGATGCGGCGCAATTCGCTGCCAGATACACCTTTGAGGATATAACCTGTGGCTCCTGCTTTGAGGGCGGCGAGCACATCGTCTTCGGCTTCGGAAAAGGTCAGCATAATTATTTTGGTCACAGGGCAGGCTTTTGATACAGCTTGAGCAGCGTTAAAACCACCACCCGGGATATTGATATCCAGTAACATAATGTCGGGTAAAAATTCTTGGGCTAAAGCAAGGGCTTCGTAGGCGCTGCCACCTTCGGCAACGATTTCGATTTCGCTGTTCTCGAGAGTGGAATTCACGCCTTCTCGCCAGAGTGGATGATCGTCTATTAACAGTGTGTGGATGGTGTTAGTCATGGGCGATGCCTAACTCGAGGGGTAGGGTGGCAGTGATGGTTGTGCCGCGTCCAGCGATACTCTCGAGGTTGAATTCGCCACCTAGACTTTCAATTCGTTCGCGCATACCGTGTAAGCCTAGCCGATTGGCTTTGTGTTCGGGGTTAAAACCATTACCAGTATCGGTGATGGTTAAACGAACTGTTTGGGCGTGAGTCTCGAGTTGTAGGCGCTGTCCTTGTCCAGCAGCATGTCTGGTGGCATTGCTCAGGGCTTCGAGGGCGACGCGATAAAAAGCTATTTTGATGGGTAGTGCAACAGGTGGCGGTGTCTGATGAATCTCGAGTTCTACAGGGGTTTCACTGCGGTTTTCATGTTCTCGTACTGCCCGTTGCAGGGTTTCAGATAAAGTTAGATGCTCGAGTTCAGGTAAGCGCAAATCGTGAGCAATACTGCGAATTTCTTGAACAGCGTTTTGCAAAGAATTTTCGATACGCTCTAAGTCTTGCTCGAGTTTGCTGCGTTCGATTTCGCAAGTGCTTTGCGTGCGTTGGCGTGCTGCATCTATTTTTAGCAATGCAAAACTCAGGTGTTGGGCAGGTCCGTCGTGCAGTTCTGCACTGATCTGATGCAGCATTTGCTCGTTGAGTTCAGCGGTTTTTGTGGCTGCTCGGCGCACCCGTTCAGATAGATTGGCATTCTCGAGAATCGCTTGGTTGAGGTTGTTAATATTGCTTTGTAAAGCGATGGCTTGCTTACCAATGATATCACTGCCTCGTTTAACAAAACCCAGCAGCAACAAATACACTGCAAAAGTCATGATGCCAACAATGCCATAGCTGCGCCATTGTGCTCCTGAAATTTCACGTTCAAGCGCATCAGTAACACTATAAAATTCTGCCATTGCTAATATCTTACCCGAGCCACGTAAACGCACAGGTGCGTAAATCTCGAGTAAATGCTTTCTAGGTTTGCTTTCTTTTTGATTCTCAAGTTCGCTTAGATCGCTGATTTCGGCACTGACTTGCCCTGCTTTCCAACCTGCTTTTAAACCACTCGAGACAGGGAAAGTTTGACCAATAAGTTCTGGATTGGAACTGTGATAAACCAGTAATCCTTTACGTCCCCAGATTTTGACTCGGACAATTTCTTCTCCAAGCAAAGATTGTTTGATTAAGGTATCTAAGGCTATACGACACTCGGTTTTTAAAAAGGTTTGGCTGCTGAGTTCTTGTAATTTTGGTTCGAGAAAACTGTTGATATACAAGGCTGTGGTAGCTGCGCTGCGTTGGATAACACCACGTTCGATTTCTTGTCCGAGCCACCAACCAATTGCTACAGCGCTAAATACCAGCACTAAGAAGCTGCTGATACTAAATTTGGTTGTTAAGTTAAAGGCTTGCATACAAAGAATTATGGCATTTTGCAGATGAATGTAGCCCCGCTAGTAGAACGGGGCTAAAAGTTAGGTGAAGTTCAAATGTGTTGATTACTTTTTGGCTTTGTAGCGGTTCACGCCGCCCCATGCTTTGAGTTCTGCCTCGAGGGTGTCTTTACTGACACTGGGTTTTGAATCTTTATTACCTGGTTGGGTGAACGCAACCACCTCGAGTACATCGTCATAACCATCGCCATCGGAGTCTTTACGGGCTTTTAAGGCTAAGAAAAGGGCATCGGCAATGTTTTTGTTGGCTTCACCAAAGAATTGAGTGCGAACATTTTCGCCAAAGGCATTCCAGCTGGCACCACCTTGTGGATTTTGATGGCAATACTGACAAGTAATACTTGGTTTACCAGCTTGATCGGCAGGTAACTTGAACTGTGCAATTGCCTGAACTCGGTAGCCACCTCGAGCTGATGCCAGTGGTACAGCCACTGCGCCAAGAATACCCAGTAGTGCTAATGCATGAATTGCTTTCATAATGTAACCCCCTGTACGCTTTGCAATTAGCTTACGCGTATAGGGGGTTGGGTTGTGATAGACGTTGGTTATCGGACTTTAGTCGGATGCTTAGCGGGTTTCATCCCAAAGAATATCGGGAGCAGTTGTGATTGCATCCGCTGGGAGGTCTGTGAAAATACCGTACTGAATTAAATATGTCCCAGGTACTAAGCGCCCCATGTTAAAAGAATTTCCCTCGAGTCGCCAATTGACTGCTACAGTTTGATTATTAATCAAACCTGTCACAGACGGATTTGGTCGGCGTACAGCAGGACTCGAGCCGCCTTGTGGTAATGGGTCTACGATCCGTAAGTTCTCCACAGTGCGTTCAACAGTAATGGAAAGTGTGACCACATAACCTTGGGCATCTTGTGAGTAGGTTTTGACAATTCGCACAGGACCTTTTTGGACATCTGTCACCCTCGAGACTGTGACACCAGCGGGTGGGAGTACGCGCACAGCGCCTTCTGTGACCAAATCAAATGGTGCTAATTCAGCACGAACCGTTCCAGGAGCACAAACTCGAGCGGGGATTTGCAACACAGCTGGTTTGCCACCACTGATGTCGCTGTTAAATTCAAGTGGTGCACCACTGGTAATGTCCTTAGGCAGTTTTAAGCCAATGGTCACAGGAATCGGGTATGGGAAATCTGTTGTGGCAGTGGCAGTCAGTAAGCTTTGTTGGCAAGTGGCAACAATGTTTGGTGCGACCTCGAGTTTAAGGGCTGCTGAAATACGGTACTCGAGTACCACACGAGTAGTTTGGTTATCTACAACAGTACCTGATTTACCTTCGACGGTTGAACCCGGTAAAGGGGTTGGTGTGACAGGGTACTCGTTTGGTGTGACAGTGATGGTGCTAGGTGAACGCAGATTCTGACCTGCTACTCGGAAAGGAATCCCTGTGATTGGCACTCGGTTTTTACCAATCAGAGCCACAGTTTCGACAATTAATTGCCCTTGTACTGGTCGGGCGACAAAACGCACTCGAGCCGCGCCTGGTTTGGTTTGAGCTTGCGTCGGCGAGAGTACTGTACCCTGTCCCTCGAGCACACTTGCACTGACAGGAATCCAGCCTTGTGGCAAGTTTGGGGTCATGGTGTAATCACCATTTTCGGTGAGGTTATAACCAGCTCCAGGAATTGGGCGACCTTGTGGGTCTACAACTTCAACAGTTGGTGGTTCGACAAGACTTAAACCAGCTGGCGGAATAAAAGCGGGGATATCGGCGTAAGCTGGTTGTTGGTTGATGCGGGTACGTAAGTTAATCGCATTGGAGTATTGCTTGGTGGTTGGTAAAATCCGCATCAGAATAGTCCACTCACCCACTAAGGCATTGCTGATTTCAAAACTATCAGTGGCTTGACCACCATTTTCTGAAGTGGCTAATTTACGGCGTTGACCATCTGGGGTTAATAAATATAATTCGGCTTCGGCTGCACCATCGGCATCGTAATTGGTTAACTCAAAGCGCTTACCTACATAGTCTCTCGAGACTTGAATCCGAGCGGCGAGTAAATCGGTGTTAACAGTACCTCGAGCATTGACAGTGAATTGACTGGCTTGCACTTGGTACGGCGAATTTGCACGTACAGCAAAAGCATTTTTGCCGTTACCTGTACTGCGAACCCGTAGCGTATAAACCCCAGGTTTAACACTAAGGCTGGTTAAACGCTCCCACGTGTGTTTATCGGTGGTGCTGTATTTGCGTTCAAATAACTTGCTGCCATTTGGGGCAAGTACGCTATAGACCGTCTCGAAGGGCAAATTGCGTCCATAGATTTCATCGCCATAATAGCCAGCAGAAGCTCGACCGTTGACATAATCGTTTAAATTAAGCCCTGGGCTAAATACCTCGAGACTCAGTGGTTCATCTGTGCCACTTGGCACAATAATTCGTAATTCCTCGAATGGGGTAGCCCAACTTTGATTGCTAACATTGGCTAATGGCAGAGCACCTCCGCCTTGTGCCATTGCTGCAGAACCGATAACGAACCCAGCCATTGCAATGCTGAGTGCCTTTGAGAGTCTCGAGACCAAGTTTGGTTTCATGACAGTAAGTCTACCCTAAAGCCATGAGGAATATCACCATCTCGAGGCTAGGTTTTACGAAGACACCAGATGTAGGGGGTCGTCTCGAGTTAAAAGGCGATACGGTGCAGTATCTTCTTCAATTACTTCGGGGTTTGTTCCATTGACAAAATAATTATCGGTTGCATCGTTGTTAACACTACTGATTTCACCCATTAGAACAATGGTATCTGTTGCTCGGAACGAATGCGATACTCGAGGCAGTAATGTGATGCTTTCGCCTGCTTGTAATTGCACAAAACTACCACTTGGTATTTCTTGCCAAAGCCCATCTCTGGCTAAACGGACAGGTGTTGTGCCAAGTTGATTGTTGTTGGTTAACGAATGCAATTGAATCTCGAGGCTACCACCAGCGCGGTTGATCACATCTTCAGTTTTTTCTTCATGATAATGATGCCCAATGTATTGTCCAGACTCGAGCACAATAATTTTTTCGCTGTACACCGAACCCACCAAAGCAGCGTTGCGAAGCGTAAAAACTGTTGCGCCTTGTTGAGCGAAATCACCAAAACCAAAATCTGTGATTGCCCAACCAAGCCCAGCTTGCAATAATGCAATGGCAGCTGGTCGTTGCCATTGCTCGAGACTCCAACGAGAAAATGGTGGTAAAGTAAAGCATTGCGATGCTAAGAAAGCCTCGGCGCGTTTTTGAATGGCATTAATTTCGCTGCGTTTCATAGATGGCTCCTCAGCTTTTATTAAAATAATCAGGCTCGAGCGTATGCCGCTTGAAATTTTACCCGAGTCTCACGGAGTTGCTCAAGATTTTTGTTTGGTGTGGCAATCAGTTGACTTGGCGGATTTTTTGGTAACGTAAGGGTGTTTTTATAGGTGCCAATTGCCAGCCCTGCCAGCAGAGCTGCGCCACGCGCACTGGCGTTGCTTGTACCACTGGTATATAACGGAGTC
Organism: Deinococcales bacterium; assembly: GCA_013298595.1. Taxonomy (GTDB): domain Bacteria; phylum Deinococcota; class Deinococci; order Deinococcales; family JAAFIG01; genus JAAFIG01. Next base: position 53,536 of record JAAFIG010000001.1, on the reverse strand, counting down.
TCAAGGGCATCGCAGAGTAATTGTTGCCAACGCGGTTCGAGTGTGCCACCACCAACAAGTTGTAACTCGGGAATCTCGAGGTTTTGCTGTTTTAAGGCAGTTAAACCATCGGCAATACTAAAAGCAACACCTTCGAGCGCCGCTCGAGCTAAATGTGCGGTGCGGTGTTGTAAGCCCAAATGAAGAAATGCACCTCGAGCTTTGGCATTTAAGTGTGGGGTGCGTTCCCCAGATAAATACGGTAAGAAAATCAGGTCTTGTGAATCGAGTACATCAAATGCTAGATGATGAAATTCCACCCATTCGAGCCGCAACCATTGACGAACTCGCTCGAGGGCAAGCCCAGCGTTTTGCATAGCACTCATCGCATAATACTTGGCATTTGATGCAAGCACAGTGCGGTAACAATGGGTGCTGATACCATGATGAGCTGTTTGCATTGGCGCAATAATTTGGGCACCTGTACCCACCGATAATTGTGCCGTGCCAACCTCGAGTACACCATTGCCAAGCATGGCACAAGGGGTGTCGCCGCCACCTGCGGCAACAGGAATACCAGCAGTTAAACCAAGATGAGCAGCTGCGGCTTTGGTCAGTGTGCCAGCAACCGCATTCGAGGCTTGCAGATCAGGTAAGAGATGAGGTAAACCTAATTGCTCGAGAATATCAAGTGCCCAAGTATCTTTTTCCAGATCGTATAAAAGTGTTGCAGAAGCATCGGATGGTTCAGAAGCAAATTCACCAGTCAAACAAAAACGCAACCAATCCTTTGGCAATAAAGCATAACGCACACCTGCTAAACTCGAGTATTTCTTGCACCACAACAACGTTGAAGCCATCATACCAGTGACAATTGGGTTGGCTAAACGCCTATGTTGTTTTGCCTCGAGTTGCTGAAACTCTTCGAGTACAGTGCTACTCCGTGTGTCCGACCATAGAATGGCATCTCGAGTTACCTGCCCTTGTTGATCACAAAGCACAGTGCCGTGCATCTGACCAGATAAACCAATACCACGAATTTCGGCAGCATACACACCAACCACTTCTCGAGCAGCTAACCCAATAGCATCCCACCATTCGAGCGGATTACTTTCTGCCCACCCATTTTGTGGTGCGTGCACCGCATAGGTTCTCGAGGCTTGAGCCATGACAACCCCTTCTGTCGAGAGTAAAAGGGCTTTGCAGGAGCCTGTACCGAGATCAAGTCCGAGCAGCATAAAGACAGAGGTAAGAGACAGGGAAGGCAAAGAGTGAAGGGCAAAGATGAAAAGATAAAAACCGTAGGGTGCAAGGCATGCCTCGCACTGTACTATTCAGGACTCGAGATAAAAAATGCTCGAGAGAGATTTGTTTCACGCAAGCATCTCCGTTGGAATATCTTCGGTTCTCATGGCTCCGGTCATGATGGCAACAGTGTCAGACATACTGAGTTTTTTTGGATCGACCACAGCAGCCCGTTTACCTAAGCGTTGAATATGAATTCGATCAGCGATTTCAAAAACATGCGGCATATTGTGACTGATAATAATAACAGGTAAACCGTTTTCTCGGACACGACGAATTAAATCCAGCACCATATTGCCTTCTTTAACACCAAGAGCGGCGGTTGGTTCGTCCATAATCACCACATGCTGAGCAAAAGCTGCACTGCGAGCCACAGCCACACCTTGACGTTGACCACCAGATAAGGTTTCAACAGCTTGGCTCATACTACGAATACCAATTTTTAAACCCTGCATATGCTGCGTGGCTTCCTCGAGCATTTTTTTATGATCTATCACCCGAAAGAGTTTAGCTAGTAACCCAGGGCGCAAAATCTCGCGTCCTAAAAATAAATTCTCGGCAATGGTCATGGCTGGGGCAACGGCTAAATCTTGGTAAACTGTTTCGATACCATGGTGTCTGGCATCTATAGGACTACGAAATTTGACGGGTTTACCGTCTAAGAAAATATCGCCTGAATCAGGAATGGTCGCACCAGATAATGCCTTAATTAAACTGCTTTTACCAGCGCCGTTATCGCCAATTACTGCTAAAATTTCCCCTGCTCGCAATGAAAAATCTGTGCCATCCAAAGCTGTGACTTGTCCGTAACGTTTAACCAAACCTCGAGCTTCAAAAATAATATTTTCCATGATTACCTCGAGTTTTTACCTTTGGAAAGTTGGTCAACAGCAACAGCAACAATGACCAGAATACCTGTGATGAGAATTTGCACTTCGGCTCGAGCACCCATCAGTGTTAATCCGCTCCGAAAAACACCACTAATTAAAGCTCCTATAATGGTGCCAATCAGTAAACCTCGACCACCAAATAAACTGGTACCACCCAGTACAACAGCTGTGATGGTGTCCAGATTTTCGGTTGAACCTGCATTGGGATTACCAATGCCGTATCTCGAGATGGATAACCAACCCGCAATGCCATAAATAAAACCAGCTAAGGTATAAACAAGTAACAACACTCTTTGGGTTGGAATACCTGTTAAACGGGCAGCTTCGGGGTTATTACCAACAGCATATAAATGCCTACCAGGAGCAGTATTGCTTAATGCCCACGAACCAAGGGTGAATAAAAAAAGGGTTAAAGCAATACCCGCACCATAACCAATGGTAATACCTGCAAAAGAAATATCTTGTTTAAAAAAGAGTAAAATAGAGTTTTCATCACTGACAGTAATTGTTTGTGCTTGTGTATAAATTTGCATGATTGCAAAGGCAATATTTAATGTACCAAGTGTAACAATAAAAGGTGGAAGCTTCAGAACTGTAATCAGTAATCCGTTTAAAAAACCAAAACCCGTACTGACCAATAAGCCAAGTAGCAATGTCAGTGGTGCAGGCAAACCAAAATCCACAGCCATTTTCGTCATCACCATGGTACTTAATGCCATCACCATGCCACATGACAAATCAATTCCAGCAGTCAAAATAATTAGTGTTTGCCCAATAGCCAGAACCGCTACAACCATGACTTGCGAAGTAATCAAAGCTGAGTTTGTTAGTGTAAAAAAATTAGGATGTTGTGTAGCAAAAAAAGCAATAGACAACAGCAATGCCATTAACGGACCAAGTACCGAGACGCTGGGTAGTTTCTCGAGCCAATTTTTTGTTTCAGAACGCGCAGTTGGATTTGACATAGAAACACTAGACCTTTGTGAAGAAAAACCTCCCCGCTCCTGAGGGTGGGGAGGTGACTCGAGCAGTGTTTTTGGAGGATTAGCACTGCTCGAGAGGCGTAGGGAAATTATTTTCCCGTGTTCAGGTCGTGGTTAAGACTTAGTTACCCCAGCAGTTGGCAAGTCCAAATTTGACATCTTTGCTGCCAATACCTGCCAGAGCTTTTTTAGCTATTAAGGTTACGCCTGTGTCTACGTAGCCTTTGGCTTTGACACCTGTTTTAGCGTATTTGACACCTGCGGCAACACCGAGGGCTGCCATCTTCAGCGGGTATTGTTGGCTGGTTGCTACAATAACGCCTTTGTCTACGTTACGTACACCTTCGCAACCACCATCTACAGAGAAAATCGCAGCGGTTTTCTTAGCAGCTTTGAGGGCTTGGAATGCACCTGCGGCGGCTGGTTCGTTGATGGTGTAAACAACATTGATATCTGGGTTTTTCTGTAAGCAGTTTTCCATAGCTGTTTGCCCTTTGGCTTGGTCGCCGAAAGTATCTTGGCTACAAACAACTTGTGGGGTGCTGGCAAGGTCGGGGGTATCGGCATCAATGTTATCTGCGCCTAAACCAGCCAAGAAGCCGTTGTGACGAGCAATACCAACTGGATGACCTGGGAACAAATCGAGCATGGCAATTTTTAGGGTTTTGCCTTTGAGTTGTGCAGCAGCGTACTCACCGATTAATACACCTGCTTTGAAGTTATCGGTGGCATACAGTGCGTCGACTGCATCGGCTGGTTCGGTTGGGCTATCTAAAGCAATCACTTGAACACCAGCGGCTTGGGCTTTTTTGATGGCTGGCACAATGGCTTTGCTGTCTGATGGGGTAATCAAAATGGTTTGTGCACCAGCAGCCACCATATTCTCGATAGCAGCAACCTGCCCAGCATTATCGCCATCTTGTTTACCAGCAGCGCTGATAAACTTAGCGCCCAAACGAGCAGCTTCTTTAGAAGCACCTTCTTTCATTTTAACGAAGAACGGGTTGGATTCGGTTTTGGTGATTAAACCAATGATTGGGCTTTTGCCTTGGGCAAGTGCTAAGCAAACAGTGGCAGCTCCGACAGCGGCTAAAACAGCAATTTTACGCATGGTAGTTCTCCTAAATTGAGAGAGGGCGAAAAGCCGAGATAATGCCTAAGGTTTTGAGCGGTAAATCCTCCTTGGTAAAAGAAAAAGGCAACAATAAAAAAGTGATTGAGTTAATGTTTAGGGGCAGTGGTACTAGCTAGGGCAGCAGTACTAGCTATTGCTTAGGAGCGGCGGTACTGGCTCGAGTGATAAAGTTAGTGGCTAAACGAATTTCGATGGCTTTTTGGGTTTTGCCACGCTCGAGACGGTCTAATAAGGTTTCGCAAGCAAGGTATGCCAGTTCGTAAGCAGGTTGGGCAACAACAGTAATGGCGGGTTGTAATAGTTTTGCCCAGCGGGAATCATCAAAACCAACAATGCTAAGGTCGGCGGGGATATCTAAGCCTAAGTCTCGAGTGGCAAAAATTGCGCCAATGGTCATTTCGTTATTGCCTACAAAGAGCGCAGTTGGGCGTTCGTCATCGGCTCGAGAAAGCAGTTTGTGAGCAGCTAATCTGCCGCCGTCTTCGCGGTGATTACCAATTTGTACTAGGTTTTCTTGGTAAGCAATGCCAGCTTCGGCAAGCGCAGTTTGGTACCCGTTGTGGCGTTCTTGAGCGGTGCTGATATCAAGGCTACCTACGATCATACCGATGCGTTTATGCCCGAGTTGAATCAGGTGGTGTACAGCTGTTCTCGAGCCACCAAAATTGTCCACCATGACGGTATGAGCACCTTTAATTCCACTGGCTCGGTCGAGTTCGATAACGGGTAATGTGCCAACAAGTTTGAGGTTTTGGGCTGCACCACTGGTTGGCATAATAATTAAACCTTGAGGCATGTGGCTGCGTAAACTTTCTAACGCTTTGCGTTCCTTGATGCTGTCTTCATCGGTGTTGAACATAAAAACGGTGTAATCGTGTTTGGTGGCGGCATCTTGTACACCTTTGACCAGCATGGCATTACCAGGGTTGAGCACATCGGAAATAATCAAACCAATACTTTGGCTTTGACCGCGCCGTAATGCACTGGCAAGTTGATTGGGTTGATAGCCAAGTTGATTGGCAATCTCGAGGACTCGTTCACGGGTTTTGTGATTGACCAAATCAGGTCGCGTAAAGGCTCTCGAGACCGTGGCTCGGGAGACTTGGGCGAGATTTGCGACTTGGTCTACATCAATCATGAGATAATCCTATTCCTGCATTCGATTGCAATTAGTCGGCGAAAAAAAACCAGTTCTCGAGCAATTTATGCCCTTGAAGTCGGTGAAACTTGATTTGTTTTGCAATCGTTTGCAAAGTATACGCGCAAAGAATAGCAATTTGCAAGTAGCCCGCAATACATAAATTTTAAAGTAAAAGTTACAAAACGAACACAAGAAAACTTGCGAAAAACTTGGCAAAACCTTGAAAACAAGCCGATAAATTACTAACCAGAATGAAAGCTCATAAAAGGAAATTATGCAGACAACACCAGAAAATACAACCATCCTCGAGATTCAAAATCTGTCAAAACAGTACGGAACAATCCAAGCAGTTAGAGATGTATCCCTGAAAATTAAACAAGGAGAAATCTACGGGTTTTTAGGCGCAAACGGTGCAGGTAAAACCACCACCATACGCATGCTTATGGGGTTAATTAAACCCTCCAAAGGTGAAATCCGCTTGTTTGGACAATCATTAGTAACACACCGAGCACAACTGTTAGCTCGAGTTGGCGCTTTGGTCGAAACACCCTCGGCATATACACACCTGACTGGCTACGAAAATCTCGAGCTAACACGTCGCTTAATTGCTGTGCCAAAAAACCGTATCAATGCTGTTTTAAGTCAAGTTGGTTTACAAGACGCAGCTAACCGAGTTGTGCGCGAATATAGCCTTGGTATGAAAGGACGTTTGGCAATCGCAGCGGCATTATTAGGCGAACCCGAATTACTTATTCTTGACGAACCCACCAATGGTTTGGATCCATCAGGCATTCGAGAAATACGCGATTTCCTACGCAGCTTACCCAAACAAGGTGTGACAGTCATGGTCTCGAGTCACATCCTTTCAGAAATCGAACAAGTTGCTAGCACCATCGGTATTATCTCAAATGGAGCGATGCAATTTGAAGGTGCACTGGCAACCCTGCGTGCCCGTTTTCAAAATCGGTTACGTATAGAAGTTAACAATACCAAGCAAGCAATGCAAATCCTCGAGCACTTCAGCCCAGCCCAAATCGAACCAAATATCCTCGAGTTAAACGCAGAAAAACCACAAATTGCCAGTATCAACCAATTATTGGTCGAAGCAAAAATCGAAGTCTCACATCTCGAGTTGACGCGCCTATCGCTTGAACAAATTTTTTTAGAGATCACCAAGGAAAATCCATCATGATGTTATCCAGAACTATTTCGGCTGAAAGTTATAAATTGCGTCGAACACCAGCTTTGTTATTAGCTGCCAGCGTGCCACTCTTGATTTGTGTATTGTATTTATTGTTGTTTAATTTTGCTGGCTCGTACCGCAATCTATCCGAAGTTCAATTCTGGGAACAACTGCTTGGTATCAGTAATTTCTTATGGAATACATTGATGTTACAAATGGGCATTGCCGTTCTTGGAGGTTTAGTGGTCGGCATCGAACACACCGAAAATCAATGGAAAACACTGCTGACATTGCCACCATCTCGAGTCAGTATTTACCTTGCCAAAATTTTAGTTGTTGCAGGTTTAGTCTTATTTGGATCAATGGTTTTATTATTCGGATTAACCCTTGTGGGATTACTACAAACCAATTTCGCTACGCCACACTGGACAGGCATTTTTGACATCACAATTCGCGCATGGTTCACAGCATTACCACTTATGGCATTACACGTTTGGTACTCGAGCCGATTCAAATCCTTTGCTGTGCCACTGGGATTAGGTTTTGCAGGCACACTAACAGCCATGTTTACTGCCAATGCCGACGGATTGATCTGGATTTTTGTGCCTTGGGCATACCCATCTACTGACTTAATTGCCAAGTACGGAACTTTAACCCTCGGATTAAGTAGTGTTGTATTTATTGTTGTAACAGCCTTAGGAGCATGGGATTTCTCGAGACGCGATATGCAATAAATCACCACTGACCAAATTGCAAAGTCCCCTCGTAGATTGCTCGACCAACAATCACACCTTCAATACGCAACGTCTCGAGTAACCGTAAATCTGCCACATCACGCACACCACCACCTGCAATCAACTCGCCTGCCCATGCAGCTCGCATCGGTTTTAACGGCTCAGGATTCAACCCTTCAAGCGTGCCATCTCGAGCAATATCGGTGTAAATCAGGGTACGAACACCTGCTTCCCAAACCTGAGCAGCAATATCTACAGCTGTACTCGAGCTAGTCTCCGCCCAACCTTTGACTGCCACAAAACCATCTTTGGCATCAAGGCTGACCACTACACGCTCCGCGCCAAATTCTTGCACCGCTGCCGCCACAAACTCGGGATTGGTAATGGCAGCCGTACCAATAATAATGCGTTGCACCCCACCAGCTAGTAAATCCCTTGCCGTCTCGAGATTGCGAATGCCACCACCCACTTCAACAGGCACATTCAAATACTGGGCAATATCAAAAATAATATTTCGATTCTCGCCCGCACCTGTTGCAGCATCCAAATCTACCAGATGCACCATTTTTGCACCCAACTCTGCCCAATGCTCAGCTGCTTCTCGGGGACGTTCAAAGTACACCGTTTCCTGCAACGGATCGCCTTTGTACAAGCGCACAGCCCGACCACGTTGAATATCCACACAAGGAATCACATTCACCATTTCGGCGCAGAGATTACCATTATTTGAGTAAATCACGAACCAAATCGCGTAAACCCTGCCCAGTACCGTCGTAACCACCAACCACACCCTTGATTTTACCATCGCGCCCAACACCAAAAGAATACGGAATACTGGCAGCATTATCTTCAAAACTCTGCCAACGACGCAGCAAACTCAGCACATCATCGGTTTTATCACCCTGTACCCAAACATCATAATTGAGCGGATTCTTCTCGAGAAAATCAGTTAACTTCGCTCGAGAATCTTTCACATCAATACCAATAATGACTAAACCATCAGCTCGAAATTTTTCTTGTAAATCACGCAGTACAGGCAACTCCGCCACACAAGGTGCACACCAAACCCCCCAAGCATTGACCAGCACAGGTTTACCGCGTAAATCCTCGAGTGAAACTGCCTCACCACGCAAATTCTCGAGCCGAACCACAGGTATAGCATCACCAGTTTTAAGCTCGTTTCCTGTTTGTTTAAAACTTGGAGCACACGCCACACAAGCCGCCAATACCAAAACCCAAATTATTCGCATGACCTCGAGCTTAAAACAGACAAATGTGACCCAGCAAATAAACCCCTGAGGAGCATGTTATTTGCATGGCTACCTAATGAGGCGAAGGCGAGAAAGATAGAACTGAGATGAAAGTTCAGACGATGAAGGAGGAAAGAGGAAAGCAAAAATGGCACCATAGGGTGCGAGTGATTCTACCCGTTAGTTACGTTTTAGAATCGAGAAGGCATGCCTCGCCCAATTTGGCTAGAAGCCAAAAGCTAAGGTACACTGCCCACTATGCCTGATGCTCGTCTTGTCGCACCAAATTTTATTACCGAAATTATTGAAGCTGACCTCGAGTCTGGTCGTGTGCAACAAATAGTCACTCGTTTTCCACCTGAACCAAATGGTTTTGCACATCTTGGGCATACCTTTGCTTGTAACTTAAATTATTCCTTGGCGGCGGATTACAACGGTGTTTGGGTGTTGCGGATGGATGATACCAATCCCGAAACCGAGAAACTCGAGTATGTCAATGCCATTGTTCATGATCTCGAGTGGATGGGTTGGAAAACCCAAGTGCAATTTGCTTCCGATGATTTTCAGATCATGCATGATTGCGCGGTGCAGTTGATCGAAAAAGGCTTAGCCTATGTCGAAAGTGTTTCGGCTGAGGAAATGGCAAAACTGCGTGGCACAGTGGATAAGTCGGGTCAGTCTAGCCCATTCCGAGATCGTAGTGTCGCGGAGAATCTGGATTTATTTAAGCGAATGCGCCGTGGTGAATTCTTAAATGGCAAGCATTTACTACGAGCCAAAATAGATTTAACCAGTCCCAATATGAAGCTCCGTGACCCTGCGTTGTACCGAATTTTGCACGCCGAGCATTACCGCCAAGGTAAACAATGGTGTATTTATCCGCTTTACGATTATGCTCAAGCGATAAATGATGCGATAAACGGTGTCACCCATAGCCTGTGTAGTCTCGAGTTTATAGATAATAAAGCCATCTACGATTGGGTTCTCGAGCATGTAGAGCACCCTGCCTTGAAATCTCGTCCGTACCAATACGAATTTGGGCGGCGTTCCCTCGAGTACACTGTTGTTTCTAAGCGAAAATTACGTAAACTAATTGAATCGGATAGCGTCGCAGGTTGGGATGATCCAAGAATGCCAACCATTGCTGCTCAACGCCGCCGTGGAATCACCCCAGAAGCCATTCGCAGTTTTGCTAAGGGGATTGGTGTGAGCCGAACCAATCGCACTGTGGATATTGGCGCACTCGAGTTCGCTGTTCGAGATGACCTGAATACCCGCAGCCCTCGAGTTATGGCGGTACTGAAACCCTTCAAAGTGATTCTCGAGAACTTAGAAGCCCCACAAAACCTCAAGCTATCCTATTATCCCCCAGATGTTATCAATGTTTCCTCAGATGGGCTTGTGCTCCATCCTAACGGCACTCGAGTACCCCCAGAACAAGCCACTCGAGTTGTGCAGCTTGGCAAAGAAATTTTTATTGAACAAGACGATTTCCTCGAGACCCCAACAGCTGGTTTCAAACGCTTAACCATTGGCGGAAAAGTGCGTTTGCGTGGCGCTGGTATCATCGAATGCCACCAAGCCATCAAAAATGATGCAGGCGAAATCCTCGAGTTGCGCTGTACCATCCAACCCGAAGGCAAAGCCGCTGGTGTGATTCATTGGGTTAATGCCCAAACAGGTATTCCTTTTGAAGCCAGACTTTATGACCGCTTGTTCACGGTGCCAAACCCTGAGCAAGAAGCTAAACTCGAGGAAGATGATGCTGACTTTCTCATGTACCTCAACCCGCACAGCCTCGAGATTCTCAAAGGCATCATCGAACCCAGCATTCTTGAGCAACCCAGCATCACCCGCTACCAATTTGAACGCAATGGTTACTTCTGGCAAGACCCAATAGACTCAAGCACTAATGCTTTGGTGTTCAACCGTATCATAGGCTTAAAAGACAACTGGACAACAGCTAAACCCGAAGTTGGCAAAGAAAAAAATCTCAAACCACAAATCCAACATAAACTCGAGCTAAGCCCCGAAGAAAAAACATACCTTGAACAACTGACTGCTCAAAATATCAGCCAAGCCGAAGCTATAGTGCTGGCTCGAGACTCAGGTTTACGCAGCTACCTCAAACAAACCAAGAACCCACAATTATCTAGTTGGGTCATCCAACTCGGCTTACGTGATACCACGCAACTCGAGCCAAACCACTTAATTGCCGTCGTCGAACTCGTCTTGAGCAACAAATTATCCCGCAACATGGCAAAAGATATCCTCGAAGAAGCCATGACCACACACCTTAATCCGCTAGAACTTATCCAATCCCGAGGACTCGAGCAAAATAACGACACCAGCAGCCTCGAGCCAATCATCCAAGCTGTTATTACAGCCAACCCAGACAAAGTCACCGCCTATAAAAATGGACGCACAGGCTTAATCGGTTTCTTCGTTGGCGAAACCATTAAACAATCAGGCGGCAAAGCCAACCCACAAATCGTCCAAGAACTCATTAAAAAACAACTTGAGAATTAAACCCCACGCTTACGACCATTAATCAACTCACGCATCCGTTGCGGCGAGACTCGAGCAAACAGCAGACCATTAATCCGCACAAAAGGCGCGTTTTCAGAGTCTGCTGTTTCAGGGTCATGATTGGTTAAATCCAACTCGAAGTTACCATCGGCTGTGATTTCACCAGGGGAAATACGGAGTTCTTCGTAAATGATCTCGAGCAAATCTTCCCTTTTGGTAGGGGAGATGTGGTCTAAGCAAAGTTCGATACGGGTCATGCTTTGAAGTTTAACGCGAATCAGTTACTAGGTGGTAGGTTTCTTGGAGAAGCATAAACTTCTAAGACATCATTGTTGGGGACTCTAAACTCTTTTCCATTACGAAAAACTTGTGACTGCATACGAATACGGACTTCTGTTGCACCCCGAGCATCTACAGAGCCTAGTGGGTATTCGATTTGGAAGCCTGTTATCGGTCGAATTCCTACCATTAGAATATTAGCTTGTCCTGGGTTTGCTCCAGCACCAACAGCACTACGAGTTTGATACATTCTTGAGACAAAACTGGCTAAGATACGACTGTCAGTGGTACCTCGTTCCAATGCAGGGATAGCAAAATCTCGAGTTTGAATAGAGGGTGTAGGATCTGGAGTCGGCACAGCACCAATGCCACCTGAAGCCACACTACAATCATAACCGACGCTATTACAACCTACTTGATCCCAACGCACTGCGGGAATATTTACAACTCCAATGCCAGTAATATTGACTGAACTTGCAGCGATAATATCGTCTAAATTTTCTCGGAATTCCATCAATACCCACCGGTTTGTATTTTCGGAATCAATATCCAGTTTATCTGTACTGGTATCACTTACAGATGCCCGTGTTACATTGGATCGTAACACGGGGTAGTAAGCTACAAATTGGTAACAGGAGCGACTTTTCTCTTCAGATGTACTTGCATTACAAGCCCCAGATACGGTACTTGAAGCTGGTCTACGAGGCGCAACAATCATGGCAAGAATTGGAGCGCTTGTTTGACCAACCTCCCAAGTTCTGGAAGACGTATCTGGTCGTTGAGTCGTTGAACCGCTCGCAGCAAGAGTAAAACTCGAAAAGGTTACATTGAGTTTGTTAATAACATAGCCTGATGGAAATGCTGAAGTTGGACAAGTAGCAGCTGCAAAAGTGGTGGTGTAAACTCCAGTTGAAGTGTAAACGCCGCAAGGTGGAAAAACATATAAAGCTCGTTGAACTTCATCAGTAATGATTGCAGCAGCATTACGTAATTCTTCTTGCATTTGATTTGTGTTGACAATAACTCGAGAAACTTGCGAACTGTTTTGTTGTAAGTTCAATGCGCCTAGCATCACAAGTGAAAACACTGCCATTGCAGCTAACATCTCAACCAATGTAAACCCTTGGGATTGCTGCTTTCGTGGTGTTGATGAATCATTATAGTGTAAGTTAGACATAATCTATCTCCAAGGGTTGGGGTTTTAGGGGCGTGTTATCAAAACACTTAAAACAAGCCAGCGTGATTGCCATACAACTGTGGACTCACCAGATTTTTGTGGTGGTTTCACTGTGACTGTGACTGTCCGAATGTTATCAGCTGTTGTCCAAGTTGTACTATTTGTGGTTAAATCCCAACCTGTTGGCATTTCAATATCGGCACTTGAACCATTGCTTGAGATGGTTGGTGAACCTGTTGTTGGAGCAGTATAATTGGTTGTATCTGACCATCGAACTTTTAATAATTCAATATAAGATCGAGCGTATGTTGCCGCAGCTGTTTGTTCAGCACTAACTTTGGTAACTTTCAAGGGCAAAATAAAGCCCGTTGCAATCAAAATAACTGAACTTAATAACAAAATTGCAATCAGAACTTCAATCAGTGAAAACCCGCAGGTAGCTGCGTTTTGAGTATTTTTATTGGAAGATACCACGTCGAATCACCTGTCCTGTTACTCCAACCAGATCCACATCGGTTTTGAGGTCATTTGCACCATTACCATAACCTATTCGCATTGAATAATTTGATGCATTTAGCCTACCGTATGGACCTGTATAAATAAATACAAGCGCTGTTGCAGCAGAAGGTACTGTAGAGATTACTTGAATATTACTTGGTAAAGTTGCAGTAATCTTGGGATACCCAGCTACAACTGTTACTGCAGCTGGCGGTGTCCCTGTAATAGGTTCAATCACATAACTACGTGTACTAATTGTTAATGTAACCCGGTAATTATAACTATACCGCCGAGAAAAGGAACGAGCACGTTCGATGTCAGTACTTAACTGAGCTTGTGCAGCAAGTAAAGCTTGGGTTTGACGACTTCTGGCAAATATGCTAACCCCGAGGGCAAAGAGAATGCCAAAGACCGAAAGTAAGACCAACAATTCAATCAAGGTGAAACCGCGCAGATATGAATTTGAGGTGTTTGGAGGATAAGTAGACATATTCATCAATCCTAACGATTCGCTTGAGTAAATGCACCAATACGTCGAATACGAACGGCAGTTCCAGTTTGAACTTGTAAGAAACCAATAGCACGCTCATCAAAGAAAATACCCATTGCTGGACCGGCATTACCAGTACTTGGAGAAGCTGCAAAGTTGATAGCTTGGGCATTGTTATTAGTAAATCGGGCATCCACACCACCAGTGTAGTCTCCTGTGACCAAAAAGCCAAGTTCGGCAGCTATTACAGAACCATTGTGTGTCCAACGTCCTTCGTTTGCTGAACGTGCATTTTGCCAAGTATTTTGGTAAGAGCGGGCTAAGGTAAAAATACCGTGAGTTGAATAGAAAATGCCATCTGTACGCAGAGGTCCTTTTTGATCACCACTTGTTGCTGAGTCCATATCGCGTCCAGATTCCATGGAGCTTAACCACATGAGCTTGAGTATTCTAGTCTGACTAATGTCTCCTAAGCGGTTAAAGACTGTGTTGCCAGCACTTGTACGACCATCGATGACACCACCTAACCAGCCTGTTGTCATACCAATACCACCATCTGCGGCTAGGTTTTGTGCACTTTGAAGCACCCAACTACTACTGTCACCAGCAGGATTTGTATTATTTGTATCGCCAGTATGATTCCATTTGCGATGATAACCAACACCAGTAAGACTTGCTGGTGTACACCAAAAACCTGTATTTAAAGCAGCCGCACCAGTGTTAAAGCGATTTGCATTTAACCTAAAATTGTTACCATTTGCAGTTGCACAAGCTAAATTATTGACCAACTGAGTTGTGCCACCTGCTGGTGATACAGAGAAACCACTGGTGAACCTACTGCCTGTCCGCATTGGACCGTTACTTGGGTACAAAGATATGACCGTAGCAGTATTGCCATTATCTAATTCCGTACCACCCTGTTCATAACTACAAAAACCATCACGAGCGGTCATTAAACCAAACGGCATGGACTTAAAGTAACGCCTACTACTGGCGGGGTTGCCGCTACTGTCTACAGCATCTTTAGCACGATTATTGGCGTTTGCAGCTGTCATGGGTACAAAGCCCATATCGCCCCAACAGTTGTTGCGTGAGCTGTTTGTGCCTGTTGAACCAGGAATGTTGTAATACGGTAATGGGGTGGGCAAGGTTGAACCGTTTTGTCCAGTGATATTTCCAGCGGCATCGGTTATGAAATTACCTTGAACAAAACGTCCAACCTGGTCATTGACCAAATCAAAGGAACCACCGCCATAACGGTAAGAATTTGCACCCCAAGCAGTATTGCCATTACTAGCACGGTAATCGGGGAAATCATAATCTCCAGCGGCAATAACCCCACCTGCTAACAAACCAACAAGTGGTAAATTTTCTGGGTTACGGTAACTTGCATTAGCGCCATCAACAATTTTACAAGCAGTTGTTCCACAACCATAAACAAAATCACCAACAATATAGATATTACCTCGAGCAACAATACGTCCTTTACCACGAATCTGCCCACGGATAACAACATCGCCATTGATGTTAATTGTGCCATCTAGATCTACCATACGGTTTGTTGAATTAATTCGACCAGCATCAATAATCAGATTGCCATCCCAAACGGAACTGGAGGAAAGAGTTGTTGCAGCGCTGTTGCTGGCACTAGGGTAAATATCGCTGTCAGTTAATGGAATATTTAAAATGCCGCAATTGGCACCAACAAAATTGACATTAGTCGGTGGCACTGCTGGACAAGTGTGAGGTGTGTTGATATTAGCTGCATATCGGAACAATAATTGAAGCCTTTGATTTGGGGCATCATAGCGCACCCAAAAATTGTTCTGGGTTGAACCATTTGGGTTTAGTGTAGCTGTAAATAGAGCACCAGCTAAGATTCCATTATTTGTTCCAGGTTCATAGTCACGGTTATTTGGGCTGGCAAGTGCTTCTTGGATGAGCCAACCACGATAGTTATTAATAAAGTTTGTTGTGAGAGTAACAGTAGCTGCTGCACCAGGTCCGGCTGGTGCTCTATACCCAGCCGTTAAACCACCAGCACCAGAAATGGCTGTATTAATATTTGCTGAGTTAACTGCAGCATTTCCGCCAGGAGTTGTTCCACTTAACGAGGTATTGACAAGTGTGGGGTCGTAACTAATAGGAGCTACAACAGTTGAGGCAGAACTGGGGCGACGGACTCCAAAAATTTTACCACTACTACCTGATGGTACAACTAAAGTGCCAGATGGGGCACCAGCAATATAGTTAGACCATTCGGAATCTGAAATAAAATCATCGTTATTGATATCAGGGACGATAGTAGGAAAATTGTCAGGGACAGGTTCATCTGGCCAAGCAGCATAGGTTTTACCAGGACCAACTTCAGCTGAAGTTGGATATTTTTGATAAACTTTCCCATTTGCTTTGGTAGGATTAGATGGTGTATCAATTAAAGTAGCATCAATAAGTGGATCAGTATCAGATTGTCCAAACGGTTTACCAACAATAGCCGCAACAGCACCTGCGTTCACCTTATTATTTGTACCTGTTGCCCATTTAGCAGAATAAATTTCATTTGCACTTGTGCTATACACATTCTTTCTGACATAAAGTGTGCCGCCAATAAATGTATCACCATTATGTGCAGGGTCAAGGTTGACATCTTCGTCCAGTACCGCCATACGAACTCGATTAAACGTATTTGCACTGGCTGGATCTGCATAAGCTCGAGGCATGCTATCCACGTGAAGGTGACACAATGAGCAATTTACTGCTTTGGTAAGAACAGCAAAACGATCACCAGCGAAAGGTTCAGTCGAAATATCCACCGAACGATTTAGTTGCCGTGCAGCGAGTTCATTTGCACCATCAGTCACTCTTCCAAGTGAATTCATAGTGATGACAATTCGGTTTGAGGTTGGATCATCCTGGCGGGTAACAGTAACAGAGAATTGAACATTGGTATCCGTTGTTCCAGTTATGGTTACAGGTACTTGATCATTATATAAATTAGGCACGGCGGCATTGGCTACTGCAGCACTTGTGTAATACTGACAAGTTAAGTTATTATTTTTCGTAATGCCACGGTTGGCATTGTCGCTTGTTTGCCATTTACCTGTCAACCATTTTTTGAAAGCACAAGTATCGAATTCGGCACTTCGCCCATTCACAGTAAAGGCAGAATCTGCTGATGCTTGCCAGTTTTCTTTTGCTTTGTAAAAAATTTGGTACATGGCTCGTTCGATACCAGCTTCAGCTGCATACTGTGCTTTCACTGTCACTACATTATCAGCACTTGAACGTCGATTACCTAATGCCAATAAGCTCGAGATTGTTACAATACTAAAAAGTACTAAAATTAAAACCAGAACTGTGACTACTGCGATTCCGTGTTGATGAACCAACTTGTGTTTTCTAGAATATGATTTCTGCATATAACTCCTAATAAGTCTATTCTACGTGTTCAAGTATTTAGGTAAGAACCCCACAGCGGGGGAAGTGAGGTCTCGAGACAAAAATAGCTCGAGGCTAAACTAGCCTCGAGCTATGAATCATTAAAATGCTTATTTGCTTGGATGAATTTTTGTCACTACCCCGCCAAATAAGTGCTTCATATCCCCTTCAAACGAGTAGTGCAAGTAATCGTTTTGTGGTACCTCGAGACTCATTTCTTGTTCTACAGTCATATTCTCGAGGTAGGCGCGTAAGCATCTGATGCTGTTGCCATGTGCGGAGATTAAAATGTTTTTGTTGTCTCCTGCTGTGCGTAAGAGTTCGTGAATAAATGGGTAGACGCGCATTTCGACCATTTTGACGCTTTCGCCGTTGGGTGGTGGCACATCGTAGCTGCGGTGCCAGATTTTGTACATGTCTGGGTATTGAGTTTGGATGTCGGCGTGTAGTTTACCGCTAAGGTCGCCGTAGCTGCGTTCGATAATGCGGTCATCTACAATGGTTGGTACGCCGTATGTGTGTGGTTTTAAGAGAATATCTAAGGTGTGGCGGCAGCGTAATAAGCGGCTGGTGTAGGCAACATCGAAGCGGATGCTCGAGAGGGTCTCTGAGATAGCAGTGGCTTGTGTTACGCCGACTTCGGAGATGTCTACGTCCACCCAACCTGTGAAGGTTTTGGTGCCACCTGCGTTGAAGGTCGTTTGACCATGCCGAACAATGTATAGGTTAGATGCCATAGCGGTGGATAGTTTATCAGGTTAAGGCAAAATTTTCTCGAGAAAGAATGGCATCATTTGTCGCCACCATACCCAATCGTGGGCGACATCGGTTCCCCAGTAATCAAACCAAGCGGGAATGTTTTTACTTTCTAAAATGTGTTGCATAGCTCGAGTGTCGGCAATGGCTTCTTCTTCCCAGTTACCTTGTCCGACAGCAAATAAAATTTTGGCGCGGCGGTAATGATCTAAATGCCAAGGGTCGGTTAAGTTTGGTAAGTATTGTAATGGACTGTTATAAAAAGTGTTGTCATCGCCATAATTACCAATAAAACTTTGGATACTGTACAAACCAGAAATGGCGATTAAACCATCAAAAATATCTGGGCGTTTAAAAAAGAAATTGGCGGCGTGTAGTGCACCCATGCTACAACCTGTTGCCCAAGTTGTCTCGAGGCTGGTGCTTTGTTTTAGCCAAGGGAGTATTTCGTTGATGATGTATTTTTCGTAATCGCTATGACGGCGTGCTCGATCTGCTGGGTGTGAACCTTGGTTTGTCCAAGTTTGCCAATCTATGCTGTCCACACAAATAAATTTGACTCGTCCAGCTTCGATAAAACTCGAGCAGGCTTCGATCATTTTAAAACCTTCGTAATCGTGGTAACGTCCATCTTGAGCAGGAAAAACCAGAATAGGTTGCCCGTAATGTCCGTAGACTTTAAAGTGCATTTCATGACCGAGATGGCTCGAGAACCAATGATGATGTTCGATGTGCATAGTAGCTCCTAGCTGTTGGTTTCTGGTTTTTAGCTTGTTATGTACAAGCTATCGAAACCCAATGAAAAGAATTAAATCGTGTGGTTTAAGCCATTAACTAGTGGCTAGAAGCTTTTTCAATAATATGTTCGGCTGCTGCCAATAACGGCTCGAGTTCGGTGTGGCGTAAAATATACCCATAATTGCCAATGGCTCGAGAGAACACACTCATGATGCTTTCGTGGTGGCAGAGCATGTCCTTGTACTGCTCGAGTATAGTTGTGTGCTCTAAGGTGTAATGCAAATGGTTTTTACGACCAACATAAACAGTGTGATATGGTCGGTCGGCTTTGGCAGTGAATTCGTTTTTGACAATTACATTTGCCCACTGCTGATAAACATCCATATCGTTGGCATAATTAAACATGTCCACGGTTAAACCACCAGGTGGGCGGATATTGGCTTCTAAAGCCATAATCTTACCATTTAAATCAAAGAACTCGAGATGAAAAAAGCGTTCTCGGACATCAAAGGCTTTGAGGCTGGCAGTTCCGGCTTGCATCAGAGCCTCTGGAATAACCCGTTCAGAATGATAGTAAATGTCACCATCTTCGTTGACGGTTTCCATTACACCTCTCGAGTAACGATGACTCGCTAGAAATAAAATTTTGCCTGTTTTATCGGTTAAACCATCAAAGGTGACAATATCGCCTTTGATGAATTCCTCGAGAATGTACTCCACAGGAAGTTTGTCGCGCAAATAAAAATCGAGTTCAAAATCATCGGTAATTTTATAGGTTTTGGCTGCTCCTACCCCAATATCTGGTTTTGCCACAATCGGATAACCAACCTCGGCGACAAAGGCTTTGGTTTCTTCGGGGGTGATACACACCCGCCCTCGAGCCACTGCCACACCAGCATCTTTGAATAATTGTTTCATCCGAGATTTGCGTTTGATGTTCTCAATCCAATCAAGTTGAATGCCTGCGATATTAAAATCGGTTCGTAAGGCTGCTTCGGTCTCGAGCCAGTGTTCATTAAGGCTATCTAAATGATGTAACTTGCCCCATTTAAATGTCAAATGCCCCATGGCTCGAGTTAACTCATCGTAACTTTCCATGTTGCTGACACGGTAGTACTCGTGGAATTTACCTCGTAAATCCGAGTGTAAATTGTCAAATGGCTCATCTCCTAAACCCAGTACGGTTGCCCCTGCATCCCGTAAGCCTCGCACAAAATGCCTAAAATTCGGGGGAAAATGTGGTGATAAAAAAATGACATTCACAAACAACCTCCACGAGAGAATGAATATGCCAGTACAACCCCGAAAAGAATAGGAGTGCATTGTAACCCGCTCGAGGGGGTAAGGGGAAAGAGGATGGGTGAAGACAAATGATAACAACCGTACTAGCGAAGCTAGTCTGTAAAAGTTGGTTCAAAGATTAAATCGTAATTGATTTCGGCGAGGCTCGAGCAACCACTCCAACGCATGCCTTGAACAAATTCCTCGAGGATACGGTGTGGGTTGAGGTTGCCTGGGACAACCACAGCATCTGCGCCCAAAGCAAGGTAACGCAGGACATCTGAGCCACTACGCAATCCACCTCGAGCAATCAATAAGGTATCGCCAACAGCGTCGCGGATATCGGCAACAAGGCTAGGTAGGCTAGGTCCGCCAATCACACTACTGAGGCTTGAGCAGGCGATAATGGCATCTGCGCCTGCTTCAGCAGCAAGTTCGGCATCTCTGGGGTCGAGGATACCAGCAATCACAAAGGGCACACCCGCAGCCGATTTCAGTTCGCTGAGTTCGCTGGCACTGCGTGGGCGGGTGTCGGCTGCACTCTCGAGCAGGGCAAAATCGATACCAGCGGCGATTACCGAGAAATCCTGCATTTGCCTCATTAATGGCATGAGGCGTTTCATTTTGTAGGGAGGAGCCAGGTAAATGCTCCCAAGGGCATCTTCGCTGCGAGAAGTGACTCTACCTAACCAATTGGCAGGCGCTTCTGCCCAAAGTGGACCTGCTAATTCTGCGCCCAATGCCGAAAAACTTGGGTTGACTTCATCAGCATCATGGATCACTCGAGGCAGTAACTCGAGGGCATCTAAAGCGCGGAGGTCTTTGGCATACATGTTTTAGAGTATAGGCGAGAAAGGTACAGCCTTGCTGATTTAAAAAAAAGTCTCAAGGTGTTTTTGTAAAAAAATCAGGGTTTCTCGAGCCAGGGCAATACGATGCGTTGAAAAGCTATGGTCAGTATTCAAATTTTGCACATTGGCTTTGCGTGGTAGCAGTGCTAACAGCGGTTGTTGGGCAAATTCGATGGTGCAACTTGCCACAGCATCGCGTTCAGCACCAAACAACATGATTGGCAAGTCGAGTTGCGGTGCAAGTACCTCGAGATTCCATTCAGCAGCATGGGCAATCAATTCATCGGTTAATAGTTCAGCATCTGCCTTTAAAGGTGTGATATTTGGTTCGCACCACGCAATCCAAGCCGCTCGAGCAGTTATGTCCTTGAGGCTCGGAGCAAACTTGCCAAAATTAGCAGGTGCAATAGCAATCACAGGGATTTGCTCGGTAACGGCTGTTGCTAAAGCAATCCAGCCACCCATGCTATGCCCCACTAAGCCAACTCGAGTTGGATTGACCATAGGTTGTTGTCGTAACCACTCGAGGGCAGTCTGGGCATCCTTGAGGGCATTGCTGAACGAAAATGTGCCACTGCTACCCCAAGCCCCTCGGTAATGCACAATCAGGGTATGGAAACCAGCTCGGCGGTACACATGGGCTAAATCAAAATTACGCTCCCAGCCAGGGAAACCATGCAATAACAACACCGCAGGACGAGGACTCGAGCCACCAGCATGAAACAGTAAACCGTTCATCTCACCAATTCGCACACTCTGATTACTGGGTGGAAAGGCATTGTCAAAACTTTGGTCTTCAGCAACTGGGTTAAACATAGACACAGTATAGAACGATTCACTTTTTTGGTTTAAAGTTTTAAGCTCGAGCCTAGAAATCTCGTGAGAATCGCTATTTTGCCGAAATGAACTGATTGCGAACTTTGTCTCGAGTTCAAGCTGTATAAGTACCAAAAGTGCTTTTTTAAGGGCTTTAACCACAAAATTAAGGTGCTCAAACTACCAAAAAATCAATTCCGACTAATTCACTCGAGTTTCTTGTGCTTGACGAGATAAACCTTATCTGATACAACTACCTTATTCAGAGTGTCAACACACTCAAAATTCCAAGGAGGAATCATCATGGCTCATATCATTGCACAACCTTGTATCGGTACCAAAGACAGCGCTTGCGTCGAAGTTTGCCCAGTAGAGTGCATCTACGAAGGCGACGACCAATTCTACATCCACCCAGACGAGTGTATTGACTGTGGCGCTTGTGTCCCAGCGTGCCCAGTCAGCGCAATCTTCCCAGAAGAAGATGTCCCAGCCGACCAAACCAGCTTTATTGCTAAAAACCGTACCCACTTCGGACTGTAATTCTTGTTCAGCAAAACGCCCCACTAATGGGGCGTTTTTTTATGGTTGCGATTTCATTACACAACAGTACTGTTACTGCATTACATCACAGTACTGCGATCCCAAGAATTATCAGCATTTTCGATTAAAACATTTAACTCCACACCCTGATCTGGATAAACACTCACACCAATAGAAGTAATTAAATGAATGGCTCGAGTCTGAATCAGCAGTGGTTCAGCCATTTGTCGTTGAATCCAACCAGCCACACTAATTTTTTGATTACGTGGTGTGTCAGGACAAAGAATCACAAATTCATCGGCTCGAAAACGGGCTGCAATATCTTTATGCCCTAAAACACTTTGAATCCGAGTTGCAACCTCGAGTAAAACATGATCGCCAGTGGTAAACCCATATTTTTCGTTAATAGCTCGGAAATTATCAATACTAAACACCAATACTGAACCACTACCACCATTGGCAGTACGTTTAATTTCGCTTTGTAAGTGCTGCTCGAATAAGCGCCGATTACCTAAGCCTGTTAATGGGTCGTAAAGTGCCACATACTGATTCTTAAAGCGTTCTTGACTAAATAAAAATACTAAACTCGAGAAAGCAAAAGCTAAAAATAACACTGCAGGAACAGCAGCAAACCACGGAATAAAAGGGTTCTGCCAGGCGTTTTTAGGAATGGCAAACAACTGCCAAGTCTGATTGGCAACTTGTACTTGGGTATCTAAAATAGGTGTTTCAGATTGTGGGATTTTACCAAAAGTGTTTTCCGAAGCACCAGGCACAGATAAGACAGTGGTGTAATTTGCATGATCAAATTGTAGTTTTGCAGCTGCAACCATTTGCTTTAACGCTAAAGTTGCAAAAACCATACCGCAGTACAATTGCTCGCAAATGATTGGTTTAGCCACAAATAATAAATCCTGATTCTCTGAACGCACCACAACACTTAGTCCTTTGATCTTAGCGGCTTGTTGCTCGAGTTCAGGAATCTTTAAGACTGAGCGCCATAAACCTGTGTTATTAGAAAAATCAAAACCAAAACTCGAGATACGTTGCTGAGTAAAAGCATCCACACCAACGACTGTAATGGCTAAAACGGCTTTGGAAAAAAGTCCAAGACGCTCAGAGTAAACCCGAATATCATTTTGTACAGCAGGGTTTGTTAAATCCTTATTGCTACTAACAGCCAAGTAAGCTTCTAGCCCATTGACCAAAAACAAGTTCTCGTTTAAGACATTCTCCAGTTGAGAACGGGCAATACCTAAATCCACTCGAGTTTGCAATTGTATTTGCTCAGACCGAGTACTACTCAGGGCTTGGCGTAAAACAAGAAAGAAAATAATGACAACAAAAAACACCACTAACGCCAAAAGCATTGAAGTTTGCCTACCGCGTTTCAGATCTGGACTGTCTAACATCAACTCTAAAGTAACACGAATAAAAATAAAGACATTAGGAACGAGTTAAAAATATTTGCCTGACCTTGTTTGAGTCTATTTCTTTGGATAGCAGAAGGCATAACCTCAGGATATTCAGAGTGCGAACCACTCGCCGAACTGTGTCAGCAAGCGTAAGTTGCCTGAGGCACGAACCTTGCCAGTCATGAAGGCTCGAGTGCCATCTAATTCGCCGTTTAGCATGGCAAGAAAGTCCGATGCGGAGGCTTTGATGGTTGCGCCTGGTTTTTCGGCAATCCCAGTGTGTACTTGGGCTGTGCCGTCGGCAATCGCTAAGTGCCAGTCGCCTCCGCCCTTGCCAGAGAGGGTAATTCCGATTACGGCAGGTTTTGCACCTTTGGCACGTTCAGGAACAAATTTTTGCTCGAGACTGCGAATGGTTGCGTCGGTGTGTTCAAAGGTGATGGTCATGGTTGTGTCCTTTTGAGAGCGTAAGTTTTTGTTGTTAAGTCGTGCAGAATCAGTAGGTAACAGGTAGTGATACCAAGCCGTGAAAAGCATACGAAGGTACAGGCATCAGATCGGCATCATCCTGAATTCGTAAGTTTGGAACGCGCCCAAGCATATGCCGAATGGCAATCACCGCCTCGAGCCGAGCCAGTGGCGCTCCAAGGCAGAAGTGAATACCATTGCCGAATGCCAAGTGCCGACCTTTGCGCCCGAATTTGATTTGTTGCGGGTCTTCAAACTGCGTTTCGTCGAGGTTCGCCGATCCCATAAAGATTTCGACGGTATCGCCAACGCGTAAGGTCTGTCCATGCAGTTCGGTTTCGACTTTGACAATCCGAACAATGTTTTGTACGGGTGCTCGCAGGCGCAAGACTTCTTCGATAAAGTCATCGATTTTTTCGGGATGCGCGATCAACTCGGCACGGATTGCTGGGAAGTCGCGCAGGCACAACATCGAATTGCCAATCAACTTGGCGGTGGTTTCGTTGCCTGCCACCAGCAGCACAATGCAAAAATCCACCAACTCCTGTTCGCTGAGTCGGTCGTTATCTTGTTCATATGCTTGCACAAGGGCACTCACCAAGTCATCGCTCGGGTTTTGTTGGCGATGCTCGATCAGTGTGCGAAAATATGCTGCCATTTCGGCAATCGCGCTCTGATCCATGGTCACAACGCGGTTCGAGAGGTCGGTGAAATGGGCGTGACCCTCGGTTGGCACACCCATGATCTCGGCAATCACAATCACTGGTAGCGGATTGGCATACTCGAGAATAAAATCGAAATTGGGTTGCTCGAGTGCTTTGCTCAGTAGCTCTTTGGCGAGGGCTTCGATACGCGGTGCCATCGCTTCGACGCGTTTCAAAGTGAACGATTGCTGGGCGAGTGCCCGAACCGATTTGTGACGCGGTGGATCCATGAAATTCATACTTTGTGTGAAATCTTTTTGCTCGGCTGGGAATTTTACTTTTGAAGAAAACGTGTTGAAATCGGTCAGGATTCGTTGCACATCGTCGTAACGAAAGACCATCCAGGATTGTGTTTCTGGAATATAAATCAGTGGCATTTCGTGGCGCATCCGAGCATAGAATGCTTGTGGGTCAAGCAAGAATTCGGAGTCGTTAAGGGTGTCGAGCACATCGTCGGCGGTCAAGGTAGGGTGTGTCATGACCCGCAGAATACGGGTTGCTAAATGGCGAAACAACCGATAAAATCCTCAGACTGTTGCTTATGCGACACCGAGTCGAAAATGTCGCAAAAACCTGCCTCTAAACCCGACCCACGTGTGCGCCGCACCCAAAAAATGCTGCGCGACGCATTTCTCGAACTTGTGCTTGAGCACGGATTTGAAATGGTACGGGTGAGCGAAATCATCGAACAAGCTGGTGTTAACCGAGCCACATTTTACCGTCATTACCGCAGTAAACGTGATTTACTGCGAAGCTGGACTCGAGAAGTTGGGGCATTACTGGACTCAGGAGCGATTTCGCTCGAGGATCCACGGGTCAATGCAGGCTCGGATGAGTACCTACCCGCAGTGGTTATCTCAATTTTTGAACACATTGCTGTGCACGCCTCGTACTACCGGCTGATGCTGGGACGACAAGGACTGAGTAGCATTGCTAACGATATAGAATCACAAGTCATTCAGTTCCTCGAGCGTCGTTCAGACTTATTTGCCACGATTTTACCAGCCAATGGTGCTCCGCTCGGAATGCGAACTCGAGCTTATGCCGCCGAATTTGTTGGCATTGTCAAATGGTGGCTCGAACAAGAAGTACCGCCGTCAGCAGCCCAGATTGCAGGTTGGACTTGGGATTTATCTTCACGGCTCGAGTTTTACAACGAGCTTTGAGGTTTGCAAAAACACACTGAATGCTTATTTTGCGTTCAACCCAGCGATTTGTAAACTTAGTGCCCAGAGGCGTTCTTGCGCCTCGAGGTCGTTAGCAATGGGGTTGTTTGCTTTGACTTTTTGTTTTTCAAAGTATTTCCCACTGATCCCTGCCGCATCGGCGCTTGAGGCGAGGTAAATACTGGTTTTGGCACCGTCGCTTGAACTGATGGCAGCAAAACGTTTCCCTAAAGAGTAAACAATTCGCAACAATGGGCTTGCCGAGTTGTCACCGAATCCCGTGTTGACCACACCGGGATGCAGGGCGTTGACGGTGATGCTCGAGCCTTGTAATCGTCGGGCGAGTGCGTTGCTGAACAGCACATTCATCAGTTTGGATTGAAAGTACGCACCCATGCCACTGTAACTGCGTGCGTATTGCAGATCGTCCCAGTTGATTTTTCCGTAGGCTTGGGCGCTCGAGGAAACATTGATTATACGGGCGTTGGCTGTGGCTTTTAATGTGTCTAACAGCAAGTGACTGAGCAAAAAGTACGAAAGATGATTGAGGGCAAAGGTGTACTCGAGACCTTCGCTGGTGGTTTGGCGTCTGTCAAAGGTTCCGCCTGCGTTGTTAATCAGCACGTCGAGTGTGTTGTGCTTACTTTTGAATTCTTGTGCGATGCGGCGCACATCTGCCATCAGCGATAAGTCGCCTAAGTACAGCTCGTGCTTGCCATTGGCATTGATCTGCCGTAGTTGCTCGAGGGTGGCTTCGCCTTTGTTGCGGTTGCGAGCAGTCAAGGCGATGCTTGCGCCTTGACTGGCAAGTTCGAGGGCGGTTTCCAGACCAATGCCGTTTGTGGCACCAGTAATCAGAACGGTTTTTCCAGCCATTGTAAGTTGAGTCATTGTGTGTCTCGCTTTATGAACTCGAGAAGCTTTGCACTCCTCGAGTTGTGATTTTTTTAGGGGCGGCGGTAACTGGTGGTTTGGTTTCGTAGTTGATTGCCTTCGATTTCAAACCATTTACCGTTGCGTTTTTCCCATACGTCGCGGTACGTGCCGATGGTGTTGACCAAGTAATTGCCTGCTGCACCTTTGTATTCGATTAAGGTGTTCAGGGTGACAACAGCGCTTAACTTGGTTGCCGAGATGACATCAACATCTTCAAAACTGACATTGTGTTCGATAGTTTTTACCATGTTCGGAAATTGGCTTGGGAAGAATTGGCGCAGTCCAGCGGCGTTAAATTTTTGTCCTTCGATGCTTTCGGAAATAAAATCATCGGGGATGTACTTTAAGAACAATTCGGGTTTTTTGTCGACAAAAGCAGCGCGGTAATCGCCTTTGTAAATCGCATCAATTTCGGCTCGCAGCGTACTCTCGAGCGCGGTGCTTTGGGCGAATCCAAAGCCAAAGCTGCTGGCGGTGGCGATGGTCAAACCAATGGCAATCCAAGTTATTTGCTTTTTCATAATCTCCTCCTGTGTAAGCACGGTTTAGGTGAATGGCATTTGATCAAATTCGGTCTGTTTGTGTTTCAATGGTTCGGAATATTTCCAAGGACAAATCCAAATTATGTTGTCCTAAAGGGCGAACACAAGGTTCGCCCCTACGGAACTCAAACGCGTCGCAGGCGCGAAAAAATCCAAAACTTTCTGAACTATTGTGTTTCAAGTTGGTGTAAACTCGAGGTGTTAATGAGCAATCTTTAACGCACAATTTTGAAGTTGAATGGGGTGTTGCCAATCACGCTCCAAGCTCGCAACCAGATCGGTAGCAGCAATTCGACGCTGCGGCTGGCAGTGATGTCGCCGAGATCCATGATGTCTTTCCAACCAAACGACTCGAGGATGCCAGTCACGGTTTTTTTCGCTTCGCTGTCGTTACCGTTAATAAACACTGTGCTGTTGCCGTTTTCCACGAGGTTGGCATTGACCATGATAAAAGCATTCATGGTGTTCAGTGTTTTAACAACTTTTAGGTTTGGGAAAGCAGCTTGAATTTTTTCGCCAACACTCGAGCCTGTGCTGTCAGTGGTTTTGGTGACAGGTGGCATGCCTTTGGAAAAGTCGAGATCGTTGGCGATGTCAATTAGGATTTTGCTGCCGAGGTTGTTTGCGCCCGCACTGGTCAGGGCTTCGATGCTGACTGCGCCGCTGGTGGCGTTGACCAGAATTTCGCCGTGAGTGGCAGCTTGGGCGAATGTGCCAATCTGGATGTTTTGGTGGTCTTTGTGCCATGCGCCAAATCCGGGCATACCCATGGCAGTTGTTTCAGTGTTGGCAAGGCTTTTGCTCACGTCTCGAGTGCCGATCATGACGCTGTGACCTTGTGCGGTGAGGGCTGCTGCGATTTGTTGTCCAACCATGCCTGTTCCAAAAATACCGATGTTCATAGTGTTCCTCCTAATTTTCCTCGAGTGTCTCTCGAGCGATGCACAGACTATAAACTAGGGTAGACAGGTCTGTATGTTTCCTAAGATACAAAATCAGACAGGTCTGTCTGTACAATAATCAGTATGGAAACTGCCATCGAACTCCCCAAACCACGCGAACGCATCCTCGAGACGGCTGCCACACTCTTTTACGCCCAAGGCTACCGAGCCATTGGCGTAGACCGCCTGATCGCCGACAGTGGCGTTGCCAAAATGACCTTTTACAAACACTTCCCCAGCAAAGACGACCTGATTGCTGCCTACCTACAACGCTCCGCTGACAACTTCTTCAAGTGGCTCGAGAGTATCACCAAAGACGAACCCAACCCACAAAAACAACTCGAACTGATCTTTGGTAACGTTGCCAACCGTGCCATTCACCCCGCTTGTTTAGGCTGCACCTTTATGGCAGCCGCACTTGAATTCCCAGACCTCGAACACCCAGCCCATGCGGTTGCCTTGCGATACAAACAAGATGTGCTTGCCAAACTCACAGCCCTCTCGAGTCAAATCAACGCTCGAGACCCCGAAATGCTCGGTGCAGGACTGATGCTGCTGATGGATGGTGCATGGGGAGCTGCACGGATGTTTGGTCCTGGCAGCCATGCCAAACACGTGCTTGAAGCGGCTCGAGTTTTAATTGTTGCACAACTTGAAACCAAATCAGAATAAACAATGGATGTCACTTCGCCAGCCACATAACAATGTCCCACCTCGAGCCAGCGTACACTAAAGCTGTGATGCACCCACTGACCAGCACTGCTACCATCCTCGAGCAAAGCCGCTTAGGGGTGAAGTTGGTATTGCAAAAAGAACCAAACATGCTTGAAGCAGCTGATTTATTTGGTCATATTGGCTTAGAAAGCCAACTCTCGAGATTACAAAACCAATTTGCCACAAGCGACCCCAATGTACTTTGTATGGCAGCCTTTGCAACATACGTTTTACCTATTACAGCTTTAGCAACAGCGGCTTTTTTACTCGAGAATCGGGTACTTGAATTACCATTTCGTAGCCTTGCCATCGCTACTGCTCAGCATGGAACACCGCATGGTACTGCCAGTGTTTACATTCAAGGTGCAACTTTTTACTGTTTAGCCACAGATGCGGCTGCCCAGATGTACGGTGCAAAAATCCTCGAGCAACACAGTCAATTGCAAAGCAAGTTCTCTGAACAAATACAAAACCATTTTACCCCAATAATCCAAAACCTCACCCAACGCTCGAGCCTGAATACCCGCACGATCTGGGCAATTATTGCTGATAGCATCATCACCAGTGTTTTACGAATTGGTACAACCCAAGGATGGCATCCAGACGACACTGAACGCATCGCCAAAGCCTTAGTCTCGAGCGCTCCATTACTCGGACGCAGCAGTGTTATGAAACTCGAGCCGCATGGACAAACCGCACTTTTTCTCGAGCGAGGTGCTTGCTGCTTACGCTACCGCACCAACAATAATGAAAAGTGTTTAACTTGCCCACTCGAGAGCCGTGACAAACGCATTGCTAAAATACTAACCAGCTTTGAACGCAACCCACAACCAGTACGCGCTTAATCTCGAAATAAAAAAGGCGATTCCTAGAATCGCCTTTTTATTACACAACGTCGTTTAAGCTTTTGCTATAGCTCGAGCAGCTTTTTTACGATTATCTTGCCATTCCTTAAAGAACACAGCCATTGGCGCAACAATGTAAATACTCGAGTACGTTCCAACGATGATACCAATTACCAGAATAAAGCTGAAATCACGCAGCACAGGTCCGCCAAGAATCAGCAATGCAACCAGTGGCAACATTGTGGCGATACTGGTCATGAGAGTACGAGAAAGTGTTTGATTGATACTGACATTAACGATATGGGCATAAGGTTGTCCGCGCATGACTTTGAGGTTTTCACGAATACGATCCGAAACAATAATACTGTCGTTCAAGCTATACCCAATGAGAGTCAGAATAGCGGCAACAGTGGTGATTGTAAATTCGCGTCCAAGCAACGAATAAAGACCAAAGCAAATAAAGACATCGTGAGCTACAGCAAAAATACTGCCAACACCAAGTACCCAGTCGAAACGGAATGCCACATAAACAAGTGTTAAACCAAGAGCAACCAATACAGCCAAAATGGTTTTAGTGGTTAACTCGTTACCAACGGCAGCACCTACTGTTTCAACCGTATCTACCTTTGCACCCTGAACGGAGGCAATAGCATCCGAAACAATTTTCACCTCGTTTTTACCACCAGTTGCACCAGTATCCAATGTACGAGTACGAACACTGAAATCTTTGAGATTCTCACCGGGGGTCAGGCTTTCAACGATACTCGAGCTACCACCAGATACTCCCTCAAGACCTGTTGTATCCATGACCGCGCGCATTTGCTCTGAGGTAACTGTGGTTGGGGCTTTGACAATTAAGCTGGTGCCAGCTGTGAAATCAACACCAAAAATAAAGCCTTTAGTGAGAATAGCAACCAAACCAAGCACTGCAAGAATACCGCTGGCTGTGGTAATAAATTTACTCAGTGCCAT
Organism: Deinococcales bacterium; assembly: GCA_013298595.1. Classification (GTDB taxonomy): domain Bacteria; phylum Deinococcota; class Deinococci; order Deinococcales; family JAAFIG01; genus JAAFIG01. The sequence continues at coordinate 22,840 of JAAFIG010000001.1, read as the reverse complement.
GAAATCCACTTTAGGAGTTGCAAACCAATCTCGAGCACGGAACTTGAAGCGTTCGGCAAGAATATCCAAAAACCACTTACTGAAAAATAAGTTCGAGAAAGTACTGGCAATGATACCCACAGCCAACGTAACAGCGAAACCTTTGACTGGACCTGTGGCGTAATTGTAAAGTGCCGCAGCTGAAATAAGGTGCGAGAAGTTCACATCAAAAATTGTTTGGAAGCTATGTCCGAAACCACCTTTGATGGCGGATTTCAATGATAAACCATCACGCATTTCTTCTTTGATACGCTCGAAGGAAATGACGTTGCCATCCACGGCGCTACCAATGGTTAAAACTAAACCTGCGATACCAGGTAGGGTTAAGACAGCACCCAAGCCTGCCATCATGCCGAAAATAGCCAAAGCCGAGAACAGCAAGCCCAAAGCCGCTACAGTACCAAAGAATAAACCGTAGTAGGCATATACCAGAATAAAAATTGCTGCAAAACCAATTAAAGCGGCTGTTAAACCCTGACGGATGGCATCTGCACCAAGTGTTGGACCAATGGCTCGAGTTTCAACAATTTTAACTGGGGTATTTAAAGCACCTGAACGCAACACCAAGGAAAGGTCATTGGCTTGCTCGAGACTGAATTGCCCTGTGATTTGACCATTGGTTCCGATCACACCGTTAATACGTGGGGCACTTTGGACAACATCATCTAAAACAATGGCAAAGCGTTTACCAGTGTTGTTTCGGGTGATTTCCGAGAATTTTGCACCACCAGCAGGGGTTAGCTCAAAATTGACTGTTGGTTCACCAAATTGTCCGAATGCAGTTTGAGCACTAGCGATGGCTTTACCATCCAAAGCTGTTGGCTCGAGATCAGTTGCAGGTACAAGGGCACTATCATTTTTTTCTTGGGCTTCGGGTTTTAATAATCGAAACTCGAGTTTTGCGGTTTTACCAATCAAAGCAATGGCGCGGTTTTGGTCGGCTTGATTTAAGCCAGGTAACTCAACAACAATGCGTTTATCACCTTGGATTTGTACCAATGGTTCAGCCGTACCAGTTTGATTGACACGGTTTTCGATGACGTTACGGACTTGGTTTAAATCTTCGGCAGTAAACGAAGCCACTTTACTGGTATCAGCCTCGAGGAGTACCCGCAAACCACCACGTAAATCTAAACCACGGTTAATGGGTTCTGGGGCAACTGCAAGGTATTTAACAGTGCTGTCCTTGAGTTTTAAAGGCAAGGTTTTCTCGAGTGCTTGCCATGTTTTGGTCTCGAGTGGGTTTTTAGCATCGGCATTGATGACAGTAAATTGTGCGCCAAGTGGTTCAACTTTAACAGCATCAATGTTTGGTAATGCGCCTGTTTCGCCAAGTTTTTTGGTTACTTCAGCAGCGGTTATTTTATTTTTTGGGGTAATCAAAAGCGATTCTGTGCGAGGGGCAAATGGTTTCCACAAGGCAAAAATGCTACCAAGTACAATTGCCAGCATTAGTAAACCTGTGAGTAAGTGGCTGGTGAGCCAGCTTTCTTGTTGCGGGTTACGGTTGGGATTGCGATTATTTTTCTCGGCACGTTCCCGAGCTTGTCGCGCAAGGTTTTGCGCGCTGGCACTACGATTTTTCATTGACATAAGAAATCCTTTTTGGTTTGGCTTGACAGGGTTGATTGGCTGCTCGGGTTTTTGCACCCCAGCAGTCTTAGGCAAATAAGTTTTATTTTACTCGAGCCACCTGCTGTACCACGCTAAAATACCAATTTTAATGGCTTCAGGCGCGGTTCGGAAACTCGAGGAGATAACACTATAATTGGGGGTTTTAGGCAGGTATGTGCTTGTGGCTGCCACAGCAGCTTCTCGAGCTGAGGTGGGCAATTGACTACTTGGCTTGGCGTTTTCTAAGCTGGTTTGATCTCGGGCGGGGCTGCTCAGACTCGAAGTGCTGTTGTTTTTACTGCGTGGAGCAGCAAATGCGCCTAATGCCCAGGGTTGTAAGGCAAGGAGAACAGCGAGAATTCGGGTCAGTAAGGCAGTCATAGAAAACTTGGGGATTGTATCAGGTTTTCTTGTTTGGAGTACACTGCACCATGCTTCCAGAGATCAGCACAGCGTGGATTCGTGCCAATGTGATTGGTTCAACCTCGAGTATTGCGACTCCTTTTGGTTTGCGGCGTGTGACGTATGCCGATTATATTGCTTCTGGACGGGCGCTCGAGTTTGTCGAACAGCATTTGCAGCGCAGTGTGCTGCCTTGGTATGCCAATACCCACACCGAGGATAGTTTTACTGGGGCAAGCAGTACCCATTTTGCCTATGAAGCAGGTGAATACATCAAGGCGCAATTAAATGCTCTCGAGTATAAAATTATTTTTTGTGGCTCAGGTAGTACCGCCGCTATTAAACGAATCCAAGAAATTTTGGGATTAGCCGCCCCAAGTTCCTTACGAACACGCTTACTCGAGATACTGCAACCCGCCGAGCGACCCGTGGTTTTTGTTGGTCCTTACGAACACCATAGCAATGAGGTTTCTTGGCGGGAAAGTCTTGCCGAAGTGGTCGAGATTCCGCTTTGCCCAAAAGGTTTAATCGATTTAGATGCGCTACGAGATGCCCTCAAAGACCCACGTTTTGCGGGTCGTCCAAAAATTGGTTCGTTCTCGGCAGCCAGTAATGTGACAGGCTTACTCTCGGATACCCGTAGCATTGCACGATTACTCCATGCCCAAGGTGCCTATGCGTTCTTTGATTTTGCTGCCAGTGCACCATACCAAAAAATTGATATGCGTCCAGGTAAACCAGATGGTTATGATGCAATTTTTATCAGCCCACACAAAATGATTGGTGGCATTGGCAGCCCAGGTATTCTGGTCTTTAACCCAAGTCTGTATACCTTAGCCACACCAAGTACCGCTGGTGGTGGCACTGTCACCTATGTCTCGAGTAGCGATCACGATTTTACCGATGATATCGAAGCTAGAGAAGACGCGGGCACACCAGCTATTTTGCAAAAAATGCGGGCAGCTTTGGGTTTTTGGATCAAAGCCCAAATTGGCACAGACAAAATCGAAAAACTCGAGCGTGATTTTATTCGTAACGCCATTACACGCTTGCGTCAGCAACCAAACCTCGAGATACTGGGTAATCTCGAAATGCCACGTTTAGCAGTACTGTCTTTTATGGTTAAAAGCGACTCGAGTTATTTGCATCCGCGTTTTGTGGTTAAACTGCTCAACGACTTATTTGGTATTCAATCCCGAGGCGGTTGTGCTTGCGCTGGACCTTACGGGCATCGCTTACTGGACATTGATTCCAGTACCTCGAGTGCCTACCGAGCCAGTGTCAGTGCTGGCTACGAAGGTATTAAACCCGGTTGGACACGCCTGAATTTTAATTATTTTATCAGCCAAGAAGAATACGAGTTTTTACTGGCAGCGATTGAATTTGTTGCTATGTACGGCGAACGTTTTGTGGCGCTATACAATTTTAATTGGCATACAGGCGCTTGGAAACATCATACAGACGTAAGCCGAGCTGCTTCGTTATTTGACTTTACCAACCCAGCACCAACAGATGATTCACCTGTGCCATACAACCAATACCTCGAGCAAGCACTGGCTGTTGCTATGCAGCTCGAGACCCGAGCTGACCGTGAAATTCCGCTTGGCGTACCCAAAGAACTGGTCTTTTTCAGGCATTAGTTTCGATGGGTAAACTTGGGTCGTTGAGCCATTCATTCATGCTGCCAAGGTAATTTCTTACCCGATAACCACGTTCCTTGAGCGCATGAAAAACCACGCTTGAGCGAGCACCAGATTGACAATGCACAATGATTTCTTGGTCTTTGGCAATGCCACTGACAATGGCATCAATTTCTGATTCAGTTTTGATGCCATTGTCAGTGGTTAAAGTCTGCCAATCCAAATGCTGGGCGTTAGGAATATGCCCACCTCGAGTTGCTCCTGGTGGAATTTTACGCCCTGCGAATTCATCAGCATCTCGAGTATCAATCACTAAAGCTTTGTGCTCGAGAATGTCTTCGGCGGTTGCCAGCAAAGCTGCATTTGGCTGCAACTTAAATTGGCTTTTGCGGTAGGCAGGTATAGCTGTCTCGAGGTCGCCTTGTACGCCTTGGCGTAGCACTTGCACCTGAAAACCAGCATACGCCAGTGCCCAAGCTGCACGGCTGGCTCGAGTATCCCGTCCAGCATCGTAAACCACAATGTGCTCAGAGCCTGTTAAACCCAAATTTTGTATCCAAGCTTCAAGGGACAAATTAAAAAACTCGAGTTGTTCGGCATTACGGATAATAAATTTTTCGAGAAATTCTGCGTGCCGAGCACCTTGCATATGACCTGTGAGATACTCTTTTTTAGCTCGAGTATCAATCAACACAGCATTCTCGGGAATAGCATCAATAAATCTTTTCATCACTCGAGTGTACGGGATTTAGAGGCGTTTGGTTTGCTGTGCACGCAACACAAGAACTAAAGCAAAACAAACAAAGTTTGCAATGGCAATAGCAGCGGGAATCGCTGTTGCTCCAAACATGGTTTTACACAATCCAATTAGTGGAATACCAACGGCTGCACCAGCACTGCCAGCTATCAAATATGTGGTGGTGGCAATACTGGCAGGGTTACGTCGAGCCATCCAAGTTAAACCAATCGGAAAGGTTGGTGCAAAGAAAAAACCTGCAACCAAATACGCAGGTGCAGCAATAACAGCAATGTTTGCCAGTAAAAACGCAATTGTTGATCCAAGCGCACCAACCAATAAAATCAGTTCATCAGAAAAACGCACAGCTAGACCTGCCCCCATTAAACGCCCAACCAACAACACTGTCCAAAAACTCGAGAAAACCCAAGCAGCATCAGTTTCTTTCCAACCAATCGCCACCAAATGAGTCACGCCCCAAAACCCTGCTCCTTGCTCGGCAATCACATAAAATGCCACCATCGCAGCAAATAACCAAGTCTCTGTCGTTAAACCACCCGTTTCTTTGTGATCTGCGCTTTTCGGCATATCTCGAGCAGGACGTATCAGCATTGCAAACCCTAAGGTTAAAGCCCCAAAAATAGCTGGCAACCACGCATACGTTTGCGCTAACCAAGCCGCTAAAATCGGACCAATGATGCTACCAACAGCAAAAGCAGTGCTCATGATGGACATCACTGCACCAGAACGCGCACCAAAACCCCTCGAGAATAAATTGGCATAATTGACTTGAAATAAACCCACGCCAAAACCCATGAGGAAAAGTGCGAGTAATGCCAAAGCAAAATGCAAATGAAAGAAAATCGCCAGGGCAAAAGCCATAGCCCCAATCGCAAAACCAGCCCCACCAAACAAAGTCCGCTGACCAGCGGTAAAACGCCCCTCGAGAAAAGCAGTACTAAGGTTGCCCAGCACCCCGCCAACAGTTTGGGCTGTGCCTAATAAACCAATCACGCTGCTATCCACTGCAAAGCGCCCCTCGAGAAAGGGCAGGACTGTGCCATAACTGGCATTCATTGCACCGATGCTTATCATGACAGCATACGTTGCCACTGTAATGGTGGTTGTTAAAGAGAGATTACGTTCAATCATGATTTTGTCCAAGCTGCCACACTAGGTTTACGACGCGGATTTAAGAACCATTCAAGCATTGCAGGGAAACGCTTACGCCACTCATGCTCGGCATGAACTCCTTTTTCATCCTCGAGAAACACCAAATCGTAACACCCTTGAGAAACCAGCATACCAGCCACTTTTCGATTATCCTCGAGATACGCTTTAGATTCCCGAGATTGCCCACCTTCGAGATGCCCACAATCCATATAAATCCGCGTATGAGGTGCAATATGACTTTGCACATACTCAAATAATCCTTTGCGTCCAACCCAAAAAGCACTTGAGAAACACCCCGCAAAACCAAAGACATCCGAAGCCTCGAGTAAAGCATACAAACTGATAACACCACCCATGCTACTGCCTGCAATACCAGTGTGCTTGGCATCATATAAAGTGCGAAAACTCGAATCTACCAAAGGTTTGACCACCTCGAGCAAATAATCTAAGTACTCGTGGGCTTTACCACCCGCGCCATTGTTAATACCAGGCAACTTCACTTTTGGTTCAAACCAAGGACCATATTCATCAATTCGTGCCACACCTGCATTAGGCACAGCTACAATAATGCACTCTAAGCCACGCTTGGCTAATCGCTCAGCGGTTTCATCGGCTCCCCACTCACCCGAATAAGACGTTGCATTATCAAAACAATTTTGCCCATCGTGCATGTAAAGCACAGGAAAATGAGCCGTTTTTAACCTTGAATAACTCGGTGGTAAATACACAATAATATCTCGAGCTGCGACACGTCCTCCACCGACATTGCGTTTGACACGGATATTTCCTACTACCGAATGCCCATTTTGACTGGGGTACGCACGCTCATAAGCAATCCAACTCATGAATGGAACAGTAACACAGCAAAGGAGAGGAAGGAGGAAAGATGAAGGACGAAGGCAAAACTGTAGCGGCGGGGCTTGCCTCGTTCAGAAGCTCGAGTCTCCAAATTGCTGTTATACTTCTACGTATCCGGAGGTACTAATTTATGGCGATTCGCACATTAGGCATGATTCTCGCTGGTGGGCAAGGCTCGAGGCTTTCTCCTTTAACTTCTAAACGCTCCAAACCAGCTGTTCCATTTGGTGCCAAGTACCGCATTATTGACTTTGCAATTAACAATTTTATTAACTCAGAAATTTACAGTATTTATGTTTTAACACAATACAAAGCCCAGAGTTTAACCGAGCATATTCAACGTGGTTGGCGGTTCGGTTCGTTTTTATCAGATTACTTTATTACCCTTGTCCCAGCCCAGCAATACCGTTTTGAAGAACTAGGAGCGGTTTGGTACCGTGGTACTGCCGATGCCATTTGGCAGAACATGCACTTAATCGAAAATCATAAAGCTGATTGCATCGCCATTTTTAGTGGTGACCATATTTACAAAATGAACGTAGACCACATGATCCAAGAACATTTGGACTCGAGAGCTGATGTTTCAATTGCTGCCTTTCCAGTACCACTCGAGGAAGCCAGTCGTTTTGGTGTGCTCGGCGTCGATGATCGCAGCCGAATCACCGAATTTCAAGAAAAACCCAAAACCCCATTTCCGATGCCAGGCAAACCGGATATGGCACTCGCCAGCATGGGAAATTATATTTTTAGTCGTAAAGCCCTCGAGGATTTACTTGATTTAGATGCCAGAGATGATAACTCGAGCAAAGACTTTGGTAAGGACGTGCTGCCAAGAGCCTTACGAGATGGTTATCATTTACATGCGTACGATTTTTTCAAAAATCCTATTCCTGGCGCAGACCGCCCCAATACGTACTGGAAAGATGTTGGAACTTTGGATGCCTACCACGAAGCCAGTATGGAACTGATTTCGATTAACCCAGAGTTCGATTTATATAACCCAGAATGGCCCCTGCGCACTGTCAATGCCGACAGTCCACCAGCCAAGTTTGTGCACGAAGCAGGCGAACGCACAGGACGCTCCTTAAATAGCCTAATTGCAGGTGGTGTGATTATTTCTGGCGGCACAGTCCGCGATTCGGTGTTATTTCGCCGTGCTCGAGTGAACAGTTATGCTTTAGTTGAACGCAGTGTGTTATTTGACGAAGTTGAAATTGGGCGTAACAGCATTATTCGCAATGCCATTCTCGACAAAGATGTCATCGTGCCACCCGGAACGAAAATTGGAGTCAATCTCGAGGAAGACCGTGCTCGAGGGTTCAAGGTTACAGATAAAGGTGTGGTTGTGGTACCAAAAGGGTACCGATTTGAGTAGCAGTGAAGAGAAAAGAGGCAGGAGGAAAGAGACTTTTACATCAACTCTTTCCTCTTTTAACATGAACAAATTTATCATTCCAATGGTTGTTCGGTTTGGCGATTTAGACATGCTCGGGCATGTGAATAATGCAGTTTTTTTTACCTACACAGAATTTGCTCGGCTCGAGTTTTTCGCGCATTTAGGTATTACCAATCGGTCTTTTCCAAGCTGCATATTGGCTCGAGTGGTGGCGAATCATGTTCACGCAGTGCATTACGGCGATGATCTGCAAATCACAACATGGGTTTCAAATCTTGGTAATAAAAGTTTAACCATGAAACACGAAGTCATCGCTAATAATAAACTCTGCGCGACGCTCGAGACAGTGCTGGTTTGGTACGATCACCACGCGAAAATCAGTTTACGAATACCAGATGAAACTCGAGCCAGTATCCTCGAGTTTCAAGGTGAGGTTGCGTAGAGGGTGCTACTGCAGGAAGTACTTCTTTCAGACTAAAGAATAACTTGTAATGTAATCGTTCCTTCTGCACTGACTATACTAGGGAAACGACCAAAATTATTAGGAACTTCGGCTCGAGTAAGTACAAAGCCAGCTTTCAAAAGAACAGTTCCAACAGCTTTACCGCGAATGGTAAAAGTTGCTGAGCCTTTACTATTGCCAAAGGTTGCGGCTACTCGAGGAGGGACATTATTAGCTCCAGTAATTGGTGATGTAATCTCGATAGTATTTTGCACTGGAAAATTGGTTGGGTCGGAAGCAGCACTAAAACCACCTGAAGAAAGCGGTGCATACGGTGCCAGATCTGAACTATTTGAAATAGGAGAGTAGATAAAGGCTTCTGCTGCCCATGTTGGTCCAAGATAGGGTTTTAGATTGGTTTCGGGTGTGCTAACTGAAATTGAAATGGTTTCTCCAACGCGTAACTGTGTAGTGGGTGAACTTATGGTGATTTGGTTAATACCCATGCAGCAATCCATATTAAAAAGTTGACAACTGCTTAAACCAATCGCTAAAACAAGACACAAAAAGGCTACTCGAATGTTTTTCATGGCAGCTCCTTAATCTAAATGCTATCACGAGCCATTTATTTGCCATAAACTTATAGATTTTCAGCTACTGCAAAGTTTTTTGTCTCAGGTGACTATTGGAAAACTGCACTTAATTTAGATATCCTAAAAGCTCGATTTTCAAGGAGTAATTGCGTAAAGTAATATCTTCACCAGTTGCTCACGTAATTGCTCGAGGTCTTGTGGGTTTGGTTGCTCGAGGTTGCCTGTGAATCTTGGCATGGCGCTAATCATGGCTTGTGGCATGGTCAGGCTCATCATGACGATGGTTTCGATTTGAATATCTTGGCGTATCCAGCCGTTACTTTGAGCGTGGGTTAAGAATTGTCTGCCAAACTCGAGGGATGGCTCGGTGGTGCCAAGGCGTAGGTTGTAGCGGTTCCAGCCCTCAGCGGCACTCCATGCAAAAAGTCTACGGGCATTGGGTAATCGCAACAGTTGATTGAAAATTAAACGTATGGATTCGGCAATTAATGCTTGAGCACGTTTGGCGTTGAGTGGTTGCTCGAGTGTATTGCCGAATTGCTCGAGGAAGTCGGCATCGAGTTTTTCACGGATGCGGTTGATAACAGCACTGTATAAGTTACTTTTATCAGTGAAGTATTGAAAAATCAGGCTTTTGTTGTAGCCGCTTGCTTTGGCGATGTTGTCTATGCGTGCGCCACCAAAGCCGTGAGCGGCAAATTCATTTTCGGCGGCATCGAGGATGGCTTGGCGGCTGGTGTTGGCATCTCGAGGACGAGGAGTTTTGGGCATGACTTGACTTTAACGTATTTTCGGTGCATCATTAACTAACTATTTGGTTAGTTAATCTTCTCGAGGTGAAATCATGACCACAGTCAGCTTAAACCAACCCATAAAAACCGCTCCAGGACCAACGCCATTACCAATTATTGGCAATGCCCTCGAGTTTCGCCAAGGGGTGCTCGAGGCAATGCAGCGCGGGCATCAAATGTATGGCGATGTCTTTCAACTAAAGATTGGTAAACGCCATGTTTTTGTGGTGTCACACCCAGCCCTTGCCCAAGAAGTGCTGATTGATCGGGCAGCAGAATTTCCCAAAGCCCAAGCAATTCTGCGCTTAATTCTGGGCGATGGATTAGTCACCAACACTGACCATACCAGTTGGTTAACTCAGCGCCGCATGATGCAACCCATGTTTCATCGGCAACGCCTAAACGCAATGGGTGACAAAATGGTCAAAGCAGGGGAGAGCTTACTCGAGCGTTGGCAGGAAAAAGATCAAACAATGTTTGACCTCGATTTTGAAATGATGCAAGTGACGCTTGATATCATTACACAAACCATGTTCTCCAGCGATTTACGCGCCGAAGCCAGCAAACTCGGACATACCCTTGGCGATGCTTTGCATTTTTTACAACAACGCATTCAATCACCAATTCAATTGCCACTCGAGTGGAAAATTCCAACCCACGAAAAATACCGTGCTAATAAAGCAGCGCTCGATAACCTGATTATGTCAGTCATTAACGAGCGCCGTAGTACCCAACCCAAAGATGATTTACTCGATATGCTGCTCGAGGCTCGAGATGCCGACACGGGCGAAGGTATGACCGATCAGCAATTGCTTGATGAAGTGATCACAATTTTTGGAGCGGGTCATGAGACCACCGCCCACACCTTAACTTTTGCTTGGTACGCCTTAGCCAAGCACCCGCAAATCCTCGAGAAATTACATCAAGAACTTGATACTGTCTTGGCAGGGCGAGCACCAACAATAGATGATTTAGCCAAACTCGAGTACACCAAACAAATTTTTGAAGAAACCATGCGGCATTACCCAACTGCTCCAAGTACCACGCCACGACTTGCGCTCGAGAATACAACGCTAGGTGGATACGCAGTGCCCAAAGGTGCGTTAATCAGTGTCAATATCTACAACATTCAGCATCACAGCGAATTTTGGGATAACCCAAACGAATTTCGCCCAGAGCGTTTCCAAAATCGGCAGGAAAAACACCGTCTCGAGTTTATGCCATTTGGCGCTGGAGCAAGAAAGTGTATTGGTAACAATCTGGCATTGATGGAAGGGCAGTTACTGCTGGCACAAATTGCCCAAAAATACAACATTATTCTCGAGCAACCCACCATGCAGCTTGAGCAGTCCATCACACTCAGAGCCAAAGGTGGGTTGCGGGTTCGTCTTGAGAAACGCTGATTACAGTATTTTATAACTCGAAAGAATTTGTTCTATAGCGGGTGTTAAAGCTGGTAAATCCTTGGTTTCAGCTTGCACTGCGACCATGTAAACACTCGAGCCTTTTTGCGTGGCAAAAACAGCAAAAGTTTGATTTTGTGGCAATGTATATAAAATTTGCGTCCAAACCACGCCATTGATGGCGGGTAACTTGCTGCTCTGGCTGGGTTTGATATTAAAACTTGGGTCGAGGGTTTTAATAAAGCCTAGGGCGGTTTCCTCGAGGGTTGTTTTGGCTTCACTGACATTAAATAAGAATGTACCAGCTGGTTTTTCGGATTGGGCAACAATAAAATTGGGTGTGGTTTGCACAACTTCTACGTTGTTTGGTAACACTGTACTAAAACGATTCTTTGCGTCTGTCAGAGTTTTAGCAGCACTTGTGGTAGTGGGAATTTTTACGCCAACCACTTGTTTATCTTGGTACATCCAGACCAAACCATCTGCGCTCGGTTTAAACTCGAGGAAAATATAATTGCCTTCAAAATCTGCGATGTAATTTGTATCTGAGGCTGCAAGAATCGGTAAACGCGTTCCGCCTTGTTCACCAAATAATTTGCCATCCTCGAGGCTGAGTTTGAACGTACCACCATCTTCGATTAAAGCGTATTTTCCTTCGATGGCTTTTAAGATTTCCGGTTTGGCTTGGAATGTTCTGGCTTGCTCGAGTAAGGCTTTTTCGGCGAGGGCTGGAGGGTTGGTAAAATCGTTGCGACGACGGATATTGAGCAGTTGCTCGGTGATGCTGAATCGAACCAGATTTAAGAAACTGTTGGCATTGTTGCGATTGGTTAAGATCACCATTCCCCAACCTTGTTCGGGCAGCATTTGCACTTGAGCACTAAAACCATTGATATTGCCGCCGTGTTCAATAATTTTGACACCTCGGTATTCTTCGCTAAACCAGCCTAAGCCGTAGCCTGTGGCTGTCACACCTGCGATGTTATCGGAATACGCATTGCCAATGGCGATTTGTGGTGTTTGCATTTCGGTTAAGAGTTTTTTGGAAATAACGTTATTGCCATTGCTCATCTGTAAGATCAGGTACTTTGCCATATCGTTGACACTCGAGTGAATCGAACCAGCTGGTGCAATAATCGGAAAACGATCAAAGGCGGGCATCGCCACAGTTCCCTGAACGCTCAGGTTATGTCCAGCGGCATAATTGCCATCTTTTACTGCCTCGAGGTAATTGAGTTTGGTGCGTTGCATGCTTAATGGCGTAAGGATGTTGGTTTTGGTGTAGACCTCCCAGCTCTGTTTACTGAGTTGCTCGAGAATGGCGCTGGCTGCCACATAATTTTGATTGCAATACTGGAAGTAAGTACCTGGGGTTTTGTTAAAAGGTATTTGACTGATGGTCTCGAGCATTTTTTGTCGAGTGTCAATGGTTTTATCAAAAGCCCAACTGTCAAAGCGATCCATGCCGCTGGTCATGGATAAGAGTTGCCGCACAGTCACTTTTTTGCCAATGCTGGCATCCGAGAATTGCAAGTTGGGCAGATAGGTTTGCACAGGTGTATCCAAATTGATTTTGCCTGCATTCACTTGCTGCATAATCGCTAAGCTGGTAAATGATTTACTGACCGAACCGATGGCAAATAAGGTTTCGGTGTTGACTGGTGTATTGGTTTTGATATCGCGCACGCCGTAGCCTTGGGTGTAAACCACTTTGCCATCCTTTACCAAAGCCAGTCCGACCCCAGGTATGGCATAGCGTTGCATTTGACTTTTGATTAACGTGTCAATATCGCTGGTATTTAGGGTTTGGGCAGCAGCGGTTGGTACCAGTGCCGAAAAGACAAATAAGAGTGTACTGACCAATGGTTTTTTCTTCATGATTTTGCTCCTAAACTCGAGTTCTGTATCAAAAGGTGCATGACACTGTTTCTAATATGACGTTAAGCTATTTAGAATGAAACCGAAATTTGTAAATAGTGTTAAGCGCATCGAAAATCTCGAGGTGGCACGTTATCTTGTCGAGCCTTTGCATCACGAACAAGTGGCAATTTTTTTGCGCCAAGCTGTCAGTGTTGGTCAAGCCAGTCAATTATTGGGTTTGGCATTTCATAAAACCTATACCCTGATTAAACGGCTCGAGCAAATGGGTATTATTCATGTGGTCGAAAAACAAAAACGCAATGGTAAAGCTGTTTTGTTTTACGCTGCTGTGGCAGAAAAGTTTTTTATTGCCAATACGCTTTTGCCGCTTCAAGAAACACTGAGCAAAGTCAATTCGGCTTTTGAAACTATGCTGGTGAAAAATTTGGTACATGCCAGTTGGGGCGATCTTTCCGAGACATGTGGTATTCAAATTTGGTGTGAATCAACGGGGGCTGTGCGTTGTGTGCAAGTACAAGATGTGGATACGTATCTCGAGCCGCAGTCTTTAGCTATGGCAGCGACTTACGGCATGTGGCATACTTTTCAATTTGATTTTGAAGATGCCAAAGAATTACAACGCGAACTTTTTGCGTTATCCGCGAAATATGCTGCCAAAGCTGGGTCTCAAAAATACTTGGTACATTTGGCAATGACTCCTGTTATCCTTGAATAATGTGTGTTTAATGAATTACTTTCATTATTTCACAGCATTGCTAGTAGTGTCAGCCGTAAAATTAAAAGCGTGAAAAAACTTTGGATTGGATTGCTTGTCGGCATGGCATTATTGCCTTCGGCTTCGGCGCTCGAGCTTAAAACCGAGTCGTATACCCTCAAGAATGGGTTGACAGTTATTCTGCACGAGGATACTCGCACGCCAAAAGTGACCGTTAATTTCCTAGTCAAAGTCGGTTCAAAAGACGAACTCGACAAACGCAGCGGCTTTGCCCATTTGTTCGAGCATCTGATGTTCATGGGTACAAAGCGCGTACCCCAAGGGCAGTACGATAAAATAATCGAATCCTATGGCGGCGATAACAATGCTTTTACCGCACCCGACATGACCTTGTATTACTCGAGCGCCCCAGCTAAAGCCCTGCCAACCCTGCTTTGGCTCGAGGCAGATAGACTCGAGGCATTGGGCGAGAATATCGACCAGAAAAAACTTGATTTACAACGGGCTGTAGTGCTGAATGAACGTCGGCAAACCACTGAGAACACACCGTATGGCGAAGCTGACGAAGCCATCAATCAATTGATTTACCCAGAAAATCATCCATATCATCGTGGCACCATTGGTTCACCAGCCGATCTAAATGCTGCCAGTTTAGCCGATGTTAAAGCCTTTTTTGCCACGTATTATGTGCCAAATAATATTTCACTGTTGGTGGCTGGTAACTTTAAGAGCAGTGAAGTCAAACCGCAAATCGAAAAACTCTTTGCTGGCATTGCTCGCAAAAACGACACGTTACGTAAAAGTGTGCCTGCTCGAGTTGGCATGGGTGTTAAACGAGCCACGTTCGTCGATCGGGTTTCGCAACCACGGATCAATATGGTCTGGCGAGTACCAAAAATTGGTTCCGATGATTACATTAAACTTGATATCATCACGACTGCTTTACAAAGCCGAATCAATGAAACTTTAATCGACGAGGGTATTGCCTCAGATGCGTACACCTACATCCAAGGTGGCATTCTCGAGTCGCAAGTCTATTTCACTGCTTTTCCGGGCGATGATGTCAGTTTAGCCACCCTCGAGCAAAAAATGGATGGTTTATTAACCGATTTTTTCAAAACAGGTATCAGTGCTGCTGAATTAAAAACCGTTGTGGCAGCCACCGAAAAAACCGTGCTTAGTGGCATGCAAGATTTGGTGGGTCGTGGTCAAACCATGAACATCGACTCGTATTATTACAACAACGCCAATTACACCTTAAAAAGCCTCGAGTCTTACGCGAAATTTGCTCCAGAAGCCATCACTGCTACGGCTCGAGCACAACTAAAATTCGATGATCGTCTGATTCAAACTGTTTTACCAGCTTCAAGACCAGCCGATGCTGCCGATCGAGATACCCGCCCCGCCGATGCTGCTAGTGCAAGTTTTAGCTTCCCAACCAATACCGAATTTAAGTTATCAAACGGTGTCAGTGTTTCGTATTGGCAATCTGGGCAATTCCCATTAACCTACATGGGCATCTCGAGTAACCAAGGTACAGGTTCAGAAAGTGTTATCGGTACTACGCAATTGCTGGCAGCACTGCTCGATAAAGGCAGCAAAACCAAGAATTTTACTCGAGCACTGAGTACACTTGGCGCAGAAATGAGTGTGGATGCCAGTGTCAAACAAACTTCTGTGACTGCTAAAACCTTATCACGCAATCTCGAGCCAAGCATGACACTCATCACTGAAGCACTCAGCAGCCCGTTACTAGGCAAAGAAGAATTTGAGAACGAACAAGCCAATCTCAACTTTGACCGCGAAGCACTGCCAGACGATCCAAGAAGTTTATCACTCGAGATTGCGATGAATGCTTTTCATGGAGCAACCCATCCAATGGGACGATTTGTCAGCCCGAGCCAAGTGAAAGCCCTGAAACTCGAGCAAATCAAAACCCGTTATAACGAAGTGATGATTCCAGCCAATATCAATGTTTTTATGGCAGGCGATTTACCTGTGGCTGCGGTCAAAGCGACACTCGAGAAAACCCTTGGCACTTGGAAATCAGCAGGAACCGCCAAAGCGGTCTTGCCAATGCCAGCCCCAGTTGCCAGCAAAGCACGATTACTGTTTATAGACCGCCCAGAATCACCACAAACCTTTGTCCGAGTCTTTATGCCCAGTGTTGGCTATAACAGCAACAATTACCTCGAGTACGCCACGCTTGGCACGGTTCTAGGTGGAACATTCACCAGCCGTCTGATGTCCAATTTACGCGAAGACAAAGGGTACACCTACGGCATTGGCTCGAGTTTTATTTTTCAACCAACGTACAGCATTCTCAATACCCGAACAGCCGTTGAAAGCAGTGTCACAGGAGAATCGATCAAAGAAATCCTCAAAGAATTCAAGCTCATGACCGACAAAGGCATCACCGACGAAGAAACCCAAAAAGCTACGCAAAGCCAACTCTCGAGTGTACTCGAGGCAGTCTCCACCCCAGAGAACATTGCCGCATCTGCAACTGCCTTACAAAGCGAAGGTCGCAACTTTACCAACTTGATGACCGAAAGTGCCAGCATTGCCAAAATCAACACTGCCAGCGTCAATGCTATTGCCAAAAACGCGATTCAACTCGACAAAGCCATTTGGGTTTTGGTTGGCGATAAGAAAACTGTGCTACCACAACTCGAGGGATTGGGATTACCCGCACTCGAGGATATCAGCATCGCAAAGTAATCCTTGAGAAATTAGTGAACTTTAGAATAGTCCGTAAAAACATTATCTGGAACGCAACCGTAGGGGCGAGGCATGCCTCGCCCCTACAAACATATCTCGAGAATTAAATTATCCAAAACGTGGTACATGCCCTCTCCCAACTCGCCTAGGCTCGTTACCCTCATCCCGCCAAAAAGCGCGGGAGAGGGCTGACTGACTGCGATTCTGTGCGTACTGAAAGGTTTTGCTCTTGCGTTGATGGCTGTGGGGCGAACCTTGTGTTCGCTCTCTAGGACGACATAATCTGGATTTATGCTGAGAAATTTTACCAACTTTTGGTCTCGAGACCAGCTTAAATCAGCAATCGAGCGCTTGGTTCGTCAATAATTAATTCATTCAGTAGCCCGCCATTGAGCGCTCCCTCGAGTGCTCGAATTTTGCTGCGTCCTGCGATAACGCAGACGGCGTGGTCGGCGTTGCGTATAACGTTGAGGTCGGGTCCGCTGGCTCGAGCGTTGAGTGGGATGTCGTTGAAGCTACCGTCTTCTTGAAAAAAGACGGTAGCGATGTCGCCGACAACTTTTTGTTTCTCGAGTTGTTTGCGGTCTTTGTGGTCGAGGTAGCCAGCTTCGTAGACGTAACTGGGTACGCTGGCATGGATTGCGCCGATGCTGTATAGCAGTACCGAGGCGCGTTTTTGGAGTTCGACGATGCGTTTGACGCTGCGTTCTTTCCAGAGGGCTTGTTTGGTTTCGGCGTAATCAAAAAAAGCGGGTACGGGAAAAAGGTGCACTCGAGCTTCAAAGTTATGTCCGAATTGTTGGATCACATCGGTGATGTAGCGGTCGCTCATGCTGCCTGTGTTACCGCTGCCATTGAGTTGCACAATCTCGAGGTTGGGTGTGGGTTTGGGTAGTAGGTGTCTGGAGATGGCGGCGAGGGTGGTACCCCATGCTAAGCCGAGTACAGTGTTGGATTGGACTAAGGTGTTGAGGTGAGCGCCGACAAAGGTGGCGACTCGCTCGAGGGCTTCGGCTTCGCTGGCGATGTCGGGTACGGGTACGGTGTGGACGGCTTTGAGGTGGTATTTGTCTTTGATGGCTTTGGATAGGCTGCGGTTGTCCTCGAGTGGGTCTATGACGCGAATTTGGACAATACCTTGGTTTTTGGCAAAGCTCAGTAGTCTAGAAATTTTTGGTCGGGATAAGCCGAGTTCTTGGGCGATATCTTCGGTGGTCAGTCCTTGGTAGTAGTAGAGTTTTGCGACTCGTAAGGCGAGGATGTGTTCTTGGTTATCCATCTCTTGCACCGTTCATGGCTCGAGTTTACGGCTTGGCTTGGGGGCTTGTCACCTGTTGCTTGTTTTTGCGTTTTTATAGTAAACTGCACATATGTTCACTATCCTTAAACATTTGTTCAGTGCTGTTTTGCTCGAGGTATCCGCATGAATCGCGCCGAGTTATTGCAAAAAATTCGGCAGACCCAAACGTGGGATGTGATCGTGATTGGTGGTGGTGCCACGGGTTTAGGGGCGGCTGTGGATGCTGCTCAACGCGGGTATAAAACCTTGTTGCTCGAGTCTTACGATTTTGCCAAAGGGACTTCTTCTCGAGCCACGAAATTGGTGCATGGTGGTGTGCGGTACTTGGCGCAGGGCAATATTTCTTTGGTGCAACATGCTTTGCATGAACGTGGTTTGATGCGGCAAAACGCGCCACATTTGGTGCGAACCCTTGGTTTTGTGATTCCGAGTTATTCGTGGTGGGGAGTGCCGTTTTATGGTATTGGTATGAAAGTTTACGATGTGCTAGCTGGTAAATTGAATTTAGCCACCTCGAAAATCTTGTCCAAATCGGAAGTTAAAACCAAATTGGCAACGGTCAAAGAAGATGGTTTGGTTGGTGGTGTGCTCTATCACGATGCCCAATTTGACGACTCGAGATTGGCTGTGACACTGGTGCGTACTTTGCTTGATTTAGGTGGTGTGGCACTCAACTATGCACCTGTCACTGGTTTACTCAAAACCAATGGCAAAATTTCGGGTGTGGCTGCCAAAGACCTCGAGACGAGCGAAGCCTTGGAATTGCATGGCAAAGTGGTGATTAATGCCACAGGTGTTTTTGTGGATGCGGTGCGAACTATGGATGACAGCACGGCAGCGAAAATGGTTTCGCCAAGTCAAGGTGCTCATTTAATTGTTGATAAAGAATTCTTGCCCGGCAACGATGCGTTAATGATTCCAAAAACCGATGATGGACGTGTCTTATTTGGTGTTCCGTGGCACGACAAAGTGATTCTTGGCACAACTGATGGCTCGGTAGAAAATATCAGCCTCGAGCCGCGTCCATTGGATAACGAAATTGATTTTATTTTGCATACGGCGGGGCAGTACTTAGCCAAAGCTCCGACTCGAGATGATGTTCGCGCTGCGTATGCAGGTTTGCGCCCACTGGTCAAAGCTGAAGGGGCTGGGAGTACCAAAACACTTTCTCGAGATCATGCCATTCGTATTTCAGCTTCGGGTTTAATTACCATCACGGGCGGTAAATGGACAACCTATCGTCATATGGGTGCCGATGTAATTAACCGTGCGCTCGAAGTTGGACAATTACCAGCCGTTGCTTCGAGTACCGAAACGCTAAAATTACGTGGGCATTCACTCGAGCAGTTACCTGAACCTTGGCAAGTTTATGGTTCGGATGCAAATGCCGTTAAAGCCATGCAAGGCGCTGATGTTGCCATGTCCACAAAATTTGCACTCACCGAAGCACAAGTGCGTTATGCAGCCAAACACGAATTGGCTCGTAATGTCGAAGATGTCCTCTCGAGACGAACTCGAGCCTTACTGCTTGATGCGGCTGAAAGTTTGAAAATAGCCCCTCGAGTGGCAGCTATTTTACAAGAAGAATTAGGTTACTCAAGTGATGTTGTTACTGCACAACTCGAGTCGTACAAGCAAATTTGCCAAGGGTATATGCTCAAGTAATTAAACAATTGTTAAAGTCATCACTATTCCTTAGATTTGCATATCCGCGTTTGGTTTATGCTACCGTTGATAAGTATCACATACAGGAGGAATATATATGACATTAAATGAATTGCTTGGCTCGGTTGTTAATCAATTGCAAAATGATCAGCACGATATTAATGGTGCCGATCCAACTAATCCAAATCATGGTTCAGAATTGCTCGAGAAATTTAAGACTGCCCAAGCAGCAGCTTCGGCTGATCCTGATGCTGATTTAGGTCAGGTATTTGGTCAGGTTGCACAGGCGATGGGTGGCACAGGTGGTTTTACGGGTAAAGCTTACGGCGATGCTTTTGCTCATGGGACACAAGCTTTTTCTGGGCGTACTAATCAACTGAGTGCCAACGACCTAGGTCCAATTCTTGGCATGCTCACCAATGGTTTTGCTAAACACGATACTCGAGGTACAAATGCTGCTGGTCCGCTCGGTGCACTTGCACC
This sequence comes from Deinococcales bacterium, assembly GCA_013298595.1. Lineage (GTDB taxonomy): Bacteria > Deinococcota > Deinococci > Deinococcales > JAAFIG01 > JAAFIG01. The sequence continues at coordinate 2,988 of JAAFIG010000001.1, read as the reverse complement.
GTTACTGGGTATGCTGGGTGGTGGCGGACAAGGTGGTGGTTTAGATCTTGGTAATATTGCTGGTATGCTGATGGGTGGCGGTGGCGCTGGTGGTCTTGCTGGTATGCTCGGTGGTTTACTGGGTGGTGGACAACAGCAAGGTGGTGGTTTAGGTGGCATGCTCAGCGGAATTCTCGCAGGTGGTCAGCAACAACAGCCGCAACAACAAGGCGGCGGACTCGGCGATATGCTTGGTGGTTTACTTGGTGGCGGTAATCCGCTTGGTGCCTTGCTTGGCGCTGTTACCCAAGGTGCACAAGTGACCCATGCCGATGGCAGACGCGATGCAGGTGCAACCAGCACAGGCAGTGTGTTAACTGGTTTACTCGGCGCTTTGATAAAATAAGGTTCGAGGTTTCAGGTAAGGGTCAAAGTTCTTGCTTTGACCCTTATTTATTGCCTCGAGATTATTCAAGGATTCGGAACGTTTCTTAGCAAAATCTAGATTGAGCTTTGTAAAGGCAAACCTCTGTGTGCCTTTACAAAGCTCAAACACGTCACAGAAACAGTAAATTAAAATTTTTTTGAACTATTAGATTATTGTAAAGCTATGACAATGGTGTTGATGTTATAGCGAAAAGCTTTTAGGTAGGTATCGCCACTCGAGCCAAGAACCCCTAGGGAATCTGTGTATAAAGCTGGGGCGATTTTGGCATTGGTTTCTCGAGCGATGGTTTGAGCGAGTTTGGTGTTGACCGTATTTTCAGTAAAAATAGCTTTGACTTTTTCACGACGGATCAATTCGATCAGTTTTGCAGTTTCTTTGGCACTTGGGGCGCGTTCGGTGCTGCCACCGGGTATGACTGTGCCAATAACTTTGAAACCATAATGGTCTGCTAAGTAACCAAGTGCATCGTGGTTGGTTACGATTTTGCGGCTTGAGGTTGGAATTTTTTGAATTTCAAGTTTTGCCCATGTGTCTAAATCTTTGAGTTGTTGAATGTATTTTTTGGCGTTGCTTGTGTATAGGTCTTTCCCTTGGTTATCGGCTTTGATTAAGGCATCTTGGATTTGTTTAACGTACTGGATGGTTTTGTTTGGATTCCACCACATGTGTGGGTCTGGTTCGTTCTGGGCGAGTTCGCGGCTGGTTAAGTTTTTGCTTAGTTCGATAATGGTTGTATTACGATTGGCATTTTGGAGAAGCTTTGAGAACCATGCCTCAAGTCCTAAGCCGTTGATAAAAACCAATTTGCTGGTATTGAGAGTTTTAATATCTTGGGCACTGGCTTGATAACTATGGGTGTCGCCGTTGCGGGGAACAAAGTTTTTAATTTTTACTCTGTTGCCACCAACATTTTTGACTAAATCCTCGAGAATTGAAAAACTGGTAGCCACTTGCAGGCTTTGTGCAGAGGCAAAACTCGAAAGTAGAAAAAGCAGTATTGGGATATAAAATCTCATTGCTTAATGATAATGTATTCTCAATTAGAGAAGTGAGTCCTACTTGTTCTTCATTGACTCGAGGTAAACTAAAAATATGAATCGTCGTAATACACGTCAAGGCGAAACCATTCTGGCAGTTTTACGCAATGCCGAAGGACCACTTGGTATCTCGGATATTCACGCTCGAGCCAAAGAAAACATCGCCTCGCTTGGCTTAGCTACAGTGTATCGCGCTGTCAATCGTTTACGTAACGACAACGATATTCTCGAGGTTGAATTGCCCGGCGAAGAAGCCCGTTATGAAGTTAAGCGCAATCACCACCATCATCATTTTCAATGCCAAAAATGCAACAAAGTCTTTGAATTAAATTTTTGCCCAGTGCAAATTCCCAGTGGTACTCGCTTAGCCAATGGTTTTCAGGTACTCGAGCATCATTTAACTTTATATGGTGTTTGTAACGTTTGCGAAACGAGTATGGCATGATTTGGCGGTTCTTGCTGATACTGCTGTGTTGCCAAACTATCGGTTTTGCCCAAGAAACCAACGAACCACCCGCAGGCGTTCCAGGTGTAATCGAACGCCCTGCGGCACCAGGTAGTGGCACAGACTTTGAAGTCCGACTCGAGGATAAAAGTGTTGTCAATGTTGTTGATGAATTAGGTGTTGGTAAACTTGGGGCGAAGATCGAAGTGGTTAAACAAACCCTTGCCGATGGTGCAATCATTTATCGTTTATCACCAGGTGATAACGCCGAGTATATCGAAGGACGAATTTTAAGAATCCTCAAAACACCAACCAATCCCCAAGAACCGCGTTTACTCGAGGTGAAACTGGTGACAGGTAAAGTTGTCACCATTCAAGATGATTCGCGGCGTTATAACGTTTCGGATACCATCGAAGTTTTTCCAACCCTAGGACCAGAAAACGAATTATTGTTATATGCCAGCGATTATGTGCGCCGTGCACCATTGTTATGGTTGGCTATTTTGTTTGTTGCAGTTGCAGCAGCTATTGGACGTGGCAAAGGCATCCGAGCAGTAATGGCGATGGCTGTTTCCTTAGCCATTATTTTACTTGCTATTGTGCCAGGTATTGCTAATGGTTGGAACCCTGTGCTGGTAGCAATTGTTGGCTCGAGCGCCATTCTGGCAGCCAGTGTTTACTTTGTTCATGGTATTAACTGGACAGCTCACTCGAGTTTACTGGCAACAGTGATTGCTGCTATTTTGACGTTGTTGCTTGCCAATGTCTTTGCGGCTTTAACCCATTTAACCGGACTTGGTTCAGAAGAAGGTGTATTTATTTTGCAAATGGGACAAGCCGCAGGCGTTACCGTAGATTTACGAGCCTTAATTATTGCAGGTATTTTGATTGGCGCACTTGGTGCCCTGGTAGATAGCACTGTGGCACAAGCGGCTGTGGTGCGCGAATTATCAAACATTAACCCCAATCTAACTTGGCAAAAACTGTACTCGAGCGGGATGAGCGTTGGTTTTGACCATATTGGTAGCCTCATTAACACATTGGTACTGGCAAATTTAGGCTCGAGTTTACCGCTTTGG